>CAZENU010000006.1:0-42606 GCA_964513735.1 uncultured Dehalococcoidia bacterium
GCCATCATCGCGCCGGAGCTGCTCTGTCCCGACAGGCGAGACGGCGTGATCAGCCTCTACCTCGTGCGGCCTCTCACCACCACCGACTATCTGGCCGGTCGCTGGTTGGCGTTCTTTTCGGTCACTTTGACATTGGTGCTGCTGGGGCAGGCGGTGCTGTTCATTGGCTTCGTCCTTTCCGCCGAACAGCCGTTCGACTACATGCAGGACAATTGGCGCGACGTCCCGCGGTTCCTTCTGGCCGGTCTGGTCCTGGCGACGTTCACCACGACGATACCGCTGGCCGTGTCCGGGTTTACCGTGCGCCGAGCCTATGCGGCCTCATTCGTCATCGGCCTGTTCATCCTGTCCTTCGCGGTCGCGGGCATACTCTCCCTGTGCGAGGAAGAGCAGCCGCCGGGGCGGGAGGCCGACGATGCCGTCGTGTCGGAGCCCTGCGATCCGGCAACCGGCGATGCCGCAAAGTGGTTCGCGTTGATCGCCATCGGTGAGGTACCCTCGCACGTCAACGACATGATCTTCTCCGGCGAAAACGTATCTAGCGACTTCGCCGTCCTGGTGGATGAGCTGCCCGACGCTGTCCCAGTCGCCTGGTACCTGGTTCTCATCACGGGGCCGGCGATCGCCCTCTGGTGGCGTTACAGGCGGCTGGAACAATGACGCAGCCGGAGAAGGTGGCGCCCGCAGCTGAGGCCGTCATCGAGGTGCGCGCCGTGTCCAAGTGGTTCGGAAGCGTCGTCGCCGTCAACGACGTCACGCTGCAGGTGAGGCGCGGGATCACCGGCCTGCTCGGACCCAACGGCGCGGGCAAGACCACGCTGCTGCACATGATCGCCGGGCTGGCCCGGCCGTCGGAGGGCGACGTGAGACTCCTCGGCGAGCCCACCAAGGGCAACCCGGCCGTGTACCGCAGGATCGGCTTCATGCAGGAGCATGAGGCCGTCTACGGCTTCTTCACCGGCAGAGAGATGGTCGAGTTCACGGCCAGGCTGTTCGGCCTGGCCGATATCGGGGCGGCGACTGACCGCGTTCTGGACGTAGTCGGCCTCACCGACGTGCAAAACAGGCCGACCTCCACCTACTCCAGAGGTATGCGGCAGCGTATCCGTATCGCCGCCACGCTGGTCCATGACCCGGAGGTGGTGCTGCTCGACGAGCCCCTCAACGGCACTGACCCGCGCCAGCGCATCGAGCTGCAAGACCTCATGCGCCGGCTGGCCGGAGACGGGAGCACCATACTCATCTCCTCCCACATATTGGAGGAGGTAGAGACGCTGGCAGACAACATCCTACTGATGGTCACCGGGAAGCTGGCCGCGTCGGGCGACTACCGCGCCATTCGCTCCAAGCTGGACGAGAGGCCTTACGAGGTGCGCGTGGTCACCAACGACCCCAGGTCAATGGCCGCCTCGCTGGTCCGTCTGGAGGCAGTCGACTCCGTCTCCGTCGACGCCAAGGGTGACGTCGTCGTGCTCAGTCGCAACATCGACCAGCTCCTGCGGGCCATCCCCAGGGTCGCGAAGGAGGAGAACATACGCCTGCAGCGGGTCGAGCCGCTGGACGAGTCGCTGGAGAGCGTTTTCGCCTATCTGGTGAACGGCTGATGGCGACGGTCTTCCGCCTCACCATGCGTCAGCTCACGGGCCGCTGGCGAGTCGTTCTCATCCTGCTCCTGGTCTCGTTGCCGATAGGCTTGGCCGCCATCGTCTCGGCCACACTGGGCGAAGACGAGACGTCCACCGAGGGCTTCACCAGCGTGCTCCTGGACGCACTCCTGATCGCCGGGTGCCTGCCCATCATCTCGATGGTGCTGGCGACCGCCGCGTTGGGTAACGAGGTAGAGGACCGCACGCTGAGCTACCTTGTGCTGAAGCCGATTTCCCGGTGGCGCATAGTCTTGCCCAAGCTGTTGGCGGTCATCGCCGTCAGCGGACCGGTGCTCGTGGCCGGCGGCGTGATTGCCACGGTGCTAGGCGCAAGCGATCTGGGCGCGGTTATCGTGCCGTTCGACAACCCGTTGCGGGGCGCCCTTGCAGTAGGGCTGGCCCTGTTCGCAGGCGTAGTAGCCTACTCCTCGATCTTCGTCTGGGCGGGCCTAATGACCAACCGCGCGCTAGGCTTCGGCCTCATGTACGTCTTCATCTGGGAAGGGCTGCTCGGCACCTTCCTGGACGGGATAAGGTATCTGAGCGTTCGCGGCTACACCCTGGCCATTCTCCACGGCACCTACGAGGACGGCTTCGAGTCCCTGGCGGACCGATCCATCCCGCTAGAGGCCGGAGTCGTCGGCGCGGCCGTCGTGACCATCGCCTTCTTCCTCCTCACCGTCCGCCGGCTGACCCGCATGGACGTGCCCTGAGCCGCGTACCCAAACCCCGCATCCCACCTTCACGGCCGTATCTCTTCACGCATGAATCGCAGATAGGCCGTGGCGAATATCAGCGCCAGCATGGCGAGCATGCCGGTCAGGTGTGGCCATATCAGCGACACGCTCTGCCCTAGCGGCACCGGGTTCGGCAGCACGCCCTCCAGGTCTTCTAGCGTAATCAGCCCCAGCGTGCGGATCTGCGGGTTCAGCAGCGTCTGCGTGGACTCCCGGTAAAGCGACGCCGGAGAGAGCCGGTCTATCCGGCGCTCCCACTTGACGCGATCGGCCGCGACGATCTCGGGACTTTCTCCTTCGGACACCACGATCTCGGCGATGCTCGTCGAGAAGAAGGGCAAGAAGAACGTCAGGACCAGCCAGAGTCCCAGGCCGGCCATCGCCGACACGACCGCCCGATCGAACGCCAGCGAGAAGAGGATCGACAACGCCAGCCAAACGGAGACGTAGATCAGCGTGGCCACGAAGAACAGCGCGATTCGGGCCATCTCGTCGGTGCCCGGGGCAAAGCCCAGGGTGTAGAGGCCGACGCCGATGATCACAAGTACCAGGCAAAGTATCGTGATCCCAAGGACTGTGATGGCCGCGAAGAACTTGCCGTTGATCAGGGCGTCACGATGTATCGGCTGGGACAGCAGGCGCGTAAGCGTGCCGCGGGCCCTCTCCTCGTTTATCGCGTTGAACCCCAGTGACAGCCCCAGCAGCGGCCCGAATATGCCCAGAAAGAATATGAACGTGATGGTGCTGTCGCCGCGGCTGGTCGTGAACAGCCTGAGGAAGACGAAGTCCGTCGGCGCCTGGCCCGCCTCGTCAAGGATCACCTGCGACGCGTTGTAAGCAGCCCAGACCCCGGCCAGCGCTATGAGGAGCAGTAGCACCACGAAACGTCGGGCGGCGAAGAAGTCGGCCAGCTCTTTCCAGTAGACTGCCCTCAAGAGCTCACTCCTCCTGGAAGTACCGGAGGTATATCTCCTCCAGGACCGTATCCGTGCTGCGCATCGACAGCAGCCCATCACCATGCTCCAGCGCCACCCGTGCCAGATCTGAACGGACGTCGCTGGTGCACTCCACCGCTAACACGTTGCCTTTGACCATCACTCCCTTGACGCCAGGCACGTGGGTCAACTCTCGCTGCAGGTTGCCGTCGAGCTTGGCCACCTCCATCTCCATCACCATGCTGTCCCCGCCACCGGACTGGTGCGCCAGCTCCTCGATGGTGCCCGTGGCTACCAGACGACCCTGGGAAATGATCCCGACGCGGCTGCATATCCGCTGCATATAGTAGAGTTGGTGCGAGGAGACCATGACGGTGATGCCCTCCTGCTTGCTCATGCCGGTTATCAGGTTCAGCATGCCGGGAACGGACGCGGCGTCGATGCCCTGGGTCGGCTCGTCCATAATGACGACCTGCGGCCTCTTCATCAGCACGTCTGCGAACCCCAGCCGCTGGCGCATGCCGTGGGACATCTGGTCGACCCGCTGGCCGGCCCTTTCCCCCAGGCCCACCTGCTCTAGGACGTGCTCGGCGCGCTCCACCGCATCCATGCGTGAGATGCCGTTCAGGCTACCGGTGTACAGCAGATTCTCTCTCGCCGACAGCTCACCATAGAAGCCGAGGCTCTCCGGCAAGTAGCCGGTCACGCTCTTGACGGCAATGGGCTCGCGGGTGCAGTCGTGCCCGCGGATGCGGGCCGACCCCTCGCTGGGCACGGTCAGCCCGAGGAGCATGAGGATCGCCGTCGTCTTGCCTGCTCCGTTTGGGCCGAGGAAACCGAATATCTCCCCCTCGACGATCTCCAGATTCAGTTTGTCCACGGCGACGAAGTCGCCGTATCGTTTGGTCAGGTTAGAGGCCTCGATGGCGCTGGTCATCGCCGGCCCAGCCTCACCATCAGGGCGCCGAGGCCCGTTACCAATAACACGATCACGGCTATCCCGATGAAGCCGAAGGCCGACGAGCGTTCCACGGTGACGCGGAACCTGAAATCGGTCGCCGACTCCGGCACCGAGCCGGACACATCGACGTTGTAGTCGCCGCCCTCGGCGTCACCGGACGGCTTCACGGTCATCGTCAGCTCCAGCGCCTCGTTCGGTCTGACGCTCTCGACCGGGTTTTGATCGAAGGTCACCTCCCAGCCCGGCGGCGTCACGGCCTCCAGCACAACGTTGGCCGCCGACCCCATGCCCGAGTTCACCAGCAGCACCTTCACTTCTGTGGTCTCTCCGGCATTGACGGTCACATCGTTTCTCTGGTCGATGGTCGTCAGCACCAGCGATGGACTGCCCGTGAGCTCGGCTTGCAATGCGACCTGGGCCGGCTCGAACTCCTCCGCGGAGGCACCCAGGACGATGCTGTACACTCCGGGCAAAGCATTGCCCGGCGGCGTTACGCGCACGTCAAGGTCCTGGGTGGAGTTGGGCCGCAGCGTGATCGCGCCTATCTGCTCGGACTGGAACGACGGCCTGAAGTTGATGCTCCACCCAAGCGGGCCTCCAGCCGCCAGCCTGAGATCCAACTCCTGGCTCGTGCGGTTCTTGAGGTTCACCCTGAAGGTGAAGGCCGTGCCCACCTGCCCCGTAAGATACGTGTACTGTGGGTCGAGCCTGATATCCTGAGGCAGGTCCTCTGCTGCCACCGACTCAAATTCCAGCGGGGGCTGATTGTAGATGACGACACGGTAGTCCAGAGAGCTGAACAGCCCGCCCCGGTCGTCGAACAGGCCCACCCGGAACTTGTAGGTGCCGTTTTCGACCTCTTTGGGCACTTCGAAGTGGAACCTTAGGTCGCTGTTTTCCTCGCCTGGCGCAAGCTCTACCTTCCTGACGAAGACCTCTTTGACCCTGTGCAGCAGCCCGGCCTTCCAGTCCTCGGGCCCGGACATCATCCTCACCTCGGCGCTGACGACGTCGCTGCCGGGGTTGGCAATGGTGATGTCCAGGTTGTAGCCCGCCGGCTTGGACGTGGCGGATTCCACCCGTATACCGGTGATCGGCGCCGTCAACGTCGGCCCGTCGGCCGGACCCTGTGCCAGGGCCGGCTGGGTGCCCAGGCCTCCGGCCAATGCCACCGCGAGCAGCAACGCCATGCCTATGCTTCCGGTCACTCCCATCGATCTCTTCCTCAACGCATCTCTCCTCGCAAAGGGCGTGGTCACGGCCTGGTGAGCCTGACGAACAGGCCTCCCAGCCCGAGGGCCACCACGCCGATCAGTGCAACACCCAGGACCGCGAACATAGTGGAGCGGACCACCGTCACGCTGACCATCAGTCCGGTGCTCTGGCCGCCTACCGAAGCTATCAGTTGGAAGTCGTAGTCGCCCGGGACCGTCTTGTCCGGCGGCGTCACGCTGACGGTCACCTCGAAGGTCCCGCCGGCCTCGATGCGCGGCACCGGGTTGTTGTCGATCTTGATACCCCAGCCGGGCGGCACGCTGGTGACGAAGCGGGCGTTGTCGGCGCTGCCGCCGCCCGAGTTGACCACCTGGAACTTGAAGTCGGTCGTTTCACCGGCCGTTGCATCGATCGTAAGCAGCCCGGACGCGGTGGTCAGTCTCAGGTCTGGGACACCCGTGAGCTCCACCTGCAGGACCACCTCCAGTGGAGTGACGCCTTCCGCGGTTGCGCGCAGTACAACCGGATGGGCGCCGGGCGCGGCGGTCGGCGGAGGTGTCACTACCACGTCGAGGGACGCCGAGGTGCCGGACCGCACCGCCAGCGCACGGATGTCGGCGCTCTGGAAGGAGGGCTTGAAGACCACATTCCAACCCAGCGGGGCGTCCGCGTCCAGCAGGAAATCGAGGTCGCGGAGGTCACGGCTTCTGATGTTGACCCTGAAGCCGATCGGCTGGCCGACGGGGGTGGTAAGCTGCGAGAACCGGGTGTCGAACTCGAAGCCGCCGGTCAGGCGCTTTCGGAACTCGGGTATCTCCTCGACGGCTGCCTCTCGCGGTATGTCCACCAGCACCGTGAAATCGGTCCGGGTGAGCAGCGCGCCGGTGACGCCCGTAAGCCGAAGGGAGAACGTGTAGCTGCCGTTCTCCACGCCTATCGGGGTCACGAAGCGAAACTTTAACTCCTCGGCTCTCTCGCTGGGCTTCAGCGACAGCCTGCCCACCGAGACTGCCTTTAGCTCGTGGTACAGGCTCGCTTGCCACCCGTCCGGACCCTCGACCACCACCTCGGCTTCGATGGCATCTTGACCGAAGTTGACCACGGCGACGTCGAGCTCGATCCCCGCCTGGAGCTCGTCATCGGCCCGGACTTCTATGGACTGGATAGGGACGTCGAGCAGGAGGCCGTGCCGGGGCGCCTGGGCCGAGGCCACGCCCGTGTGAACGTCTAAGAGGCCACCCACGGCCAGGACCACCATTGCTATGACTTTCAGCTTGTTCATGCGACTTCGTCGGCTATCGCCGGCCCAACCTCGCGAACAGGAAGGCCAGCCCTCCCACGACAGCAATGATTATTGCGATCCCGATGAACCCGAAGGCGCTCGATCTGATCGCCGTGATGCGGAACTGCAGGTCGACGGTCTCGCCGCCAACCGCGGTCACCAGCCGAAGGTTGTAGTCGCCCGGGATCGTTTCCTCGGGTGCTTCTATGGTCACGGCGAGATGGAAGGTCTCGCCTGCCTCGATGCGTGGTATAGGGTTCTCGCCAAGAGTCACCGTCCAACTGGACGGCGCATCAGCCAAGAATCGCAGGTTGTCGACCGCCTCGCCGCCGGAGTTGACTACCAGCACCGCCAAGTCCGTGGCGTCTCCCGCGGTCACCTTGGCGGTAAGCCGCCCGGACTCGGTCGTAAGGCGCACGTCGGGGACACCGCTCAACTCGATCTCGAGAGGCAGCTTGACGGGGTCAAGCCCTTCGGACACAGCCCGGAGCACCACCGTCTGGACTCCGGGTTCGGCGTTTGACGGCGGGACGACCTCGACATCGAAGTTCTGGGACCCGCCGCCGGTCAAAGACAGGGCGCCGACGAGGGAGTCCTGGAAGGAGGGCTTATAGGCCACCCGCCAGCCGGGAGGGACCTCAGCCCCGAGGGTGAAGCTTAACGGCCTGACGTCCCGGCTCCTGAGGGTTACTGCGAAGCTGATGCGCTCTCCCAGGCGACCCTGCTGGTTGGGAAAGCGAGCGTCTAGCTCGAAGCCGCCGGGCAGCACCTGCTCGATCGCGGTAACCGGGGCCTTGGCTCCGGGCGGGACGGCGACCGTAACCGTGTACTCTACGTCGTCAAGGAGTCGATCACCGTCGAACAGCCCAAGCCTGAAGACATAGTCGCCGTTCTCGGTACCGGGCGGCACGATGAAGTGGAAGTCAAGGCTTGTGTCCCTGCTACCGGGTGGAAGCATGACCCGGTTGACCGTCAGGGCATCGACCCTCTTGAACAGGCTCGCCTGCCAGCCGTCGGGGCCCTCCACCAGCCGTACGTCGGCTTCGATCAGACGGCTGGTGGGATTGATCAGGGCTATATCGAGGTTGTAGCCTTCCGTCGGGGGTTCGAAGGTGTCCACTTCGACGCTGAACAGCGTCGCCGTGACGATGATTTGCTGCGGTGACTGCGCCGACGCGCCCACTACATGGAACACCATAGTCGCCGCCAGCGCCCCCATCGCCACTACTTTTGCCGTAACCCCCACGTTTTACGCTCCGTGTTCTAGCCCTTCAGTTGGGTCCACAGTGTTGGAACCGACCCGATCAGACCCGCCTCTGACTTAGGATGGGGCTTCCGTATCGTCGGTTCAACTAATATACGGAGTCTCGCATCTCCTCGGTTTTCAGTCGACGCCTGTCAGGCGCACTCTGCAGAGTAGCACTTTCGGCAGAGATATTGTACGACAACTCGCCTTCACGCCCGCCAGGCCGTGGTTGGCAAGAAGTTGCCGTGGAAGCCGGACCGGGATGGCCCATCCCCACTCCAAGCCGAACACGGGCTTCATCCCGGCGAGAACGCCGCCCGGTCGGGCTTTCGCCGCCGCTCCGGGGTCGATCGTCGAGGATGCTGCATGACCAAGCGTATCTCCCCGCGGAGAGCATCGGCACGACCGCTGGCGCGTCGCCTGCAGCCCTTCTGACATCGTGTTGGCGGCCATAGGAGATTGTGCTACTATTGTGGTGCTTTCAGCAAACTCCCCTAAGGCTGCTCTGGTGAAGTGTCAAGCGACGAACTGAGGGAACGCGCACGTAGTGCCCTGGCCTCCCAGAAGCGGCCGACAATTACTGTCCTCTCGTCGCTGCTGGCAGCCCATGATGAGTTGGGCTACCTTCCGGACGAGGCCGTCGAGGAAGTGGCGGCCTTCACTGACGCCAGCATCAACGACGTCTGGGGCGTCGCCACCTTCTACACCAACTTCCGTTTCACCCCGTCTGCCGACAACACGGTAGAGGTCTGCTGGGGCCCCGTTTGCCACCTGTTGGGCGCCCCCGCTATCCTGAAGGACCTGCTGGAGGATCTTGGCCTGTCCGGCGAGGGCGACACGGAGGACGGCAGGGTCTCGCTCAAATACAACACCTGTCTGGGGGCGTGTTCCCAGGCCCCGGTCATCAGCGTCAATCACAGGCTCCACGGCCGAATGTCCTCCGAGGCCGTCCGCAGCAGGGTAGCCGGCCTATCGGCCGACAGCCACTAGGGGCGGTCAGCACGGTATGACCCAATTCAGCGATCTCACAGAACGGGCCGACGAGCGATGGCGCGAACGCGTGGCCGGTGACCGACCGTGGGTCCGCATCGGCACCGCCATGTGCGGCCACGCGGCCGGCGCCCTCGACGTGGTCGACGCGGTCCGAGCCGAGATCGACTCGCGCGGCATCGACGCCAACGTCGACGAGGTCGGCTGCATCGGACTCTGCTACGCGGAGCCGCTGGTGGACGTCCTCAAGCCCGACGGCTCGCGTGTCTTCTTCCAGCGCGTTTCGCCTGAGGACGTCTCGACCGTCATCGGCGACTATCTGGAGGACGGTGTCATCGATCCCGGTCACGCCCTCGGTTACCTGAGCGACGACCCGGTCGAGGGTCTCACCGACCTCAACACCCTGCCCGGCATGAGGTTCCAGCAGCGAATAGCCCTCCGGAACGCCGGCCACATCGCACCAGACGACCTCTACCAGTACATAGCCAACGACGGCTACCGGGGACTGAGCAAGGCGCTCTTCGAGATGCAGCCGCCCGACGTCATCGACGAGATGAAGGCGTCCGGGCTCAGAGGTCGTGGTGGCGCCGGATTTCCGACCGGCGTCAAGTGGAGCTTCATGGTCAACTCGCCCGGGCCGCGAAAGTACATCCTCTGCAACTGCGAGGAGGGCGACCCGGGGGCCTACAACGACAAGGGCATCCTGGAGAGCGACCCGCACACGCTGTTGGAAGGCGTGACCCTCGCGGGATACGCCACGGGCGCGACCAACGGCATCGTCTTCATCCGCCACGGGCACGACGGGCCCATATCGCGGACCGAGAAGGCCATCGAGCAAGCCTACGAGGCCGGACTGCTAGGCCAGGACATCCTCGGCTCTGGGTTCAGCTTCGACATCGAGGTCTCGCTGACCGGTGAGTCCTACGTGGCCGGCGAGGAGACCGCCCTGATGGAGTCCATTGAGGGCAAGCGCTCCATGCCTCGATTCAAGCCCCCCTTCCCCGCTGCGTTCGGCGTCTGGGGCAGGCCCAGCACGGTCAACAACGTGAAGAGCCTCTCTTACGCCCCACAGATCATCGCCAGGGGCGGTGAGTGGTTCAAGTCCATCGGTCCAGAGAAATGCACCGGCACGGTGATTATTTGTCTGACCGGCGACGTCAAGTACCCGGGCATGTACGAGGTTCCCATGGGGCTGCCCCTCGGCCAGGTCATCAAAGAGGTCGGCGGTGGCACGCCCAGCAGCAAGCCCGTCAAGATGGTCCAACTCGGTGGCCCACTGGGGCACCTGCTCGACCACAAGTGCCTCGAGTACGGCCTGGACTTCGACGACATGAGCAAGAACGGCGCGATGCTCGGGTCCGGCGGGGTAATCGTCGGCGACGAGGACAGGTGCGCGGTCGACATGACACGCGTACTGGTGGCCTTCTGCCAGTACGAATCGTGCGGCAAATGCTTCCCATGTAGGCTGGGCATGACCCATCTGCTGGAGCTCATCGAGGGAATCGCCGACAACGAAGCGACCTCGGAGCAGATCGAGCTGATGAACAGCATTGGACGGACGATGGAGGCGGCGTCGCTCTGCTTCCACGGTCAGCTCGGCTACAATCCGCTTCGATCGGCCATCACGAACTTCCCCGACGACTTCCGGTCTCACATCGACGAAAAGCGGTGCCCCACCGGCGACTGCGACGAGCCGCTGCTGGCACCGAGGAACACGCGGCCGCTCGCCGAGGACCTGCGCGAGGGGCTCATACCCCTCCAGGCTGTATAAGAGGCTATAACGCCGGTATCCGTTCGTCCTGAGCTTGTCGAAGGACCAGTCCTCGGGGTAGTGAGCCTCCACGGCAAAACAGGGTCGGAGCTAAACATCGGGCTGAGAGTAAGAAGGGGGCCGGGCTCATGCCCGACGAGATCACACTCACCATAGACGGTGCCGAGATCAAGACGCAGCGGGGCACCAACGTGCTCCAGGCCGCCATGAACGCCGGGATCTACATCCCCTACCTCTGCTACTACCCCGGCATGAAGGCCTTCGGCGCGTGCCGGATGTGCGTCGTCAAGTTCGAGGAGGGTGGCCCTCCCGGCAACCAGGCGTCGTGTACGATCCCTGCCGCCGACGGAATGGTCGTCAGCACCGTATCCAACGACACCAAAGAAGTCCGCAAGGGGATCATGGAGCTGGTGATCTCCGAGCATCCCCACGGCTGCCTGAACTGCCATCGCATAGACCTGTGCGGCCCCGCGGATATCTGCCTCCGACACGTGTCCGTCAACGACCGGTGCGTCACCTGTCCCAAGAACGAGCGCTGCGAGCTCAAGGACACGGTGAGGTACCTCGAGATGGAACTGGACACGCCGCTGACCTATAACAACCGCAACCTGCCGCAGAAGGTGGCCGACCCGTTCTGGGAGATGGACCTGAACCTGTGCATTGTATGCGGCCGCTGCGTGCGCGTATGCGACGAGGTGCGGGACGACAGCGCGCTCGCCTTCACCGACAGGGCCGGCCGCAGCCTGATAGGCACTTCTCACGGCACGTCGCTGCTGGAGTCCGGCTGCGAGATGTGCGGCGCCTGCATCGACGTCTGCCCCACGGGCGCCCTGGTGGAGCGCGATTACAAGTGGGACAAGGCGGTCAAGAAGGTCACCACCACCTGCGCGCTCTGCCCCGTGGGCTGCCAGATTACCCTCGACGTGGACAAGCGCAGCCGTCTGATTCGCGCCGCTGGCGACCTAGATGCCGCCGCCAACCACGGCCAGCTCTGCTACAAGGGCAAGTTCGGCCTCGACTTCGTCAACGACAAGCGCAGGCTGCGCAAGCCCCAGGTCCGCGTCGGTGGCGCCCTCCGGGAGAGCACCTGGACCGAGGCGATAGACCTGGTCGCCGAGCGGCTGGAGGAGCACAGGGGCGGCCGATTCGCCCTGGTCGCGTCGCCGCGCGGCACCAATGAGGACAACTACATCGCCCAGAAGTTCGCCCGGACGGTGATGGGCACCAACAACGTCGACGTGTCGTCCAACACCCGCCCCGAGCTGTTCCCGGCGCTGGGAGAGATGCTCGGCTACGGGGCCGGCACCAACCCGATCTGGGAGCTCGAAGACGCCAACTGCTTCCTGGTCGTGTCCAGCAACCTCACCGAAGAGCAGACAGTCACCGCCGTCCCGGTGAAGAAGGCGGTCAGAAACGGCGCCTCGCTCATTGTCATCGATCCACGTGAGACGGAGCTCACCCGCTACGCCGATATCTGGCTCCGGCCGATCCCGGGCAGCGAAACGGCGCTGATCGGCGGCATGATCCGCGTGATCGTCGACGAGTCTCTGGACGACCACGACTTCCTGGCCAACCACTGTGAGAACGTCGACGAGCTCCGAAACAGCCTGTGGGATTTCGACCTGATCAAGGTCGAGGCCGCAACCGGCATCACACAGGAGCGGATTCGTGAGACCGCTAGGCTCTTCGCCCGTGACGCCACCTGTGCGACCCTCTACGGCCTGGAGATCGTAGCGCCCCATCTCAGGGACGACTGCGTCCGGGCCCTGACCAGCCTCGCGCTGGTAACCGGAAACGTGGGTAGGCCCCACACCGGCCTCTACCCGCTCTACCCGGGCGCCAACGAAGGCGGGTCCCGGGACGTCGGCTGCATTCCCGACTACCTCCCCGGCTACGAGACGGTCTCATACCCGTCTTCCCGCAGCAAGTTCGAGCAGGTCTGGGGGGCGACACTGCCCTCCGCCACCGGCCTCGGCGTACGCGAGCTGGCCTCGGCCATCCAGGACGGCAGCGTGCGGTCGATGCTGATACTGGGCGATAGCGTCAACTTCGGTAACGCCGAACTTGGCGATTTCATCGGCGCGCTCAAGGACCTGGACTTCCTGGTGGTCGTCGACACGTTCGCCGGCGGGCTCACCGAGATCGCGGACGTCGTGCTGCCCGCCTCCACATTTGCTGACAAAGACGGCACCTACACCAACGTAGAGCGTAGGGTCCAGCTCGTGCGGCCCGCGGTGGGATCGAGGGGCGACGAGGAGGCCGACTGGCGCATCCTCAGCCGCATCGCCCGGCGCATGGGCGCCTCGGGTTTCCAGCACGAGAGCACCGAGCAGGTCTTCGACGAGATCTGCGACCTGGTCGAGATATACGGCGGCCTGTCCTACCGGCGCCTGGAGACCGGCGGACTCCAGTGGCCCTGCCCGGCTGCCGACACGGCGGACACACCCGTGCTCTACACCGCTGACGGACTGGACCGCAAGGCCCGCCTCCAGGCGATCTCCATGCCGAACGTGCCTGTACACTCCGACGACGAGTACCCGCTGCTGCTGGCCAGAGGACGCCTGCTCCACGACGCCGACAGGCCCCTGGAGATCGAGCTGGTCGGCAAGCGCAACGCGGTGCGCAGGCACGACATAGTCGAGCTGCACCCGGAGGACGCCGGAACGCTCGGCGTCACCGACGGCGAGTGGATCGAGGTGGCATCGACGAAGGAGACTCTCCGCGGCGTGGCGCGACTGACCAGCCCACAGAAGGGCCTCGTGTCGACCACATCGCTCTTCGGGCAGATGGTCGCCGAGCTCGACAGCTCGGACCTGCCTGACCCCATGCTCAAGATCGACGGCCTGCCACTGGTCCCAGTCCGCGTGGACAGTGTTGAAGAGGTCGCCGCCGACTAGCCCCCGGTCTCCCGTTCCTTCCGTCCGAACATCGCGCCGACTGGACCCAGTAGTGCGTCACCAAGTGGCCCGGACCGCAGTCGGCCGCTTTCAACCGCGCCACGTTTATGGCATCATGAGGCCTGATAGGAGGTGACTTGAATTGGCGACCCTCAGGCACAGACAAACGGTCAAGCTGGCGGACACCAATGTCCTCAAACGCAAGGACATCACGCGCGAACTGCTCCTGATGTGGATCTCCAGACCTGAGGGCTTCGCGTTCAAGGCAGGACAGTACTGCACCATAGGAAGCGGCGGGATAGAGCGCGCATACTCGATATCGTCCGCGCCTCACGAGCAGGACATCGAGCTCTTCGTAGAGCTCGTCCCGCCGCCGGACGGCAACCTGACTCCTCTGATCTGGGACCTGCACAAAGGCGACACGATGACCATACGGCCCAGGGCCAAGGGGGTTTTCACCTTAAGGTCCAAGCTGCCCAACCAGCTACTCGTCGCCACGGTCACCGGTGTCGTACCTTACATCAGCTTCCTGCGGGACTACCTGCACAACGGCCGGGAAGGCCACCACTTCTACGTGCTGCAGGGGGCCAGCTACCAGGATGAGTTCACCTACTTGGACGAGCTGAAGCGGCTGGCCGCCGAGAACCCGGACCTGATCACCTACGTGCCCACTGTCAGCAGGCAGGCCGAGGAGCACAACAAAGGCTGGACCGGCGAGACAGGCCGGGTCAACAACATCGTTCAGAAGTACATCAACCAGTTCAGTCTCACCCCTGAGGACACCCTGGTCTACGCCTGCGGCCACCCGGGTATGATCAAGGACGTCAAGGAAAAGCTCGTGCCGCAGGGGTTCAAGGTCGAAGAAGAGCGCTTCTGGAAGCAGGACTAGCGACAAACACTCCCGGGACACGATCTCACCGGCTGGGGCGGATCGATGGTAATTGACCAATAAGTTTGCCACCTCGCCGAACTGTCTCCCTGAGCGAAGCGAAGTGGTTCCCGCTACCCGGTCAACATATCGGCGCCGACGCGGGATGCGGCCCCTCCCCAGATCCTTCGTCGTGGACTCCTCAGGATGACATGACGGGAGCGCCGCTTCTGCGACTACCAAGTATTTTGTTCATGACCATGAAACCCGTCCCTGCCGGTTTCGTCCGCATGCCGCCAGCCTGCTCACGGTTTCCCTCCCTCCGGCCGCTCGCGTAGAATGTGGCCATCCTCCGCCCATTCCGTCCCCCGGGGAACGCCTTGACCACGCCCGCCAGACGGCAGTACCTCCGCATCAAGAAAGAGCACGAAGACGCCATCTTGCTCTTCCAGATGGGCGACTTCTTCGAGACCTTCGACGAGGATGCCCGCATCCTCTCACGGGAGCTGGAGATCGCCCTGACCTCCAGGGAGATGGGCCGCGGGCAACGCATCCCGCTGGCCGGCATCCCCTACCACGCGCTGCAACCGTACCTGGCCAAGCTCATCAAGAAGGGTTACAAGGTGGCCATCTGCGAGCAGATCAGCGATCCAGCCCAGTCCAAGGGCCTGGTGGACCGGGAAGTCGTTCGCGTCGTCACCCCCGGCACCGTCGTCGAGGACGCACTGTTGGAGGGCAAGGCCAACAACTACCTGGCCTCCGTTGTGGTCGACGAGCAGCAGGCCGGGCTCTCCTACGTCGACATCACGACCAGCGAGTTCTCCACCAGCCAGTTTCCGCGCGATCACCTGGACGTGGAGCTAGCGCGGCTGGCGCCCGCCGAGCTGCTCGTCCCTGAGCAACAGGACGCGCTGTCCGAGCAGGCCGGCGCGCGCGTCACCCCCCTGGAGGCTGACGCCTTCGACCTTGACTGGGCGACCGAGACCCTGCTGGCCCACTTCGGCGTAGTCTCGCTGGAGTCCTATGGCTGCGACGGGCTGCCGCTTGCCGTCCGTGCGGCTGGCGCCATCGTCGACTACCTGGGGCGGCATCACAAGACGGCCTTGGCCCAGGTCACTACCCTTTACACCTACTCCACCGACTCCTACATGGTCCTCGATGCCCAGACGCGGCGAAACCTCGAGCTCTTCGAGGGCGGCCGGTGGGGCGACCCGTCGGCCTCGTTGCTGTCGGTGCTCGACCGCTCCAGGACCTCTATCGGTGGCCGGCTGTTGAGGCGCTGGGTCGGCCAGCCCCTGCTCGACGTCGAGGCGCTGGAGAGACGGCTGGACGCGGTCTCGTGGTTCCAGCGCGGCGCCCTGCGTCGAGGCAGGCTGGCCTCGATACTGGAGCGGGTCTCCGACGTCGAGCGGCTCGTCAATCGCGTGCGCGGCTACACGGCTACGCCCAGGGACCTGATCGCCCTGGCGACGAGCGTCGAGGCGGCGCCCCAGCTCAGGTCGGTCCTGACCGAGGACGACGACGCACCGCAGGTGGCGTGGCTGGCCGCCGAGATCAGGGACAACACAGAGGTCTCCGACCTGGTGCGCCACGCCATCGGCGACGACCCGCCCCAGAACGTCAGCGACGGTGGCGTGATGCGAAAGGGCTTCTCGCCCGAGCTCGACGAGCTCCGAGGCTCCGCGCGGCAGGCCCAGGACTACATCGCGAGCCTGGAGGGCACCGAGCGCGAGCGGACCGGTATCAAGACGCTCAAGGTCGGATACAACAGGGTCTTCGGCTACTACATAGAGATCAGCAAGACGAACCTGGACCGCGTGCCCAAGGAGTACGTCCGGCGGCAGACCCTCGTCGGCGGCGAGCGGTTCATTACGCCAGAAATGAAGGAATACGAGTCGCTGGTGCTCAACGCCCAGGAGCGCATCGGCGACCTGGAGTCATCGCTGTTCCGGCAGGTCTGCGGCCAGTTGGCCGACTCGGCCATCCCAGTACTGGCGACCGCCAGGGCCATGGCCCAGGTGGATGTCTTCTGCTCGCTGGCCGAGGTCGCCAGCCAGCACGGCTACGTACGCCCCAAGCTGGACGACGGCGACCTGATCGACATACGTGCCGGCCGCCATCCGGTGGTCGAACGGGCGCTGCCGCCCGGCTCCTTCGTGCCCAACGATGGGCTGCTGTCCTGCCGCGAACAGCAGCTTATCGTGCTCACCGGGCCGAACATGGCCGGCAAGTCGACATTTATCCGGCAGGTCGCCCTGATTACACTGATGGCCCAGATTGGCAGCTTCGTGCCGGCCGATTCCGCCATCATAGGCCTGGTCGACAGGATATTCACCCGCGTCGGCCTCCAGGACGACCTGGCGTTCGGCCAGTCGACCTTCATGGTGGAGATGGTGGAGACCGCCGCCATTCTGAACCACGCGACGTCGAAGTCACTGGTCGTGCTGGACGAGATCGGCCGCGGCACCAGCACCTACGACGGCCTCGCCATCGCCCGCAGCGTCGCCGAGTACGTCCACAACCATCCGCGGCTCGGGTGCAAGACCCTGTTCGCCACACACTACCACGAGCTTATCAAGCTCGCCGACACCCTGCCCAGGGCGAGGAACTACAATGTGGCGGTGACAGAGGATAAGGGCGAGGTCGTCTTCCTGCGACGCATAGTCCCTGGCGGGGCCGACCGAAGCTATGGCGTCTACGTCGCCCGGCTGGCCGGCATGCCTGGTGCGGTAATCAACCGCGCCTGGGAGGTCCTCGGCGAGCTCGAGAACGGCGCGGCAACCGGACGCCCGTCCGACGGTGTCGCCGGTCAGACCGGCTCAAGGTCCGTCACCTCGCCCGCACAGCAGTTGCCGCTGATGGCAACCACCTCCAGGGCGCTGGAGGAGTTGATGGCGCTGGACGTATCTTCAATGACGCCCCTAGAGGCCATCAACAAGCTTTACGAGCTGCAGCGGCGAGGCCGTGAGTCTGGCGACGGGTGACCACCGTACGGCGGCCACCCGTCGTGATTCTGGGCTGCTGCGACGAGATCGCGAGTCAGGCCGCCAGTGCGCCCACCACCTCCCCGTCGCCGCAAAGAACGGTGATGGTCACCACGGTACGATTCTCGCTCTTCGGGAGCCTGACGCCGACCCAACGACGATGCTCCACTCATCGCGACTCGCCCTCCAGGGGGTCCAGGCCGCAGCGGGCCCCGCGTCACCGGGAGGCGGAGCTTGACGGTGCCGCGGGTGGCGTATAATGTAGCCCAAAATGCAGGTATCCGCGCTACCTCCCAACCCCGTCGAACTCAGGGCGCTGATCCGCGGCGGCGAGATCAGCACTTTCACCACCGGTATGGCCCCTGGCCATGTCCAGGCCAACCTCGTCATCCTGCCGAGGGATGTGGCTTTCGACTTCCTTCTGTTCTGCCAGCGCAATCCCAAACCCTGCCCCCTGCTGGAGGTGGTCGAAGCCGGGTCCGTGGAGCCGAAGAGGTTCGCGCCGGGTGCAGACCTCCGGTATGACCTGCCCGAATACCGAGTCTACAGGTACGGGGAGCTGGAGGCAGAGGTCACCGATATCGTGGACTACTGGCGGGATGACATGGTCTCCTTCCTGCTCGGCTGCAGCTTCACCTTCGACAACGCTTTGATGAGCAACGGCATCCCCCTGCGCCACATCGAGCAGGGCGTCAACGTGTCGATGTTCATCACCAACATCGATACCGAGCCCGCCGGGGTCTTCTCCGGTCCCATGGTCGTCTCCATGCGGCCTATTCCGGCCGACAAGGTCGTCCGAGCCGTTCAGGTGACGACCAGATTCCCGTCCGTGCATGGCTCGCCTGTCCACATCGGCGACCCGGCCGCCATCGGGATAGAGGACATCAACCGTTCGGACATGGGCGACCCTCTGGAGGTCCGCAAGGGTGAGGTCCCGGTCTTCTGGGCCTGTGGCGTCACACCCCAGGCCGTCGCGATGAGCTCCAAGCCGCCGCTGATGATCACCCACTCGCCGGGCCACATGTTCATCACCGACGTCCGCGACGAAGACCTGGCCGTCCTCTGATCCGGTGGGCGTCCGCGACCGCTGCACATGGCTCTCCCCGTGACTCCTCCCGGCACGACCCGCACCATCGAGATCGCCGACTACAGCCCTGCATGGCCCGAGACCTTTGCCGGTCTCAGCAGCGTCATCTTCGAAGCCCTGGGCGGCCTGGCCTTGAGAATCGAGCACGTCGCCGGCACATCGGTGCCCAGGCTGGCCGCCAAGCCTATCATCGACCTGGACATTGTCATCGGCTCACGGAGGTCGCTGCCTTCGGTTGTGGAGACGCTGGCCGAGATCGGGTACTTCCACGAGGGAGACGGTGGCATTCCCGGAAGGGAGCAATTCGGCCGAGAAGACGGTGAGGTGCCTCGAGACGGCACCGGCCGACAGTGGCCGGATCACCATCTATACGTGTGCGCCCAGGACAGCGAGGAGCTCCGGAGGGACCTCGCCCTCCGCGACCACCTCCGGGGCCATCCCGACTCGGCTTTCAGGTACGAAGAACTCAAGCGGGACCTGGCAGCCCATCACCCCCACGACATCGATTCATACGTTGAGGGCAAGAGCGAGTTCGTCGAACAAGCCTTGTCGGCAGCAAGGACCTGATAGCTCTCTCCGGATTCCCCACGTATGGCGGAGGATCGGTCACCTGCCGAGTGCCGCCGGGGTGGGACCTGACGTGGAAGCTGAGGCGCTATACATGACCATCGAAGACATCATTCTCGACCGTGACCGCAGGGGCATCGCGGACCTCCGGCCTCACATGACACCCGACTTCTGCGACCAGGCCGCGGAGCTGGTGCTCGACAATCCGGGCACCGCGCTGATAGTCACCGGGTTTTACATCCTCACGGCCGGGGCGCCCGAGACCGACGGCCCGCCCGGCGCCATCGCCATCGGCAACGCGCTGGAGGCCATCGGCTATCGGGTCGTCTACGTCACCGACCTGCATACGGCACCGCTGATGAGCGGCGTGCTTGGCTCCGACGACGCCGTCGTGGACTTCCCGATCACGGACGACGCGTCCAGCAAGGCGTTCGCGGCTGACCTGCTCAACGAGCATCAGCCGTCGCTGCTCATCTCCATCGAGCGGTGCGGCCTCACCGACGAGGGAGTCTACAGGAACATGCGGAACCTGGACATCACCCGGTACACGGCACGCGTCGATCACCTCTTCACCGACCACCCAGCCTCGGTCGGGATCGGCGACGGCGGCAACGAGATCGGCCTGGGCAACCTGTCGGCCTACGTGCCGACAGTCCCGACCCTGGTCGAGAAGCCGTGCATGACGACGACGACGAGGCTGGTCATCGCCAGCGTTTCCAACTGGGGAGGCTACGGCCTGGTGGCGGCCATGTCGCTCAGGAAGGGCCGCAACCTGCTGCCGACGATCGAAGAGGAGCGCGACCTGGTGAGAAAGACGGCCGACCACGGAGCCGTAGACGGCATGAGCTCCAAGTCGGAGTACAGGGTGGACGGCTTCTCGCTGGACGAGAACAGCGAGACGCTGGTCCGACTCCACGATCTCATCGCGGTCCAGGGTGTCTCGGCTTAGGCCTTCCCGACCCCTCGACAGTCCTGGAGCAGACCCTCCCGTTCGCTCTGAGCCCTTCGACTAGGCTCAGGACGGGCTTGTCGAAGGGTGACGGCGCCCTTCACGGTGGGCTGTTGACCACACCATGGGGCAAATCACCCTAACCCCCTTATTAAAGGGGGGACAGATCATTTCGCTGGTGACTCAGGGGACCACTACCATCTGGAGCTGGGTGGTGGGCTTGATGAGGGACTCGAAGGCGTCCTGGATGTCGTCGAGGGGGATGAAGCTGGAGCTGGTGAGCATCGGGCCGACGATGATCTTGCCGGTGCGGAGAAGCTCAAGGGCGATCTTCCAGTCCTCGTGCCTGCCACCCCAGGTGGACTGGATGCTGACCTCGCGGGCCATCCAGTCGACGGGCAGGAGCGGGACCTCCGTCCAGGCGACGGCGACGAGCATCACCTGTCCATCGCGCCGAACGATGTTCATCGCCTGGTCCAGCGTGGGCGTGGCTCCGGCGCAGTCGAAGACGACGTCGGGGCCCAGGCCGTCGGTCAGCTCCTCCAGCCTGGCTACAACATCCTCGCCGGTCGGGTCAATGACCAGGTCGGCGCCGACGTTCCGCGCGGCCTCGGCCCTGACCGGCACGGGCTCAGAGACGTAGACGGCGCCCGCGCCCGCTGCTTTGACCGCCTGGATGCAGAAGAGGCCGATGGGGCCGGCGCCGAGGACGGCCACCTTGTCGCCGAGCTTGACCTTGGAGTGTCTAACGGCGCGGACGGCGACGGCGCAGGGCTCGCAGAGGGAGGCGGCCTCATCGGAGACGCCGTCGGGGATGAGCACGGGCTCCCACTCCTCCATCACGACGTACTCCGCGTAGCCCCTCAGCGGCCGGCCGGTGAAGCCGACCTCGCGGTACTTGTACCGGGGGTCAGTAACGAAGGCTGGCCCGGCTCCCGGCAGAGGCGCGCCGCCCCCACCCAGCACGCGGTCTCCGACCTTCCAGCGGGTGACGTCGGCGCCGACGTGGGCGATGGTGCCGCAGTACTCGTGGCCCATTACGATGCCGGAGGGGGCCTGGTCGTAGAGAAAGGTATGGACGTCGGTGCCGCAGATGGCGCTGTACTTGACCTTGAGCAGGACCTGGTCGGGGCCCGGCTCGGGCGTCGGGATGTCCTTGACGTCGAAGCTCTGGTTGCCTGCGTAGACTGCGGCTTTCATGGATGACACCTCATCTGTGGCCCGGTTACGTGGCGGCGCTGCGGGCTGTGGGGAGCCCCGTCCCGTTCGTTGTTACCCCCCCCCCATGCCCCCCGACTGCGTCGGGGCCTGAGGTAGCCCCACCCCGGGGGTAAGGCTGGCGTCTTGCTTTCTATTTGTGGTTCGACAGGCTCACCACGAACGGAGACCTCGCTCCACGACGAACGGGAGGGGTGGAGGCCGCGGTGAGTCGACCTCCCCGCCCCAGGTCTCCCGAGGGGCTCGGGACAGGCTTCACTTCGTCCAGGATTACATTGTTATGAGGGCGTTTCGCGCCTGGATTAGGCCAGCTTGCCTACTGTGTTGCGGAGGGTGCCGATGCCCTCGATTTCGCCCTCGACTACGTCGCCGTACTGGAGGAAGCTCTCGTCGGCGCCGGAGGCGGCCAGCGCTACTCCGGTCGAGATGATGTCGCCGGGCTCCAACGTGCAGAGGGTGGATATGTAGGCGATCTGGTTGGCGACGGGGTGGATCATCCGGTTGGTGTTGGAGTCGATGCGCACCTCGCCGTTAATCTTGGTGGTGAGCTTCAGATTGCCGGTGTCCGGGTCGCCGAAGTACTCGGTGGGGACGATCCAGGGCCCGACTGGGCAGTAGCCGTCAAGCCATTTGCCGTTGAGCCAGTCGAACCAGTGGACGCGGTCGGGGTTGGAGCGCTGGTCGGAGAAGCGCAGTGAGCGGGCCGAGACGTCGTTGACGATGGTGAAGCCGAAGATGTGGTCGAAGGCGTCCTGTCGGGAGATGTTCTTGCCGGGCCTGCCGATGACGGCGCCAAGCTCGATCTCCTCTACTTGCTCGCCGACGATGGGGTTGTGGGGAATGGCCTCGTCGTGGGCGAGCAGGGCCGTGGACGGCTTGATGAAGAACTGGGGAGTCTCGACATCCAGGTCGACCTCGTTGCGCACGTCGGTGGGGTGGTAGTTGGCGGCGAGCATCAGCAGCTTGCCAGGCCTGCCCACCGGCGGCAGCAGCCTGAGGGAGTCGAGGTCGCGGTAGACGTCGGCGGAGTGGTGCAGCCGCTCGATCTCGGACCGGTTCAGCAGCAGTAGGGCGCCGAGGTCGTCGCCGGCAGCGGATATCTCCGCAACGGTGGTGCCTGTGATGATGCCGACGGCGGGCGCGTGGGCTCCGGGGGCCAGGTAGCGTGCGACTCTCATGGTGTTGCTCCGTGTTTGGATTCGGGGGGCAAGTCTATCACAAGGGGGCGAAGGGTACGGGGTATGGGGTGAGGAGTGAGGGGTGAAGAGAGACAGGTGGGAAGGTCAAAGGTGGGTGGTCCAGGGAAGGAGGTTGTTGATGAGGTGGTCGGGGTTGGGTTGGGTTTTGTGGCGGCGGCAGTTTTCGAGGTAGGGGAGGGTAGCACTCGTCTACGAAGCAGTTGACGACGTACGGGACGGAGGTCTCGGCTATCTCCAGAACCAGGGTTCGTTCGAGGGCGCGGATGCGGCCTGCGATGGCGCCGTTCACGGTCAGTAGCTCCCCCGTTGATTCACGAAGGGTAAGGGGGGGCGTTTGCGACGGTAGAGCGCGAAGGCGCTATCGAGGTGGTCGAGGCGGCGGTGCAGCTTCTTGACGTCGCCGGACTTGAGGCCGAGTGCGAGGGCCTCGCTGGCGGCCCTGAGCCTGACGGCGGGAGCGGGGTCTTTGAGGGCCTCGGCGAGGACGATGACGGACTTGAGCATGAGGCCCTCAAGCTCGCTGCACGCGCGGGGGTCTCCAAGCTCACGATCACCAACATCGAACACGACCGGACTAGACCTAGACCGGAGACCGTCAAGAAGCTGCCGGGGCGCTGGGGGTGTCGCCGGAGAAGCTGGTATCCGATATAGAACGCTAGTCAGTTCGGCCGTTAGGCGCGGGCTTCGGCGCGTTCTTTTTCCTGGGTCTGGGTCTGCTCTACTACGCGGGGGATGAGGTGGACGGGGACCTCGTCGTAGTGGTCAAACTCAATGGTGAAGGTGCCGCGGCCCTGGGTCTGGGACCGCAAATCAGTCGCGTAGCGGAGCATCTCGGCCTGGGGGACCTCGGCCTCCACAGTAGTCGTCCCATCGTCGTTGGGCAGCATGCCCAGAATCCGCGCGCGCTTGCCGTTGAGGTCGCCCATGATGTCGCCGGTGTCGGATTCGGGCACGGTAATGCGGGCCAGCATGACGGGCTCGAGCAGCGTCGGGTTGGCCTGCCGTATGCCGTCGGATAGGGCATGGCTGCCGGCGATCTCGAAGGACACGCCGGATGAGTCGACGGGGTGGAACTTGCCGTCCACCAGCGTGGCCTTGAGGTCTACGACGGGGTATCCGGCGAGCACTCCGTCCTCGATGGCCTGCCTGCACCCCTTCTGGACGGAAGGGATGTACTCCCTGGGCACGGACCCGCCGACGACCTTGACGTCGAACTCGAAGCCCGCGCCCCGCTCCAGCGGCTGAATCTCCAGCCAGACGTGTCCGAACTGGCCGTGGCCGCCGGACTGCTTCTTGTGGCGGTACTCGACCTTGGTGGGTATGGAGATGGTCTCGCGGTAGGCGACTCTGGGGATCTCCAGCAGGACCTCGACGCCGAACTTGCGCTTCATCTTCTCTACGGCTACATCGACGTGGACGTCGCCCAGGCCGCCCAGCAGCATCTCGTTAGTGCCGGGGTCCCTGGTGAGCTGGAGGCTGGGGTCCTCCTCGCAGATGCGGGCCAGCGCGGTGGTCAGCTTGTCTAGGTCGGCCTTGGACGCGGGGTAGACGGCCATCCGGTAGACGGACGCGCCGAACTCTAACCTCGGCAGCAGAAGGGCCTTGCCCCTGTCGGTCAGCGTGTCGCCGGTGAGGGCTGACGCCAGCTTGGGGACGGCGCCGACGTCGCCGGGGGCGAGCTCAGCGACGGGCTCCTGGTCCTTGCCGGTCATGGTGAAGAGGTGGCCGACCCGCTCAGACTCGTCTCTGGTGGCGTTGGTGATCTGGGTGTCGCTCTTGAAGGTGCCGCTGTAGACGCGGAAGTAGGAAAGCTTGCCGACGAAGGGGTCGGCGGAGGTCTTGAAGACCAGGGCCGCCAGGGGGCCGTCGGCCTTTCCGTCGAGCTGCACCTCCTGGCCGTCGGCGTCGGTGGCGGTGACCGCCGCCGACTGGGCGGGCGAGGGCAGCAGGTCTACGATGGCGTCCATGAGCTCTTTCGTGCCGACGCCGATGGTCGCCGCTCCGGCCATGACGGGCACGATGTCCCCCGTGGCGACGCCCTGCCTGAGGCCGGCGATCATCTCGTCTGAAGTTATCTCCTCGCCTTCTAGGTACTTGGTGGCGAGGTCGTCGTCGGCTTCGGCGACGGCCTCGATGAGGCGCTCGCGGGCCTCCTCGACCTGGTCCTCCATCCCGGCGGGAGCCTCGGCCTTCGGGTCAAGCAGGCTGACTACGGCGGAGAAATCTGTCTCGGAGCCGACGGCGACCTGCACGGCGACGCACTTTCGGCCGAAGGTCTCCGATATGGAGTCGAGGACGCGCAAGAAGTCGGTGTTCTCGCGGTCGAGCTTGTTGACGAACAGGAGTCGGGGTAGGCCCCGCTCATCGGCCATGCGCCACATCTGCTGTGTGCCGACCTCGACGCCGGAGGGCGCCGCGACGACGATGACCGCAGCCTCGGCCACGCGGATGGCGCTGATGACCTCGCCGCGGAAGTCGGCGTAGCCCGGGGTGTCGAGGAGGTTGATCTTGTGGTCTCTCCACATGCACTGGACGATCGCGGTCTGGACGCTGGCCTCGCGTCGCTGTTCCTCGGGCTCGTAGTCGGAGGCGGTGGTGCCCTCCTGGACGGAGCCTTGCCTGGTGATCGCCCCCGTGGCGAAGAGCATGGACTCGGCGATCACGGTCTTGCCGGCACCGCTGTGGGAGAGCAAAGCGACGTTTCGCAGGCGCGTGGTTTCGATGGCGGGCATCAGCCGTTTCTCCTATCAGATGGTGCCTGGAGGTCATTGTAGAGAAAGGGATGGTGTGGCGCAATGAGGGGTCGCGCCGCGGTGGGGTCGTGCGTGGCGCACCCGGGCGGCCGTCCGATTTAAGGGCGGATCCGGATGCGCCCGAGGGGGGGAGGGGACGTTGCGGTTGCGGGACGTACCGCGGTCTCCAGGACGCGTGTGTGTGGAGCGGTCTCCGGTTGCGCGGGCGGGCTGGTAGCCGGTAGAGTAGTGAGTAAGCACAGATAGCGGCGGCTAGGGGGGAACGAAGGTATGATCGCGTACTGGCGAGAGGTCCGACGAGGGCAGCGACTCGTCCTGGCCACCGAAGAGGGCGGCGAGGAGGAGGAGATCGGCGGCGTCCGAGAGACGAAGCGCGGGTTCGACGCATTCGCCAAGACCTTCGGCTACGACCCCGGCCGTGCAATGAAGGGGATGGGGACGCTGGAGGAGGCCAAGGAGTTCGTGGAGTCGTTCCGGCCGTGGGACCTGTACGACGGCGGCCAGGGGCTGTCGGTGGACCCGCAGGTGCGGCCTCTGGCGGGGTAACCCCTCCCTCCCTCGATACGCCCGATGGGCATCCCGGCTACTCGGGATGATCGGTCTGGCGTCGCGGCCTACTCGGTGCGACCGGGACCGCGGGGGATGTCCTTCGACAGGCTCAGGACGAACGGTAGGAGGGGGCTTTCCTCCCACACGCCCGATGGGGCATCGGGCAGTATCGACTCGATTGACGGGCCGCCACCGAGGAATAACCGGTCGGTGTTACTTCTGAGCGCCGGGCCAGGGTACGTGTAAACCAACCAGCACTGGTCACCAGGGTTACAGAATCCGACCACCCAGGCCCTTCGGGGGACTCAGGGAACGTCGAGGATCAGTGTGCGTCGCAGTGGTTGGCCGAGAGCCGGATCGCCGACCGTTGAGGCTCGTACCCGCCGTGAGATCCGGGAGGAAGGACTGCAATAATCGTGGTGATTGGATTCATCGGCGGTACGGGGCCGGAGGGCAAGGGGCTGGCGCTGCGGCTCGCGTTGTCGCGCGAACAGGTGCTGATCGGATCAAGGGACGAGTCGCGGGCCGCCGAGGCAGCCTCCGAGCTGTTGGAGCTGGCGCCGGATGCATCCATCGGCGGCGCCCTCAACGACGAGGTGGCCGCGCGGTCGGACATCGTGTTCGTGGTGGTGCCGTACGCGGGCCAGCGGCCGACGCTCGAGGCGCTGAGGGAGCGGCTGGCAGGCAAGATCGTCGTGGACGTGGTGTCGCCGATGGCGTTCAGCAAGGGCGTCGCCCGGGCCGTGCCGGTGCCGGAGGGATCGGCGGCGCTGGAGGCGAAGGCGCTGCTGCCGGAGTCGACCATCGTTGCCGCCTTCCAGACGATCAGCGCGCACGACCTGATGAATACGGACGAGCCGGTGGACTCGGACGTGGTGGTGTGCGGGCAGGGCCGGGAAGCAAGAGAGACGGTGATGGCGCTGGCGGAGAACGTCCCTGGCGTGAGGGCCGTGGACGGCGGGGGGCTCAGCAACGCCGGCTACGTGGAGAACCTGACGCCGCTTCTGGTCAACATCAACCGGCGCTACAAGGCCCACTCCGCGATCAAGATCGTCGGGATCTGAGGCAGGGGCTAGCGCGTACCGCTCAGTGGGGGGGGGGGATGTCGTTCGGCGAACGGAGACGTTGAACGGCCGGGAGGCTGAATGGGCGTCGCGATTTTGAGTCTGGTGGTGGCTGTCGTCGTGGCCGGGACCGGTGACGTCTCAAGACCGGCCGGCGGGCTGCAGGCGGAGTCGTCTATTCGCGTCGTGTCGGACCGGCACGAGATCGACTACCCGCGATCGGTCGTGTTTCGACTGGAGGCCGAGGCCGACCGGGAGATCACCGAGGTCACGCTCTTCTACCACCTGGCGGGCAGGCCGGACCGCGTATACGGCTACCCGGAGTTCACGGCGGGGCGGCGGGTGTCGGCCGAGTTCAGCATACGCACCGGCGGGCCGGACTACCTCCCGGCCGGCGTGGAGATCGAGTACTACTACCAGATCAGGGACTCCCTGGGCTCCGTCCTAGAGACGCCGCGGTCCACAGTGGCCTACCTGGACCCGATCTATCAGTGGCGGGAGATGCGTGAGGGCGACCTGATCGTGACGTGGCACGACATCCCGGCCGAGCGGGTGCGCGCGGTCGTAATCAACGTGGAAGCCAGTCTGCAGGCGGCCAAGGAGATGTTCGGCCTTGATAAGGTGCGGCCCATTCGGGCGGTGATTTTCAACAGCCGGACGGAGTCCGCTCGCGGCCTGCCCTTCGTGAGCCAGGCGGCGAGCCAGGGGCACCTGTACGGCGGGTTCGCATTCAGCGCCTTCGACCAGTTCCTGCTGGCAGGGCTCTCCGAGGAAGGGATCGCGCACGAGGCGACGCACCTGCTGCTGGAGCAGGCGACGGCGTCGCCGCTGGCGAAGATACCGGCGTGGCTGAACGAAGGGCTGGGCACCTACTTCGAGCCACGAACGGCCCAGCGGGCGCGCGCGGCGGCCCAGGCGGCCCGTGACCGCAGTCTGCTGCGGCTGCGTTCCATGGGCGCGGTGCCCGGCCGGCCCGACGAGGTGCGGGTCTTCTACGCCCAGTCCTGGAGCATCGTGACGCACATGATCGACACCTACGGCGCCGACCGGATGGCCGATCTACTGGCCACCCTCGACACGGGCGCCGGCATCGACGAGGCGCTGCGGCGGGTGTATGGGATGGGCACCGACGGGCTGGAGGCCGAGTGGCGGACGCAGTTCGTCGGCTCGACCAGCCTGCTGCCGCGTCCCGATCCAGGCACGCTGGCGACGAGTCTCCTGATCACCGCCGCGATGGCCATCGCGGCAGGGGTGTCGGCGTATCGGTGGCTGGTGCGCAGGCCCGAGGAGGCAGAGCCGGAGGACCTGGAGCCATTCGACCGCTAGCAGCAGGGTGCAGAGAAACCCTTTCGACCATCCCCCTGGCCCCCTTCCTGGCCAGGAAGGGAGAAGAAATTATGTCTGAGGGACACCCTCAGACTCCCGGCAACCCCGACGCGTCGGGCTGCACACCTCATATTTCATAAGCCTGTTAGCCGTGGCTAGAGGCCGAGCAGTCGGGCGGCGTTGTCGCCGGAGACGGCCTGGCGGTCGAGCTCGGAGAGGCCCGAGCGGTCTAGCTGGCCGAGGACGCGACCGAGGCGCATCAGGGGGAAGTCGCTGGCCAGCAGTATCTTGTCGGCCCCGACGAGGGACGCGGCCACGGAGAATATGCGCCGGTCGTACAGGAAGGGCGACGCCGCGGTGTCGAAGTAGACGTTTCCGAGAGACTCGGCCACCTCGGGCATGAGCGCGTAGAAGGGCAGCCCGCCTCCCCAATGGGCGCATGCCAGTGTGACATCGGGGTAGTTTTCGATAAACCGCCACAGCACCTCGAGCCTGGTGCGGCCCTTGCCGGCGTAGGAGTGTCCGACGGGCTCGGACGAGTGGGTGGTCAGCACCAGCCCGTGCTCCAGAGCCACGCCGACCAGCGGGGCCATAGTGGAGGCGTCGCCCAAGTCGAAGCGCTGGGTGTCGGGATGCAGCTCGCCTATGCCCCTGAGACCGGCACGGGCACAGCGGTCGGCCTCCTCAACGCCACCGTCGGGCCAGGCCGGGCTGACGCCCGCGAACCCGATCAGGCGACCGGGATGCCGCGAGACCGACGCGATGATGTAGTCGTTGGCCTCACGGGCTATGCCGGGGTCGGTCCAGCCGACGCCCATCACGACGGAGATTTCCACGCCGTCGTCGTCCATGGCGGCGACCAGACCGTCGGCGGTGGCCATCTTCGCCTTCGGGTCGGCGTAGAGTTCGCCGAAGGTGGCGTCACGTGTGGCAAGCTGCTCGCGCCGGTGGCGGAAGCTCTCGGGGAAGATGTGGGTGTGGAAGTCTAGGATCATTGAAGAAGGATCTGGGGAGTAAGGGCTGGGGGCTAGGGTACAGTGTATGGGGTTCGGGGTACAGGGGACGGGGGTGAAGCGCATCGGTCAGGGGGTTTTTTCGGCGACGAGCCAGATGAAGAGCGGTGGTCTTGCTCGGTGGAGACGATGGTCAGGCCGGCTTCTTCGACTAGGCGGATGTTCGTCTCGCCGTCGTAGCCGCTCCAGTACATCGGAGCGCCCATCCAGTCCCCTTGTAGGCGTGATCGGCCGGACCACTGCCGACGGTCATGGCTGTGGTGAGCAGCCCGCCCGGCCGTAGCCAGCTCGCGATCGAGCGCAGGAGCGTCGCGTGCTGGTCGCGGGGCACGTGGACGATGGAGTAGAAGGCGACGACGGCGTCGAAGCTGGACTCGGGAAGGTGAACCGCGGTCATGTCGGCGTTTATGAAGGTGGCGCCGGGCACGTTTAGGCGAGCCCGTTCGACCTGGCTCGGCGAGATGTCGATGCCGGTCACGGTGAAGCGGCGGGCGAGACACGCGGTGGAGGGCAGCCCGGCGCCGCAGCCCAGGTCGAGGACGTCGGCGCCGGGTGGAAGTCGCTTCAGCAGCATCGCAGTGTAGCTCCGGCGGTCCTCGGCACGGGACTCGGCGATCTAGGTTGAGAGCCCATTGTCCATCATGGCAGCTACCGAAAAGATGAGTTATTGGCCGTTCCGATGAGAGCCGGCACCGCCTAGTTCTAAGGTGTCGTCGTGGTTGGCCGTTAAGGGCTGCTGGGCCGCAGACTGGCTGCCAAACAACGTGGCGACGTTGTTGCCGCAGATCTTGGCCATGTCGGTGGGTGGGATGAAGTCGCAGTGTAGCCTCATATAGTCAAGGGACTGCTTGTAGGTGCAGTTGCGCTCCACGTTGGGCATGTCCGAGCCCCACCCAAGCCTGTCGGGGCCGAGGCGCTCGTAGTATTGCCGGACCACGGGCTGGGCCTCGACGTAGGGATACTCCCAGATCGCGCCCTGGAATATGGGTATCAGTATCTCGACCAGCGCGTTGGAGTCCGCAAGCACCTTCCAGACCTCGGGCGGGATGCGCACCTCGCCATTCTCCATGAACCGAAACAACGGTATCCCGTGTGGCAGCATGAGCGGTATCTCGGGGTAACGCCGCCGCCATCTGCCGAAGTTGGCCAGCTCCGCGAGGTAGCCTTCTTTCCCCGAGGGCGCGCCGGCAAGGTTCAGGTAGACGGGCATGCGCATCTCGCTCACGTGGTCCCAGAAGGGGTGGAAGACGGGGTCGTCGAAGGTCTCCGAACGATCGTGCTGTGCCAAGTTGCCGGTGTGGAACCAGAGGCCGTGAAGCCCAAGCCCTCCGATGGCATGGTCCAGCGCGGTCCGCTGGCGGGGCGAGTCGACGCGCCACTCGTCGACCAAGACCAGCCCCCAGAACCGGTCAGGATATCGCCGCACTGCCCGGGACAGGAACCGGTTGAGCTTGCCGTAGACGTGGCCTGTCTGCAAGACGGCCCTGCCGATGCCCACGAAGTCCATCTGGGCGACCATCAGCTCAGGCGGCGCCGAGAGCCGGGTCAGGGTGGGCGGAAGGTATTGCAGGCAGTGGTCGACGCCGCCGACGGTCCAGGTGAACCTACCGTGGCCGTCGCCGCGGAAGTCGACGTCGGACAGCTCGTCGAGGGTGGGATCGCCGCTGTCGGCGAGCGTAGGTCGCCGAACGATGGAGCCGTCGTCGGCCCGGCGCACGGGCTGATGGTGCGACGCCATCATGTGCTGGAGGTAGCGCATGTGGTCGCGGACCGAGCGGTGGCCGGCCGGGCCTCCCATGGGTGGGAAGACGTGTGCGTGGGAGTCTATGAGCATGGGGGAAGGGTACAGGGTTTGGGGTGAAGGGTGAAGGGTTTGGGGTGATTGGGCCGACGAGCGGAGGTGTAGTTGGGTGGCGGGTTGGAAGTCCCGGCAAGGGGAGAGGCTCTTCGGCTCTACCTCACCGCCCAGTTGGATTCGCCATCACCTGTCTACGGTCTCGAGGGCGTAAATCCTCAGCCGAAGGAACCCGCTCTTGAACGGAATGCGCAGCGGGACGGTCTTCCAGGTCCGCCATGATCGAGAGAAAGAGCGCAGCGTTGCTTCGAACCGCCGAATGCTGGCGGTTATGACTACCATCGAGGCTCCCGGGCCCGCAATTCGGGTGGCCTCGTCCATGAAAGCAGGATAGAGCTCGTCGAGCTCCCCGGCGCTCCCGATCAACATCCCATATGGCAGGTCAGCCAGGATCGCGTCGACTGAACGCGATCTCATTGGGAGCTTCGCTACATCGGCCTGGACCAGACTTACGCCAGGGGCGCCGCCCGACGCGCGCAAGTTACGTTCGCACGCCTGGAGAGCCGAGCTGCTCACATCAACTCCCACAACTGCACGCGCTGGGAGAATCTGTAGCCGCTCTGCCAATATCGTTCCTGAGCCACACATGAGGTTTACGATCCGGTCGTCAGGTGACGGCTTCGCGAGTCTGATCATCACGTTGGCGACACAGGCGTTCAGCGCGCCGGGGAAGTTGTGCACGCGCCACGACCGCACCGACAGCGGCATAGGCATCGTCCTCACCAGTACCTGCCATCCGAACGACCCATCAGGAGGTCTGCGGACCGCAAGTACCAGGTCGGCCTTCTCAGGCACGATGCTCAGACCAAGGTGCGTGGCCAACTCTCCCGTCAGTCGCGTGAACACCGATGAGGTCGATCCCGCGGCGCTGACCCTGAACGTAGAAAACGTCCCCTCGGGATAGAGCGCGATTACGTCTCTTATGACACCTGTGAGCCGCTCAAAATGCTCGTGTCCCAGGAGCCCCTTGGGCCTTGGGACGCCGAAGGTCAAGACGAGGTGCACAGCAGTGACGGCTCTCAGGTCATTGAACAGTCTGAGGTCGCCCCTCAGCTCCACTGCGAGTCTCCCAGGACCCATCGACTTCAGGTTCTCGACGCCGGGGAGACAGAGTATCTCCTCGGATGCGAACTCCTCGATACCGTGCACGACCTCTACTTCGTATCGCCTGGCTACGTCGCTGGCTAAGAGCCGCCGATGTGGCACGAGGCCTCCGGAGTCGAAAGGGGCTGGGGGAAGGGTACAGGGTACGGGGTATGGGGTACAGGGTTTGGGGTAATCGGTGAGGGGTACGGGGTGTGTGGTGATGGTCGCGGGGTTGCGGGGGTATACTTGGGTAGCGGTTGGCAGCCCCTCCCCCAACAAGCAGCTGAGGAGACAGCGTGATCAGCATCGATCTCATTCGCAACGAGCCTGATCGGGTGCGCCGTGCCATCGAATCCAGGGGGGACTCGGTCTCCATCGACCGGGTGGTGGAGCTGGACGGCGAGCGTCGGGCACACATCACGCAGGTCGACACCCTGAGGGCCGCACGCAACGAGGGCAGCCAGCGGTTGGCCAAGATGAAGGAACGGCCCAGGGAGTTGATCGAGGAGATGAGGGAGGTCGGCTCGCAGATCAAGACGCTGGAGTCCGGGCTCAGGTCGCTGGAGGAAGAGCTCAACGGGCTGCTGCTGAACATACCGAACATCCCGGACGATGACGTTCCCATCGGCCAGGACGACGCGGACAACGTCGTGATCCGCAGCGGCGGCGAGCCCCCTAAGTTCGACTTCGAGCCGCTTCCGCACTGGGAGCTGGGCGAGCGTCTCGACATCATAGACTTCCGCAGGGGCGTCAAGCTGTCGGGCTCACGGTTCTACGTGCTCAAGGGCAAAGGCGCCCGGCTCCAGCGCGCTCTGATCGCATGGCTGCTGGACCTGCACGCGTCGGAGCACGGCTACGAGGAGCTGTACCTGCCCAACATCGTGACCCGCGAGACGGTCGTTGGAAGCGGCCAGCTACCCAAGTTCCGGGACACCATGTACCACGACGACGAAGACGACCTGTGGCTGGTGCCCACGGCCGAGGTGCCGATAACAAGCCTGTACAGAGACGAGATCCTGTCGGTGGAGCAGCTACCGATGAGGTACGTGGCCCACACGCCATGCTTCAGACGGGAGAAGGCGGCCGCGGGTAAGGACACGCGGGGCATCAAGCGGCTACACCAGTTCGAGAAGGTGGAGATGTACAAGGTCGTCGAGCCGGAGCAGTCCCCCGCCGAGCTGGACAGCCTGGTGGCCGACGCGGAGGACGTGTGCAAGCGTCTGGGCATCGCCCACCGGGTTAAGCTGCAATGCACGGGCGACATGGGGTTCGCCGTGGTTAGGACTTACGACGTGGAGATGTGGGCGCCGGGGTGCGACGAGTGGTTGGAGGTGAGCTCGTGCTCCAACTGCACCGACTTCCAGGCCAGGAGAGCGAACATCCGGTACAGGCCCGAGGCCGGCGCGCGCCCGCAGTTCCCGCACACGCTAAACGGCTCGGGGCTGGGAGTGCCGCGCACCCTGATCGCGATTCTGGAGAACTACCAGCAGGCGGACGGCTCGGTGGTCGTGCCGAAGGTGCTGCGGCCGTACACAGGCTTCGAACGTATCGGATAGGGCGCGCGGCCCCTCGATGCACCCCGATGCGTGATCGGAGCACTCGAGGTAGGACTGCGTCTCGGGTTGGACACGATTGCATTTACCGGGAGGTGTGAAAGATGGTCGTAAAACGGAACTGGCGGGACATCGCGCCGCGGGTCGGGCACGAGAGCGCCATCATCTGGACGCTGCTGTCCCACGAGGGACAAGAAGGTGTGGCGGAGGATGAGGCGCCGATGAAGGGACAGGGCACCATCACGCTGCACTCGATGCAGGGGCGCAGGAGCGGCGACTACCATCTGCACCAGGACCGGGAGCAAGTCTACTACTTCACCAAGGGCCATGCGAAGATGAAGATCGACGACGTGATGTACGACGTGAGCGAAGGCGACATCGTCTACGTGCCCGTGGGGGCCCGGCACCAGCTAGTCAACGACGGCGAAGACTGGGTGGAGCACCTGATCATCAACGCGCTGCCGACGGCGGGTTAGCCTCTGTAATCCTGGGGACCAGTTTCCGGCATCTCGAGGAGCTACGATAAAGGACCTGGGGAGCGGGGCGATCGTGCGCGCAACCGGACCCGACCTCCCCAGATTCCCCGAGCAACTCGGGACAGGCTTCGCCTCCCCGGCTCAGAATGACAGCCGAGGCGCGTCCGCAGCGATCCCCCGTGTAGAATTGTGCCATGTCTGGCTGGTTCTACCTCTATCTGACACTTACGCTGTTTCTGGCCACGTGGCTGGGGTTCGCTCTGCTGCTTCCGCGGAGATGAGACGCCCTAGTGGACTGGGAGTACGCCTTCCATGTGCGTGTCGGCGTAATGGGTGAGTCCGCCGAGTCCCGGTTCAAGCGGTTCGAGAAGGGCTTCGGGTTGAAGCTGAGCATCTAGGCCATGCTGATCTTCTCGGTGGCGCTGACGTTCGTGACCGCGACGGTGGAGTAGCGCAGCGTTTCTTGTGTCAGACTCTCACCCGAGGCGCCAGCCCTGACGCGAATTGCCAGAGATAGCGAGAGGGAATACCGTGTTGGAGGACCCAGCGAACGAGGCAAATGTCAGAAAGAGATTGTTAGCCACCAAGTAAACAAGGACAGAGCCACGGCAACGAAGATTTGGCGTGATGAAGTCCAAAGGCTGCTTCGCGAAGAGGGAGGTCAGCTAGTCGAGGTGCTCCCTCCTGTGGAGTTCGAAGGTGAGTATATCGAGGGTGCGGTGAACATTCCTTTAAAGGACCTTGACGAGGAAACCACCAGCGTACTCGACAGAGATCGGGCAGTCATAGTGTATTGACACAAGGCGCTCTGAGACATGAGCCCACGAGCCGCGGCGCGGCTCGCAACCCTCGGATTCACCAAGGTTTACGACTATGTAGCTGGAAAGGCGGACTGGCTTGCGGCCGCACTGCCCAGCAGAGGAGAGTCAGCGGGTGTGCTGCGGGCAGGTGACGCGATAAGGGGCGGGGACATCGCCTGTCATGTCGGCGAAGAGCTTGGCGATTCCGTCGATCGGATTCGGGCCGCGGGCAAGGACCTCTGAGTTGTTGTCGATGACCGCCATGTGGTTTTAGGACGAGTAAGAGGCCGAGCGTAAATTATCTGGCCGGTAGCAATGAAACTCGATTTGGAGTAATCGGGCAGTTTCCGCCGCCTCCAGGTCCAGACAGACGGACGTTGCAACGAGGCCGAGAGCAGTGAGTCAGGCGTACTTGTCGCGGAGGCGGCGGGCTGCCTCGGCCTCGTTTCTGAGCTTGAGGTAGGCCTCGTCCAGGGGTATCTCGGCTTCAATGCCGGGCGCGAAGCCGCAGTCGGGGTTCAGGCTGACCCGCTCGGGGGCGACGTACTTGAGCGCCTCCTCCACCCTGGCCACGATCTGCTCGGACGTGTCGACGTGCTCGAAACGGCACTCGACGGAGCCGAGTCCGATCAGGGCGTCCTCTGGCAGCTCTTTGAGTATGGCCACGTCGCCGGCGGCCGAGATGCTGAACTCCATCACGTACTGGTCGACCTTGATCTTCTTCATGGTCTCGATGATGGGCCCGTAGCCACCATCGGCACCCCATCCCTTTCGGCCCCAGTTGCGGCGGCACAGGTGGAGGGCCAGGCGAATGCCGTCGACGCCCTCTATGACCTCGTTGATCTTGGCGGCGGCCTGGTCCATCTCGTACTGTGGGTCGTCGAAGGTCGCCCTGATCTCCGGGTCAACCAGCACGCACAGGTGCGGCTCGTCGATCTGCACCACCGACACGCCGACGTCGCGAAGGGCAAGAAGCTCGGCGCGCAGAATCGGCACGACGGCGTCGATGAAGGAGTCGCGGGTCGGGTAGGCTTTGGAGGACCACTCGGCCTCCCAGAGCCGCTCTCCGAGGATATAGGGCGAAGGCAGGCAGACCTTTGTCGCCCTGTCGGTGGCCTCGACCAGGAAGTGGGCCTCGTCGGCCACCAGGCCGGGGTTGACGACCTCCATTGGCTCGGTGACGGTGATGCCCCACCGGTGGGGGGTGGTCCGGCGGTCCGGCGAGAAGCCGGTGGCGATGTCGACGACGATGTGGGTATAGGCGTGGCGCCGCCACTCGCCGTCGCTGACCTGGTCCAACCCGGCCGTCTCCTGGAGCGCGATGGCGTAGCGCACGGCCGCGTCCATGCGGGGAGACCGGGCCGCCTCGGCGGACTCGGGCCCTGGGCTGCCGGGCAGCATGTCCTTGACGGCGTTGGGTCTGGGCAGGCTGCCGACGACCCCGGCGGCAAAGGGGACGTCGAGGCGGTCGGCAGATGTGGCGGTCATGGTGGTGCTACCTTTGCTGCGGTCAGGCTGCGTCCACGCGATTGTAGGCAGGGCTGCGGCGTGGGTCAATCTTGGTGGGTGATCGCCGAGCGCGGCGGGCCAACGCGGGTTGGCGTGGTTGACGTAACGCCGATCGGGGCCGGCCCCAGCCCGCTCTCGTTGCCCGCCCTACCCGCCCGCTCGGGTCGAGGTAGCCACCGTGGCGCACTGATGCGTGGGGCATGGCCATCACTGCGACGAAGGCCAAGAGCGGCTTTTCCGTTCGTGGTGAGCCCCTGTATGCCTCGGTGCGGCATCGGGGCCGTGCAGATGGAAACAACTGTGGCGGCTTGAAGCAGGAACGTTCACTGCCCCAGTACCGTAGGGACGGGCTTAAAACCTGCCCCTACCAACACGGTACGGCACGCAGACTTGAAAGCCCTTCGGCATAGCTGCCGTGTGGGCAGTACCCTTCGACAGGCTCAGGGCGAGCGGATCGCGAGGCGGAGGCCCTGGGAGTGGGCCACGCCTCTACGGGCGTGATCGAATGAGGGTGTGGTGCTCAATACAGGGCGTCGCCGGCGGAGGGGACGTAGCAGCCAGTCGTCCAGAGCGGGCGGGAGGATACGACGATCAGTGCCGTGCTGGCGATCCTGAGTCCGAGATGCCGGACCACGTCGTACGCCCCGGGAGACAGGCCGGCGAGCTTGAGCGACACCTGCCCGATTCCTCGCTGGCGAAGCCGTCCGACCGCGGCTGACAGGAGCGGCCCGGCGTCTGACTCGTCGAGAACGGCCGCGGGCCCGACGCCTCCCTCATCGGAGACGAAGGCGTAGCCGGCAGGCACGCCGTCGACCGACAACACGAGGCACTCGACGTCCGGCTGCTCGAGCCAGAAGCTGAGCTGGCCGGCGCGGTCGATTCCCATGACCCTCCAGTCGACGTCCGCGACGACGCCGAGGTCATCGGTCGGCTGAACGTCGGCGTCCGCCGCTACCGTGATCTCGGGAACAATCCCCCCGGGAGCGGTCTCCCACTCGAAGACCGGGGTCCAAGGCAGCATTCCCGCACGGACGTAGATCGCGTTGGCGGACGGTTGCATGCCGGCGGAGATGGCGCAGACCGCATCGGACTGTTCAGCAGTACCGAGGGTCAGGTCCAACAGACGGCGGCCGATCCCCAGCCCCTGGTACTCGGGCAGTACATGGAGCGCCGCCAGGTACCATACGCCGGGGTGCCTGATGCCGATTCCGAAGCCGACGGTACGATGGCCGTCGTGGGCCACCCAGTAGGCGTCGCCGTGGTGGGCGCGGGCGTAGCGTCTGAACGCCAAGAACCGAGGCGGAGGCTGGTAGGCGATCCTGTCGGGCAAGCCGCGGCGCCTGTTGAGCTCTCTGGTGGCCCTGGCGAAGACGTCGTAGGTGACCGGGTCGTCTTCCTCGACGCCTGGCCGGTATTCTATTGACATGGCTGGCTCCCTGAGAGGAACGGGACTGCGTCGTTTCCAGCCTCTCTGTGATGCAGGCAGGGTGCTGAAAACCCTCTCGACCATCCCCCTGACTTCCATCCCTTCGGCATGCTCAGGACACGGACTGGCCAGCCAGGAAGGGGGAAGAAAATATTATATCTGAGGCACACCCTCAGACTCCCGGCAGAGCGGCGTCGCCCCTCTGCACTCCCCTTTCTTCCACGGCCTGCTAGCGTCGAGGCTGTTGGGCTAGACGCGACATTACCTGGGCTCTGGTTGGGATGCCGTCCACGCCGGGGGCCTGGACGCTGAAGCCGGCGGCGCAGCTTGCGTATCTCGCGGACTCGATGGGGTCGCCCGTCTCGTGGAGCCCGACGAGATATGCAGTGCCGAAGACGTCTCCCGCGCCGGTCGGGTCGGCCTCACGGGCGGGGAACGGCGGGACGTCGCGCCTGACGCCTCGGTGATAGAGGCTGGCGCCATCGCTGCCTCGGGTGACGATGAGCACCGCAGCGCTGCCGGCCCAACGCACGACCGTGTCATCGCCGGCGAAGTCTGCCTCGGATACGATCGCGGCGTCGACGTGAGGCAGCAGGCCGCCGCCGTCCCAGCGCATCGGGGTGACGAGCCCTGATGCGTCCCAGCGGCGCAGCCAGCCCTGGAGCGATGCCACAACGGTGGCATCGGGGAAGCCAGCCGCGACGTCGTCGCCAAGCTCTCTGGCCAGCGGCGCGAGGAAGACCATGGGCGCTCGTCTCCACTCGTCGGGCACGTCAGACGCGACGATGGGTCCGGCGACGTCGCGAATGTGCTGGGTCCTCGTCCCGCCGCGGTAGACGTTCCGGAAGGTGGTCGTGGCGTCGGCGGGGACGACGTGCAGCGGAACTCCCGCGAGCGCGGGGCCGGGGTCGAAGCCGCGGGCCGCACTGGTCACGATGGCGGCGCGGAGGCCCATCCTGGCGGCCGTGACGGCACCGAAGATTACCGCACCGCCGACGGTATGGCCATCGGGGGTGTCATCCCTGGCGACGTGGCCAACTGCCAGGTAGTCGGGCATCGCCACGGCGGGAGATCCCGGCTAGAAGGTGGGGCCGACCACAACCTGACGCCCGTCGCCGTCGCCTATGCTGGTAGTCTCGACGCCCGGGAAGTCAGACAGGGCCATGTGGACCACCCGCCTCTCGTTGGGCGGCATGGGCTCCAACGTGACGGACTGGCCTGAGGACGCCACGCGCTGGGCGACCCGCTGGGCCATGTTGGCGAGGGACTGGTTGCGCCGCTCCTGGTACCCCGATACGTCGATGAAGAGATTGACGCGGTCCTCGAGCCTGCGGCTGGCCAGGAAGCCGACCAGGAACTGGAGGTATCGGAGCGTCTCGCCGCGGCGGCCGATGAGCAGACCGGAGTCGTCGCCGTCGATGTCGAAGACGGGTCCGCCTACGTCCTCCTGGTATGAGCTCTTCAGGTTGACGACGGCGTCGACACCCATTTTGGCGATTAGGCTCTCAAGTATCTCGGAGGTCACCTTGACCACATCGGACTGTGTCTCGATAAGGGTGACGCGGACCCGCGCGAGCTCGGCGCCTATTCCAAGGATCCCCGACTTGCCCTTGCTAACGACGTCTATTTCGACGTCCCCGCGTTCGGCGTCGAGCTCCTTTAGCGCGATTTCGATCGCTTCGTCGGACGTTCTTGCCGTCGTCTCTATCATCTTCATCAGGTCGCGTCTCCTTCACCGGGGAAGCCTGGGCGGATGCCGCGACGGGCTCCGCAGTACGTCCGAATGGGGCCATCTTGGTCAAAGGTTCCCAGCCTGTGAGGAAACCCTGTATCACTATACCCACAACGCTTGACACGATCCAGTAGAGGGCTAGCCCGGCCTCGAAGTTGAGGGTCAGGAAGCCGAACATGATCGGCATCATCCACAGCAGCATGCGGTTGGTGGACTCCTGCTGGGCGCTGGTGGAGGCCGTAGGAGTCATCTTCTGCATCGCAAACATCGAGCCGCCGACCAGCACGGGCAGGAGCAGGTTGAAGGGGGCGGGGTTCTCGCTGGAGTAGATGGCGAGGTCCATGGTGAGGAAGCCGCTGTCCAGAGGCACGGCGCCGTGGACCCAGGGCAGCCAAGGGTATAGCTTGTCGGAAAGGTCGGCGAGGCTCTCCGGTGTCGACGGCAGGGTGCGCCGGAGGGCCCAGAACAGGCCGAAGAAGATGGGCATCTGGAGGACCATGGGCCCCAGGCACCCCAAGGGATTGACCCCGTTCTCCTTGTAAAGCTTCATGGTCTCCCGGGACGCGCGGGCCCGGTCGCCGGAATAGCGCTCCTGGATCTCCTTCATCTTCGGCGACAGGGCGGACATCGCCCTCATCTGGCGACTCTGCTTCAGGGTAAGCGGGATCATAGCCGCGCGCACCAGGATGGTGAAGGCGATGATGCCGAGGCCGAAGTTGTTGAAGAACACCGTGTACAACAGCACCAGGCTGTTGACCATCGGCTCGACGATGATGAAGTTCCAGACAGCGCCTATGTCCAAGGTATGTGCTCTATTCCCCGTCTCCGGCGGCGCCGTTGCGCCTCTTGCGGAAGCCGGCCAGCACCTCGTTAAGGCTTCCGGAGCGGAAGCCTTCCAGGTCGAGGGTAATGTAGGAGTATCCGATGGCGCGGAAGTGGGCCGCGATGGCCTGCCGGGTATCGTCGCCGACCAGCGCCGAAAGGTCCGCGGGCTCCACCTCAATCCGCGCGACGTCGTCGTGGTGGCGCACCCTGACCTGCTCTATGCCCAGGCGGTGCAGGAAGGCCTCCGCTTTGGCGATACGCGTCAGGGCCTCTACCGAGATGGGCGTGCCATAGGGGAGCCGCGACGACAGGCAGGCCTGGGGCGCCTTGTCCCAGGTCGGCAGCCTCATCTCGCGGGACAGCGCGCGGACCTCGTCTTTGGACAGGCCCGCCTCTATGAGGGGGCTCCTGACGCCCCGCTTCCGGGCGGAGCTCATACCGGGCCTGAAGTCTCCACCGTCGTCCGTGTTGTGGCCGTTGACGATGTGGGCGTAGCCTTCCGCCTCAGCCAGCGCGGCCAGGTGAGTGTACAGCTCTTCCTTGCAGAAGAAACAGCGGTTGGGATCGTTGGCCTGGTAGTCGGCCCGCTCTACCTCGGCGGTCTGGATGACGCGGTGATTGAGGCCGAGGTCTCGCGCCAGCTTGACCGCCCCGTCGAGCTCAGAGGGCGCCAGGCTGGGGGAACTGGCCGTGACGGCCAAGGCGCGCGGTCCGAGGACCTCGTTGGCGGTGGCAGAGAGGAAGGCGCTGTCGACGCCGCCGGAGAAGGCGACGATGACGGACTCCATTTCCCTGAGGCAGTCCTGGAAGGCATTCTTTTTCTCGTTGAGCGGCGCGGCCTGTTTAACCACGAGCTACGGCTATCTCCAGGTGTGGATCCGCAAAAGGCTCCGAGGAGCCGGGCCGGGTGCCGGCTCGGCTTCGGCGAAAAGTCCAGCTATGACTACGTGAATAATAGCACGATGGCTTTGGGCCGGGGTCTCGGGACGGCCTAGACTAGCCGGGCCGGTTCACACCTACGCTTTACTGATCCAACGAGGCGCCCATATACTTGGCCTGCCGGGTAACGAAGGGGACAGCCTGCCGGGCGTCTCCGCAAAGGCGGGTGTGTCATCGACGAGAAGCGAGTGCGGCGGCTCCTGGAGGACGTGAAGGAAGGGCGGCTGAGCCAGGACGAGGCGATCTCCAGGCTGGCCAAGCTGCCCTACGAGGACCTGGGCTTCGCCAACGTGGACCACCACCGCGCCCTGCGCAAGGGCTTCCCGGAGGTCGTCTACGGCCAGGGCAAGACGCCCGAGCAGGTTGCCAAATTGGCCGCCGCGCTGGTCGAGAAGTCGGACCGCTTGCTTGTGACCAAGACGGGACCGGAGGCTTACGCGGCGGTTCGTGGGAGGGTCGCCGACTCGGTATACGACGAGACGGCGCGAACGATCACTGTGGACCGCAGGGCCGACCCGGAGCTGGTGCCCGGCGTCCTGGTCGTCAGCGGGGGCACGTCGGACCTACCGGTGGTGGCGGAGGCCGCGATCACTGCGGAACTGATGGGTTGCCGGGCGGAGCGCATCTCGGACGTAGGCGTCGCGGGAATACACCGCCTGCTGGACCACCTGCCCGCGCTGCGGGCTGCGAAGGTCGTCGTGGCGGTGGCCGGCATGGAGGGCGCGCTGCCGTCGGTGGTGGGCGGGCTGGTGGCGGCGCCGGTGATCGCGGTGCCGACGAGCGTAGGCTACGGGGCCAGCTTCGAGGGGCTAGCGGCGATGCTGGCGATGCTGAATAGCTGCGCGCCGGGCGTCGCCGTGGTCAACATCGACAACGGCTTCGGCGCGGGCTACTTGGCCGCGCAGATCTGCCTGCAGGCCGGCGAGGGTTAGCGCGGGTTCCGAGACGGCCGGCAACTCTCTTAGTGCGGTTCACCAATCTTAGCGCTAAGATCCGACGTGAGGAGAACCGGGAGACGGGGTCAGGCCAGGACGTGGTCGAAGACGTAGCGGCCGAGGTCGCGGTTCTCTGCGAAGCTGAAATCTCGGAAGTCGCCATTGTAGGCGAGGATGGGTACGTCGCGCTCGTGGTGGGAGCCGTGTGAGCGC
>CAZENU010000006.1:42616-46442 GCA_964513735.1 uncultured Dehalococcoidia bacterium
TCCACCTCGGACGGGTCGCCGAAGACGGTCACGCGGTCGCCTGTAACCACGATGTCACCGATTCGGTCCGCCAAGAGCCGCAGCTCCGACGCCGCCTCCTCACGCCGCAGCGCGTCCTCGACTCCAGGCGTGTCGCCCAGGACGTCGAGAGCCGCGGGCACATCGGCTTCGTCCAGGTAGACGTAGGCGCAGCCGCCCAGGTTGGCGTGGTGGACGACATACCGATCCTTGATGATGGGCACCGCCCGAGCACGTATGCCCCGCGCCGCCAGCACCCCCGAGACGTCGACCATCCGCGTCTTGGGCGACATGCCGTGGTCGGCGGTCACCAGCAGCGTCGCGTCGGGGTTGGCGTCGACCAGCCCGCCTATGGCCTCGTCGAGCAGCGCCATGTGCCGGGCTGACTCGGGCTCGTCCGGGGCGTAGGTATGCATGGCGTAGTCCGTGGTCGTGACGTAGACGACTTCGGCTGGATGGCGCTGGAGTACCAGGCCGGCCGCCCTGATCGTCCAGCCGTTGACCTCCACCGAGTAGATCTCGGGCGGCGGGCCGAGCTCTTTCACCAGCCAGTCCGGCGGCCTTTCGGACGACACGGATACGGTGGCGCCGTCGGAGAGCAGGGTCCGCAGCTTGTCCTTACTGGTGATGAGGACCGACCGCTTCCCCAGCGACCGCGCTCTCTGGAACATGGTCTCGGCGAGGATATATTCGGCCGACTCCGTGTAGACCTCTTCGCCCGAGTCCCGGATCAGCCAGTAGTTGGAGCAGATGCCGTGGACCTCCGGGTATGAGGCCGTCACAAGCGACACGTTGTTGACGTTGGTCACCGACGGCATCATGGACCGGCCGACGGTCAACTGTCCGACGGCGGCGAGCTGGGTGAAGACGGGCATGTCGCACGCCTCAAGATACTCGGGGTCGAAGCCGTCGATGCAGACGATTATGGCGCGGGCGCTCATCCTGGCTCCATGCTACCATTGGGCGCATCAGCCATGGTAGACGCGAAATCCGAGTTCACCAACGTCCGCAGCCTGAAGGCAGAGGCCCTGGGCGAGCCCGGCCAGCGCACCTTCCGAATACTCGCCGACAGCGGCAGCAGCTCCGCGGTCATATGGCTGGAGAAGGAACATCTCTTTCAGCTCGCCATCGCAATCACCCAGCTTGCGGCGACAGTGCCCAGGAAAGAGGCGACCCGAGGCGAAGAGATGGACGCCCGGGAGGCGGCACCGGCGACGCTCTTGGAGTTCAAGCTGGGCAAGCTGGCGCTGGGGCACGACGGCGGCAGCGGGATGTTCATCATCGACGCCCACGACGTGGAGGCCGACGAGGACGCTCCGCCGGTGGTACGCGTCTGGACCGAAGGCCCCCAGGTAACGGCCTTCGCCGAGGAGGCGCTCCGGGCGTGCGCGGCGGGCAGGCCGCTGTGTCCGCTGTGCAGCGCGCCGATGGACCCGGGCGGCCACAGGTGCCCTCGCTCCAACGGGCACGTCACCGAGGAGATCGGCGACCTGTAGGCAGGGCCGGGCAAGACGCCACCTTCGATCCTCCCCATAGATGGAACAGGCCGGAATCCTCCCCCGAGGGTTAGAAAAGACAGTCGCCTGCTCGGGTAGCAGCCGAGACGGCAAACGACTCGATCTCAGCGCCTTTGGTGATTCTGAAGACACCATTGCCCGCACAGCCACAGGAAGAACGTGTAGCGATCGACGTCTCCGAAGAGGAGGCGCTGCCGATACTTCAGAAAGGGGAGATCATCGGCGGTCAGCGCATCCCGTGGGGCTCCAACTACACGTTCCTGGTCCACATAGACGCGGGGCCGGGACGCTATCTTCGGGGGATCTACAAGCCCCGGGACGGCGAGCGCCCGCTGGACGACTTTCCCGCCGGCTCGCTGTTCGAGCGAGAGTACGGCGCATTTCTGCTGGCCCGGTCGCTGGGCTGGCCCGCCATACCCCTGACCCTGGTCAGGGACGGCCCATACGGCACGGGAGCGATGCAGCTCTACGTCGAGTCGGACCCCAACGTCACCTACTTCGAGTTGATCGGCGAGAGGGCCGACTCGCTGATGCCCTTCGCCGTGTTTGACGTCGTGGCGAACAACGCGGACCGGAAGGCCGGCCACTGCCTTCTGGGCAAGGACGGCACGATCTGGAGCGTCGATCACGGCCTGACCTTCCACTGGGCGTTCAAGATGCGGACGGTGATGCTGGAGCTCTGGGGCAAGCCGATCCCGGCGTGGCTCGTGGGCGACCTGGTCTCGCTGGCGGGCCGGATAGAGTCCCGTGACGGCGACACGGCAGAGCTGTGGGAGATGTTCTCGGAGCGAGAGATGTCGGCGCTGCTGGAGCGCATCGAGTACCTGAAACAGACGCCGGTGGTGCCGCAGCTCGACCCGCATCGGAACGTGCCGTGGCCTTTCACGTGAGAATAAAGGCTAGGGGTTACGGTTTGAACCGGCATCGTCAAGTTGGAATAGGCTCGACGGCGACAGTCTAGCGCTGGAAGCTGGGCGATCAGCTCGTCGTGCGCAGCATGTGGGCGAAAAGATCTAGGCTGCGCTACCGATGACTGTGGTCGTCGATTCAGAAGAGGTCCTGGTCCTCTATTTGGCGGGTGGCACGCCGTTCAAGATTCGAAGCACCTACCTCGACATCCACTTACCGGTCGGCGATTGGGAGGCCGTTGACGGCGTCTGAAGAAACCACCTGGTCCGAATAAACTACACGGGGGACAATCACGCTTACTTTGGGATCTGGAAGGGCGAGGACGAGCTCGCCGAGGCGGTATCGCTGGGGCTCGTCACGCAGGCCCAGGCGAACTCATATTACGTGGACGGGAAGCGGGCCATTGAAAGGCTGGAGACCGAGATCTCGCCGTTCGGTGAGGCTGGGAGAAGTGTAGGCCCGACCTCGCATGGAAGATTCCGCAGCTACCACCAACCTGGCGGCTGAGCGAGTAGCTAAAGCCCCCGGAGTCGGCTGTGCGTGGGCTAGCGGCGGCGGAGGGGGTGGCGTAGGCGGCGGAGGAGGTTTCGGCGCGGGGTGACCGCGGCGACGAGGCCGGCGACGACGTCGGGCCTGCCCAGTATCATTGGCGACGACCAGCGCCGGAGTTCGCCTAGGGTCGTGGTGCCGGTCTGCCAGCCGTCGACAAGGGTTGTCAGCGGCCTCCACTCGATGCCGGCGGACGACAACGGTCTCCTGCCGCACTCTCGACGTCCGATGCGGACATCGCCCCCGACCTCTGCCACGATGGCCGCTCCGGCCGCAACGTCCCACAGCGACGACTTGCCTACGACAGAGTAGCGGAGCACTCCGCCGGCGACCATGGCCAGCTCGTAGGCGATGCTCCCGAGCACCCGGACCTCACCGACCTTGCCCTGCATCTGCTTGCCCATCTTGAAGGCCCCACGGAAAGAGCCGGGAAGCGTTACGAGCCTGCCGTCACCGGCCTCCGCCGCCAGAGGCTCGAGACGGTCTTCGTTCAGGAAGGCGCCTCCGCCCTTCCGCGCGTGGAAGACGCGGCCCGCGGCCTCGCCGGGCCACGGCACGTAGACGGCGCCGACCACAGGCGCACCCCGGTACAGGACGCCGATGGAGCAGGCGAAGACGGGAAGACCGCCCACGAAGTTGTTGGTCCCGTCCAGGGGGTCGATGGCCCAGACGAAATCGGGAGCTACCGCGTTGCCGTCCTCGGCGCCCTCCTCGCCTAATACGCCGTGGCCCGGGTAGCGCTCCGCGACGATCCTCGATATGTACTCCTCGCTCTCGGTGTCGGCCGCAGTCACCGGGTCGGTGCGGCCTTCGTCCTTGTAGCGGACCTCCAT
>CAZENU010000006.1:46542-59968 GCA_964513735.1 uncultured Dehalococcoidia bacterium
TGTAGCGGACCTCCATCGAAGCGCTGAAGTACCGGCCGAGTATCCCGCCAGCCCTTCGGGCAAGTGTGGCGGCGAGGTCCTCGATCTCCGCAAGCAGTTTGTCGTCGGGCGTCTCGGACATCAGTCCCAGGTCGACTCGTGATAACAGGTTGCGGAGCGAAGCGAATCTCGGGGAACAATGGTCCGACATATCATGAAATACATCTCATGCTTATGGTAGAGTAATCGCCTGGGCGGGGCCTTCACCCACCCGTGCCATGTTACAGCAGACCCCAATCAGCGATGTCGACGGAACACGCGGACATGATAGACCACGGAGCACCGTCCGAGCTCTCGTCTTCGATCCCGAACGCGCTTCCCGTGGGCGGCGCCGTGCCGCCGAAGGCGAGCTCCGAGGTCCCGGGCTGGGTAGCAACCCGCCGCAAACCCCTGCTGCGACGGGTCCACACCCTGGACTCGATACGGTATCGGGACTTTCGCAGGCTATGGCCGGTAAATTTCTCACTAAGCGGCGCGGCCTGGCTGCAGGACCTGGTCGTGGGGTGGTTGACGTTCGACCGGACGGGTTCGCCGTTTCTGACGGCGATGGCGGTGGGACTGATCGCACTGCCATACTTCTTCGCGGCGCCCCTGGGAGGTCTGGTCGCGGACCTCTGGGACCGCAGGAAGCTGATCGCAGCCGCCGGCGTCTGCCAGGCGCTGATGACGGGCGGGTTCGCGGCCCTGATCATCTTCGACGTGCTGGAGACATGGCACATATTCGTCTACATCCTGGCCATCGGGGTGTCGTGGGCTATGTCGGAACCGGCGCGAGCAGCCGCCGTGCCGGACATCGTGCCCAAGCGCGGGCTGGTGAACGCCTTTGCACTGAACGCGCTGGCCTTCAACTCGACCAGGCTTTTCGTACCCGGAATCGCGGGACTGCTGATCCTGTGGATAGGACCTGGACGGACACTGCTGTTCGGCGCGGCCCTGTACCTGGTCGCGTCGCTGACCGCGTTGGGGATGCAGATTAGGCCGCGTGAGACCACCGAAGGCACCGCATCCAAGGGCGTCAGCAGGCTGGTTGAGGTGGCCCGCTACGTGTTCTCGGAGCCTCTGGTGCGTCTGGTGATCGGGCTTTCGGCGCTGCAACTCATCATCGTGATGCCGTTCGTTCACGGCCTGCTGCCCGTTTATGCGGCGGAGGTCTTCGAAATGAGCCCGGCCGGGCTGGGCCTGCTGATGTCGTCGCTGGGCGCCGGGGCGGCCATTGCCACTATCACGCTGGCGACTCTGGGCGAGGTCGCCCGCAAGGGCCGCTTCCTGTTGGTGGCGATGTCCGCCAACCTGCTCGCGATGGTCACGCTGTCGCAGAGCGGAGGGATGCTGCCTCCTGTACCGACGATGCTAATGCTGGGCGCGTCGATGGCAGTGCAGTTCTCGATCGGTGGGGCGATCGTGCTCGGCATGACGCCCGCCTCCATGCGCGGGAGGGTCTCGGCGCTGAGCATGATAACTCTGGGGCTGTTCCCTGTCGGCGCGCTGGCGGCCGGCGGCCTGGCAGAAGTGCTGGGACCCCAGGTGGCCACGCTGCTGGGCGCCGGGGCGATGGTCGTCATCCTGGTGGCGCTGCGACGGCATCTGACCCGTCTCTGGCAACTGAACGAAGTAGAAGTCTACCAGGAATGCTGAACCCTCTTTGAGCATCCCAGCCAGAACAGGGCTCAGTAATATCTGAGGGACACCTCCGATATCCCCGATTCCACCAGCCTGTTAGGAGTGCTCTGGGCTGAATTCCCGACTGCGCTCGCAGTCGCTGCCCGCAAAGGGTTCCAGGGCCCTGGTGATGGTGGCGGGCCTCCCTGACGAGGGTCACTCCGCGGAGTCGAAGACGGCACCAAAGCCCCTGGGACCCTCTCGTGGTGCTCGCCGTCTTTAGCGGTCGCCCCCTGCAAACTGGGTCCCCATAGCCTCCTGCAGCGCATCGATGACGTCGCCGCCGCTGCCGACGTATATCACAATCAGCTTGCCGGACTTGTAGAAATGCGGCGGTGTGAGCCATCCGACCATGCTCGTGCCGATTAAGCTGCCATCCGCTGAGACAGTCCCGGCCACGGAATCGGCTTCTTCGGCACTGGCGAACTCGAACGCCTGAACATCCTGGCCACCCACGGTTATCAGCCGGCCCTAGGGTGTGAAGAAGGGCTGTGATACGGTGCCCGCGGGAACAACCGTCGCTCCCACCGCGCTCAGACCGTCCACCAGACTAACGTAGTAATCGACCGGGCTACCATGGGAGATGATGGGCGTAGGGTTCGATCCCGTCGGGGTTGTCTCGCCCGCCGTGGGCGGCACCTCATCGCTGGGGGAAGCCGGATCAGCTCCACTTGCACACGCCGCTACGACCGCCATCAGCGCGGCGGCTCCAAGAATTGCCGCGAGGCCCTTCATCCTGTTCGTCTCGTGTCCCTCCCGATTCCTGTACTTCACCGTGATTCGCGCCGTGCTGTCCGTCTCTTTGCCTGTAATAACTAAAACCGACGTGCGTCGCCGGTTTGTTCCAGGAACTTTGCCAGCAAGGCTAGCGGACCCGGCCTTTGGCCTCCTGCCAAAGGGCCTCTTTGTCGTCTAGCGGGAGAGTCTCGAAGCTCAGGCCCCGCTCGGCGGCGATGCGCTCCATGGCCTCAAAGCGTCGCTGGAAGCGGGTGGACGAGGCGCGAAGGGCAGACTCGGCGTCGGTCTCGAGCCAGCGGCAGGCGTTGACGAGCGAGAAGAGGAGGTCGCCGATCTCGGCCTCCCGCTGGGCTCGATCTTCGGCGCCGCGGAGCTCGCCGACCTCCTCATCGACCTTGCGGAGCACGCCGTCCAGGTCGTCCCAGTCGAACCCGACCCGCGCGGCGCGCTCCTGGAGCGTCTGGGCGTGCGCGAGTGACGGCAGCGACCTCGGCACGCCGACGAGGGCGCCGGCCTCCTCGTCGGACCGCTCCTGCCGTTTGATCGCGTGCCACCGCGAGAGCACCTCGTCCGAGTCGGAGACGTCGGCGTCGGCGTCGGCGAAGACGTGCGGGTGACGGCGGACCAGCTTACCCATAACCCCGCTGAACACGTCCTGCTCGTTGAACTCACCGCCCTCATCACCCAGCCTGATCTGGAACGCGGCGTGGAAGAGGACGTCGCCCAGCTCCTCGACGAGCCTGGAGGCGTCGTCCTCGTCGATGGCATCGAGCAGTTCGTGGCACTCCTCACGCACGTCGGACCGTATGGAGGCGCGCGTCTGCTCGCGGTCCCAAGGGCAGCCATCGGGCCCGCGGAGATGGGCTACGAGCTCCATCAGGCCGGTGAAGCTGCTGGGGTACGTGGGATTCCACATGGAGGTCTCCTTCCGAGAGGGTGGCTCGGACGCGGATGGATTATACCCGGCGCCTTAGCGGTGGTCTGGCCTCTCGATAGGCCCAATGGGACATCGGGACACTCGGCGTGGACGGACTACCGGAAAATAGACAATATGGAGACCGGTTGACGGGGTCCGCACGGGCGCGCACCTAATGTGTAAATGGCCCGGCCGTGCTGTAACACCCCGAGCCGTGGCGTCGTCTGGATTAGCAGAACGACGCGATTTGATTATCGCATGTCAAAACCCGCTCGCCTGGTGGCAGCGGGTTGTTTGCGTTCTTAGACAGCGTTCAGATAGGAGACCATTGTGCTTATAGGCTTTGTAGGAGACGTTCACGGACTGGTGTATCACGCTGTAGCCCTCGTGGCTACATGGCACGTGAAGACAGGCAAGAAGCTCGACCGGGTCGTCGAACTCGGAGATATGGTGGCGTCCCCAAGTATCGACCGGATGGATGCAGCCAGTCGGAGTTACGTAGCCGTCGACCCGCCACAGGCCGACTTCAGCCGGCTGCTGCGAGCCGACGGCAGACGGGCGGAACGCCTGCGCGCCGTTCGGGAGCGATTGGCCACACCGATTCACTTCTTGAGGGGCAACCACGAGGACTTCCAATACCTGAGTAGCCTGCCGCTGGACGAGACCAGCCGAACGGCGAAGGTAGACCCATTCGATCTGTTCCGCTACGTCCCTGACGGCACCGTTTTGCAGTTCAGGAACGTGCGTATCGCGTTTCTGGATGGCATCTAGACAGAAAAGCCCGATCCGCGTTCCATCGACCAGGACGCCTACGCGCCTCTCATGGACCTGGGCGCCGGGTCGTTCGACGTGCTCGCTACGCATGACCCACCGTACGGGATAGGCATTGGATATCGGTGCCAGATGGAAGGCTCTCGGCTCGTGACGAGCCTGATCGAACATACTCAGCCAACGTTGCTCCTGTCGGGCCACGTTCATCACCTGAATGGGCAGCGTGACTACGGTTCGACGAGGTCGTGGAGCCTGGACGGCCTGATTTCTTCGGTCAAGTGGCACCCGGAGGAGAACGGATTCAGAATGGGTTGCCTGGCGGTGCTGGATACCGACACCTGGTTTCTACAGCCGATCACGGATTCATGGCTCCACGATTTCTACACCAGGGGTTTCGACTTCGACTCGTGGTTTGAGTCCTTTGCTTCGATGGAGTGACGCTCCTGAGGTAACGCTCCCCGGGTATGGCCGTCGGCGGCCAGGACCGGGCTGTCTGGTACACTGGCCGCATGTCGGAGCCGATGATCGCGACGGCGGTCTTGCGTATCCAGACGTCCCTCAGGCTGCTGGCTGTAGGGCTGTTCGTCGCGGCGCTGCCGCTGTTTCTGATCTCGACCAACGTGCGGCTGATCGTCAACTGGCCGCGGCTCTACAGTAACGGCTTCGACAAGTACGACATCCCATCGCGCACCGGCATCGAGAGGCCGGAGCTGATTTTGGCCGGCGAGCAGATCAGGGACTACTTCAACAACGACGACGAGCTCATCGACATTAGGATAGTGGTCGGTGGGATTCTGCGAAGCCTGTATAACAGCCGCGAGATTCTCCACATGAAGGACGTCAAGGGGCTGGTCCAGGGCGTCTACACCTTGCAGCTACTGTCGGGACTGTACGTCGCGGCGTTCGTCATGGCCGGGCTGGCGCTGGCGTGGCGTACGTTCCCTCGGCAGCTCGTCCGCTACCTGGCATACGGCGGCGGGCTGACGGTCGGCCTGGTGGCCCTGGCTGGTGCGGCGACCACGGTTGACTTCGAGGAGGTCTTCAACGCCTTCCACGTGGTCAGTTTCAGCAACGACCTGTGGCAACTCGACCCCAGCCGCGACTATCTGATCGCCATGTTCCCCGAGAGCTTCTTCTTCGACGCCACGATGTGGATCGCCGGGCTCACGATCACCCAGGCCGTGGCGCTTACGGTACCGCGGGCGCTGCTGAGGTGGGGGCCCGGACGGCTTTCGGCGCACCGCGGAGTCCTGACCGCCGGCAGCGCGGCGACTGCCTCGTAGCCACATCGTTGACTGCCCCATAGGGTGCTGCTACACTCGGCGCCCACTGAACGATTCGATTCGCCAAGCCGTTTCGGACACTCAAGGAGAGCGCAGATGGTCAGATCCAATGAGTCCCTGCAGGAAGAGTACCGGCGGGTCACGCCCAGGTCGCGGGCGCAGTGGGAACGGGCAAAGAAGTCGATGCCCGGCGGCATCATCAAGGGCGCCTACGCGAGCAACCCTTACCCGCACTACGTGGCGAAAGCGGACGGGTGCCACATCTGGGACCTGGACGGCCGTAAGTACGTCGACTTCGGCAACCACCACACCACGACGCTGGTCGGCCACAATCACTCCGAGGTGGTGCAGGCGATCAAGGATGAGGCCGACAGGGGCTTCGGGCTCGGTGCCCCGACGACGCTGGAGGCCGAGATCGCCGAGGAGATCGCGGACCGGTTCGCGTCGATAGAGCAAGTGCGGTTCACCAACTCGGGGACGGAGGCCTCACTACACGCCACCAGGATGGTGCGCGCGATCAGCGGCAAGCCCAAGGTGGCGAAGTTTGAGGGCGCCTACCATGGCACCCACGACGCCCTGGAGATCAGCGTAAACACGCCCATAGACGAATCGGGACCGGCGGAGTCCCCAACGCCGGTCGCCTCCCAGGACGGCCAGTCCAGGAGCGCCGAAGACGACGTCGTGATCCTGCCCTATAGCGACAGGGAGTCGGCCGAGCTGATCCTGAGGGAGCACAAGGACGAGGTGGCCGGTGTCTTCTACGACGCCAAGCCCGGCATGTGGGACATATCCAAGGACTTCACCCGCTTCGTACGAGATATCACAAGGGAGATGGGGATACTGATGGTGATGGACGAGGTCGTGAGCCTCCGCACGGGCTACGGCGGGGCGCAAACGGCCGCTGGAGTCGAGCCCGACATTAGCATATTCGGAAAGGCGATGGGCGGCGGCCTCCCGGTGGGCGTGATCGGTGGCAAGGCAGAGGTCATGGAGCTGCTGGACCACACCCAGGGAGCGGGCCACATTCTGCAGAGCGGCTCCTTCTCCGGCAACAACTTTACCCTGGCGGCGGGGCTGGCGACGCTCCGCGCGCTGACGCCCGAGGTTTACGCACACCTGGGCTCGTTGAGTGCCCGGTTGCACGCGGGCCTCGAACGCGCGTTCACCGATGCGGGGGTCCCGCACCAGGTCTTGAGCGAGGGCGCCGCGGCCAATTTTTTCATCACCGACCGACCCGCCACCAGCTACCGCACCGTTGCAATGAACCACGACGCGGCCATGTACGAGCGGATCGCCCTAGGGCTGTTCCTGAAGGGGTACTCGTTGCGCGGCGGGATCGGGTTCACGGTGTCGGCGCCGATGGAGAACGGGCACATCGACGGCGTCGTCGAGGCGCTGGAGCAGGTGCTGGCGGAGAAAGACTGAGAGCACCTGGTAGACCCCATACCCCTGGAAACGTGGGCCGTGGTGGATTTGCTGCGGCGATCCTGGTCGGCCGGTAATCGCAGGGGCTGGTTTCAAACCTGCCCCTACCGTTGTGGCGGCGATATCCAGTTGACCACCGTGCCCAGGTCTAGCTGGCCCTAGCCGCGGTAGTGGTCGGCTACTTTGCGGATGGCGTGGATGATGTCGCCGACGTCCTTCTCGCTGAAGGTCGCCTTCAGCGAGAAGTTGACGCCTCTTCCCATCAGGTCCTCGCCGTAGGGGCACTCGACCAGGCGGTAGTCGACCGGCCTCTCGCGCCCATAGTCCAGGGGGTACCGGCTGGCGCCGAACATGCGGGCGTCGGCGTAGGCCGGGTTGCGGTACAGCGGGCCTGTGCGGCCGGTGCCCATGTACGGCCCGGCCATCGGGACACCCTCGGCACCGACCGCGGCGGCGAACTCGTAGGCGTCGCAGCCGAGCCGGCCGGTGTCGAGGGTGAAGCCGAGGTTCCAGTAGGTGTGCCGGTCGCCGGGACGCACCTTCTGTGGCCTCAGCTCCTGGACGTCCGACAGGCCCTCGATGATGTTCTTGGCGTCGCGAATCTTGTTCTCCAGATACCCGTCGATCTTGCCGAGCTGCACGCGCATTACGGCGGCGGTGAGATCGTTCATCTTGAAGTTCTGGGCCAGGAACTGGTGCGCGTAGGGGCGTTGGGCCAGAGGGCCGTCGGGCCGGTTAAGGGCCTGGTCGGAGAAGGGCAGCGCCCGCTCCCACAGGGGGCGATTGTCGGTGAGTACCGCACCACCACCCCCGCCGGAGATGTGCTTGCCGCTGAAGCTGTATCCGGCGATGTCGCCCATGGTCCCGACGATGCGGCCCTGGTACTCGGAGAAATGGGCCTGGCTGCAGTCCTCGATCAGGAAGATACCGTGCCGCCTGCACATGTCGGCGTAGGCGTCCATGTCGCAGGGGTTGCCGAACATGTGGACGGCCACGATGGCCCTGGTGCGAGGCGTGATCTTGGCCTCGACGTCGGCGGGATCGATGCAATAGCTGTCGTCAACGTCGGCGAAGACCGGAACGCAGCCCTGGAAGAGCGCACCGGCGACGCTGCCGCCGGAGGTCCAGGGAGTGCAGATCACCTCATCGCCGGGGTCTGGGTTGATGGCGCCGAAGATGGTGTGGAAAGCCGAGGTACCGGAGTTGACGAAGATCGCGTACGTGGCGCCGTGACGGTCGGCGAACTCGCGCTCGAACAGGGCCTGCTCCGCGCCACGGGAGATGCTGCCGGTCTCGTTGCCCTTGCGCAGCACCGCGGTGACGGCGGCTATGTCGTCGTCGCCGTAGTCGTAGGCGGCCGGGAAGGACGCGGTACGGACGGGCGTCCCGCCGTGGATGGCCAACCGCTCGCTCATTGGGTACCTCGCCGGGAGTAAGAGTTGACCACAGAGGGCAGATAGCGGCTGCCGCTTGCTCTGTAGTGAGTCGTTTGCGGCCTAGGCAGACATGGAGCAGGCGCAGGCGCCGCCGCCACCGCAACACCCGCCACCGCCGCCCGCGATGGCACTGGTCTCGCCCTCGGCGCTGGTGGAGAAGGAGGCGAAGACGGAGAGCATCTTCTGGGAGCCGCCGTTGCACTGCGGGCAAGGGGCCTCGTCGTCCATGCGGTTGATGGGCCGCAGCAGGTCGAACCTGTTGGAGCAGGTCTGACAGTAGTATTCGTAGAGTGGCATGTTGGCGGTCTCCGTTCGCTGGCCTGTCGGTGGCGTCTATTGTATTGGGCGTCGGTTGCGCGGTCAATCTACGCGCCTGATCTCGGCGTGGCGGCGGCCACGTGGCTGGGGTGCTGCCGTATAATGGACGATCTGACGGTGGAAGGAGGGGCAGGATGGCCAGAGAGGTCACGCTGCCGGACGAGACCGGCCACTTCGGGGAGTTCGGGGGACGCTTCGTACCCGAGACCCTAATGTACGCCGTGGAAGAGCTGGAGGAAGTGTACCGGGCCGCCCGGGCCGACAGCGCGTTCAACGACGAGCTGGACGGCATATTGCGGACGTATGCCGGGCGGCCGACGCCGCTTTACTACGCCGAGAACCTTACTCGTGAGCTGGGTGGGGCCCGCATATACCTGAAACGTGAAGACCTGGCTCACACCGGCGCCCACAAGATCAACAACGCGCTGGGGCAGGGCCTGCTGGCCAAGCGCATGGGCAAGCACAGGGTTATCGCCGAGACCGGCGCCGGCCAGCACGGGGTAGCGTCGGCCACGGTCTGCGCCGTGTTCAAGCAGAAATGTGTGGTCTACATGGGCGAAGAGGACATCCAACGGCAGTCGCTGAACGTGTTCCGCATGCGACTGCTCGGGGCCGAGGTCCGGCCGGTGACGTCGGGCAGCCGGACGCTCAAAGACGCAATCAACGAGGCGATCCGCGACTGGGTGACGAACGTCGAGACCACCCATTACCTGATCGGCAGCGTCGTGGGGCCGCACCCCTACCCGATGCTGGTCCGGGACTTCCAATCGGTGATCGGCCGCGAAGCCCGGGCACAGGTCATGGAGGCCACGGGACGGCTGCCCGACTACGCCGTCGCATGCGTCGGCGGGGGCAGCAATGCCATCGGGCTCTTTCACGAGTTCGTCAACGACGACGTGAGGCTGGTGGGCGTGGAGGCCGGTGGCAGAGGCATCGACGGCGGCGAGCACGCCGCCACTCTGGTGGCCGGAGAGCCGGGCGTGCTGCACGGGAGCCTGTCATACCTTCTGCAGGACGCCGACGGCCAGGTCATGGAGACTCATAGCATCTCGGCCGGCCTGGACTACCCGAGCGTAGGGCCGGAGCACAGCTACCTGAAGGCGACCGAGCGCGCTGCCTACGTCAGCGTTACCGATTCGGAGGCGCTGGAGGGCTTCCAGCTACTGTGCCGCGCCGAGGGGATCATCCCGGCGCTGGAACCGGCCCACGCCATCGCCCACGTTGCCAAGCTGGCACCGACCCTCTCGAAGGACCAGACCATCGTCGTCGGCCTGAGCGGCAGGGGCGACAAGGACATGGACACGGTGGCCAGGGAGCTGGACGTGAGCCTCTAGCCGACGAACGCCCCGAGGCTTCTAGTTCCTTCTCCGCGTTGAGGGAGAAGGTCAGGATCAGGGAGACCATTGAAGAAGTTCCGGATCGGCATCGTGACGATGGAGGCAACTCCATGGGAGCTGGAGGAGAACTTCCAGCGCATGGAGGAGTACGTCCGGGAGGCGGCGCGCCGCCGTGCGCATCTGGTGATCGCCCCCGAGGGAATCCTGGACGGCTACGTGTGCGGCGCGGACCCCAACGCGACCGAAGAGGGCATGGTAGGCATCGCGCAGAGCGTCCCCAACGGCCCCTACCTCAAGCGCGGGGGCGCACTGGCCAAAGAGCTCGGGATATACCTGATATTCGGCTTCCTGGAGAAGAATGGCGAGGAGCTGTTCAACTCCTGCGCGATGTTCGACCCCGAGGGCGCGATCGTCGGCAAGTTCAGCAAGGTGCACACTGCCGGCGAGGCCTTCATCACTCCCGGCCGGGAGCTGGCACCCTTCGACACGCCTCTGGGACGCGTCGGCATGCTGATCTGCAAGGACCGCGGTGTCCCGGATAACTTCCGTGCCCTGGGCGTCCAGGGCGCCGAGATCGTGTTCCTGCCGATGGACGGCGCGGGAGGCCCCGCCAACACGGAGACGCTCCGGCAGAGGGCCAGGGACAACGCGTGCTGGATCATCGTCGCCAACACCTGGAGCTGCGCCATCATCGACCCGACGGGCGACATCTACCTGGAGAAGTACGAGAGCGAATGCGTCAGCGTGCAGCGAGTCGGCCCGGACGACGAGAAGAAAGAGGGGCTACGGTCCAGGTTCAGGCATCGCAGGCCGGACCTCTACGACCCGATATCGAAGTCCTATGAGGACGGCAGCTTCTACGACGAGGGCGGGCACACCACCGAGAAAGGCACGGCGTCGGGGACGGCGCTCCGAGAGTTCGTTCGCAAGCGCACCAGGATGTAAGCCTGGCGCACCGTAGCCTACGGTGCGAGCGTAGAGCTTATACAGGGGCGGTGATGATGTGGTTCGGCAAGCTCACCACTAACGGACAACAGTGTTGTCATTCTGAACGAGGTGAAGGATCTGGGGTGGCGAGGACCTTCCAAGGTGGCGTCGCCGCAGACCCCACCCCAGATCCTTCGTTGAGGACTCCTCAGGATGACAGGTCGCGCGTGACTGGCGTTACTAGACCATCGGTCCGGTGATTTGGCCGATGCGGTGTCATGCAATTGGACATACCGGACGTGACTGTGGAGGAGGACAGGAATGAGACAACGAAGCTACGGAAAGGACCGCGAGCTCGCCTTCCGCATGTTCTTCACTATGTTCCTGCTGGGGCTGCTGTACATCGCCTTCATGGGGCTACTGTTGATAACGGGAATCCCGTTCATCTTCATTGTCGGGTTCGCCGTGGTAATGGCGATATTCCAATACTTCGGCTCCGACAAAGTGGTGCTGATGACCACGAGAGCACATGTGGTGACGCCCCAGGAGGAGCCGCGGCTGCACGCGAAGGTCGAGCGGCTGGCGGCCATGGCGAACCTGCCCAAGCCCAAGAAGATCGCGGTGATGGACACCCACGTGCCCAACGCCTTCGCCACGGGCCGCAACCCGAAGAACGCCGTGGTGGCCGTGACCCGGGGGCTGATGACCCACCTGAGCGAGAAGGAGCAGGAGGCCGTACTGGCTCATGAGCTGAGCCACGTCAAGAACAGGGACGTGATGGTTCTCACGTGGGCCGGTCTCATCGTGATCATGGCCGGCTTCCTCATGCAGATGCTCTTCTGGATGAGCCTCTTTGGCGGGTTCGGAGGCGGCGGACGTGACCGTCAGGGCGGTGGACAGGCGATGATGATCATGCTGGCGGTGTACGTCGCCACCATAGCCATCTACTTTCTGAGTCAGTTTGTCATCCTGGCCCTGTCGCGTTATCGAGAGTATGCGGCGGACCGCGGTGCCGCCATCCTGACCGGCGCGCCCGCGCAGCTCGCCTCGGCCCTCGCCAAGATCGCCGACGACGTCTACCGTATCCCGGAGAAGGACCTGAGGCAGGTCGAGCGCGCCAACGCGTTCTTCATCATTCCCGCGCTCAAGGGAAACAAGATGGCGGCAATGCTCTCCAGCCACCCTCCGGTGGAGAAGCGCATCGAGCGGCTGCGGGAGATCCAGCGCCAGATGGAGCGCGGGTTCTAGCTGCCGGCTACACCGGGGACGGACGTGGTCCGACAAGTGCCAAGTAGCTGCCCACCTTACCGCGTTGGTATGGGCGGATTTGAAACCCGCCCATACGGTGCAGCGGACAGGAACCGTCCGTAGGCGAAGGCGAAAGAGTTATCCCCTTATGTCCAGCCCGGATTGGGCATCAGCCGCACGGTGCTAATCACGAACGGGACGACCGCGGTAGCTCTACAGCCACCACCGAATCACCAAGGAGCAGTCAGCCAGTGGGAATTCTGGGCGTCTTGTTCGGACGTAACAAGCTACGCAAGCCCGACCGGGAGCGGTTCTTTTCCATCGTAACGGCCGCCTTCACGGTCAGCGGGCGCGCCGATCTGCGAGTCACCGACTTCGCCGGGGTGGTGTTCAACCCGGTGGAATCGAGCTTCTTCGACACTCTGGACACCGAACTACGGGACCTGCTGCGCATCAGCGGCCAGGCCACAGGCACGCGCTACGAGGTCAAGGACGACACCTTCGGCACACGCTGGGTTGCCCTGGACGACCGCGACTTCAATGACCTGGTCTCCACAGTCCACCTGGTCATCGAGACGATCATCGACCACGGCTTCGGGGACCGGCTGCTGGCGGCCGTCTTCCGGTTCGAGTACGAGGGGCAGAAAGCCTACTGGGTCTACAACATCAAGAGGGGCAGGTTCTACCCGCTGGTGATGTCCGGAGAGAAGGCGCGGGACAACGCGGCGGAGATCCGGCTGAGCGCGCTGATGGAGAAGGAGAAGATGCCGTTGGAGAGCAGCCTGGAGCACTGGTACGCTCTGTGGGGCATCCCCTTCTAGCGGGGACGGGGTAAGGGGTGAAGGGCGAAGGGTATGGGCAAAGCGCGGCGTTGATGGACAGCTGGCGTGGTCGCTGAGTTGGTTTAGTGACGGTTTTCTCAATGTTGACATCCCGGGTGGGTTGCAATAGCTTGTTGCCGAAATCCAGACGCCGGGGAGTCACGTAGACCGACATATCCGCGATGAGGAAGCATATGATATCCGTAGGTAAGTTGTTACCACTCCTCCTGATTCCGATTCTGCTCTCCGCGTTGGCCGCGGCCTGCTCCAGCAGCGATGAAGGTGATGCCGGTACGAGCGGGGAGTCTGTCGCGGCTGCCTCGACGGACGGTGGGACAGGCACCGAGGGCGAACCGGTCGTCTACAAGCTGAAGCAGGAGCTGGACATGAACGTTGAGCTCACCAGCACCAAGTTCAGCCGGATCCGGCGCATCCCCATCGAATACACGTGTGCCAAGAACACGCGATATGACAACGACGGGACCTTCCGGTATGGACAGGAATGGTC
>CAZENU010000007.1:0-59653 GCA_964513735.1 uncultured Dehalococcoidia bacterium
TTCGGCCTGGAGGATGGCCGGCAGCGGACCCTGGAGGAGGTGGGGCGGGACTTCGGCGTGACGCGGGAGCGCATACGCCAGATCGAGGCCAAGGCACTACGGAAGCTCCGGCACCCCAGCCGCTCCAACAAGCTGCGCGACTTCCTCGAGTAGCAGCCCTCCGCCCTGCCCGACCGTGGCCGCCCTCCGAGCCGATCGGCTGACGCTAGACGTAGCCCACATCGACTCGCTCAGCAGCGCCCAGTGGCTAGAGATCGTCGATCTGTGCGCCCACGTCTTCGACGAGGACTTCCAGGCAATCTTCGCCAATTTGCCCGACACGACGCACGTCCTCGAGCGGGTCGACGGGGTGCTCGTCAGCCATGCGTGTTGGGTGGTCCGATGGCTTCAGCCCGGCGGCCTGCGCCCGCTCCGCACGGCCTTCGTCGAGGCGGTTGCGACGGCGCCGGACCACCGTAGCCGGGGCTACGCCACCGCAGTGGTGCGGCGGACCGCGGCCGAGATCGCGGGGTTCGCGTTGGGTGGGCTGTCTACCGGCATACCGGCGTTCCATGAGCGGCTCGGCTGGGAGCGGTGGCGCGGCCCGCTGTCCATTCGAACCGACGACGGCCCGGTGCCCACGCTGCAAGACAGCGCGATGGTGTTGCGCTTGGCGGCGACGCTCGAGCTGGACCTGAACGCACCGATGTTCGCGGAGTGGCGTCCGGGCGAGCCGTGGTAGCGGACAAGCTCGGAGGTAGGTTCTTTCGGCGATTAACGTACGGGAGATCCTTCACCAGGCTTTCAAGTAACTGCTTGGCCCTAGCGCGCTGGTAGGGTCGGGTTTGAAACCCACCCTACGGTACCCAGGACAGGGAATCGTTCTCGCCGCCATGCGGCCACAGCTACTTCCATCTGCACGATCCGCCATCGGCGAACATAACCCTGCTCAGGACGAACGGATAGGGGGTCCGTGCGTGGTGTGGGCTTGCCTGACCACAGCGGATCTCGGTGAAGCCCGAAAACCGGATGACCAGTCGCGGCGGAGAAGCCGTGGCGGTGTGGTAGCGGACCCTTGTAGTACAATTTGGTAGATTGCGGCCCAGCTTTGAACGAACGGAGCGCGGCAAGACATTGATTGAATCGACGCAGACTCGGACGACCGAACGCGCCGGCGGCGGGACGAAGGCCAGGCCGAAGGTTGCGGTGGTCTACACGACGCCGCAGACGATCCTGGCGGACATATCGCGGGCCATGCACCTGGCCGAGTATGAGTCGTTCCTGCCCAAGGATGTGGCGACGCTGCTCAAGGTCAACCTCTCGTGGCAGCACTACTACCCTGCCTGCTCAACGACTCCGTGGCAGCTCGACGGCGTCATCGGCACGATGAAGACGGACGGCTACGGCGAGCTGATACCGGCCCACAACGGTACTGTCGTCGTCGACCCCAAAGAAGGCGCGGCAAACAACAAGCACGAAGTCGTCGAGCGCAAGCACGGTCTTCAGAGCGTCAACCTCGACTATCCACCGGTCGAGTGGGTGCCGTACAAGCCCAAGGCCAAAATGCTGGTCCTCGATGACATCTACCCCGAGGGCATCCAGATCCCGGAGATGTTCGTGGGGAAGAACGTGCTTCACCTGCCGACGGTCAAGACCCACGTCTTCACCACTATGACCGGCGCCATGAAGAACGCCTTCGGCGGGCTGCTGAACCGCAAGCGCCACTGGACCCACTCGGTGATCCACGAGACGCTGGTGGACCTCTTGAACATCCAGAAAGAGATTCACCCAGGCATTTTCGCGGTCACTGACGGCACCTTCGCGGGCGACGGACCCGGCCCGAGGGCGATGCGCTGGCTCGAGAAGAACGTCATCCTGGCCGGCGCGGACCAGGTGGCCATCGACGCTGTGTCGGCCCGGATCATGGGCTTTGACCCCATGTCCATCCGGTTCATAGAGCTGGCCCACGAGATGGGTCTGGGCTGCGGGGACGTCAACCAGATCGAGGTCGTCGGCGAGGATATCTCGGAGGTCAACTGGCACTTCAAGGGGGCGGAGAACACCTTCGCCAGCAAGGGGCAGAAGATGATTTACTGGGGGCCGCTCAAGCCCCTGGAGACGATGCTGCTACGCTCGCCAATCGCACCCTGGTCGTTCGTCGCGTCGAACCTCTACCACAACGCCTACTGGCTGCGCTTCGTCGGGCGGAAGCGGGTCCGTGAGGCGATGAAGACGGGCTGGGGAGAGCTGTTCCGCAGCTACTGAACCAGCACCATGTGCACCTCGGCCGGCCCGTGTACGCCGGTCACGATGGTGGACTCGATGTCCGCCGACCGGCTCGGCCCGCTGATGATGTTCATGTAGTGACGTCTCGGGTTGCGCAGCAGCTCCCGTCTCCGCAGGGTGAACAGCTCATCGAGGCCGGGAAGGACCTGACCGCTCCTCACCACGGCCACGTGCACCGGCGGGAGCAGCGACGCCAGTCGGGCGACTCCCGGTCGGGCGATGACGACAGCAGATCCGGTCTCCGCCAGCGCGTAGTCGACGCCGGTGACGCCTAGGCCCGCCTCCAGCGTCTTCTCGCGCAGCTCCCTTCGGTCCGCTTCCGGTACCGGACCGCCGCTCCGTCCCTTGACGGTCGAGCCCACCAGCTCTATCCCCGCACTGTCCAGAGCCTCTGCCAACCCAATCTCGCCAAGGACGGGGTGGGCTGTACGAACGACGCTGCGGGCGCGTCGTTCGACGGCCACACCCGCGACATACGCACCCGCGGCCGACGGCGTCTCGACCCGATGCACGATGCAGCCGGCCCGGGCCGCCGACTCCTCCAGACCGGCGAGCAGCTCTGCGCCCCTCCGGCGGGCGTCCTCGACGACCGCGGCGGCCCGCTCCTCAAGACCCGCAGCGTCGTGCAGCAGTCCGGCGTCGCCGGCCGAGTGGGCGCCGGCAGGGCGGCCGAGGGCCTGGCGGAGGGTCTCAAAAAAGACGTCGCGTCCGGTCACGGCTTGCGCCACCGTGCACGGAAGGGCCGGGATGCGATGGCCGGGAGGTCCCGGTATCGCGTCCAGCCCCCGAGCGACCCCGGTAGCCTGGCCACACTTCCGCCGCTGCGGAGCGGCAGCAGAGCCAGCCTGGCGAGCCTGTTGGCCACTCCCATCGCAAACGGGCTCGACACCGACATACGCCACAGCTTGATCGCCAACCGTTCGGAGAGGGGCGCGCTCCGGTCACCGGGATACGTTTCGCCGGTCGCGATCTCCTTGCGGAGGTGCAGCAGCATGCGCGGCATGTCGATCCGCACCGGGCACACCTCGCGGCAGTTGCCGCAGAGCGTGGACGCGTGCGGCAGGTCGCGGGCATCAGAGAGACTGGTCAGCATGGGCGAAACGATGGCGCCTATCGGTCCGGGGTAGACCCAGCCGTAGGCGTGACCGCCGACCTTGCGATAGACCGGGCAGGCGTTGAGACAGGCACCGCATCGAATGCAGTAGAGTGCCTCGCGCAGCTCCAGACTGGCGAGCAAGCGAGACCGCCCGTTGTCCACGACCACCATGTGGAACTCGTCGGGACCGTCTTCGGCGCCCTCCGCCCGGGGGCCGGTCACCGTGGTCACGTAGCTGGAGAGACGCTGTCCGGTGGCGGACCGGACCAGGAGCCTCAGGAAAAGCCCCATGTCCTCTATCGATGGGACGACCCTCTCCATACCCATGATGGCCACGTGAATCCGCGGCATCGACGTGCACATACGCCCGTTGCCCTCGTTGGTAACCAGGACGACGGTGCCGGTCTCCGCCACGACGAAGTTGGCGCCTGTGATGCCCATGTCGGCCCGAGTGAACTTGTCGCGGAGATGGACTCTTGCCTCGGCCGTGAGCTCTGCTATATCGTCGTGTGGAGACGTCTTGTGTTTCTCCTGGAACAGATTCGACACCTCTTGCCGCGACTTGTGGATGGCAGGCGCGATTATGTGGAAGGGCGTCTCGTCGGCGAGCTGGATGATGTACTCGCCCAGGTCGGTCTCCACGGACTCGATGCCCTCTTCCTCGAGGCGTTGGTTCAGCCCCATCTCCTCGGACAGCATCGACTTGCCCTTGATCACAATGCGGACTCCTCTGGAGCGGGCCAACTCGATGACGTATCGGGTGGCCGACTCGGCGTCTGTGGCGAAGAAGACGTTTCCGCCGGCCGCGACCACATTGCGCTCGGTCATCTCAAGGTAGTAGTCCAGGTTGTCGAGGGTGTGGGCCTTGACGTCGCGGGCGCGATCGCGCATCGACTCCCAGCCGGGCGTCTCCTCGGCGGCCTGGTCGCGGGCCTGATGGAAGCCGCGGTACAGGCCGTCTAGGTTGGCCTGCACCTGCTTATTCCCAATGGCGGCCACGACGGCCTGCTTGAACTCTTTCGTTCTCGGCTTCATGTACGCGACTCGGGGCGGGTGGCCTCGTCGAGGAGTTGGGCGATGTGGAGCGGGCGGACGTCGATCTGCTGTCGGCTGAGGCCGCCCCCGATCTGCATCAGGCAGCTGCTGTCGCAGGCGACCACGGTCCCGGCGCCCGAGCCGTGGATGTCGTCGAGCTTGTCTTGGAGCATCGCCGCAGAGATCTCAGGGTACTTGACGGAGAAGGTGCCGCCGAACCCGCAGCAGACGTCGGTCCGGTCCATCTCGACCAGATCGATACCGGGCAGCGAGTCGATCAGGGCCCGTGGCTGGGTAACGACGCCGAGCTCGCGGGTGAGATGGCACCCTGGGTGGTAGGTGATTTTCTTCCCTGCACTCGATGCACTGCCGGCCCCTACCGTTGACACGTCGGTGACGCCGAGGACGTCGACTATAAACTCCGAGAGCTCGAAAACCCGCGGTGCCAGCTCGCGCACTTTCGCGAGCTGCTCGGGCTGGTCGTGGAGTAGCTCGGCGTAGAAGATCCGAATCATGGCGGCGCAGGAACCGGACGGCACGACGACGTAGCGGTCTCCTTCGAACACGTCCAGGAAGCGCTTCGCCAGCGGCCTGGCGTCGTTCCAGAAGCCGGAATTGAAGGCGGGTTGGCCACAGCAGGTCTGGCCTGAAGGGAAGTCAAGATCGACGCCGAGCCTGGTGAGGACCGCCACGGTGCTCTCGCCGACCCCCGGGTAGAACTGGTCTACTATGCAAGTCGCGAAGAGCGATGCCGCGACGGGCCGGGCAGAGTCGCTCAACTGAACGTGCTCACGAGGCCGATGGACCCGACCAGGGGCCGAGGTCGATCCGGGCCATCCGCTGTTCGGACCAGACGACCTCCACCTCGACCTTTCGCTCCCACTCCCCGGCCCACTCAGGCGGGATAACCTGCTTGGCGTACCGCCACGAGAGAGGTCCGCCCTGGCTAACCGTCTTGCCGTCAACCACCTCCGCCAGGAAGCACGTCATGTCGCCACCGTCCATGGCGTTGACAACCCTGCAGTCGAGATACCCCCAGCAGTCGGCGAGTAGTGGGCTGCCGGTGGGTCCGGCTTCGTACTCGTACGGCTCGAGCTTTTCGACGTCCCGGCCGGAGCGCAGTCCGAAATCGTGGATGGGTTGGAGCTGGTCCTTGCGCAGGAAGTTCAGGCAGAAGGCGCCGCTACCGTAGACCATGTCGTGGCTGAGGTTGCGCTTGTATATCTGAACGGCGACGCGGGGCTGGTCCGGTACGATAGACGCGCCTCCGATAGCGACGGCGATCTGCGCGTTGTCTCGGCCGCGCCACGAGCTTGTGACGGCCGCGATAGGCGACCAGAGCTCCCTCATGATTGGCACGATGTTCGCGTAGTCCATCAACACATTCGGGCGGTCTTGGCAAGATGCCACATACTCTAGCATACGGATGCCTACCATCTGCCGGAGGGCAGGAGCAGGCTTGAAACCTGCCCCTACATCACCGAATCGGCTGCGTCTGCGACATTCACTGGATCTCAGAGGTCGGCGAGGTCAACCTGCTCGTAGATGTAGCGACGAAGGAAGGCGATGAGCGTGGTCGCCGCCAGGTGTGCGGTACGTCCCGACGGGTCCAGGGGACGGGGAAACCTCGCAGAGGCCCACCGCGCCCACGACGTCATAGCCGCCGAGAAGCCCGGCGGCGCGGATGAGGTCTCCGGCGGTCGATGCCTTCGAAGACCGGTACGCCGGTCCCCGGCGCCTGGGAGCCGTCCACCACGTCGATGTCGATGCTGATGTAGGCCGCGTCGGCACCATCCGCCGCGACCTCCATCGCCTCCCCGACGACCTCCTCGACGCCGCGGGCCCGAACGTCCTGCGCCGTGATAATCTTGAGCTTCCGCGACCTGTAGATGCGGTACATGTCCGCGTCCAGGACGCTGCCGTTGAGCCCGATCCACGCCATGTTCTTGTATGAGACCGACGCGTTCTCGCTGATGCGCCGGACGCATGTGCCGTGGTTGTAGCGCCCCAGCTCGCCGTAGCTGTCCCGGAAGTCGAGGTGGCTGTCGACGCGGATGTGGCCGAGCCGCGGGACGGTCAGCCGGAGTTGGTGCTCCCGACTAGTTCATCCGCTCGTGGCCGCCATTCCCATCGAAGTTGCGGGTGCTGAAGACACCTAGGTCGCGTCCCTGGTGCACGTGGACGATGATCTCTTGCCTGGTGATGCCAAGCGAGTCCAGCAGCTCCTCGTCGATGGTGTCGACCAGGTCCTGGATCTCGTCGTTGGTCAGACTCTCGGCGATGCTCAGCGTGGCATGAATGATGTTCTGCGCGAAATGGATGTCGACCCGCCCGAGCGCGGTGTCGTCCTGCATCACCGTGTAGCACTCGGACTGCGGCGTCCTGCATTCGCGCTCGAAGTAGAAGTTGATCAACGTGCCTCCCTACGCTGCCCGGTCCCTGTCCTGAACCTTCCCCCACGGGGGATCAGACAGGACGGGGACAAACGGGGACCGTGCTAGGTGCGGACCTGGCCGCTCCCTATGACCGTCCACTTGTAGGACGTCAGCTCTTTGAGACCTATGGGCCCTCTGGCGTGCAGCTTGCTCGTACTGATCCCCACCTCGGCCCCGAGGCCAAACTGGCCGCCGTCATTGAAGCGGGTCGAGGCGTTGACCATCACGACACCCGCGTCAACCTCGTCTAGGAACCGGTTGGCGGCGGCGTAGCTATCCGTGACGATGGCCTCGGTGTGGCCGGACGTATACGCGTCGATGTGATCGAGAGCTTCGTCGATGGAGTCGACGATTCTTATCGCGGCGGTCAGAGACAGAAACTCCTTACCCCAATCGTTGTCCGTGGCGGCCACGGTGTTGGCGCCGGCGACGTCGCCGAGCATCGTGAGCGCGCGCCGGTCGCACCGGACCTCGACCCCCGCGTCCTTCCAGTCGGCGGCAAGCTCGGCCAGAAACCGCGGGGCGACCGCCGAGTGGACGAGCAGCGTGTCGAGGGCGTTGCAGACATAAGGTCGGGACAGCTTGGCGTTGCTGGCGATGCTCAAGGCCATCTCTACGTCGGCCGCGCGGTCTACGTAGATGTGACAGACGCCTATCCCACCCGTGATGGCTGGCATCGTCGCTTCTTCAGCCACACGGCGCACGAGATCGGCGCCTCCACGGGGCACAACCAGGTCGATGTGCTCTCTCATAGCCAGCAGTTGGCCAACGAGGGCGCGGTCGGTGGACTCTATGAACTGCACGGCGTCTCTGGGCAGGCCCGCGGCCTTGACGGCGTCACGTATGACCCGGGCCAGCGTGGAGTTGGAGTTGAAGGCCTCCTTGCCGCCGCGCAGGATGGTAGCGTTGCCCGACTTGATGCAGAGCGCGGCGATGTCCAAGGTAACATTGGGCCGGCTCTCGTAGATGGCGCATATCACACCGAGCGGCACGCGCCGCTTGCCCAGCCTGAGGCCGTTGGGCATGTCGCGGGCGTCGAACGTCTCGGCCAGCGGGTCCGGAAGCGCCTGGACCTGCTTAACGCCGTCGGCCATGTCCTCCAGCCCTTCCGGAGTGATGACAAGCCGGTCGAGTACCGCATCGGTGAGCCCGTCGCTTCTTCCGGCGGCCATATCGGCCGCGTTGGCCTTCAGGACCTCGGCCTGACGCGACACCAGCCCCTCCGCGATATTGGCCAGCGCCTGGTCTTTCAGCGACGCCGAGAGCTTGCCGAGGCGCCGCGACGCCAGGCGAGCGCTGTCGCCGATCTTCTTCAGGTCAGGTGTTACTGCTGTTGCCATGTCGAACGCCATTGCCTCTCCACCCAGACCCTTCGCTTCGCTCAGGGAGACATTGCTGCGAGGTGCCCTGCATACTACAGGACAACCATATTGTTGCGGTGGACCGCCTCGTCGCCGTAGTGGTGGCCAACGAGCTGCTCGATCTGGTCCGACTGGGAGCCCTTGATCTTGGCCAGGTCGTCTGAGCCGTAGTTGACTATTCCCGCGGCGATACGATCGCGGGCCGGGTCGAGTATCGAGACTATATCGCCTCGCTCGAAGGAGCCAAGCACCTCCACGACACCGGCCGGGAGCAGGCTCCCGCGTCCATCGACGAGCGCGCGCCGCGCCCCTTGGTCGACGACTATCTCGACCATCTCGCTGCTGTTCGAGAGCTCGCTGAGCATCCATCGCTTGCGGCTCTCCATTTTGGTCGCGGTGGACGGGAAAAAAGTGCCGATCCGCTCGCCCCTGGCCAGCCTGGTGATGACGTCGCTCTCAAGTCCGCTCGCGATGACGACGTCGATCCCTGAGGCGGTGGCCAGCCTTGCGGCGTCGAGTTTGGTCGCCATGCCACCCTGGCCCTGGTCGTTCCACGACCGGCCGCCCATCGCCTCAACGGCATCGTCCAGTCGCTCGACGGTGCGTACGAGCGTGGCATCGGGATCGACGTTGGGGTCAGCGGTGTGCAGCCCGTCCACCTGTCCGAGCAGCACCAGCAGGTCCGCGTCTACCAGGTTGGCCACCAGGGCGGAGAGGCTGTCGTTGTCGCCGAAAACCTGGCCCGAGAGCTCGTCGTCCGCCACGACGTCGTTCTCGTTGATTATGGGTATCACGCCAAGCTCAAGTAGGGACAGCAGAGTGTTGCGGACGTTGAGGTACCCCAGCCGGTCGTCGAAGTCGGCGCGGGTCAACAGCGCCTGGGCGACGAGAATCTGGTGCCGATCGAAGATCTGCTCGTAGGCATGCATTAGGCGACCCTGGCCGACGGCCGCGAGCACCTGTTTGAATGGCACGTTCCGGCTGCCGCTGGATACGCAGAGGGCGTGGCGGCCCGCGGCCACCGCCCCGGACGAGACCAGTAGGGTCCCCACCTCGGCGGAATGAAGGCTCGCGAACTGCTCTGCCAGCGTAGCCATGACCTGGAGGTTGACCCGGTCGGAGCCGTGGGTGAGCAGGGTCGTGCCTGCCTTGACCACGATTCGGCAGTAGGAGACGGACTCCCGGTTGGAGCCTTCCTGCGCCAGGTCTATATTGCGATCCTTGTGGGACAGCATGAGGAAAGTAGTAAAGAGGCCGACGCGTCTCCGGGTAATCCGCTGTCATTATAGCAGCGCGCATTCGGACCACCAACGAAAAGGGAGGCGCTCCGGGCGCCTCTACCATGAAGGGCTGTTGTCGTCGAAGTCGTTGTTGGTGAGGCGGACCTGGTTGCCCCCGTCGGCGTCCATCACGAATATGTCGCCGTCACCGTCCAGGTAGGAGACAAAAGCGATCCGCCGTCCGTTGGGAGACCAGACAGGCTCGTCGTCCCGGACGTTGTTGGTGGTAAGCCTCGTCACGTTGTCACCCTTGACGTCGGTAACGTATATCTCGGCATTACCGTCTCGCTCGGAGACGAAGAGGAGCCGTTTGCCGTTGGGCGACCACGAGACCTTGTACTCGGGCGCGCTGTTGTTAGTAAGCCTCATCTGCTCGGTGCCATCGGCCAGCATCACGTACAGCTCGGGGCTGCCGTCCCGGCTCGACAGGAACGCGATCCTCTTCGAATCGGGCGACCAGACCGGTTCGAAGTCTTCTTGTTCGGTACGCCGGAACTCGTTGACGCCGTCCGGGTTTCTGACCCATACCCCCTGCTCGCCAGCCGTGGTGACCGAGAACACGACCGCGTTCCCCTTTGGCGACCAGCCGCCAACGTGGTCTACGGGGACCGTCGTAAGCAGGACCGGCTCCGTCCCGTCCGCGTTGACCACGTACAGGAACGAGGCGCCCTCCGCCTGGGCGACGTAGGCGACTCTCCGACCATCGGGGGACCATCGGTAGCTGCTGAACCTCTCGCTCGCCTGAGCTAGCCTCTTGCGCTCGGTGCCGTCGGCCAGCATGACCTCCAGGGACATGTTGCCTTCGGTCCCGGAGAGGAAGGCGATCATACTACCATCCGACGAGAGTCGGGGGGAGCGCTCGTCGGCCCCGCTGTTGGTCAGATTCTGCTCCTCTCCGCTGTTGGGATCAATCTTGTAGATCTCCAGGTCGCCATCGCGGTCAGAGGTAAACAGTATCGGCGGGGAGCTCGCCGCACAGGCTGCCAGGGACACGGAGACGAGTGCCGCCATCAGCCAGGTGGCCGCGCGGGCGAAGCCGGTCCGGGAGAGGAGACCGGAATGCCGCTTGCGAGGTCTAGGACGATTCATCGGACCGTACGCTCTCGCGAAGAGTAGCTCGGGTGGGCCGGACGGAGACCGGCAACGAAAAGGCGTGTGCAGATCTCGAACTGTCGAGGCGTAGCCCATCGTATCACACTGAGACGTTGCCGCATGAAAAATGAACGCGTTGAACGGCCAGATGAAGGACCTGCGACAGCAGCGGAAGGACCTTGAGGAGGCGTACGCCACACTGGGTTCGGTGGGTCCGCACTGGGGCAGGGTCCTGGAGACGCTGCCGTCGACCAACGGGACGCGGATATAGAGCGCTCCGAACTCGACCGCCCGCTGCACGATCGGATTCGTCGTGACGAAGTAGATGAACTCTAGGCCGGCGTCCTCCGCGAACGGCACGGCAAACGCCGTCCCAACAGGCGTCAGACCGCCGCCGTTTTTGGACCCTGAATCGACGCACATAAGCGAGGTCGATTTCCTTACCCCGGCGCTGACCCGGGGAGGCACCAGGCCCCTGGGGAATATGGTGATAGTGCTCCCCACCCCAGAGCCACGGCGAACGCCAGCGAGTTGTATGCAACAACGGACCACCTCGGTCACCTTGCGTCGATTTGTGACGCACAAGGCCGCTCAACATGCTGGAAGTGTAGCCGCCTGCGATTGGGGGCAATCCAGGCGTTATCGGGTCAGGCCCGGGGGAGTTCGGGGAGACCGGCCACAGCGAAGCCTAGAGCACGGCCCCGGCCGCGCGGTCCAGATCGGAGACCGTCCACTGCCGGTCTGGCGTCCGCGGCCCGAGGACCGCGACGTCGGAGCCCGCGGACGACAGGTCCGCGAGCCGCTGCCGATCGGCGTCTACATCGTCGGCCACGATCTGAATCAGGGCGGGATCGCGCCCCGCGGCCTGCGCCAAGGCATCCAGGGTCGCGCGGGCCGACTCGATCTCCGCCGGTGAGGGGTCGATCGGGATCCAGCCGTCGGCGTCCGCGACGATTCTCTCGAAGACCCGGGGCGATCTGCTCCCGAGCAGGACCGGTGGATGGGGCCTGCTCACAGGCTTCGGGCCGTGGTACACGGGTGGGAAGCCGTAGTATCCGCCGTGGAACTCGCTGACCTCATTGGTCCACAGCTCCTTCATGGCGCGGATGGACTCAATGGTCTGCGTCCAGCGATGGTCAAAGTCACCGCCCATCACCTCGCTCTCCTCTCTCAGCCAGCCGGCGCCGACTCCGAACAGGAACCGGCCGCCGGAGTACATGTCCAGGCTCGCGATCTCTTTGGCGAGGACCAACGGATGGTGCTCGGGGACGAGGCACACGGCCGTACCGAGCTTAAGGCGGGTGGTGACGGCCGAGGCCCTGGAGAGCGCGACGAACGGGTCGGTGAAATGGCGGTACAGCTCGGGGACGGCCTGCCGGGTATGCACCGGTACCACGGGATGCTCGGGCACCCAGAGGGAGTGAAACCCGAGCTCCTCGGCGCGCCATGCAAGGACCGCGACGTCGGTGGACGTGGTCGTCCCCAGCGTCAAAATGCCGATGTCCACCCAGGCGCCTCCGTCGTCGCCGATGGCCGGTACTCGTGCTCGGCCCCGATGTGGCATCGGGGTGCTCACCGCTGACTGCGGGAGAGGCGTTAATTTTGGCCAGAGCCTCTAGTATCAGGCTCGACCTACGCAGCTCAGGTCCGGGCCGCCTTATCGATCTTGGCCCAGGAGTCGCGCAGCGGCACCGTGCGATTGAATACGAGAGCGCCCGGTCGGGAGTCGGGATCGACGGCGAAGTAGCCCTGCCTCTCGAACTGGTATCTGGCGCCTGGCGTCACGTCGGCCAGGCCGCGCTCGACTCGGGCTGAGGTCAGCACCTCCAGCGAGTCCGGGTTGAGACCGGCCAGCAGGTCGTCGGCCTCCTCAGGACGCTCGGCCGAGAACAGGTGGTCGTAAAGCCGCACCTCTGCCCAGTGCGAATGGGCTGCTGATACCCAGTGGATAGTCCCTCTGACCTTGCGCCCGTCCGGGGCCTGGCCTCCGTGTGTCTCCGGGTCGTAGGTGCAGCGGAGCTCGACCACGTCGCCGGTGTGTTCGTCCTTGACCACGTCTACGCAGGTGATCAGGTAGCCATATCTCAGTCTGACCTCGCGCCCAGGGGCCAGGCGATAGAACTTCGACGGCGGGTCCTCCCGAAAGTCATCGCGCTCTACGTACAGCTCCCTGGAGAACGGCACCGTCCGCGTTCCCATGGTCGGGTCCTCCGGGTTGTTGACCGCTTCCATCTCCTCGACCTGCCCTTCCGGGTAGTTGTCGATGACGACCTTGAGCGGCCGTAGCACGGCCAGGGCCCGGGGCGACGTCCTGTTCAGATCCTCTCGTACGCAGTGCTGCAGCAGCGCGACGTCGATGACGTTGTCGCGCTTGGCTACCCCTATACGACGGCAGAAGTCCCTGATCGACGCCGGGGTGTAGCCCCGTCTGCGCAGGCCGGAGAGCGTGGGCATTCTCGGGTCGTCCCACCCGTCGACGATGCCCTGCTCGACGAGCTGCAGGAGCTTTCGCTTGCTCATGACCGTGTGGCTTAGATTCCGGCGGGCGAACTCGATCTGCTGCGGGTGGAATATCTCGAGCAAGTCGAGCAGCCAGTCGTAGAGCGGGCGATGGTCCTCGAACTCTATGGTGCAGATCGAGTGCGTGACTCGTTCGATGGAGTCGGACTGTCCTTGTGCGAAGTCGTATGTCGGGTATATGCACCAGTCATCCCCGGTCCGGTGATGCGCGACCTTCAGAATACGGTAGATCACGGGGTCTCTCATATTCAAGTTGCCCGAGGCCATGTCGATCTTGGCCCGCAGCACCCGTGACCCTTCTTCGAATTCGCCGGTCCGCATTCCGTCGAAGAGGTCAAGGCTCTCCCCTACCGGTCGGTTGCGATACGGGCTGTCCCTGCCGGGCTCTGTCGGGGTGCCACGAAACTCCCTGATCTCGTCCTGACTCAGGTCGCAGACGTAGGCATTGCCATCCCTTATGAGCTTTACGGCGAACTCGTAGAGCCGGTCGAAGTAGTCCGATGAGTAGTAGAGGTGCTCTCCCCAGTCCCATCCGAGCCAGCGCACGTCTTCGATGATCGACTCGACGTACTCCGTCGTCTCTCTGGTCGGATTGGTATCGTCTAATCGGAGGTGGCACACCCCACTGTTCTCAGCCGCGATGCCGAAGTTGAGGCAGATGGACGAGGCGTGGCCGATGTGCAGATAGCCGTTGGGCTCGGGCGGGAACCGGGTCACGACGCGACCATCGTGCTTGTTCGCCGCTCGGTCGGCGCCGACGATCGCCCGAACGAAGTCTGTGGACTCTTCCGTGGTGACCATGCTCTCCGGTCGCGTCGATCAGATGGTACGGCGAATTGCAGTATCCTCGCACGGCGACATCGGAGACTGCAAGGCAGCGTAGAAAAAGCGTGGGTGCGGAGCGCCCGCTCCGCTTACCCAGAGCACCCCGATTCGAATCGGGGTGTATCGAGGGGTACACGGGTGCCCCGCGACCGAAGGGGCCCTCTCTACGTGTGACCCGTGGTGGGCGAAGGAGCTATAGATCACCGCCACGGAGCTCGGCTATGTACGGCTCGTACGCCTGCGCTATCGGATCATCGGCCGGCAGGTCTGGCTCGAGGACGTGGCGGTAGTAGTCCTGGGCTATCTGCGCCTGCTGCTCCCGATTGTAGTCACGGTAACGCCTGCAGCTCTGCCTTGCGTCGTTGAGTCCGATCCACCCATCGTAGCGGTAGCCTTCAGTCCGCTGGGCGCGGAGAGCCTGCGCGATGTACTGGCTACCGACCCGTTCGAACTGGTAGACGTGGACGAGCTCGTGGACCAGGAGGGACGTGTTGGTCCTGGCATGGCAACCGTGTCTTGGCAGATTCACGATGCGAAAGGTGGTGAACGCCCTGCCACCGTTCAGTCTGAAGAACAGCTTGAGCAGTCTGCCCTCGCCGATACGAACCGCGCTGTATTCGATGGCATCTGGGCCGAGCGCTCGTGACGTGACTTCGATTTCGGCCCGCGTAAGAGGGGTGAGCCTGGCCACGGCCGGCCATATAAGGCGGGCTAGGACGGGTCCCCTGACGATGTCGAACGCTCTGAGCAGTGTTTCCATCGACTCACTTTCGGTGTAAGAACCGGGGCCTGCCGACGGTCAGCCTAGTCCAACCTTTGCCGGCTTTCAACCGGAGAACTATCTACCCGGGGGCGCATGGTGTGCCACGACCCGATATGATTTGCAGCGTCCGATATCGATCTACGAGGTGGGCTATGCACATCGGGACACAGAACGAGCCACGCACCGACGCGGACATGGAGATGCTGGCCCAGCTCGGCGTCGATCACGTCTGTGCGAGCCCACCTGAGCCCTGGACCCAGTGGGACGCAGGCGTGCTGACGCGGTTCCGCAAAAGGTTCGAGTCGCGCGGCCTGTCGCTGGACATGATACCGCTTCCGTTGGGCTCACGCGCGGCGGCCGAAAACGACGCGCCGGACGTGTTTCTCGGCCCGAGCGCGGAGCGAGACCGGGAGATAGATCAGATCTGCGAGTTGATCCGCAACGCCGCCAGGGCCGGCATTCCGGCTGTGAAGTACAACATCACCATCCTGGGCCACCTGCGGACTGCGTCTCGGGTCGGACGCGGGGGCGCCACGCTATCGTCGTTCCGATACTCCGAGCTCGACCAATCGCTGGGGGACGTGGAGGGTGCTCCAGCCCCGGCCGAGGTGGTCTGGGAGCGGATCGACCACTTCCTGGGGCGGGTCGTGCCGGTCGCCGAGGAGCACAAGGTGAGGCTGGCCTGCCATCCCCAGGACCCGGGCATAGGAGACCGCGAGTACCGAGGAGTGGCGCGGGTCATGGGCACGGTCGAGGGGCTCAGGCGTTTCGTCGAGATGCACGAGAGCCCTTATCACGGGCTGAACTTCTGCCAGGGAACGGTCTCGGAGATGCTCGAAAAGCCCGGGGAGGAGATCTACGACGTCATCCGGTATTTCGGCCGGCGGAAGAAGATCTTCAACGTCCACTTCCGCAACATTAAAGGAGGCGTGCTGGACTTCGTAGAGGTGTTCCCGGACGAGGGCGACGTCGACATGCTGAGGGCGCTGCGGGTGTACAAGGAGGTCGGGTACCCGTACATGATCATGCCGGACCACGCGCCGGGCATCTCGGGCACAGAGCCTCACCGCACGGCGTTCAGCTACTGCTACGGATACATCCAGGCGCTGTTGCAGGTGGTCGACGGCGAGGATGCCTGACCGGCCGCCGGCCGAGTCTACGGGTCACCGCAGTCGCGCACGTACCCGCAATGGACGCAGCGCAGCTTGCAGTGGACGGCCAGCATCTCGGCGCCGCATATGTCGCAGTAGACGACCTTGTCGGCGGCGTTGGGCCGCGGACGTCCCGCCGGCCGGCGGTCGTGTACAGTCATGGGCAGCACCAGGTCCGAGAATCTTGCACCTGGTCAGCCTTACCCTGCTTTCTACTAGAACTCGTTCCTGACACGGACGGGCCGGCCGGTGCGTATCGACTCCCAGCAGGCGAGCCCTGTCGCAACGACGCGGCCCCCTTCGCGCGCGCCCACCCAGGGTGTGGCGCCGTTGACTACGCAGTCGACCATGTGGTCCATCATCACGATCATCTCCGTTCCGTGACCACGCTGGGTGTCGGGGAAGGTGATGTCGTACTCGCGGGTTGGGACTATCCCGTCCGGGTCGAGACGGACCCTGCCGTCGACGATGGTGCCCTGAGTCCCGTACAGGCTGAGACCGTTCATGAGCACGCCGGGCGGGTGGACAACCCCGCAAAAGGCCGCCACTCTGCCGATCTTGCCACTGTTGAAGCGCAGGTTGATGACAAAGTTGTCCTCCTGCGGGTAATCGGCGGCGACGACGCCTCGGAGGCCGAAACAGTGCACCTCCTCGACATCGCCCATGAACCAGCGCAGAGCGTCGATCGGATGGCAGGCTCCGCCAAGGAGCAGGTCTTGAGGCATCTGTGTCCGCCACGGCGTTCGGGCGTAGACGGGCCGTAGATCGTGAATGTAGGTGGCCTCAGCCATGAACAGCTCGCCGATAACCCCGGCGTCACACAGGCGCTTCGACTCCACGTGCTTGGCATCGCCACGCATGGTCTGAGTGACCAGTAGCACCAGACCGGTGCGGTCCACGGCTTCCACGACCTGCTCGACCTCCTTCATCGAGTAGACCATCGACTTGGTCACCATCACGTGCTTTCCGGCGTCCAGAGCAGCGAGTATCTGGCCGACGTGGATGGGCCCGGGCGAGTAGACACCGACGACATCGACGTCGTCTCCCTGGACGAGCTCCTTGTAGTCGGTGGTCGTCCTGGAGACACCGTACTGCGCCGCGGCCTCTGACAGCCGTCCCTCGTCGACGTCACACAGCGCGGTGACCTGCATCTGAAGATCGTCGTGCTCCGGCAGGTTGGCTTGAAGAAGCGTGCCGCCGTGTCCGACGCCGATCAGTCCGAGCCTAAGCATGATGCCTCCCGGTCTCGTTGGTCTCAGATACCTGACTTCATCGAGTCTCTCCTGACAAAAACGGTCGCGGTAAGGCCAGGTTGCCCAGGTTAGATGTGCGATGAATGGAGTATCGTCGGTAAGACCTGGGAGTGGTCAGAGTGACTGGAGTTGAACCAGCAATTTTTCGTAACGAGGTTGATACCAAGACATCATCTTGTTGGTGCTAAGGATACCACGGCCAACGCCACCACCGCCAAACCCTGAGTTAGGGCGCTAGCGATTGTTCGGCCCTAGCCAAACAGGGGAATGACACAGCTCGGGAGGAAGTGGGAAGGAATTCTATCTGAGGGAGACCTTCAATAGCCCAGATTCGGCATAGGCAAGGTCTGTTGCCCGACCCACCTCGCACCATGTCCAGGTATCGGATCTGACGCCGCGAGGATGTCGCGCGTCTCGTTTTCATTCGCCAAGCCAAGGGGCTCGACCTATCCTTAGGCGAGATAGACGAGATCAGGGGGATCCTGCGTATACACGATCGGTGAGAACCCTTTTGCCGACACGTTTGCGGGAACATGAACCAGAAGCTAGCTCATGTCAGCCGAGCTATGGCGGACCTGGCAGAGCTTCGTTCAGAGGATCGCGCGACTCGCATAAAGCGGCGGTGGTGTTGAGGACTGCAGACCCGCCAGGGCACGCATCTCACGTACGTCGGAATAGCCTCGTCGGCCATCCCGGAGATGCGGCGACTCAGGAGGCGGTCCAGAAAGCGTACAGGCTCGCATCTCGAAGGTGAAACCTGACGCGGACGGGTATGCCGGTCTCGGGTCTGGCGCGCTCACTCCAGCGGAGCTGCCCATCGATGTGGTCGCCGTTTAGCATTACGCATTCGCCAACAGAGAAGCCGGGCAGGGGTTGGCTGGTCTCGGCGTTCAACACCTCGGCGCGCAGGTTGCCACGAGCCTCAGCGTTGACATTGAGGCCCATCCCCGTGAACAGAAACGGCCTTGTGATTACCGAGCCCTCACCAGCGGCGTCAAGGGAAACGAAGCCGTCCAGCCGCAGCTTTGCCAGACAGAGGGCGCTGCCGTCTTTGAAAAACGAGGAGTCTATCTCGGGATGCTGGTGGCTGAAAGCCCTGAATCGCAGGCCGTTGTAGTAAACCCAGATTTCGTCGCCGCGGACCTGGGGGCAACCGCTCATCAGGTTCTGGGACGTGCCGTAGTTCACGCCGTCCCACGGGTCGATGCCGATAAACAGCTCGCGGTCAGCGACCCGGTCCCACGTGTACAGGTCTCTGGACACTGTAAGCTCGATTTGGTTAAGGCCGGTGCTGTTGCCTACTCCGTCCGACCCGGCCGGGTTGTACAGCGCCGGAAAGCCTACGTACATCCCCTCGTAGGGCATAATCGCCATCTGGTAGCACTGGGCAATGTAGTCCTCCGGCGGTGTGCCGATGACCGGCGGCGTGAGGTATTCCGGGTCTTCCGTCGCCTCACTGATGCGCCGTTTTCGGTTCTCGTTGTCCAGTTCGTCCGTGTGGAAGACCAACCTGGGGAAGGTCCAGTCCGTGAAGTTGTCACTGCTGGACAGATAGACCGACCGGCCCCACTCAGTGGCCTGCTTGACCAGGGCCAGATACCGGCCGGTCGTCTCGTCGTAGACGCAGTGAGACTCGTCGGCGCTGGGTACCGGCGAGATATCAGGCATCGTCCACTTGAAGCCGTCGGGCGAGAAGCCGATCCAGCGGTCCCTGAGGTCGAAAAGGCCTTTGTACCGCCGGCCCGGGTCCTCGGCACACTCATCCCGGAGAACGTGGTAGACACTTCTTGCAGTCGGGTCCCAGGCGACGTTTTCGTCCCTACGGCCCCGCCCTTCGTATAGCCCTAGCGACGGCTTCTCCCACTCGACACCGTCGGTGGAGACGGCATAATAATCCAGCCTGTCCCTCGTGGTGTTGGGCTCATCATAGAAGGCCCAGTACCACCACTCCCAGACACGGCTCTCCGAGTTCCATTGGGGGGAGCTGCGGCTCTGGACACCGGTCTGCCCCACTGAGACGTCCGGCCTGAGCACCGCGCCCTGCTTCTCGGGCTGGTGAAGCCTACGCGTTAGGCCGGTGGTGCTCTCTATCCCGTGATCGTCCAGGAACAGCTGTTTGTGCCGTTCCGGGTGTATCAGGTCTCCGTCCGAAATCGCCATAATTCGGCCCCTGTAACCTGCCGTCAGGCTAGCTTCGCGTACTCAGTCTGACCGCGGTCCCGTAGGCTAGAATCTCTGACGCGCCGCTCGTGATGCCGGCGGTGATGAACCGCACGCCCACAATAGCGTTTGCGCCCTTCTCCTCTGCCCGCTCGACCATCCGCTGAACGGCCTGCTCGCGAGACTCAGCCAGTAGCTTGGAGTACTCTCCGATCTCTCCACCAGCCAGGTTTCTGAAGGCGGCCATGACGTCCCGGCCGACGTGCCGTGCACGCACGGAGTTGGCCATCACCAATCCCATCACTTCCTCGATCTCGGAGCTCTCTATCTCGTCAGTCGTGGCGATAATCAATGCTCAATCTCCTTCAGTTTCCTGTCCTCGTTGGCCTGGAGCCGTTGGATGACTACGACGACAAGCAGCGCTATCACTCCCGCCACCACTGCCGGCAACGCTACCTTGATGGGCAGCGCTATGTCGTCCGAGCCGAAAAAATCTCGGGAAGCGTAGAAGATACCATAGGCCGCTACCAGCCCTCCTCCGCCGACGATGGCGATACCGGCCACCCACTGCACGATTCTCATCGCAGCTCCCTTCCGGCTACAACCTTGCGGACTCGACCGCTGGCGACCGGCCCCGTACCTGGTTAGAGGCGGTACTTCTCGGCAAGCACACGCTGCGCCGACGAGTACTCCATCCCCTCAGGCAGCGGCATCAACCCGCCGACCACCTCGCCGCGGCGGGTCATCATGTCGGCCGAGGCGAGGGCCACTCGGTCGAGCTCCGCGTCGGTGATCGGCAGTGTGTGCAGCACCATCGGCTGGAACCGCTGGAACTGCTCCGCGTAGGCGGTCATCGCCTTCTGGCCCCAGCTTCCGTCCTCGGTCTCGGCGCGCTTACGGGCGTAGGGGCCGCCGTAGAACTGGGTCGAGATCTCGTCCAGCGCCTTCACCTTCTTGTCGATGACGTCGGTGATGTCCACGTACAGGTCCGTCCGGCCCGTTCCGGCGTACTCCAGGCTGTTGTTGCCCACGTACGACTGGGGGTTCATGAAGTAGATGACCGGCACGCTGTGTCCCTCCTGCCGGCCGCGGCCCGCGCCGGAGGCAATCTGTGACGCCAGCACGGTGCACTGACCAATGGTGGCATGCATCTTGAGCCCGCCCGTCTCGTAGGGATGATGGGAGATCACGATGTCAGGCTTGAGCTCACGGATCGCGTCCGCGATGGCGTTGATCTTGTCCTGGGTGACCAGGATGTCGTCGTCCTCAAACCCAAGGTCGCGAATGTCCTCGAAGCCGAGGATCCGGCAGGCTCTGCGGACCTCTTCGAGCTTCTCCTTGACCGCCTCCTGGACCATCTCCTCCATGTCCATGTCGGCACCGCCGGCCCGCTTCTGGTCGGCCAGCTTCCAGTGGTGCGACCGAACTCCCGTCGTGGCGATGATGGCGGTCACTGAGTCGCCCTGGGCCACGTGGTGGGCCAGGGTGCCTCCCGCCTGGTCGAAGGCGTCGGCGGGGTGGGTGGCGACGATCATCAGGTGGATGTTGCGACTGGGCATTCGTGAGGCTCCTGTTTTCTGATTTGGACGGCGGTGGCCGCCCGTGCGGACTCAGACCAGGCTAAGTATACTCCCAGGGACGCCCATCATGGGAAGCCTTAGACAAGGAGAATCCATGATCGACCTGTAATACGAGCTCGTGCCCGCGGAGAGGAAGATTGACGGCACCTACCTGCACGGCGAACCGTTCTACGGCCGCGGTGTCGAGATCCAGGAGTCCATTGCCTTCGGCGCCCGCATGCACCATATCCAGAGTGAGACACAGAACGGCACCCACGTCGAAGCCCCGTACAAGTTACTCGGAGACCGGGACCGATCCCGCGTCCATGCCGCTGGAGACCTGCCTCGGCGAGGCGGCCGCGTGCGACTTTACCAACAAGAGCGCCGGCGAGCCTATCACCCCCGACGACCTGGCGGGCGTAGAGGTCCGGACGGGGGACATCGTGCTAGCATGGGGAAGCGAGCGACACGCGGACGACCCGCCGTATCTGACGTCGGAGGCGGTGGACTGGCTGATCAACACACGAATTAAGGCGATAGGCATTAACGACCTTCGGCACTCGCCGCCCGGCACGCCCTTCGGCCAGGAGGACTCCGACACGAGACTCCTCCTGGCCGGCGTCGGCTACATAGACGCGCTCCTGGGCCTTAGCCGTATTACCCGGCCGCGGGTGTTCTTTATCGGCCTGCCTGTCAAGATCCAACGTGTGACCGCCGCATGGACACGCGCCATCGTCCTCGAGGAGATAGCAAGCTAGGCAGCGATGGAATTCGCGACCGATGTCGAGAAAAGGGCGTACAAACAGGTCGGTCAGCGGCCCGTCAGGCACGACGGCGTGGACAAGGTGACCGGCCGTGCCAGGTTCGGCGCAGACATCATGCTGCCCGGGTTGCTGTACGCGAAGGTGCTGCGCAGTCCACACGCCCACGGGCGCCTGCTGTCAGTCGACACAAGTCGCGCCGAGGCCCATCCCGACGTGCGTGCGGTGGTCACGTCGGCCGACCTCCCGGCACGAGGAGCTGAGGCCGACGCCGAGTTGGGCTACCTGCGCGACACGACGCTAGCCCGGGGCAAGGTGCTGTTCGCCGGCCACGGGATCGCCGCGGTGGCCGCGGCCAGCCCTCACGTCGCCGAGGAAGCGCTCGGACTTATCGATGTCGAGTACGACGTGCTTCCAGCGGTCACCAACGTCGAGGCCGCAATGAGCCCCGACGCCCCGGTACTCCACGACGGTCTGGGCGTCGATGGCAGGCCTGGCCCGAACCTGTGTTCCCACGACATGCATAACCTGGGCGACGTCGAGGAAGGATTCGCCGAGGCCGACCTGGTCCTCAAGCGGGAGTTTCGGACCTCGACCGTGCATCAGGGCTACATAGAGCCCCAGACCGGCACGGCCGCGTGGAGCGGCGACGGCCGGCTCACCATTTGGTGCAGCAGCCAGGGCCACTTCCGTATCCGCGAAGAGGTCGCCCAGATTCTGGACCTGTCGGTCTCCCGAATCAAGGTCGTGCCGATGGAGATCGGTGGCGGCTTCGGCGGAAAGCTTCAAGCCTTCGTCGAGCCCATCGGCGCGCTGCTGTCTCAGAAGGCGGGCAGGCCGGTGAAGCTCACCATGACCCGGGCCGAGGTGCTCGCGGCGACGGGTCCGACCTACGGCTCTTACGTTCGCGTGAAAATGGGTGCCACGAACGATGGCCGATTCACCGCGGCGACGTGCCACCTCGTTTACGAGTCAGGCGCCTACCCGACACGCGACGGTGCGGCCCAGTCGGGGGTGGTGTTCACGCCATATGACATCCCCAACCAGCTCGGCGAGGGCTTCGACGTCGTCACTAATAAGCCGACGGTTGGCGCGTACCGGGCGCCCGGCGCACCGATGGTGGCACTAGCCGCCGAGACCGTGATCGATGAGATGAGCGAGACGCTGGGGATTGACCCGGTCGAGTTCCGCCTGCTCAACGCCGCCTCCGCGACCAGCCGAAAGACCAACGGCACGCCGTACGGACACATGGGCCTCAAGGAGACGCTGGAGGCCGTTCGCTCCCACCCACACTACTCGGCGCCGCTGGCCGGCGAGAACGCGGGAAGGGGCGTGGCCATCGGCTTCTGGGGCAACGGCGCCGGGCCGACCACGGTCGTCGCCAGCGTCGTCGCCGACGGCACGGTGAACCTGCTACTGGGCTCGGTGGACATTGGCGGTCTGAGGACCGTGATGGCGCAGCAGTTCGCCGAGACCCTGGACATCCCCGTGGAGGACGTCAACCCGCATATCGGCGACACCGACACCATCGGATATACGGGCACAACCAGCGGCAGCAGCACCGCCTTCAAGACCGGCTGGTCTGCCTACGAAGCGGCGATGGACATCCAGCGTCAGCTTGTAGACCGCGCCGCCCTGATGTGGGATACGTCGCCGGATGAGGTCGAGTACACGGACGGTATTTTGCGCCACAGGGTCCAGCCTGATCTGAAACTGACGTTCAAGGAAGCGGCCGCGATGCTCACCGAGACAGGCGGGCCTATCGGTGGCCGGGCCAATCTGATCGCCCGAGGCCAGGCGCCCGCGATATCGGCCAACATCGTGGACGTCGATGTAGACCCCGAGACGGGCAAGGTACAGATACTACGCTTCACGGCGTTCCAGGACGCCGGCACCGCGGTCCACCCCAGCTACGTAGAGGGTCAGATCCAGGGCAGCGCTGCTCAGGGTGTCGGCTGGGCGCTCAACGAAGAGTACTTTATGAGCGAGTCGGGAAAGATCCTCAACGACAGCCTGCTGGACTACCGGATGCCGACGGCCCTCGACCTTCCGCCTATAGAGGCTGTGGTCTTGGAGGTGCCCAACGAAGGCCATCCCTTCGGCGTGAGAGGCGTCGGCGAGGCAGGCCTCATCCCTCCGCTGCCGGCCATCGCCAACGCCATCTACGACGCCGTCGGCATCCGAATGCGTAAGCTTCCGATGAACCCCGCCTCGGTCCTAAAGGCGATACAAGCGAAGGCCGCGTCGTAGGCTCGTCAGCGTATCCTCCCTCCCTCGGCGAAGGGAGTTAGAGCAAGGGGGGCCGTCTCGTCCGCGGTGCGTCAGAAACAGCGCACGCACCTCACCCGGCCCCGTTCCGTCAATTAGGGAGAAGGGCACGAGGCATCCCCGTTCCCGCCCCATCGGAATTCGAGGGACCGAAAGACCGATTAGTAGCCGGCGTCGGCGCACGCGTTCGCCAGGTCAGCGAGGGGCTGCTCGAGCCCCTCCAGCGTCGTCGGGCGATCGGTCGCCCTTAGCAGGGCGTCCACTGTCTCGGTGATCAGTGGCTCGGCATTGTTGACGAATAGCGACATCTGAATGACCATCAGCCTGATGCGAGGGCCTGCACCGGCGTCGGCGAACGCCCCCGCAGCGATGCCCTCCTCCAGCTCATGGAAGACCTCGCAGCCCTTGTCGCCGCCTCTGTGAGAGGCCACCACATTCTCGCGTTCGACCCTGGTCGGCCACGGCGTCGGCGTGGTCGCTGAGCCCTCAGCGGCGTCCGACGCCGCGGGAGCAGCTTCGTAGTCGCTTGAGCAAGCGGTGAGCAGGGCCAGTAGTACGGCTGCCAGTAGAATAGTCGTCTTCAAAGGTTCAATTGCCTCGTAGTTGGCTGGAGCGCGAGCATGGCACCTCTGCAAATCAGTCGAGGCCCCGGTGAGTCTACCTCGGGTTGTCAAGCACGTGGCCGATGGCGCTCAGGATGGCGCTGACGGCGATGCTCTTCTGGGCTGCCTTGGTGGTGCCGGGACCCTTAGTGACCTCAATCAGGAACGCCGCCGGCCGGTTACGGCCGTAAAAGTGTATGAAATCGGTGATGTTCGGCGGCCAGTCCAGCCGGTTGATGAGGCTCCGCTTGACGAAGTGTAGACCCGTCTCGTGCCCGTCCTCCTCCATCCGGGTCGCAATTGCATGAGCATAGGCGAGGCCGGCCTGGTCGTAGCCTGCCAGGCCCTGCTCGCGAATATGGATCTGGCCGTAGTCGCCGCCAGTAGTCATCTGGTGCAGGTCTACCGCCGCCGTGAAATTGTGGCGGTCCAGCATCGTCTTGACGATCCGCCCCTGCACGCAGTTGTAGCCAGGCTCGCGCTCCGGGTGTGCGACGATCTTGGGCAGCTCGGCCGGGTCCACCGGGTTGGCCAGGGGCACAAACGGCAGCATGGCAAAGAACGGCTCGATGAACGTGTCCTCGTCGATCTGTTCGTATCGCAGCGCGATGGGGTAGGCGGGGTCGAGCTCCTGCTCGCCACGACACAATAAGGACGGCGACTCGTGCCACTGGTGCGGCTCAGCGGCCAGCTTGCCGTAGATGAACCGGTTCATCTGCTCCTTGTCGTAGTGCTCGCACCAGTACTGAACAGGGCTGCGTTCGCGTCCGCTGGCGTTGCCGATGGGGATGAAGACGATCAGCAGCTCGCGCAGTATTCGTTCAGTGTTCAGTGAGGTCGACGCGCCTTCCTGAGTCGCGCCGGTGAGAAGCTGGTTGATCGTGTCCATCGCCGCGGCGGTACCGCCCGGCTCATGGGCGTGGGACTGGGTGAACATCAGCTTGCGCTTTGCGTAGTCCGGGACGCTCCTGTCGGTCACGGTGACGGCGTAGGTACGATACCCCTCGTAGGTCGTGAACATCTCCAGCGCGATCCGCTCCGGAAACTCGGTCGTCCACCGGAGTAGCTGCCGCTCGACGTGGTCGTTGCGAACGATCCAGGTGCTGTCCTCGGTAAAGTAGCTGAGGTAGGCGACTCGATTCGCATGGCCCGGCATGTGCGCGGTCACCTGCAGTGTGTCGCGCTTGCCGTCGGCATCCGGAGGGATGTCCACGAGACCGATGTAACCGCCGGCGTCACGCTCGGCCATGTTGATTGGCAGGCACTTCGCGCTGCCCGTGATCGTCACCGTCGCGCCCACGAGCAGCCGTTCGTCGCCGTCCGTATAAACCGCCTCGATCTCGTGGGCCCCGGGCGCCACCGTGTTCAGTTCACTGACCACCAGCGATGTCGCGGGGAGCGGTTCCGACACACCGCCATCAACTGCGATCAGTCCGCCAACTTCGGCCATCTCTCCTCCGAGCTCACCCCACGGCGCAGTCCTGGCTACGGCTATCGAGATGTAAGGCGATGTTATGTCAGACGGTAAAGTCCTCGCGCCCCATATCCATACCCCAGCCCCTAGTCTCCCGTCGGCACCTCGACCCGCCTTCCGGTGGCCGCCGACAGATAGGCCGCGTAGCTCACGGCGACCACGTCTCGTCCCAGGAAGCTCCCGGACACCGGCTCCCGGTCCTCAATCACCGCCTCGCAAAAATCCTGCGCCTCGTTGGGGAAGCCGTTCATCCAGTCCTCGTCGGGGTTGGTGAACTGCCAGCCTGCTTTGGTTTCGACCTTCTCGCGGATGTACTCGTCGCCGAAGACGGAGTCGTCCGTCGCGTACGCGAGCACGGCGTCGTTGGGGTTGATGTTGATGTGAAGCGTCGCTTTCCCGGCGTACACGGTCAACAGGTTCTGGATGCCGCCCACGACGGTGTCGGCGGCGCTGATCTGCGCCACGGTACCGTCATCGAACCCGACAACCATCGTGCCCCAGTCCTCGCAGTCGGTCCAGCCGGTGCGGATGACGTGCTCCACCTCACTGGCGAACGCTTCGCTTCGGGTAAGATTGGCGACGGTGGCGACGACCCACGACGGCCGGACGCGCATGTCCTGGCGTCGCAGTCCTTCCTCGTACTTCAGGTACAATGCGGCGCCGAGGGAGTGGCAGGCCTTGTTGACCAGGCTGCCGCCACCACTGGTCTTCCAACTCATCGCGTAGGGCGAGTGAGTCCCGCTGTGGGACTCCTCTCCGACGATCCGTAGCACGGGCGTGCCGGCGGCGGCGAGAAGAGTGTTGGCCTTCTGTACACCTGGCGCATACACAAGGTTCTCTGCGTACATGATCCGGCGTCCCGACTTTTTCTCTGCGGCGATCATGCGGTCTGCGCTGGTCATGGCGTCGTCCAGAGTGCGCTGCCAGCCGTCCGCGCTGTCGCCCGGCGTGAACGAGCCGGTGAACGGTTTCTCGATTGACACGTGTTTGCCGGCTCGCAGAACCGTGGTCGCGAACTCCTCGTGGAACCGGTTAGGCACGCACGCGTCTACCAGATCGACCTCGGGATCGGCCAGCAGCGCATCCATGTCCGTGTAGGTCCGCCGGAAGCCGTGCTTAGCGGCGAAGCTATCGGCCACGTCGGGGCGGCGTCCATATACGCCGACCAGCTCGGCGTTGACGCCGTGGACCCGCTTGTACGCGTCGGCGTGAAAAGCAGCCGCAAACCCGCAGCCTACAACAGCGACTCCAACGGAGCTGGCTTGGCTGTCCACATGTTGCCTCCGAGTGGTTGGGTGGACTTGAAGGGTAGCACCTGTCTTCGGGGCCGTCCAACCTGTTGTTGTGGTACCCTTCACCGCGTTCTCACCAATCTGATCAGGCCCTATCAAATGTCCGATTCAGCCATCACCATCACCGTTGTCGGCACAGGCCACGATATCGATGCCACGCCGGTGAGCGTGCACCTCGACTCAACCTTCGAAACTACGCCCACGACGATGACGGAGCTCCAGTCCGGACGCACGGTGCCTTGCCAGTTGGGAGCCGATGACCTCGGCAGCGTTCTCACCTGGATAGAGCGCGTCCTGAGGGCAGGCGAGAGCCGTCGCTATCGCCTCTACACATCGTCCCCTCCGCCGGTGGACCTAGGCGATCGTGTGGAGCTGGTCGAGGGCTCCGATCGGCTCGATGTGCTGTTCGACAGCGAGCTATTCACCAGCTACCGCCTGGGCGGAGATGGTGCCCACCGGCCTTACTTCCACCCCGTGTTGGGTCCGCACGGTGAGCAGGTGACGCGGAGCTTTCCGATGGTCACCGGCGTACCGGGCGAGACAACCGACCACCCGCACCACCGAGGCATCTGGTCGGCCCACGGAGCGGTCAACTCGGTGGACAATTGGCTGGAGGCTGACGGCGCAGGCTACACTATCCACTGCGGGTTCCAAACGTTGAACTACGGTCCAGTTTACGGTCGCGCTGTAGCTGTCGCTGACTGGCTGACGTCGGACAGGGAAACCGTGCTCCTACGAGAGACGCGCGACATGAGCTTCTACGACCTCGGTCAGTCGCGGATCATAGACGTCGACCTGACGCTGACGGCCGGGAATGTGGACGTGCTGTTCGGGGACACCAAAGAGGCCGGTACGATCGCGCTGAGGGTCGCCAGCACAATAGATGAGGTCCGCGGCGGCCGGGTCGAAAACGCTGAAGGCGCCGTCGGCGAGGCCGACGTCTTCGGACGGCGCTCGCCATGGTGCGACTACTCCGGTCCGGTCAGCGGCAGGACCGTGGGAGTCGCGCTGTTCGACCACGACGAAAACTTCAGACACCCCACTAACTGGCACGCCCGGGATTACGGGCTGCTCGGGGCAAATCCCTTCGGTCGGTCGGTCTACGAAGGCCCCGACCACAACGGCGACCACAAGCTTCCGGCTCGCAAGTCACTCAAGTTCAAACACCGTGTCTATATCCATGAAGGTGACGCCACCGAAGCACGAGTCGCCGAGCGATTCCGCGATTACGTCGATCCGCCCAGGACCCACGTGGAGCAGCGATAGCCCGAACGAAATCTGGAGAAAAGTATGTATGACCTGCTGATCACAGGGGGACTGATACTCGACGGTAGTGCCAACCCTGGCATCTACGCGGCCGTCGGCGTCGAAGGCGACACCATTCGCATCCTTCGCGGCGACTTCTCCGAGGCCAAGGCCGCCCGAGTGATCGACGCAACCGGGAGAGTCGTCTGCCCGGGCTTCATCGACATCCACACCCACTCCGGCGTCATGCTCCTGGCCGAGCCTGAGCACATGGCCAAGGTGCACCAGGGAGTGACCACGGAGTTGGTCGGCGTCGACGGGCTGTCGTACGCGCCCTTCGACAGTCAGGAAGATCTACGGAGACTTCTGAGGTTCAACGCCGGCATCGACGGCAACCCTCCGCTGCCCGGTACCTGGTCGACGGTCTCCGAGTACCTCGAAATGTTCGACCGCAATGTCGCGGTGAACGTCGCGTACATCGTCGGCAACACGCCGCTGCGGATTGGGGCCGTCGGGTGGAACAACGTAAGGGCCAGCCGTGAGCAGATGGAGACCATGAAGTCCATGCTTCGACAAAGCATGGACGAAGGCACCTTCGGGCTCTCCACCGGCCTCGACTATCCGCCCGGTAGCTACGCCGACCACGACGAGATCGTCGAACTGGCCGCCGAGGCAGGCAAGCAAGGCGGTTTCTATCACACCCACGCACGCTACACGCTGGGCGACAAGTACCTCGACCCGTACATCGACGCCATCGAGATCGCCCGTAAGGCCGACTGTCCGCTGCACATCACCCATATGTTCCGGCGGAAGACTCACAAGGGCGGCGCGAAACGCATGCTCGATCTGGTCGATGAGGCGGACGTCTCGGGCATGGACATCTCGTTCGACAGCTTCCCATACCCCGGCGGGGGTAGTCGCATCCTGGTCTACTTCCCCCAGTGGGCGCAGGAAGGCGGCCCCGACGGCGTACTTGAAACGCTGAGCTCTACCGAACAGAGGGACCGGCTGAAGAGAGAGTGGGACCCTCGGGGCGGCAACTGGGATGCGCTGTGGCTGACCTACTTCAAGACCGAGGCTAACCAACGTTACGAGGGGTGGTCGGTGGCCGAGGTCGCCGAGGACCGGGATATACACCCGCTGGACGCCATCTGCGATCTGCTGCTGGAAGAGGACCTCCAAGTCTCGTACCACGGCACGTTTATCGACTCCGCTGCGCTGGCCGACTTCCAGACGCACCCGCTGAACATGGTCGCCAGCGACGCCATGCTCGTAGGCGACCATCCCTCCACGATGGCATACGGCACCTATCCGCAGGTCCTGGGCGATATGGTAAGGGAGGAGCGGCGGATGTCTCTGCCAGAGGCCATCCGGAAGATGACTTCATACCCGGCACAGCGCCTTGGCCTCTCCGACCGAGGCCTGCTCGTCGAAGGCTCAAAGGCGGATGTCGTCGTGTTCGATCCGGAAACGGTCCAGGCGAACACCACAGACGCCGAGCCCAGACAGTTCTCCACGGGGATCGATTACGTGATCGTCAATGGCGAGATCGTTATAGATCAGGGCGAGCACACCGGCGCACTTCCGGGTCGGGCTCTCCGACACCGAGGTTAGAGTGGCGGGCCGTCGCTTAGCCTGCCGGTGCGGGGGCTTCTGCCGTTGCCGCAATTGATGTCAAGCGAGGCTCGTGACGGTCACTGGACAGCCGTTCGGCGATATTTTCGCAAACGTCTCTCGCCAGGTTATATCGCTCGGCGGCCTGTTCTGACGGCGAGGCCCCAACCTGGGTTGGTGCCGTAGTCGACGCTGACCCTTCTTTCTTCCCGATCCGCCACAGCGCTGCTCAGCAGTGGCCTGCGCCCCAGGCTACAGCCTACCCGCCAGCCACTGGATGCCGCGGACGACCACGGTGCGGAACTCGGGAGTGTTGTACGCGATACGGCTGTGGCCGCCGGTGTAGACCATTACACGAGAACGACCATGCTGCCGCGTCCAGCCCAGCGTAGTCATGCTGTGGGGGTCGTCTGTGGTTAGCAACGGCTCGCAGTCCTCGCCCGGCTCGTTCATCATATAGGTCTCGTCGACCATCTCCCACGGCTCCATCTCCTTGGTGATGGGATGGTCGGGATTGGCAGGTGTGATGGTGATCGGGTGCTCCCGCTCCGAATTCGAGCTTCTATCGTCGATCCCGCAGATGTCCGACCAGGGCTGCCATCCCTTGTACGCAAGGACGGCGTGGTGCAGCATCAGGATCCCCTGCGAGGTCTCGCCCAGCAGGTTGATGACCTCGATCTCGCGCTTCTGGAACCTCTCCTCGGGGTCAGGATGGCTACGCTGCATGTTGTAGAAGACCAGGACGTCGTAGTCCAGATGGGGGTGCCCCCAGAACGTCTCTCGGTTGACGTGGCGGGCGCTGCCGATGTCGTTTACAAAATCCTCCATGTGCTGCGGGTAGCAGTCGACCTCGCCGATGCTGCGGAAGAAGCGCTGCAGGTCCTGCACTACGAACGGGTGCTGGCCTGTTATCAGGGCGATCTTGATTTTGCCATTCCAGTCGGTCATCTGATCCTCCAAATCAAAAGATCACCACAGAGTACACGGCGGTCTGGACACATTCATCTTACGTATCTGTGATCTCTGTGGTTAGGTCCGGCCTCGCCAGCCGCTGCCCAGCTCGTCGAAGCGGCGGTGGAGCTCCGCCACCAGCGCGTCGGACAGAGAGACTCCGCCCTCGACCATCTCCATGTTTGAACACAGGTGGTCGAGGTTGGTGGTCCCCACGATTGCCGTGTCGACCTCTGGGTGGGCCAGCACGAACCCCATCGCCAGCCGTATCGGATCGTCGGGGGCGTCCGCCAGAGGTCCCAGGGCGGCCATCTCTCCAGCCCGCTGTACATACTCGTCGGGCGCGGCCGCCGTCGTTACAGCGCCCCATACGGTGTTGCCGATGGGCCGTTTGATTATCACGCCCATGCCCACCTCCTCGGCGGGCTCCAACAGACGCACCCTCGAGGACTGGTCGACTATGTTGAGGCTGGCCTGGAGGGTGTCGAAAACCCCGCTGGCGATGGCCCACTCGGCGGCCTCGTTGTCTCCGCTGTAGCCTATGAAGCGCGTCTTGCCCTGCTCCTTGGCCCTGATCAATCCGTCGATGGCGTCCCGGGTGCGGAGGGTTTCCACGTCGCACGTGTGGAGCTGCACCAGGTCCAGGTGGTCGGTCTTGAGCCGCCTCAGGCTTCGCTCGACATTCTGCGCGACGAGCTCGGCGGTCCAGGGCTCGGCGGTCGCGCCATCGGTCAGGTGGCCGCACTTGGTGGCGAGGACGTACTCGTCGCGGCGGTGCGCAACGGTGTTGCCGATCAGCTCCTCGGAGTTCCCGTAGCACGCGGCGGTATCAAGAAAGTTGATGCCGGAGTCGATGGCGGCGTTGAGAAGCCGGCCCGCCTGGGCCTCCCCATCGGCACCTTGAAGCGAGCCGATCTCGGCCAGCCCGAACCCCAGCCGGCTGACTTCCAGTCCTGTCCTACCCAGCGCGGTCGTATTCATTGCCTGATTGCCCTCTGAGTAGATGGCGAATATCGGTGTCGGCCAGCCCGGCACTTAGTGGTGAGAGTCAGCCACGATTCGCAAGAAGGTGCGTTGGACCTGCCCTGCCGGTATCAGAACTTTCGCTTTTGTACGTACTCGCCCTGCAACTCACCCCCGGCGAGAACATGACCTTCGATGGCTCGAAGCAGGTCTTCTGTGGTGGCGCCCGAGCCGAGGTCGAGCTCAATATCCAGGGCGTATATCTTGAAGTAAAACAGATCGGGGCCTCTCATCATCGGTATGCCCTCCATTGGCACTAACTCCCGGCAACGGGGATTTGCCCCTCTCAGACCCTGCCAGGTCTCGTCCTCACGGTGTGGAGTGTAATCATGCCTTCGACCGGCGTCAACGACACGTCCGCGGGCCAGGGAGATGAACAATCCGCCCCGGGCGGCAGCATAACAGCAAAACCATTAGAGCACAGCAAGATGGATGGTGGTTTCCTGGCCATGGCGTGGACTAGAATTAGCGGAGCCATCGTGCGCTCGCCGGCGACGCAACTCCCATCCCAAGTAGAGCACGGAGATGAAAGCACGGAGGCCCACGGGAGAAGCCGGTACCCTGGCAACGGGGCTGTCCCCTGTACTCCCCATGCGAGCTTCCGACGGCACAGGCTTTCGCCCCCAATACGTTATTGCACGCATGTCGGAGCATTATCGAGGAGCTAAGGTAGTCCGTGATACGTAGCTTGAAAGACAAAACACCCCGGATTCACGCGTCGGCGTTCGTCAGCGAAGCGGCGTACGTCGTCGCAGACGTGGAGATCGGCGAGGACTCCACGGTGTGGCCGTGCGCCGTACTGCGCGGCGACGGCAAAATCAGGGTGGGCCGCGATACCCACGTCCAGGACGGCACCATAGTCCACAGCGGCACGCTCGCCGACATCGGCAGCCACGTCAACATCGGCCACTCGGTCGTGATCCACGACGTGACGATCGGCGACCGCTGCCTCATAGGCAACAACGCCACGATACTGTCGGAGGTCGAGATAGGCGACCACTGCATAGTAGGCGCCAATGCGATGGTGCGGGAGGGGACAAAGGTACCGCCCTACTCGTTCGTGGCCGGGGTGCCAGCGGAGATGCGCCCTCTGAGCGACGTCCAGCGGCAGCGACTCGAACGTGGGGTTACCCGCGGGTTGGTAGAGCTGGGCCGGCAGTACCGCGAGGCGGGGCTGTAGCGACCGAAGGCGCGGATGCTCTAGCGGGTATCTGCAGAGTCGGGCATCAGCGCCAGCCGGGGGATGTTCCAAAGGGCGCGAAGTCCGGCATTGACGCGCTCGGCGACGGACACGTCGAGGGGCGCCGGATCGTGCCGCCGCGATCAGTCTCCCCTGCGGAGCACCCTGCCCGGTCGGGCGCCGGTGTGAACGCCGTCCGAGACGACCGCCTCGCCGTTGACGAGCACGTGGGCAACTCCATCGGCCAAGTTGTGAGGGTCCTCGAACGTCGAGCAGTCTATGACAGTGTCGGGGTCGAAGACCACTAAGTCGGCCACGAGACCCTCCTCGACCCGGCCCCGGTCGCGGATCCCCACGCGCGCCGCGGGGAAGCCGCTCATCTTGTACACCGCCGTCTCCAGGGAGACCACGGGCTCGTCGCGGACGTACCTGCCCAGAATGCGAGGGTAGGTGCCGTAGAACCGCGGGTGAGGCATGTCGACGGACCAGCGGCCGGTAGGCGAGATAGCCATGCCATCGGAGCCTATCATCGACTGAGGGTGTGCCAGGAAGACGCGCATGTCGGCCTCGGTGCGGTTGTGGGCGACCACGCCGGCGTGGTTGTCCTCCTCGTCTATCAGGTCGAGCAGCGTGTCCATGGGATCGGCCCCGCGCAGCTCGGCTACCCTGGCCAGGGACAGCCCTACCAGACCGCGGTTGGCGTCGGTGAAGACGTGGGAGAGCACCAAGCTGTCCCAGTCCCAGGGCAGGCCACGGAACCAGCCTCCCTCCATCTCACACCGGGCCCGCTGACGCAGGTCTGGCTGGCGCAAGCGCATTAGCAGCCCGTCCACGCCACCCTCGCTCATCCAGTCCGGGATGAGGGCCGCGAGGCTCGTGCCCGCGGCGGCGTAGGGATAGACGTCCGCGGTGGCGTCGATGTCCTCGGCGCGCGCCCGGTCGACAATGCCGATCATCTCCTCCGCGCGGCCGTGATGCCGCGGGTCGATGATGGCTAGGTGGGAGTAGTGGACCCCGATACCGGATCGGCGCCCGACCTCGACGAGCTCCTCCATCGCCTTGAAGTGCCAGCCCGCCCAGACCCGGGCGTGGGAGGCGTAGAAGGCGCCCTCGTATCCCTTGATGGCGTCAACCAGGGCGACGATCTCGTCCACGTCGGCGAAGCACGATGGAGAGTAGGTCAGACCGGTGGTCATCCCAAATGCGCCCTGCTCGACGGCCTCGGCCGCCAGCCGCTTCATGCCTGTAAGCTGATCCGGCGTCGGCGGCCGGTCGTCGACGGTGCCCACCGAGATCCGGAGGGCGGAGTGCCCCACGAGAGGCGCGAGGTTGATGCTCACGCCCCTGGACTCCACGCAGTCCGCCCAGCCGTCCAGGGTCGTCCAGTCCCATTCGTCGCCGCCGCGAAGGGTAGAGCCCAGCGCCCGCTGGAGGCCGGCCGGCCCGGCGTCGCCACAGGGGAACGGCGAGTAGGCGCAGTTGCCGGTGACCTCGGTGGTGACGCCCTGGTGCACCTTGCTCTCGCCGCCGGGGTCCTCCAGTAGGGTCACGTCCGAGTGGCTGTGGGCGTCTATGAAGCCCGGCGCCACCACGTGCCCTGAGGCGTCGATGCGCCGTGCCGCCTGCTGTCCGGCCAGGTCGCCGATGGCAGCGATGCGGCCGCGGGAGATGCCGACGTTGGCCCGCCTCGCGGGCCCGCCGGTGCCGTCCACTACGGTGCCATTCACGATCAGAGTGTCGAAGTCCATCGATGCCTCCGCCAGAGTGGCCGTTTGGGTGGACAGGGCGGCCGTCGCCGTATACTCTCACATGCGTTGGCGATGTCAAGCTGACTGCCGGCGCATCCGGCAAGGACCACTCTTGCCCTGGCCTCTCCACCTAAGGAGAGGAGTAGAGGGCCAACGAGGAGCGTGATGACAGAGCTACTCGACGCCGGCAGGTACAGACAACTGTTTCTGGACAACCACGCCATCGAGTCGACGTCGGGCGTCGTTCGACGGCTGCACCAGCCGGACAGGCACGGCCCGGTGCTGAAGGCCGACCGGTCGCGACAGCAGACCCTGGTGCAGAGCGCCAGCGTACCGCAGTGGAACCCGGAGAAGGACCTGTGGGAGTGGTGGTACCTGGTGTTCTACGACGCGGCGCCCTACCAGGGGCCTGGCTCTCCCGTCTGGGGGGACATCCACTACGCCACATCGGTCGACGGCGTCGAGTGGGAGCGCCCGTCTCTAGGCCTGTACGACTGGAGGGGCTCTCGGGACAACAACCTGGCCTACCACTCCAGGGTCGACTTCCTCCGGCGGCGGGGGATGCGCAACCCCGTCGACATCGGCGAGCGGCGCCTGCACCATATCATCCGCGACGAGCGCGATCCCGATCCTCAGCGTCGTTACAAGGGCTTCTTCGCCAACGGCGATAATCAGCGGAGGTACCCCGGCCTGTCGCCAGACGGGTTCCACTGGACCTTCCCGTACGTACCCGGGATCCATAGCGAGGACACGTCACAGATTATCTACGACGACTACAACGACCGCTTCGCGGCGACGGTGAAGCAGCGCACCGAGTGGGGACGGTCGGCCTGGCTGTCGACCAGCGACGACTTCGTCGAGTGGACCGAGCCAGTGCTCGTGCTGCACACCGACGAGATAGACCAAGCCAACCGGCGGGAGCGGGTGCGCAGGGTAGTCGAAGACCCGGCGTACCTGTCGCCGCCGCACGTCGACGAGGAGACCGACTTCATCGCACAGATCTATAAGATGCCGTTCATGCCCTACGAAGGCCAGTACGTAGGCTTCCCGCTGCTGTTCAACCCGGCCGGACTCGACGTGCCCCAGATGAACCACGTGGGTCTCAACCAGACCGAGCTTGCCGTATCGCGGGACCTGCACCACTGGGAACGCGTCGCGGACAGGGAGGTCTTCCTCGGTGTCGAGCCCTGGGACGGCGTCAACTACGGCACCTGCCAGGTGATCGTGTGCGGCCGGCCGATCGTCCGCGACGACGAGATATGGGTTTACAACACGGCCGTCCGGTTCCGCGGCGTCCCCGAGAGCTATGCGCCGGAATACCGGGAATACTTCAAGGACATGGGCGCTCTGGAGCTGGCCAAGCTAAGGCTCGACGGCTTCGTCTCGATGGACGCCGACGGCGAGGGCGTTATCGTCACGAAGCCTATGGAGGCGCGGGGCCAGGAGCTCTACGTCAACACCGAAGCCACCGACGGTCAGGTCCGCGCCGCCGTCCTGGACACGGAGTCTCTGGAGCCGCTGCCCGGCTTCGCGGCGTCGGACTGCGACCCTGTCGGAGGAGACCATCTCGCCGCCAGACTGACGTGGCCGCAGGGCCCGCCGAACGCAGACCGGCCCGTGCGGCTGCGCTTCGAGCTCACCAACGCCAAACTCTACGCCTTCTGGCTCGCCGACTAGCCCCACTAAGACCGTACACCCCGAGTGCCCCAATGTCGCACCGGGGTGTATCGAAGGGCCCGATCAACTGCATACACTCGGGCACCATAGCGGACGCTGACCCTATTCTAGAATTCGCCGCCATGCAAGCCCAATTCAGCGAGGTGCGTGACTTGGTGTCTCAGACAGTCGCCGTGGATCTGCCGCGGCGGTTTCGCCAATAGCCGACGTCGCACCCGCCTGTGATAGAATCAGCGTTAATTGTCACGACTCCACGGAGGTAGCTCCCGCATGGCATCCAACGTCGTCCTCTCGACCAAAGAGTTCAAGGTGGTGGGCAAGCGGCCAGTACGCCACGATGGCTACGACAAGGTCACCGGGAAAGCGCAGTACGGCGCGGACGTCACCCTCCCAGGGATGCTGCACGGCAAGGTCCTGCGCAGCCCCCACGCACACGCCCGTATCCTTTCCGTCGACACGAGCAAGGCGGAGGCTCACCCCGACGTCAAAGCCGTCGCAACCGCGGCGGACTTCCCAGACGTGTCCGGCGATCCGGCGAAGCAGCAAGCTAGCGACAAGATCCTGGCAAGCAGCAAGGTGCTGTTTAAAGGCCACCCGATCGCGGCGGTTGCCGCGAGCAGTCTCCACGCCGCCGAAGAGGCGATGTCGTTGATCGAGGTCGAGTACGAGGTGCTGCCGCCGGTCACCAACATCGAGCAGGCGACCGCGGAGGGCGCCACGCTGCTCCACGAGGAGTACGAGGGCAACATCGAGAGCCACGACGAGCTGTCGATCGGCGACGTCAAAGAGGGGTTCAAACAGGCTGACGTCATCGTCGAGCGGGAGTTCTCCACCAAGACCGTCCACCAGGGCTACATCGAGCCCCATTCGGCCACTGCCTGGTGGCTTCCCAACGACCGCATCACGTTGTGGCAGAGCTCTCAGGGCCATTTCCAGATCGGGGAGAGCACCGCCGCCGTGCTCGGACTCCCGCCGTCCGCAATCAAGGTAATACCGTTGGAGATCGGCGGTGGGTTCGGTGGCAAGACCCTCACATACCTCGAGCCCATAGCCTGCATCCTCTCGCACAAGTCCAGCCGCCCGGTGAAAACGACGATGACCCGGGCCGAGGTCATGGAGGCCACGGGCCCGACCTCGGGGACCTACCAGAAGATCAAGATGGGCGCTACCAAGGACGGCAAGCTCGTCGCCGTCGAGGCCAAGCTGATGTACGAGGCCGGCGCCTTCCCGGGCTCTCCGGTGGGCGCGGCGGCCCAGTGCATGTTCACGCCCTACGACATGGAGAACGTCTACGTCGACTCCTATTCCGTGGTCAACAACAAGCCCAGCACCGGCTCCTACCGCGCTCCAGGCGCGCCTTCCGGGTCCTTCAGCGCCGAGGCCGTGGTCGACGAGATCTGCGAGCAGCTCTCGATGGACCCGCTGGAGTTCCGGCTGATCAACGCGGCGAAGGAGGGTACCCGCCGCGCCACCGGCCTGGTCAACCCGGTCATCGGCTGCGTCGAGACGACGGAGGCGGCCAGGGCCCACGAACACTGGGCGACGCCGAAGAAGGAAGGTCCCTACGTCGGTCGCGGCATAGCCACCGGCTTCTGGATGAACGGCGCAGGGCCGGCATGCGCCACGGCCAACGTCAACTCCGACGGCACCGTCGGCCTCACCATCGGGTCGATGGACATCGGCGGCCTCCGACCCGTTGCGGCCCAGCAGTTCGCGGAGGTGCTCGGCATCCCCGCCGAGGACGTCAATCCGCAGGTTGGCGACACCGACTCCATCGGCTACACGTCGATGACCGGCGGCAGCGGCGGCGCCTTCAAGACGGGCTTGGCCAGCTACGAGGCCGGTCAGGACGTGAAGAGGCAGATGATCGATCGGGCAGCCCTTTTGTGGGACGCTTCGGCCGACGAGATCGAGCTGATCGACGGCATCTTCCGACACACCTCGGACCCCGAGCTGAGTATCAGCTTCAAGGACCTCGCCGAACAGGTCCAGAGCCTCGGAGGTCCTGTCGTGGGACGGGCCAACCTGAGCCCCAGTGGCGCGGGCAGCGCCTTCGCCATCAACATCGTCGACCTGGAGGTAGACCCGGAGACCGGCAAGGTGACTATCCTGCGCTTCACGGCGATCCAGGACGCGGGCAAGGCCATCCACCCCAGCTACGTCGAGGGCCAAATGCAGGGCGGCGCCGTGCAGGGTATTGGCTGGGCTCTCAACGAGGAATACTACATGAGCGACGACGGGGCCATGCAGAATACCAGCCTGCTGGACTATCGCATGCCCACGGCGCTGGACCTGCCGATGATAGACACGGTGATTGTCGAGGTCGCCAACCCGCAGCATCCCTACGGGGTACGTGGGGTAGCCGAGGTCTCCTTGGTACCGCCCCTGGCGGCGGTGGCCAACGCCGTGTACGACGCCATCGGTGTGCGGCTGTACAGCCTGCCCATGAACCCGGCGGCCGTCGTCAAGGCGATCCAGGAGAAGAACGGCACCTTACGTTAGGGCCGGATGACAAGCCTGGACGGCGGGCTGCTCAGCCCGCCGCGGGTCGCAGGTTCGGGATCACACTTCCTCTGCCAGAGCCTGCAGGTGCTCCATGTGGTCGAAGGCCGGGTTGAGCATTATTAGCATCTGCGACCCCGAGTCCGCCGCCCTCTGAAGCCCCTCAACGCACCACGCCGGTAGTGCCGCGTGACGCCCTCATACACCACCGGTCCCTGGCCGGAACGGCCTGACAGGAGCGACGAAATGAAGCACTCCACGATCTTCAGAGAACAGGGTGTCTACGGCGCTTTCCCGGTCCTAAATCACATTCCGGACGGGCGCCTGACGATAGGATTCAGCCGCTCGACGTTCCACGACCACTACGCCACCGGCGAGTGGACCGTGCTCGTCTCCGCGGATGATGGCGACACCTGGGCTGGGACCGACGATCCGTCGGTCCCGGCGACCTGGCCGGGCTCCAACACTCGAGAGCGCAGCGACCGCTTCGCCGGCGTAATGCCCGACGGCTCCTACGTCTGCGCCGGCAAGACGGGCAGCGAGTCGTGGCCTGCGTCACGAAGAGCGGAGGCCGAGGAGCGAGGGTATTGGGTCCGGGAGCATCCGCAGGGCGACGACAGGGTGATGGTGACCCCGCCCGCGTTGTTCGTCCAGCGGTCGACCGACCGGGGGCAGACATGGCAGCGCACCGAATGGGACGCGCCTGGATTTCAGGGGTTCGGGTTCTCGCGCCCCAAGGTCCTGCACGACGGCACGGTCCTTGAGCCGGTCTATGGCACCGCGGCCGACGGGGCGCGGCTGGTCTACGTCTGGCGCGGCACCGACGGCGGCCGGACCTGGCGGCTTCGCAAGGTGGGCTCGACCGGTGGCGAGTCGGCGTTTCTGGAGGTTGAACCCGGACGTGTGCTATGCCTGTCGAGGACCGCGGAGGGCGAGTCGGGAGGCTACCTGGTCCACATGTGGTCGGAGGACGGCGGCCTTAGCTGGTCGGAGGCCATGAATACCAACGTCTGGACGCCCCACTCGCCTCCGCATCTAATCAAGCTCAGCGACGGGAGGATCCTGCTCAGCCACGGATACCGCAGAGACCCCATGGGCATACGCGCGGTCCTCAGCAGCGACGGCGGGCAAACGTGGGACGTCGACAACACGGTGGTGTTACGAGACGACGGTGGATACGTCGGCGAGATGGCCCCCCAGGGAAGCGCCGGAGGCGACGTCGGCTATCCGCACTCGACGCAGCTATCCGATGGCAGCGTCCTGACCGTCTACTACATCACTCCTGCGGACCGGGTCACCCAGATAGCGTCGACACGTTGGGACCCGTAGACCGAACACAACCACAGAGATCACAGAGCAGGCGGGGCAGAACAGCTCGAAACCCTTCCTACCACTGCGCTCTCGGCGTGCTCTGCGGTGAGATCTGTTCGATGCCCGCGCTTGACCCTTGCATGATGCCCGCCTGGACTGAGGCGGGCCGACTACGACAACGTCTGATGGCGCCGTTCGATAGGCGATTCGGGCCGTGGTTGGGGGTATAAGCGATGCCATACTCGGAAGCGTTGGCCGAGCGTGTCAGGGTGCTGCTGCAGGAGTCTCCGTGGTACGCCGAGAAGAGGATGTTCGGCGGGCTTACCTTCATGGTCAGAGGGCACATGTGCTGCGGGGTTATCGGCGACGAGTTGATGGTCCGCGTCGGCAAAGACCTGAACGACGAGGCCCTGTCGCGCCCTCACGCCCGTCCCATGGACTTCACCGGCAAGCCGATGGCCGGGTTCATATACGGCGGGGCCGAAGGGCTCACCTCGGATTCCGAGCTGACGGAGTGGGTCGACCTCGGGCTCCAGTTCAACTCGACAATGCCTGAGAAGTAGCTCCCACCCTATGGAGAACCGACAATGGCACCCACATACGACATAGACATGCACCTGAACGTCAAAACGCCCATGCGGGATGGGGTCGAGATGTCGTCCGACATATATCAACCCAGGGCGCCGGGCCAGTTTCCGACGGTGCTGATACGGACGCCGTACAGCAACAACATGGAGACCATGATCGAGAAGGCGCGGGCACTGGCCAACGTCGGCTACGTCTGCGTCGTCCAGGACACGCGCGGACGTTGGGACTCGGATGGCGAGCACTACCCGTTCACCCTCGACGGCGCGGACGGGTTCGATACCCAGGAGTGGATCGGCCGGCAGGAGTGGAGCAACGGCAAGATCGGCATGGCCGGCGGCTCCTACGTCGGCCTCGTCCAGTGGCAGAGCGCTCCACACCGCAGCCGGCACCTGACGTGCATGGTCCCCAGAGTCATCTGCAACGACTTCTTCAGCGGCCTCGTCTACCCCGGCGGCGCGTTGCAGCTCAACGTGCTGCTGTCATGGGGCATGCGGACCAACGGCCGGACTGCCCAGAGCATCGAGTACCACAACTGGACGGAGGCTTTCCACCATCTGCCGCTGATCGAGATGGACCGCCTCGCGGGTCGCGACCTAGACTTCTGGAAAGACTGGATCGAGCACTCCACGTACGACGACTACTGGAGAGCCATCGACGTAGAGGGCAGGTGGGGCGAGATCACTGCCCCAGCCTTCAACATGGGCGGCTGGTACGACCTCTACTCATCCGAAACCTTCACCAATTTCAACGGCCTGAGGCTACACGGCGGCAGTGCCGAGGCGCGTAAGAGCAAGCTCATCGTCGGACCGTGGCCCCACGCGCTGAGCGCGTCCTCCAAGACCGGCGACATCGACTTTGGCGCCGCCTCTCAGGTCGACCTTGACGGGCTGGAGCTACGCTGGTTCGACTACTGGCTCAAGGGCATCGACAACGGGATCGTCGACGAGCCGCCGCTGCGGCTGTTCATCATGGGCGTAAACGAGTGGCGCGACGAGCACGAGTGGCCTCTGGCACGGACGGACTGGCAGAAGTGGCACCTCCGCTCACAGGGCGGCGCCAACAGCGTCCGCGGCGATGGCCGTCTCTCCACAACCGAGCCCGACGACGAGCCAGCGGACGGCTTCGCATATGACCCGCGATTCCCGGTCCAGACCGTCGGAGGAGCCAACTGCTGCTCGCCCCACATCGTTCCGTGGGGGCCTTACGACCAGCGCAGCGTCGAGATGCGGTCGGACGTGCTGTGCTACACGTCGGCGCCGATGGAGCGGGACCTGGAGGTGACCGGGCCGATAAAGGTGGTGCTGTACGCCGCCACCGACGGGTCCGACACCGACTGGACCGCCAAGCTGCTCGACGTGTCGCCGACCGGCTATGCCATGAACCTCTGCGACGGCATCATCCGCGCGCGCTACCGCAAGAGCCGCAGCACGCCGACTCTGCTCACCGCGGGCCGGGTGTACCGCTACGAGATCGAGGTCGGGGTGACCGGCAACGTGTTCCGGCACGGCCACTCAGTGCGTCTGGAGATATCATCGTCCAACTTCCCGAGGTTCGACCGCAACCCCAACACCGGACATGACATCGGTAGGGATGCCGAGCTCAGGGCCGCGGTCCAGAGAGTCGAGCACTCACGGGAGCACCCGTCGCACATTCTGCTGCCGGTGATCCCGGCAGGATAGCGGCGTGAAAGCTAATCCGGCCTCGGCTCCGCTTCCAGGGTTTCGGATTTCCCTACCGCTAATCCTGCACCGATAGAAATCCAGGCGAAGCGACAACGATCCCCGAGGTGCCGTGTCCCCTGTTGGCTATCAGTGATCCAGTGAGCTCTTCAAGGCTATATGACGGAGTGATCCCTCTGCGCACGAGCGCCAGTCCCGATTCGAGCGCGCTCTCCCGATCATCCTGTTGCTTGCAGTGGTAGTCGGTCTCGCATGCTCGAGTAGTGACGGCGACGGCACGGCCGGCGGTGGCGCGTCTACCCGTGGTGATGGCGCCCAGCCTGCCGCCGCGACCGGCGGCAGAGCCGGGGCTGAATACGAGAGGTACGTCCTCAAGCAGACTTTCGATACGGGGATCGAGGTCACAAGTTCGGTGTTCAACCGCATCAGGCGTATTCCAAAGATCAACGTCTGCCCGGGACGCTCGCCAAAGCCCGGACAGGCCTTTGAGCAAGACGCCCTTTCGAAATACGTGGAAGACTCCGCCAGGGCGTTCACTACTTGTTGAAGCGGACCACCACAATGTCTCCGTCCTGTACCTCGTATTCCGATCCTTCCAGACGCTGGCGGCCCGCCTTCGCGACCGCCGACTCGTTGCCCAGCTCCATCAGATCAAGATAGCTGATGACCTCCATACGGATGAAACCTGCTTCCATGTCTGAGTGAATCTTACCCGACGCAGCCGGCGCCTTGTCACCTTTCCGGCAAGTCCAAGCGCGGACTTCATCTGCACCGGTAGTGAAGAAGCTGATCAGCCCCAGTTTCCCGTATGCGGCACCGAGCAACCGTTCCATCGAAGACTCCTTGAGACCCAGTCCCTCCAGGAACTCCTCTCGCTCGTCCGGTTCGAGCTGGCTTATGTCGGCTTCCTCTTGACCACACACGGTGATCAACTCCGTGCCCTCAGTCTCGGAAATCCCTCTCAAAACAGCCACGTGTGCGTTGTCAGAGTCGTCGACGGACTTGATGTTCGCGACGTACAGCACGGGCTTCAGCGACACAAGATTGCATTCGCGAATGCTGTTCATCTCCGACGGGCTGAGGCCTTGCTTCCGTGCCGGCGTGCCGCTCTGGATGGCATCGTACACTTTCCGGCAGTCTGAGCTTTCCCGCATGGCGTCTTCGTCCCGGGAGCGGACTCTCTTGGCCAGACGCTGTATCTTGCCATCGAGCGTGGCGCTGTCGGCGACCATCAGCTCCAACTCGATATCCTCCACGTCTCTCAGCGGGTCGATCGTCTCATGCACAAACGGAATGCCGCCGTCCTCAAAGCATCGCACCACATGCAGAAGGGCATCGACATCTTTGATGTCTCCAAGCTGTCGCAGGCCCCGCCCATCGCCGTCGGAGACGAGCCCAGGGATATCTACAACCTCGAGCCTCGCCGGCCGGGTCTTCAGCGGATGATACATCTCGACCAGCTTGTCCAATCGCTGATCGGGTATTTCGACGACGGAGCGATTGACCCTAGGGCCGTCATAGCTCGATGCACCGGCGGCAGTAATGGCGTTCAGAATGACGGTCTTCCCGCATGACGGCAGACCTATCAGACCGCAAATCAAGCTCATGTTAGCTCTTCTGTCGGTGGGATTGACTGAGGGCGGCTGACCAAAACCCTGCTGCCTGGACCGACCCCGAGACTCGGCGGCGGGATCAGACGGACCACAGTGCGGACGTACGGCAGCAGTTCCTTAGCCCCGCGCCAGTACCGCGTGGAGCGCGGCCGGCACGAGCAATGAATCGAACCCCGAGTCAAGCCCGCATGTCTCCAATGCGGACCGCCCGCCGCGTCGCAGACGACTCCTTGGCCGCTTCGACGATCTCCAGCAGATGAGCTGAGTCTTGGATGGGAGCAGGTGCGGGAGCGCCGGTCCGCGAGGATTTCAAGAAGTCGCTAAAGAGTTGCTCGGCCATGATCCCTCCATATCCCGGAGTCTCCGGCATCTCGAATGTCTGCCGCCGCATCCTCCCCGCGACCCAGTGGCGGGCCTCGCTGAAGAGTACATACGTGCCCGCGTCCTCGGCCTCGTGATGCGCCGATGACGCGGACGGCCGAACCAGCGGCAGCTCGGCGAAGCCTTTCGTGCCCCGCATGCCTATGTAGAAATCGTAGGTCCCCTTGCCGCCTCTCAGGTGATAGCCGGCATGGAAGGTGCCCAGCCTCCCGCTCTCGAACTGCAGGACCAGGAAACCGGTGTCCTCGACGGCCACCCGCTCCGGGTTCAAATTCCCTACCATCGCCATCACCTCGACTACCCTTTCCTCCATCAGGTACAGGACCAGGTCGAGACTGTGGCAGCCCAACCAGGACAGGATGCCGCTGCCGGCGGTCTTGGGGTCGAACTGGTAGGTTGAAGTGTCTCGATAGAGTAGCAACCCGTTGAGGAGCTTACCCTCGATGGTCATGACGTCGCCAAGGGCCCCCTGGCGTAAGGCGTGCTTGAGCTCCTGGACCATCGGGTGGTACCGCCACTGCAGCATCGCTCCGGCGGTGACGCCCTTCTCGCTGGCCAGGTCGACCACGCGCCGCAGGTAGGACGAATGGACCGCGCCAGGCTTGTCGTACAGCACCGGCAGCCCGGCGCTGACGACTTGCTCCAGAATGGCGGGCGCGTGGTCGGCGCGAGCGCACACGGTCACGGCGTCGAGATCCCGCCTGGCCAGCAGTTCCTTCACGTCCAGGGTCTTGGAGACGACTTTCGCCGACTCGGCAGCCATCTCATCGACGTCAGCGAGCTCGGTTGCAGCGCAGACGTGGATGACCTCCACCTCGGGAAGCTGGTCGAGGACGAGCACGTGACCGCGCTCGTGTCCATGGGACGAGATCGCTCCGACCACGTACTTCTTGTCACCGTTCATCGCTGAACCCTCACTTCTTTCAGGCGAGAGCCTCTCGGCCTTGCCGTTGATGCCGGGCGCCTCGGGACAGTGCCGATTGCACTATCCGCTTGTCGCGACACGCTCTGAATCGCCAAAGATACCGCCGCTATTGGAGCATCGGAGTGGCTTCCTGAGACCCCCGCAGTCACAAACCGACGACATTTGTTGGGCCTCAATGGCGAACCGTATCTCCTAGCACAGGGACAATAACACAGCGTTGACCCAAGATGGCGGCATCCGTTCGCGCCCCGCCGAGGCGTGGGCAACCACCTTCGCCTTCAACCCGTGTATCCTGGGCACGGTCGGGTTTCAGGAAGTCGTCAACGAGCCCTTTTCCGGAGGAGCCATGCAAATCCCCGAGTCCGATCGAAAGAAACCGACGTCTGAAGAGATCGACGCGTTGCTCCGGGAGAGGCGCAACTGGGGCCGATGGGGGGCGAGCGGAAGCGCCGGCGCCATGAACATGGTCACGCCGGAGAAGCGTCGCCGGGCCGCCGGCCTCGTGAAGAGCGGCCGTGCCGTTTCCCTGAGCCGCCCCCTGCCCGTCCAGCCAAGCACCGAGAACCCGCAGCCCGTGCATCACTACATGAGAGTCAGCCTGTTCGAGGACGGTAGTGGCGGGGCCGCGATGGACTACATCGGCATCTACCAGCACGGCTTCAGCGTCACCCATATCGACGCGCTGTGCCACCACTGGGGCGGCGACGGGATGTGGGACGGCCACGACCCCGGACGTGAGATCGGCTTTGACGGTGCGCGGCAGGGCTCCGTCGACGCGTGGAGCGATGGCGTTATGACACGCGGCGTGCTGCTGGACATTCCAAAGCATCGCGGCCGGCCCTACGTCGAGGTCGGCAGCCCCGTCCACGGATGGGAGCTGGAGGAAATTGCCGCCGCCCAGGGCGTGGAGTTGGAACCGGGCGACGCCTTGCTGCTGAACTGCGGGCGCGAGTCCTACGCGGCCGACCACGGCGGCATCTTCTACGACCCGCCGTCGTACCCCGGAGTCCACCCGTCGTGCATGGAGTTCATACGCGACCACGACGTGGCCCTGCTTGGCTGGGACATGTCCGACGACTCGTCATCAGAGTACGGCATGGCCAGGACGGTCCATTCCGTACTGAGCGCCTTCGGCGTCGCCATCGTCGACAACGCCCTTCTAGAGCCTCTTGCCCAGGCGTGCGCCGAGGAAGGACGGTACGAGTTCATGCTCACCGTCAACCCGCTGATTGTGGTCGGAGGCACCGGCTCCCCCGTCAACCCCATCGCCACCTTCTGAAGGCAGCGAGTGCTTTCGCCACACTGTCTTCCGCGATGGCAACATCTTCCGGACGTGCTACCGGTGCGCTCAAGCTAGACATCCGTCCGGAACGCTACGGCCAGGCTATCGGAACCGGAACGAGTACAGTTTCGCGTTCTTGAAGTAGAACCGCAGCTTGATCGCCTTGCCCTCGAGCCTGCTTAGGTCCGAGCCGCCGTTCCAAGACGCGACGTGGTCCACGCTGTCGGTGGTGATCGGGTCGGAGTCGTCGAACTCGTAGCCTTCGATGTAGTCGTGGTTGGGCTCCAGGACCTCGACCCGCAGCTCGCATGGGCCAGCGCCCCACTGCTGCAGCGCCGGCTGCATGTTGAGGTGCAGCTCCGAGCCGGTGAAACTGAATGAGCGCGTCACCATTTCGCTGTACTCCGCGACCTTACTCCTCGAGGCGTACCCCATCGTCGCCGTGCCCTTAACCCCGTCGAGAGATACGAAGCCGTCCAGTCGCGATATGCCGAGGCCGATGGCCCCTTGAGACTTGTCGCCGAGGGCGTACCAGGTCTCGGGCGAGCGCCAATTCCAGGCGTTGTAGAAGGTGAAGATCCGGTCGCCCTGCGCGATGGGCTCATGGCTGTAGATCGAGACGGAGTCGAACTCGACACCGGAGCCGCGCGGGATAAACGGCTCGCGGTAAGGGCGATCGTAGCGGATGCCATCTCGACTGAATACGATTTCGGGATGGTGGGTCGTGCTCGTCGTGCGGAAAATCCAGAGTATGCCGACGTAGATGCCCTCGTAGGCCGCCACGGGCATCGCGTAGAACTCGGTGTCGGGCGGGTCGAGCTCGTCGGTGACGACGATAGTCTCGGCCTCCCCCCAGTGCACCATGTCAGGGCTCTCGGCCCGGCCGATCAGGCGCTTGCCCATTGGGCTACGTCGGTGCAGGGAGTTCTCCATGTGGACTGCGTAGACCTCGCGAATGGGGTCCCAGCCCATGAAGTGAGTCGGGCCCCATCGTCCGACCTTCGGCGAGGTGTCGATGACAGGGTTGTTCTCATAGGGCGTCCAGGCTCTGGTGTCGGGCGAGAAGTACAGGTCGATCTGCATTCCCGGCGTAGTGGTCGAGCCGGTACGCACGAGGCCTTTGTATTTCTTGGCCGGATCGCTCTCATTGGGGTCCCTGAAGAAGTAGGGCGTGATGTCCCTGCCCTCGCCTAGGCCCATCGTCGGAGGCAGGATGTTGTTTCGCGTGGAGCCGTCAAACTCGACCAGGCCCAGGTTGGGCCGCTCCCAGTTCACGCCGTCCTCGGAGACTGCGAAACAGTGGTGGGCCACTCCTTCGACGATCGGATTGTCGCCATCGCCAGGTTCGAAGGTCCGCACCGCGTACCACATCTTGAAGATGCGGTCGTCGGAATCGTAGATGACGTTGGACATGTACAGCATCTCGCCCTCCCAGGGACGCTCGGGGGCGAGCACGGGGTTGTTCTCGGCTTTGACGGCCGGGTTCATGACCCTCATGGTGTCTGTCACGCTCTCAATGATGTAGTCGTCCACGAAAAGTTGCTTCTGTGAGCCAATGTCGATCAGCGTCATCTTGATTCCTCTTTATCGTTTTCTCTGAGCTCTATGTTAACCGTCCTAACCATGCCCGCGGGCCATCGCGATCCGCACGAACTCGTCTGAGAGCTCGAGGCCCGTCATTAATCCCCCGAACCCGGCGAGCTTGCGGGACAGGTCAACCTGTCCGTGAAGATCACAGAGGCAAAGCGCAATCGGGTCGAGAAAGGCCTGTGGAACGGCCCTGCGGCCCTTTTCACGGTGCTGTCTTGCGGGCTATATCCGGTGTCTGAAGGTTTGGCTCTGGTGCCCAGGGTCATCAATAGCTCTTCGTCCGGGCTGTATTTGAGCACGACGTGAGCCATCTGATCGACCAGGTAGAGGTTACCTGTAGCGTCCACACATAGGCCGTGGGGCCGGCGGAAGGTCTGCGCCCATGCCTTCAAGGAGATTCCCCTGCCTGTCGAAGACCATTAGCTCGTGGCTGTTCCGGTTGAACAGGTACACGTTGTCGTTGCCGTCAACGGTGACTCCAGCGACCTGGTTGAACTCGTAGCCCTTGGGCAGCCTTCCCCAGCCCTCGTCGAAGCTCGTACTCTTGAGATCCGACGAAATAAGTCATGGCTCTCCTCGATTGTACCGGATCGCGCCGCAAGGTTATCACGGCGTGCCCGGGATTGGCATATAAGGCCTCAAACGCCAGGCTGCGAGGACAATCGACAAGGCGCCGCCAGGCTCTGGTCCTAGACGGCGTCGAGCCGCCCCCATGGGGCCGTCTACCTGACTTCGTTGACCGACGCCCTCGTCGTTGGTACGCTTGGCGTATGCGCCATCTGGACCTTCACTACGGACAGCGAGGACTATCACAATGAAGGTAGACCGAGACCAGTTCATGGACCAGGGGTATCTGGTCCTCCGAGACGTTATTCCGCCCGACAAGCTGGAGGCCATGCGCGCGAGCTGCGAGACCATTTTGGAGCGGCAGAAGGTCGTTTGGGCCCGCGAGCGGAAGCCCGGTGACCCTGCCGGCGGGATGTATGAGACCCATCGCCAGCCTCGGGTTTTCATCCTGGAGCCGGTTCGAAGCGCTCGACACCATGCTCCAGGACAACGTGGAGATGTTCGAGCCCGCGTTCCAGTCTGGCCCGATGCACTACTACTTCAACCAGTTGCCCGATGGGGTCGACACCGAGTCCTTCGTCGCAAGCTGGGCTGATCCCGCCTAGGCTATTGGCGCCGAAACCGGCCCGCCGCATCAGGTGCCCCATCAGTGCGATGTCGTTGGCGCTCATGATGCCCCTCCTAAGCGGGAAGTGAACCACAGAGGACACAGAGATAGGCGAGAGCAAAAGGCTTTGCAGACACTCTTCCCCTATTTGCTCTCTGTGGTGGACCTCTTTCTAGTTCTTGAACATGTCGAACTGTTCGAAGCGTACGTGCGACGACGTGGGTGGGCCGGGAACGGTTCCCGTATCCAAGGAGGACGACATGCCGACGAACAAGATTATCGAGAAGATGCGCCGCGGCGAGCGGGCCCTGGGCCTCGACCTGAGCTTCTACACTGACGAGCTGATCGAACTGGCCGGTCTGATGGGACTGGACTACGTGCACTACGACGGCCAGCACGCTCCGATAACCCCGGAGACCATCGACCGCTTCTGCCGAATCTGTGACGGCTACGGACTGACCCCATCGATGCGGGTCCCAGACCATCAGCCCGGCAATATTCTCAACTACCTCGATCGAGGCATCCGCTCGATCACCGTGCCGATCACGGAGTCAAAGGAGCAGGCCGAGGCGCTGGTCAAGCACTGCTTCTTCGCACCCGTGGGCTTGCGGAGCTTTACGGGACAGCGGATACTCAGATACGGCTTGGGCGGCGACTTCAAGACCGTCATGGAGGATACCAACACGAGTTTCCTGCTCATACCGCAGTTGGAGACGATAACCGCCTACAACAACCTCGACGAGATACTCACCGTGGACGGCATAGAGGTGTTCGCCGGCGGCCCCAACGATCTCGCGCAGTCGATGGGCCACGTTGGCGAACCCAACCACCCCGACTGCCTGAGGGTGACCGCGGATGGCGAGGCGAAGATCCACGCCGCTGGCAAGAAACTCTCCTCCGAAGTCATGCTCGGACTTAACACGACCGGGTCCATCCAGGCCGACATCGCGGCGTTCCTCAAGGAAAACGGCCGCTAGAACCTAGAACGGAGCGAACCGTCGTGGCCGAGATAGGCAAAAGACTGACCGTCGTTGACGGCGAGCGTGTCGAGATCGAGGCGTTCGACGTACCGGAGCCGGGTCCCGGTCAGGTGCTGATGCGGGTCAGCCGTAGCCAGGTCAGCGCCGGCAGCGAGAAGGGGCGCTTTCGCGGGCCGTTCAACCCCGCCGGCCACACGCCGCGTCCGCCGGGGTACACGGCCGTGGGCCGAGTCCAGGCAGTCGGGCCGGGCGTGGAGGACTTCACTGCGGGCGACCGCGTCTTCGCGCTGGGCAGGCACAGCTCGCACCTGCTCGTGGACACCGCGCCGCGGGAGGACTCGACGCTCAGCTTTGCCGAGGGCGAGTTCCCCGGCCGCCCTCCTCAGCGGATTAAGTTCGACATCACCGACGAGCAGGCATGCTTCTCCAGGCTGGGCGACGTGGCCCTGCACGGCGTCCGTCGGGCGGAGCTCCAGCCGGACGAATCGGTCGTCGTGTTCGGGCAGGGCGTCGTCGGCCAACTCATCGTCGGCGTATGCCGCCTCGCCGGCGGCTATCCGATCGTCGCCGTCGACCTGGACCCGGAGCGACTGGCGCTCTCTAAGAAAAGCGGCGCTACTCACGTCGTCGACGCCTCCACCACCGATGCGGTCGAGGAGGTCATGGCCATCACCGGCGAGGGCGCCCGATGCGTCTTCCACGCGAACCGTGACGCGCAGGTCCTCGACGACTGTGTCCGGTCAGCGGGTTACGCGGGAAAGGTCGTGCTCGTGGGCGCCACGGGCGGCACGCTGGAGATGCGCCTCAGCCCGCTCCTGTCGCGGGAGATAGACGTCAGGGGCTCCCAGTGGCAGGTCGACTACCCGCACAAGTACTACCCGTGGTCGACGCCGCGGAACCGCAGCGCCATCATGAGGATGATCGAGTCGGGCGACCTGTGGGTGGACCACCTAATCAGCCACGTCGCGAAACCGGAGGAGGCACACGAACTCTACCGCCTCATCGTCGCCGGTCCCAAGGGCTGGATGGGCATATTCTTCGACTGGAACGACTAAACGGAGCCGTCAGGACTGTGCCACCAGATTCCGTCCGTGATGAGCTTGTCAGGCCATCTCTTCTCACATCGGGAATTAAGAAGCCCTTCGACGGGCTCCGGGCAGATGGTGATGGTACTGGGATCTATGACGCCTTGATTACGCTGGCGACGAACTCGCCCTTGATCTCCCCGCCCCCGATTATGTGGCCTTCTATGGCCCTGAGAAGCTGATTATTGCTGATGTCGGGGCCCAACTCGAGCATGACATCCAGGGCATAGACGCGGAAGAAGTACTCGAAAACGATCTTGACCTTGCCTTGTCCGTCTATCACGGTGACCGGCACCGGGCAGGGTCCCGAATATCCGATCGTCTTGTAGTCGTTGACGCCCTGCCGCGCACTGGGGCCGATGGCCAGGACCTCCGTCGTCGTAGCCACCGCGGCCGCGAGACCGGTCGCGTCGCCGGGAATGTTCCAGATCACCCAGTGTGACCATGACTCCCCACGGATCTGATCGCTCTCCATTATCATCGCGATGCTGACGGTTCCTTCGGGCACTCCCGTCCAGTTCAGGGGTGGCGAGGTGTTCGGGTACACGGCTCCGAACACGTAATTCTGATCGTAGGTGCGTCCCAAGGTCTTACCCCTGGTACCACACGAGTGGTCCTTGGGGATGCGCCGGATGCGACTGAAGACTGGGCTCGTTACCTCAATGTTCAGATCGAAGGTCTGCTGCAACGTGTACGGGCTGTCGTCACCGCTCACGTCGGCGGCGGGCGCGGCGCCGACCTCTCCGCCGCTCGCTCCGTCGCCGTCACTGGAACAGCCCGCGATGAACAGCGCCAGCGTCGTTGCTAGATAGAGTAGAGAGACGTACCGTCTGAACATCTGCCATCCTCCATTACCGGGACGTCGCCGATCACTTCGGGGTGCTTGGGACCTCTGGGGGACGTTCGTCCAACTGGACAGTATCACTGCTCGCGAAACACAGTCAAACAGTGATGCCGCGGCATGTGGCCTACAATTGGGTCAGCTAGATGACACAGCATACGGCTTCAGGGGTGACGCGATCAACACAGAGACGACCGGTCCAACGAAGTTCAGTTTTGACGGGTTGAGGGCTAGGACGGCTCCGGAGCCTACCCCTCTGCCCGGTGCGAAGGGCGAGGAGCCCAGGTTCCCGTTCACGATGTCGTACCCCGACCCTGGAAGCATGCCCATCATGGAGGCCCACGCCGCCCTGGACGATGCCCATCGAGCGCAGGCGGGAGATCGTTAAGGTCGGTGGCTGGGTAGGGAAAGAGTGCCGGCGTGAGGGGCCGTCGAGCGACCCTAGTCCACATATCCGACCGGGACTAAGCCGCACCTATTCGCTCACGGGCTGAGGCATCGCCCTCTCGGGAAGCATGGGTGCCAGTAGCGGGTGCTCGCGGCCTTCTGTGAGTAGCAACGTAAGAGCCTCGGCCATCACCGCCGACATAGTGAAGCCGCCGTCCGCAGGAACCGCCAGATAGACCCCTTCCAGTGCCTCGACGGGCCCGACCAGCGGAATCTCGTCGGGAGTCTGGGACGCGGTGGCCACGCGGTCCTCGACAACCTCGTATCGCAGACCCGGCAGCGCGACAGAGACATTTTCCAGGATCGTCGATGGCGTTCCGTTCGAAGAGGTCCGCCCCGGCGGTGAATCCGCCGTCTACAGGCAGGAGAGCGCCGTTTACAAAGGCCGCTTCATCGGAGGCAAGGATCGAGCCCGTCTACCCGGCGCCGATGATGACTATGTCGTACTTCACGGCGACTCTTTTCGGCGCCGGTGACCAGGCAGCTAGATCGTCCTGAGCTTCCGCGACGTGGCCCGCGGCGCTATCTGGTCTGCGCCAAGCGGAATCGCCTGCTTCTCGTAGATCTGCACCCGGAAGGAGTGGAACTCGGCGACATACATCCTCTTCTGATCGTCAACGACCACTGATCGAGGCGTACGGAAGCGCTTTTGTGGCTCGAGGCGCGAGTGCTCCCTGAGCATGAGCGAGGTGCCTTGCACCATCATGTAGTTGATCATCGACTTGGACAGGGTAGCGTCGCCAATGAACTCCTCGACGTAGCGTCCCTCCTCGCTGAAGAGCTGTACCCTGTTGTTGCCCGTGTCCGCGACGTAGATGTCGCCGTCGGAGTCAACGGCGACGCCCGAGGGGCGGTTGAACTCGCCGTCGCCGTAGCCTGATTTACCCAGGGCGAAGATGAACTTGCCGTCGGCGCTGAACTTCTGGATCCGATCATTGCGCCAGTCGACTACGTAGACGTCGCCGATCTCGTCGATGGTAATTCCCCACGGCATGTCGAACTGGCCATTCTCGTCTCCGTGTGAGCCCCAACTCAGGATGAACTTGCCATCCTTGGTAAACTTCTGGACACGGTGGTTCATCGTGTCCACCACGTAAAGGTTCTCGTCGGCGTCGAACGCAAGGCCAGCCGGGCGATCAAGTTGCCCTTCGCCGTCGCCGTGTTCGCCCCACTTGCCCAAGAACTCCCCGTCCGGCCTCATGAAAGTTATGCGGTGCAGGGCGGAGTCCGAGATGACCAGCGTCTCGTCGCGGTCAACGACGATGGAGATCGGCCAGATAAACTTGCCATCCGCCTTCCCGACTCCACCTATTTTGCCAAGGAACTCGTCTTCGAACGTTATTGTTGATACGCCAGTGTTAGGCGAGATTTCCATGGAGCAAAGGCAGTAAACTCGGCCTTCTTTACCAAGAGCAATGTCGACCGGGTGGTCAACGTTGCGCCGCATTCCGATCGTCTTCAGGTAAGGAAAGCCCGCCCTCAGCAACGCGTATGGTCTCGGCATATTCTGCTCCTAGTGGAACGTTTGGCAATCTAGGCAAACTGGTACTCGCGAGTAGACACGGCAAGCTGCAGCATGCCTGCGATACGAGTCTCGCTTTTCTCGCGCTCTTCCTTGGTTTCGAAATGCAGATCACCGCCGGGCCGAATGTGGTCCAAGAGGCTGTTACGGGTCGTGTCACTGACCACCACGGGTCCGATCAGTTCCAGGCTCCTGTCTACCAAGTCCTCTGGTGATAGGACGGGTCCCAGGCCGCTCAGGCGGGCCACGAGCCTCTGAACGCCAGGCTTGGTCAAGTCGCCTATCTGGTCGGCGGCGAAGTTGACTCGCTCGGTCAGCGCGCCACCGTCGATCCACTCCTGTCCAGTGTGCCAGCCCTCTACGGTGGGGGGATTCGTCAGATGCTGTCCCATAAACTCAGGGGCTTCGCCAAGATCGACCAGGCCAGGGTCGGGGAACCTATGTGTGCCCACCAGCTTTATCGTCCCCGCCACCAGCTCCGCCGGGCTCTTCACTCGGGCATACTTGGCGTCCTTAAAGAAGTCGGAGTTGAACAGCAAATGGAGTACCGACCGCATGCTTCCGCCCGAGTCGAGAAACTCCTGGGAGAGCGCGGCGATTGCCTCGGGGTCCGTCGGCGGCTCGACCGACCAGGCCGGGACCTGGGGCTCGTCGGCGACGAAGAAGTTGTAGAGGTGCCGGGAGACGAACGTGGCAGTTTCGGGCTGGTTGACGATGATGTCGATGATGTCTTGGCCGTTGAAGTTGCCGGTGTGGCCCAGGAAAGTCTTCTCGCCGTCGTTGTGGTCCTCCTCCACGAATTCGAACTCGGGCGCGAAGTGGCCGCAGGGGTAGAGGGGTATAGGTTGCGTGAAAGTCCACCCGGTAAATGCCCGCGCACACTCTTTAACATCCTCCTCGGTGTAGCTGCCTATCCCCATCGAGAACAACTCGAGTAGCTCACGGCCGTAGTTCTCGTTGGGTTCGTCCTTGTGGTTCTCCGAGTTGTCCAGCCATGAGATCATCAGCGGGTCCTTGGACACTTCGGTGAGGATCGTGCGCCAGTCGGTCAGGCCGACGCGGCGGAACATGTCGAGCTGGACGATGTGCGAAAACGGAGCGCTGTCCTTGGAGTAGGCGGTTGCAAAGACGTGATGGAGAAAGAGCACCATCTTCTCTTCGAGCGGCCGGCTAGTGTTGACCATGCGGTAGACCCACGTCGAGGGGTTGTTGTGGATCGTGATCTCGCCGTAGAAGCGGTCTAGGACGTCTTCCTCGACTGGAGGAAAGCGCTCAGGGTGGAGGAGATCGTCCACCAGTGACTCGTAGCTGCGGGCGGACAGCTTCTCCAGCTCCTCACGAGTGGAACCAAACCCCGCGCGCCTCATCAGATGTGCGGTGAGGGCAAGATCGTTGCCGGACATGAGTGTCCTCCAAGTATCGGTGCTAGAAGTGAATGAACGTTCCTATGCGGCGAAGGCTTCCATCTGCTCAAAGGAGCCGCCGACGATTGGGTCGGGATCGAGTCCCAGCCACTGCTCGAGGACCGTCGCGTACAGCCCGCGAAAGTCGACGGTGTGCTTCAGGTCCTCGCCGCCCTCCCACTCGCCGCGCTGCAGCGACGGGTACTCGGAGTAGAGGCCACCTGCCACCCGATCGCCTATGATGAAGGCGCCTCCACCGGAGCCGTGGTCGGTGCCGCTGCCGTTGTCGAGCATCCTGCGCCCAAACTCGGTGAAGATCAGCATCGCGACCTCTTCCGACGCATCTCCATCCCTGAGGTCCTGAAAGAAGTCACTGATCGCGGCCGAGAGGTCTTCCAGCAGCTTGGGATGGACCGGCAACTGGCTGGCGTGGGTGTCATAGCCGCCCTGGCTGGTGTAGAAGATGCGGGTGCCAAGCCCGGCCAGGTGGACCCTGGCCACGTCCCTGAGGCTCCTGGCGATGGAACTGTCTGCGTACTCGACCTCGGACGAGTACTGCACTGGCGCCGTCTTGAGGATGTCGGCTCCCTTGAGCACATCCTGTCCGGTCTGCGCCAGATAGTCCATCACTGGCCCAGTGCCGATGGCGGGCGCGTACATAGATTTGAACGTATCGAGGGCATCCATGCGCTGGGCCTTATCGGTCAGCCCGGTCAGTATTCCGTAGTTGTCCAGGTCGCCGACGGAGCTGACGGGTACGCCAGGCACAGCCATCGCCCTGGGCAGCCCGCGGCCGATGTTGACCCCGGTCAGGACGTTCTCTTTGTCAGGGTCGAGCTCTCGGATCGCCCTGCCTAGCCAGCCCTCGGTGCCGATTTCGACGGGTTCGCAGGTGTGCCAGATGTCCATGGCGCGGAAGTGCGAGCGGCTGGAACCGGGGTGCCCCACGCCCTGGATCACCGCTACCTTGCCCAGGTCGTACAGTTCCTTCAGCGGCCGGGCGCTCGGGTGGAAGCCCAGTCCGTCGTCTATGGGCAGCACATGGTCCTCGGGCACGACGATCTTCTGTCTGGCGTCGTAGTAGAGCGGGTTCGAATAGGGAACGACCGTGTTCATGAAGTCGTTACCACCGGTGAGCTGGACCACTACTAGTACCGGCTGACGTCCGTTTATCGCCATCTCCGACCCTCCTCATTTACAATCCGCAATATGCAGTATGGAGCCTAAGCCATCCGTGTCAATGCGTTCCCTCACATCCGTATCTGGAATTCCACTATACCAGGCGTTGCAATGGTCTTCACAATCACCGGCTATTGCTCCATGTCAATCAGTCAGCAGGTGCAACTGCTTCGACTTTACGCTCTCCCTCTGCCGAGATTCTAGGCAGCCACTCCAGCCATCTTGGCAACCACCAGTTCCAGTCACCAAGCAGCTTCATGCTGGCTGGCAGCAGGATAGCTCGGATTATCGTGGCGTCGATGAGGACAGCCACTCCTAGCCCGACCCCGATTTGCTTGAAGAACATGATCCTGGATGTCGCGAAGGCGCCGAAGACCAGCACCATGACGATCGCGGCACTCGTGATAAGGACGGCTGTCGCTTTGATGCCCAACGACACGGATTGCTCGGTGCTACGTCCGCCGTCGTAGGCTTCTTTGACGCGATTGAGAAGGAGCATGTGGTAGTCCATAGACAGACCGAAGAGCACGGCGAAGAGGAACAGTGGCATGAAGGTCTCGATCGTTCCGGCTGCCTCGAAGTTCAGGAGTCCCTCTCCCACGCCCTCTTGGAAGACCAAGACCAACACCCCCATTGCCGCGCCAACAGAGAGCAGGTTCAAGATGATGGCCTTGATTGGGATGGCGATGGAACGGAACATCACGAGGAGAAGCAAGAAAGCCATAATCAATACGAATCCAAAGACGAGGGGCGCCTTGGTTTTCGTATTGGCCGCTGCATCGAATGTCCCGGCCGCGCCCCCGGCCACGTAAACCTGAACGCCAGCTCCGGCGAACGCCGCGGGAGCGAGCTCACGCAGCTTCTCAACGGCTGCATTGGCCTTTGACGTGTCTTCAACATCCGCCAAGGGAACCAAGATTCCGAGCAGATCGCCCTCAATGTTGACGATCGTCTCCACCGGCTCGCCAAACTGATCATTCTGCTGAACGGCCGCAATGAGGTTCGCCGTCGACGCTTGAATTGCTGGCGTCTCTACCGCGCCACCCGTTCCCGGATCAACGATCACCGCGAGGCCAAGGGTCTCGCCGAGAATGAAGTGTTCATCCATGAGGCCGACACCATGAGCGAGGATTCCGATCTTCCCTCCGTCTTCTACAGCACCATCCCAGTCGAAGACTTTGGTGATCGGCGTGTCACCTATGTTCAGCGAAAGGAGTGGTATTGACAGGGCTATCAGCGCGACCAAAGTCACACCCGCACATACCACCGGGTGGGCCAGAACTTCGTCTGTGATCCTCCCCCAGACGCCGCCGCCGGTGGAGGGCCTCCCGAGGCCCGGAATCCGTAACCAGTTCAATCGGTGGTCAAGCAACGAGATGAGTGCAGGAAGGAGAGTGAGGGAAGCGACCACGGCCAGAACAACGACGATCATCGCACCCAGCCCCAGGCCATAGAACAGAGCGTCGCCCGTCAGCAGCATGCCTGCCAGCGACACGAACACGGTTATACCAGCGTAGAGAACTGCCCTCCCGGTGGTATCAGATGAGACTTGGATCGCCTCGATCTTGTCCCGGCCGGCAGCCCGCTCCTCCCGGAATCGATTGATGATGAACAGGCTGTAGTCGATGCCGACGGCTAGCCCCATGAGGATGATCATCTCGAAGAAGTAGACATTCAATGGCTTCGACTGGCTCGCGATCGTGGCTACGCCAACGGCGGTGAAGATCGAAACAAGCGCTATGCCGATCGGAATCAGAGCAGCTACCACTGCCCCGAACGCCAGGGTCAAGATGATCAGACCACCCATAACGGTGATGATCATGATCTTTCCAAAGTCCTCACCGACTACCTCTTCCTGAGCGACATTGAGCGACGCCCCGCCCAGGACCCCAAGCTCGAATCCATAGGCTGCGGCTGAAGCATCAGCTTCCAGCAAGGCGTCCATAATGCCCTCGCCGAAGTCGTTCAGCTTGGCCTGTTCCGCTTTCTCAAGCTCGACGCGGGCAATGACAACGCGCCTATCGTCGGAAGTTAGGTGAGGAGATCCGGAGTCGTAGTAGCTCTCCACATTAGCGACGCCATCGAGGCCTTTGAGCTCCTCGACCAGTGACTCAACGGTGAACCGAAAGGCCGGATCGTCGACGTCCAGACCGGGATTCCTGATGACCACGGACTCGAAGGACGGCAGCTGCTCAAACCGGTCCTCGATCAGCTGATGACCTTTTCGGGAGTCGCCCGTGCCAGACACGTCGCTCATCTCAACGCCAATCGAGTCGGACATCAGAAATGAAATGACCAACAGGACGATTGCAGCGAGTACAACGATCCATCGGTGGTGCGCGCTCCACCCCGCCACCCGACCCGTAAATGAGACCTCGCGAGCATTGGTTGAGATCGGAAGCAAGTTCTTACTCGTCGTATTCACGAAACCGCTCGGATCGTTCCACGGCCTCGGTCCGCGCCTTGATTGCTTCGGTCATCGGATGGGATCCGCGATGCGTTCTTGTGAAATCGGGTCAAT
>CAZENU010000008.1:0-59403 GCA_964513735.1 uncultured Dehalococcoidia bacterium
TCGTGGTGAGTTCGTCGAACCACCTCTTCCCACGTTAGGGAAGAGAGGCCCTTCGACGAACTCAGGCGAACGGAGAGTGCGGGTTCGGGCTCGAGCTCTCGATGGACCGCAGCTCATTGTAGGTTACCGTATGACCGACAGGTTCGACGTGCCGCTCGAGCCGACGCTGGCTCGGGAACTGGTCGACTTCTGGACGTACATCTGGGATGAGCCGCCTGACGTCCCGTATGGGGTCTACGTGGGCAGCGAAGTTGAGCACAACGAACATTCGGTATTCCTCGTGCGGAACGGTGATCGGCTGGTCGGTACCTGCACGCTGCACGTACCCAGGGCCGTGCCAACTGTGTCGGACCTCGGTGCGGTAGCAACCCATCCCGACTTTCGCAACCGTGGCCTGTCCACCAGAGTCTGAGAGGCGGCGGTCGAGTCGTTCTTGGGGGGCGGCGGGCAGGCCGTGTTCGTAGGCATCGGCTTGCAGGCCGCTATCAGAGTGTACGAGCGGCTCGGGTGCAGAAGCTGCCCGGCGCCAACTGGTGGGTCCGGGTAGCAAACGGGGACCCGCCTGAGGTCTTCCTGGTCGACTACTTCCGCCCGGCCGCCGCGTCGGTGACCGTCAGACGGGGCTCGCCGGCCGACAGAGTCCCGATGATCCCGCTGATGGTGTCGCCGCACCGATGGCGCGTCCTGGACACAAACGCGAGCATCTTCTGGACGGCCTACGTCTCCACCGGTTCCTTCACCCACTACATGCGCTATACCCAGACTGTGTCTGATCCGGGTGGCGCGTGGTTCACCGCCGTGACCGACGACGGGCGCGCCGTCGGCCTCGCGACGGCACGCCCCACGACAACCGGCCGATGGCGAGTCGACGGCTTTGCCCAGCACTGGTTCTCCGATGCGTGGCCGGAGCTGATCTCGCAGCGGTCAAGGCTGCGGAGAAGGACGGCGCGAAGAGATGCTACGTCGACGTCGCTTTCGGTGACGAGGAGAAGCTCGCCCTGTTCGAGTCTATCGGCTTCGGGCAGACCGGCCCGGGGCGAGCTTTCGAGCTGGCCGGAGACGAGCTCGCCTCAATTCGGCTGGAGCGTGACGCCGGTCGCGAGGCGTAGCCCTTTGCCTGGAGTCTGAGGGTGTCCATCAGACATCATTCTCTCTCCATTCCTACCAGGCCTGTCCTGCGCCTGGGCAACAGAACGAGGCCAGAAGAATGGCAGAAAAGGGTTTTTCGCACCTCGCTAGTGATACGATACGCGGAGGTGTTGGCTGGAGACGGAATAAGCAAGACGACAAGGAAACGGAGAGGTAAATGGCCGAAAAGAAGCTTCGTGCCGGAGTCATAGGTTGCAGGCAGGGCGCATCCCACGCCTACGCGTACGATAGGGCAGACGAGTTCGAGCTCGTCGCCGTGTGCGACCTCATTCCAGGGGTGCTCGACGAGTTCTGGGACAGGGCCAAGCTGGAACGCGGCTCCATCCCCCAATACTCCAGCCATAGAGAGATGCTGGATGCGCACGACTTGGACGTGGTCAGCGTATCGACCCCAGACCACATCCATGTCGACCCGATCTGCGACGCCTCCAACGCCGGGGTCAGGGGCGTGTTCTGTGAGAAGCCCATCGCGACTACGCTGAAGGACGCCGACAAGATCATCGAAACCGTCGAGGGCAATGGGACCGTGATGTCGGTCGACCACACCCGTAGCTGGATACCGTCGTTCCAGGCTGTCAAGCGCGAGATCGACGCAGGCAAGATCGGCGGTCTGACCCGGATCATCGCTCACCTCGGCGGCCACCGCGCGATGCTGTTCCGCAACGGCACGCACACGGTCGACGCGGTCTGCTACTTCGCCGGCGTCCCTCCCGTCTGGGTGATGGCCGCCCATGAGCCGGCGATGGCCGACTACGGCACCGAGTACAAGGGCCAGGGTGGCAAGGACCCAGACCTGGACCCGGCATCGACCGTCATCATCGAGTTCGCCAACGGGGTGCGTGGCATCTTGAACGGCGCTAAGATGGTGCCAGCGCTGCACGAGATAGACCTGCAGGGGCCAGAAGGTCGCTACATAATCGATGACGATAAGTTCGCCGCGTGGCGCACGGACAGTGTCGAAGGCAAGCCCATCGAGACCACGCCACCGGACGCTCGTAGCTACGCTCCGTTCTTCGGTGACAATCTCATTCCCGCCGTCCAGGAGATGGCCCAGATGGTACTGAACGGCGCGCCAAGCAGCTCGCCCGTCCGCCGTGCCCGCGACACGCTTGAGATACTCGCGGGCGCCCTCGTTTCCCAGACACGGAACGGCGCCCGGGTCGACATCCCGCTACCGCGCGACTAGGACGACGGTACACTGTGCTTAGCGTAGAGACGTCCCGCCGGGGCGTCTCTACGCTAAGCGGAACGAATGTACCCGGAAGCACCAGTTTTAGAGCGCTATAGGAGCAAAGTCTACCGGAGCGAGCAGTCCAGGGACTCTGTGCGGTCTGACTCTCGTACAGGCGACGCCGAGTTAGCCGAAGGCCCGTCGTCGCAGACGTCGGCGGGGCCTGGGTTGTACGCACCAATCGGTTTCCGGGCACACCCATGTCAGTACAGGAGGCCATAGACCGGATGGAGCTGCTCAGCCACAGCTTCTTCCTTTTCTACAACGTCCCCACGGAAGAGTACAACATCGTCTACCGGCGGCACGACGGCGACTATGGGGTCATCAAGCCAGAGCTGACGGGCGAGTGACCTAGTCGCCCGGCGATGGAAGCGGTTCAGAGGTGAAGAATGCCTACCAAGGCGTACGTTCTGATCGAGACCGCAGTGGGCAGGATACGCGATGTGGCCAAGGAGCTGGAGGGGCTACCTGGCGTCCAGACCGTCGACCCGGTCACGGGACCGTATGATATCATCGCGACGGTCAGCGCCCCAGACCTGAACGCGGTCGGCGATCTGGTCACCAGCAACGTCCACACCATCCACGGCATTGTGCGAACGGTCACCTGCTTGTCGGTGGGCGGGTCCTGATCCGACCCCGGACCCACCTCGACACACGACGGCGAGCGATTCCATATAGCCTGTCCCATGCAGGCGGCGTTGGACTCGAGCAACCCGGCTTCATGCGTGGATCCCGCCAACTCGACGGTGTCGAAGCCGTGGCCTTCCCGTGAGTGCGGGAATACCGACTGCCTGAAGAACGTCCGAAAGCGTTTTCCCGAACGAGCTGGGACGACGACCTCGACGAGCTTCTGGATAAACTTCGGGATAAAGAGGACTTTGACCTGGACTGTGTGGTGCTGACACAAAGTCGGATACCTGAGGAATGCCGCAATCTCGGCGAGGCAGGCACTGCTTCGTCGATGAGCCGCTGCCGCTTTCGGCCGGCGACCTCGTCCCGGCCTCGTGGAGCAGTTGCCGTGGCCGCTAACCCGACCACGGCCGTCGTAGTCGGTGCGGGGCATCGCGGGATCGGCTACGCCCGCTACGCTGAACAGCGTCCCGACCGCCTGAAGATCGTCGGCGTGGCTGACCCTTCCGGTCCGCGGCGACGCGAGGCGGCCCAACGCTTCGGCATCCCCGATTCACGCTGCTTTGTGTCGGCCGACGAGCTTGCCGCCCGGCCGAAGTTCGCCGACGCTGCGATCAACGGCACCATGGACCGCTTTCACGTGCCGACCTCGCTTCCTCTGCTGGAAGCCGGCTACCACCTGCTGCTAGAGAAGCCATTCGCGACAGGCGAAGACGAGATGCGGCGGCTGGTCGACGCGTCCGAGCGAAACGGCAACGTAGTGATGGTCTGCCACGTTCTGCGCTACGCGCCCTTCTATCGCGCCATCAAGGAACGCGTAGCCGCGGGCGAGATCGGCGAGCTGATCAATGTCCAGACCGGCGAGCACGTCAGCTATCATCATATGGCGGTGGGGTTCGTCCGCGGCAAATGGCGCAACAAGGCCTACTCCGGCTCTTCGATGCTGATGGCCAAGAGCTGCCACGACCTCGACCTCATCATGTGGATGAAGGCCGGTTCCAGGCCCATCGCAGTCTCCAGTTTCGGCGCCACCTCGCAATTCCGGCCTGAGAAAGCCCCGGAAGGCGCCGGCACGCGATGCGTAGTCGACTGCGCCATCGAGGCCGACTGCCTGTACTCCGCTCGTAAACATTACATCGACCATCCCGACAGGTGGACGTTCTACGTCTGGACCGGCCTGGAGGGTGTCGCGGAGCCGACCGCCGAGCAGCGCATGGAGCTGCTCAAAACCGACGATTACGGCCGGTGTGTCTGGCACATGGACAACGACGTTGTGGACCACCAGTCGGTGGTCATCGAGTTCGACGACGGGAGTACGGCCACTCACAACATGGTGGGTGGGACGGCGCGTCCTTCGCGCTCCATCCATCTGATCGGCACCACCGGCGAGATACAGGGCGTGTTCGAGGACCAGAGCTTCGTGGTACGCCGTATCGACCCGCGACCGGGGCACGAGTACTCGAAGGAGCGGGTTTCCACAGACGTGTCAGGCGATATGCACGGAGCATTTGGAGGCCATGGCGGTGGCGACATGCGGCTGGTGGAGGACTTCGTGAGCCTGGTGCAAGGAGAGCCGCGCTCCATCTCCTGCACGTCTCTGGACGACTCAATCAGCAGCCATCTCGTCGGCTTCCGGGCCGACGTGGCGATGGAGGAGCGCAGAGTGGTCGACATCCCGGCGCTCTAACGGCGGCCCCTGGCGTAGCCTGGCGTCGAGGTCCGACAGCCGCCGCCGTGTCTGGGTACGGAGTTGGATAACCGTCGCTTACACCAGCCCGTCGTCGCTCCGCACCACCAGGACGAGATGCCGCCAGCCGTGCTGGCGCCGTCCGGCCGCGGACGTAGATTGGGTTCAACGATGTAGGATGGACTCAAAGGGTAGGTCGGCGGACGGGCCTCGCGACCGGGAGCTGGCAACAATGAGACTGACATACGCCGTCGTCTTCGCGGCCTTACTGCTGGCGGTTACCGCCTGACAGGACGGCGTGAGCCGGGAGGAGCACGACCGCGTCTCCGATGAGCTTGCGACGATCCGGCCCCAAGTGCAGGAACTACGGCAGGCCGGCATCCCGACGTAGCAGGAACTGGGTGCCGAGGCGCAGGAGCTGTTCGCAGCCGTCGTGGCGGCACTCGAGCAAGGGGACACCGACTGCTTCTACAGCCTGCTGGCTCCGGACGTCCGCGCCGCGTGCACCGTGGAGCAGGTGGGGGCCGCGATCGAGGGCGGAGAGGAGCTATTCCCCGATCTCAAGGTCGGAGACGTGTACCTGAACGTCAATGACGGCAATCGCGCATTCGTGCAGGTGGGTCTGCGGGACGCGCCTGAAGGGATCGAGGGTTTGGCGACAACCATCGCCGTCGCATTCCCGTGGGCGATCGTCAGGGAGGGATAGCAGTGGCGTTTCGACTTGCCCGTCACCTTTGCCGGGCAAGGCTGTAGGTACGCTGCCTCGGCCGCCTCGGCGGAGACGCATGAGGCAAGCCTTCCCGCCCCGGCGCCGTTCGGTAGCGGGCCTGACCTCGACTACGAAGAGGCCGGACTGTCGCTGGTCTCTCCGCCTGCTGGCGCGGTCCAGTTTGGAAGCGGTTTGGGCTACGGTAAGGGTGAAGTGTCGTCCCATGTCCAGCTCGACACCGACATGGCTACCGCGGAGCTGCTCGACGACTATGTGAAGGAGGTGCTGCAGCCCGATTGCAAGTCATCCACCGGCGCGCCGACGCCGATCTCGCCACCCTGTCCTGGACCTTCCATGACGATGGTGCCACGCCTGGTTTGGGGAACTGGTTGTCGCCGCCGGCGGCGCGGGAATCACGATGGCGCGAATGTGGAGGGTCGGCGATGTCGGTGCCAACCTTTCTGCCATCGCGCCGTAAATGTAGCCGCGGGGCGAGCTACCGTGCAGGCCAGAGCCTCCAAACTCTCCGCCCCGCTGGCCGGTGTGCGCCGTTTTGACATGGCCGCCCGCCGCCTCTATATTGATGGCTGTCAGCCGCACATGCCCGCCGTCCTGCCCCGATTCTCCACCGCGGTCCCAACGGAGGAGACCACATGGCCGATAGCGATATTGTCCTGATGGCCCACCTGATGCGACGCGCCGGGTTCGGCGCTACCCGTCAGGAGCTTGAGGAGCGCGTAGCTGCCGGGTACGAAGCGACGGTCGAGGAGCTCCTGAGCCCCGAGGAACAGGAGCCGGTCGACATCTACGAGTTCTGGCGCTATTTCAACTATCAGTGGAAGCCGGGCACGTTGGGAGGAATCGGACAGTCCGGCTGGGTCTGGCGCATGATCAACACGAAGGCGCCGCTTCAGGAGAAGATGACGATCTTCTGGCACCAGATCTTCGCCACAGGTGTCTCCAAGGTCGACCACTACGATGAGATCATCGACATGGTCGACATGTTCCGCGATAAGGGGCTCGGCAGGTATCGCGAGCTGCTACTCGAGGTGGCCAAGAGCCCCGCGATGATCTTCTGGCTGGACAACAACCAGAACCACGGCGCCGCGGTCAATGAGAACTGGGGGCGGGAGCTCCTGGAGCTGTTCACCATGGGTGTAGGCAACTATACTGAGGTGGACGTCAGAGAGTGCTCGCGCGCCTTCACGGGCTGGACGATGAGCACGAAGCTGCCCAGGTTCCCCATGGGCAGGTTCGACTGGCACTTCGTGTACAAGCCCGAGGACCACGACGATGGCGAGAAGACCTTCCTGGGCCATACGGGAAACTTCAACGGCGAGGACATCATAGAGATCGTCCTCAGCCAGCCGGCCACCGCCCAGTTCATAGCCCGGCACCTGTACAATTTTTTCGTCGCCGACGAACCGCAGGTACCGGCCTGGTCGGTGACCCCACCGAATGACCCGGGGGCCGTCGACCTGCTGGCCAAGGCGCTGATGGACACCGACTACGACGTTCGTTCGGTCTTGCGGCTGCTGTTCAACTCGGACTTCTTCAAGGCCGCGCGCTTCACCAAGGTGAAAAGCCCCGCGGAGGCGGTCGTCGGCATGCTCAGGTTCGTTGGGGGCACCGAGCAGATGCAGCCCGACATCATGGACTGGTCCAACCAGATCACCTACATGGGACAGGAGCTGCTCAATCCCCCGAGCGTTGAGGGATGGCACACCGGGACGGAGTGGATCAACAGTGGTTCTCTGATGCGCCGCACCAATTTCTTTGCCGAGCTGGTCGGCGACGTCGGCCGGCCCGGGGTCCGCCACATCGTCGACGAGCTGAGGTCCAATGGACGTTCGCCCGAAGAGGTCGTGGACATGTGCCTCGACCTGCTGGGCCCCATGGAGATTGACGACAAGGCGAGGGCCGAGTTGATCCACCACCTGGCGGCAGACGATGGACTGAGTTGGGACGGCGACGAAGAGTCGAGTCGGTCTGAGGAGTGGGCCGGCGAGCTACTCCAGCTCATCGTCTCGCTCAGGGAGTTCCAGTTCTCGTAGGGGACTGCCGAAAGATTTCACCGCCGAGAGCGCGAAGATGTGAGATTTTCAAGCTGCGAACTCGGCGATCGCTGCGGTCAAGTCAGCGATTCTAGCGACGACCTAGGAGGGCAAGATGACAGTGGCGGAAAAAGACCCGGTCCTGGTGGTGCTGCAGCTCACCGGGGGCAACGACTACTTGAACTGCGTCGTCCCGTACGCCAACCCGCTGTACCGGGACTACCGAAAAGTCGTCACCGTGCTTGAAGACCAGGTGCTGCCTCTCGACGACCAGGTCGGCCTTCATCCCAGCATGGCCCCGATACGCGACATGTACAACGATGGCAACGTCGCGATCCTCCACGGCGTCGGCTACGAGAAGTCGCCCAGGTCCCACTTCCGCTCGATGGACATCTGGCACACGTGCGAACCAGATAAGCTGGGCACGGAAGGCTGGTTGGGCCGCGTCGTACGCGAGCTGGACCCGAGCAAAGAAAATGTCGTCACCTCGGTCAGCATGGGGCCAAGCCTTTTTCGAGCCCTGGTGGCCCCCGGCGTGCCCGTGGCGGCCATCGAGGACCTGAACAACTACGGGATGCTGACTGGTTTTACCGAGAGCCAGCAGCGCGAGCGTGTACTGAACAGGTACAAGCGTATGTACGCGCCGGCCATTGGCACCGGGCCTGTGATGGACTTCCTGGGCCAGACCGGACTGGACGCGCTCAAGGGCGCCGATATCCTCAACGTCGCTCCAGGTATGTACTCGTCGTCGGTCGAGTACGCCGACAACAGCATCGCGCGCAAGCTGAAAGGCATCGCCCAGGTCCACCTGGCCGGTCTCGGGACCAGGGTCTTCTACAGCGACCACGGCAGCTTCGACACCCACGCCGACCAGAACGGCACGCAGACCAAGCTGTGGATGGAGATATCGGACGCCATCAGGGACTTCTTCGACGACCTGCGGGAGCACGACGCCGCCGACAACGTCATCATGCTGCTGTTTTCCGAGTTCGGGCGTCGTACACGCGACAACGGTTCCGGCACCGACCACGGCGCGGCAGGCGTGTCCTTCGTCATCGGCGATCGCGTGAAGGGCGGGCAGTACGGCGAGTACCCGTCCATCAGGCCCGAGGACCTGGAGCAGGGTGACGCCGTACCGAACATGGACTTCCGTGGCGTCTACACCACCATCATCGAGGACTGGCTGGGCCTCGATGCCCAGCCAATAGTCGAGGGCAAATTCGAGAAACCCGCCTACCTGTAACGTCCGACAGCGGGATCACCGTTCGGCCTGAGCCTGTCGAAGGCCCGCCCCGCACCAAGACCGCGCCGCCGGCCGCACATCCAGGAGGAAAGATGCTGACCCAGATGGTTGCCAACCGTGTCTACGACTTCAGCCACCAGGTGGGGGGCCGGGAGATGCTCGGCGACGTGGCGGTCGCCGTCGGCGCCGGGGACGTCGTCTACTGCGTAGTCCGCTCCGCCATATTCAGCACGGTCCTGCGGCTGACCATTGGCAGCGAGCCCGGCGACGAGGAGATCGCGGGACAGTTCGGCAAACGCGGTGACGGCGAAGGGGAGTTCATCTGGCCTACGGGGATCGCCGTCGACGGGGACTACAACGTCTACGTCACCGACGAGTGGCTGCACCGGGTCACGGTCTTCGACCAGGACGGCACCTACCTTCGCCACTGGGGCGAGGCAGGCGTCGAGGCCGGCCAGCTCAAAGGACCGGCAGGTATCGACGTGGACAGTCGCGGCGACCTCTACATCGTCGATTCCCTCAACCACCGCGTCCAGAAGTTCACCGCCGGCGGCGACTATCTGGCCGGCTGGGGTGGCCTTGGAGAAGGGCCCGGCGAGTTCAACGCACCCTGGGGCCTGACGGTTGACGACCAGGACCAGGTGTACGTTGCCGACCACAAGAACCATCGTGTCCAGAAGTTCACGTCCGCCGGGATTTACGTGATGGAGTTCGGCTCCTACGGTAGTGGCAAGGGCCAGCTCAACAGGCCTGCCGACGTCGCGGTGGACCCTAAGGGCGACGTCTACATCTGCGACTGGGCCAACGATCGCGTGCAGGTGTTCGCGCAGGCCGGCGAGTTCATAACCAGTTTCATCGGCGACGCTCAGGAGCTCTCCAAGTGGTTCAAGGAGACCGTCGATTCCAACGACGACGTCACCAAGGCGCGACGGCGCGTCGACACCCTCGAGCCTGAGTGGCGCCTGGCGCTGCCATCCGGGCTCGACTTCGACGCGGCCAAGTCGCGGCTGATCATCGCCGACACCCAGCGGCGTCGGATCCAGATATACGACAAAGTCAAGGACTACGTTGAGCCCCAGGTCAATCTGTAGGTCTGACTAATGGGATCCGCCCGCCGTAAGAGCCGCCGCGACTTTGTCCTCTCCGCGACCGTCGACTTCCCGGGCGACGCGAGCCACGCCGTCCACACCCCTGAACTCCTGAGTCAGATGATGGCGGAGCTCAAGGGCGTGGGCGTCAGCCGCATCTACTGGATCTACTACGGCGAGGAGGACCCCGACTCGTACTGGGCCGGCGACATCTACTACAACCATCTGGAACGGAACGCCCGGGAGTCGGCGAAGAGCCTGGGCAACCCTCTCAAAGCGGCGGTGGATGCCGCGCACGCCAACGGCATCGAGGCCTACGGCGTCTTCAAGCCCTACCATACCGGCATCTCGGGCACCTTCCCGGAGGGCTCCGACGGCGCTGACGCGACCAGTCTGAAGCGGGTGGGGGGCACGCTGTGGTATGTCTCTCCGATCATGGAGCGCTACCCCTACCTGCTCGCCAAACGCCGGCCGGCCGCCGTGCCGTCCGGCGTTGAGTCTCAGCCCGTGCGCCGCGTGTGCCTGCGCAAGAACGACGACCGGCCTACGCGCGTAGGCGAGGATGACCTTCAGCTTTGGACCAGCCCCAACAACTACCAATATCAGCGTCTCAACGTCGACTTCAAGCTGACCGAGTCGGTTGAGCCCGCGCCACGAGATGTGCGGGACTACTACGGCGAGACGGTGACTGCCAGGGGCGCGCCGGTCAGGACGCTGACGTTGGATGGACTTAACCTGTGCGACCGGTTCGTCGTGGTGACGACCGGGTTGACCGAAGGCGAGCCCGACTTCGTAAACACTCCGCAGGCGATGGTCCAGGCCTACGGCGACGGCCCTGAGCCGCTGCCGGTGGAAGTGGCGAGCCTGTCGACCATCTGGCACCGGCCCAGGGACTTCCGCACCGGTGGGCTGGAGTTCGACTCGGGGTTCGGCACCCTGCAGGTCGCGCTGGATGCCGACAACTCGCCGTACTCCGTCTCCGCCGGCTGGGCGATGATGCACCGGCACGGGGCCGTGGCCTTCGCCAGAGGCCGAAACGAGTACCTGCCGTCGATGCCGTGCGAAATGTACCCCGAGATGCGCAAGGCATGGGACGGCTGGGTGGGTTTCATATTGGACGCCGGTGTGGACGGCATCGACGTTCGCATATCGTCCCACGGCAACATCGTCGACGACCCGTTCGACTACGGCTACAACGAGCCGGTGGTCGACGCCTTCCGCAAGCGCCACGGCCGCGAGCCGGCCGGCAGCGCGGAGGACCGGCGGGGCGTCGCCGAGATACGCGGTGAGTACTACACGGGGTATCTGCGGGAGATGAGCCGCCGAGTCCGCGGCGAGGGCAGGAAGCTGCAGTTCCACCTGCACACGGAGGCCTTCCGACCCGACCCGACCCATGGGCAGATCATGGGCTTCCCGGCCAACCTGCACTTCGACTGGAAGACCTGGCTTGCCGAGGGCCTGTTCGACGGCGCCACCCTCCGCACGAGCTGGTTCGAGGCGTGGGAAGACCCGCCGGGCGGGGTGCCCGACCGGCAGCTTTTGGAGCGCGCGCTAAGCGACCCTGTCGCCCAGGAGGCCATCGCGGCCGCCAACCGCGCAGGCGTGCCCCTGTATCTGAACCGCTACGTAGACCGCGCCGTCGATGACGAGGGCTACGTGGCCGACCTGGAGACTGTTTTCAACGATGGGAGGCTCTCCGGCTTCGACCTCTACGAGTCGGCGAACCTGGTCCGCGCCAGGCCCGACGCCTCGGGCTTCGACCACGTCGGCGACCGCGTCAAGCTCCTCCGCGCCAAGTCTCGCGAGCTGGGCATCCTGTAGGCAGTCAGCCGCCACTCATTGACCTCCGTATACCCCGAGTCCCGATGCCGCATCGGGGTGTATCGAGGGGCGCATCCTGGGCCGACGAGGGAAGAGCGGGTCGCGCTGCAGCCTCCGGTTTCTCAAGACGCGACGTGGGGCTCTACAGGCACCGTTTCCGGTGCCGCTCGGCGCCTAACGACTGCCCAGGCAGGGCCAACAATGAAACCTTGGCGACGCCAGGGTCTTGGCCTACTGGCGTCGCCGATACAATATCGATCTTCCGTCTCGGATATCAGTCCCAGAACCCATTGCCGTCGCCCTTTTCTCTGGGTGCATTTTCGCTCTTGTCGGGCTTGCCTGCGAAGGCACTGTCTGAGGTGACTACCGAGGTAGCGGCCAGGGAAACGAGTAGAAGCGCGGCTATCGCCAGCATCCGGATGACTCTGAGACTCTTCTGCTTGATCATGTCGTGACTCCTCTGTCTGTGTTCTTGGTCACCGTTGGCCGGTGCCAGAGGGCTTACTCACATACATTTGAGTGTCGCCGCCTACACCGGGTAGCAGGCCACGGTGTGTCGCCCACCTGTATCTTCGAGTGGTGCGGCAGACATTGGCCCTGATGAGGCAACGGTTGTAGAGGCGGCGGATGGGTGTCGCCGGCCAGGCAGTAGGGCCGACGTCAGCGGGCCCGTTTCCGCCCAGGGACACACGCCATTGGTGCGAGCGTCACTGGTCTGCTCGGCAGCGTGACCGTGTCGGGCCGCTAGCTGGCGATCACTGGATCAGCCGCGGCCGACGAAAAGCTGCTGCGTCGGTAGCACGGTGGCGTCCAGCATGCTGACGCCGGGCGGCAGAGCCGCCATGGTAACCGCGACCTCGGCTATCTCCGCCGGCGTAATGCTGGGCTCGTCGCGATGCGTCCGTGCGTCCGTGTAGACGTCGCCGTCCGAGACATCCACCAGGCCTGGGTTGATGCAGCCCGCCGAGATCCCGTGCGGGCGACCTTCAAGGGCCGTCGCCCGTGTGAGGGATATGACGCCGGCCTTGGTCGCGCCGTAGCCGCCCTGTCCCACCCGGGGCTTCTCGGCCGAGATGCTGCCGATGTTGATAATCCGCCCTGAGCCCTGGCGCTTCATGGTTTTCAGCGCCGCGCGCGTGCACAGGAAGACGCCGGTCAGGTTGACGCTCAGGAGCCGCTCCCACTGGCCGAATCCCATCTCGTCCAGCGGCGCGAACTCGAAGGCGCCGGCGTTGTTCACAAGCAGGTCCAGCCGGCCGAAGCGCAGCGCGGTCTCCGCGAACAGTGCTTCCACCTGGGCCTCGTCGGCCACGTCGGTGGCAACGGCCACGACGGTGCCGCCTTCGGCCCCGAGCTCGGCCGCGCTCGCCTCCAGAGTCGCGGCGTTGCGTGACGCCAGCACGACACTGGCGCCCTCCTCTACGAAGCGCCGCGCAATGCCCTTGCCGATGCCGGTGCCGCCGCCGGTGACGATGGCTATCTCTCCGTCAAGACGTGTCATTTCGTCGACCCCTCGGAAAGCTGATGGTTGCCTGTAGACGTTGTACGCCCGTGGCCCGCTAGATTGTATGGCCTGAGGCGACTACGTCAACTATGATGTCCCGAACGCCCGGAGAGCCGAACTGCCGAACAGGAGACGGATATGAAGCAGACCCTGATCTTGACCGGCGACATACACCTTGGACACGTGGCCGATCCCACCGAGCCGTTTGCGCTGGTGGCAGACGTACTCGGAGAGGCCGACGTCGTTTTCGGGAACCTGGAAGGGTGCCTCTACGACCCCTCTGTGACCGTCGACTACAAACCCGGCTGGACCCACGTCGGGCCGGAGCCCGCACCCGCCCTCAGGTATGGCGGTTTTCACGCCGTCGGGTGTGCCAACAACGTCAACTTCGGGGCCGACGCGATCATGGCCACGGTGGATCTGCTCAACGAGATGAGGATAGCACACACGGGTGCTGGGGCCGACCGTGCGCAGGCCCGGACGCCCGCGATAGTGGAGCGCGACGGGGTCAGGTTCGGCTTCCTGCAATACACCTCGGTGTTCTGGCCCATCGGCCACGAGGCCACGGCCGGCAGCCCCGGAGTGGCCGCGATACTCGCCCACACAGCCTACCGTCCGAATCCGCGGATCGCTGAGATGCCCGGTGGGCCGCCGATCATCGTGACGTGGCCCGACGCCGATTACCTGGAGGCCTTCAAACGCGACGTCAGGGCGCTTCGCGGCCGGGTCGACTTCCTGGTGGCTTCGTTCCACTGGGGTATATCGGGCAGCGTCGAGACCGCCGACTACCAGGTGGCCATCGCCCACGCGGCCATCGACTCGGGCGCCGACCTGGTCATGGGCCACGAGCCTCACGAGATTCAGGCCGCCGAGATATACGGTGGCAGGCCGATATTCTACTCTCTGGGGAACTTCTTCTTTGGCGAGGACCCGCTATACGATTTCGTCGGTCTCGTGGCCTCGGTGGAGTTGGAGGATGGGAAAGCCGTCATCGTCAGATGTGCCCCCGTGCGCCCCAACTCCCGGAGTCAGACACGAATACGCAGTTTCGGCGAGGAGCCCGACGCGAGGAAGTCCTTGGAGGCGCTGTCCCAACGCTTCGACACGACCCTTGAGTTCGCCGAAGGCGGTGCCGCGCTGTGGCATGATGGCTAGCGCTACCCCTGCCCGGCCTGACCTGATGCGCTGACGATCTGGGTCCGCACGAGCTGGGCGTACAGCCCGGCGTTGGCGAGCAACTCCGTGTGGGTGCCCTGCTCGGCGACCCGGCCGCGGTCGAGCACTACGATGCGGTCAGCATCCCTGACCGTCGACAGCCTGTGCGCGATCACCAGCGTCGTACGGCCCTCCATCAGGCGCTCGAGGGCCTGTCTGATCTGCTGCTCGTTGACCGCGTCCAGGTGTGAGGTCGCCTCGTCCAGGATCAGCATCGGCGCGTCCTTGAGCAGCGCGCGGGCTATCGAGATCCGCTGTCGCTGGCCGCCGGAGAGCTGCATGCCGCGCTCGCCCACCGGCGTCTCGTAGCCGTCGGGCATTGCGTCGATGAACTCGGTCGCGTTGGCCATCTCAGCCGCCCGCTCGATGTCGGTGTCGGTGGTGTCCTGGCCGGCGATGCGGAGATTCTCCCGTATCGTGGCGTTGAACAGGTAGGTGTCCTGGGCCACCAGCGCTATGTTCCGCCGAAGCGCGTCGAGCTTGAAGTCGCGAATGTCGTGCCCCTGCAGCGTGATCCGGCCCGACAGCGGGTCCCAGAACCGCAGCAGCATTTGGGCGCACGTGGTCTTGCCCGCGCCAGATCTGCCGACGAGGGCCACCGTCTGACCGGATTCGAGCTTCAGGGAGACGTCCCGGAGCGCCTCGGGCAGGCCCGGGCCGTAAGCGAAACCGACGCCCTCGAAGGATATCGCGCTCTTGGCACTGGCCGAATGGGTCGGGACCAGCGCCACTCCGGGACCGTCGTTGACCACCACCGGCTCGTCGTGGACCTCGAAGACCCGTCGCGATGCGGCATGGGTCTCCATCATGTGCTTGAGGGTTGTGGCCAGCTCGTTCACGGGCCCGAACGACGTCAGCGCCAGCAGCGTCGCAAGCGGCAGGTCCGTGCGGGCCATGTTGCCCTCGACGACCAGCCACGCGCCCGTGGCCAGAACGGCCAGCCCGCCGACGGCGGTCAGCGCCTCGATGAAGACGGCGTGGGAGGCCTGCGCGTCGAGGAAGCGCACGCGATACTTGGAGAGCGCCCAACCGCGCCGGTCGGTCTCCTCGACCCTGTCGGCGCCGGCGCCGAAGGCGGCGATCTCGCGCATGCCCTGGATACCGTCCACGACGAATGCAGTCAGGTCGCCGAGCCGGCTTCTCATCTCGTGACCCAGTTGCTCGGCGGTGCGCTGGGCGAAGAAAGGGCTGACCGCCGCCAGGACCAGGAAGGGCGCTAGCACGATGGACAGCGGCCATGAGACGAAGGCCAGCACGATCAGTACGACGGCTGGCACCAGGAAGGCGATCACAGCCGGCGTGATAACGTGGGCGAAGAAAAACTCGATGGTCTCGATGTCGCCGCCCACGATGCTGACGAGGTCTCCGGACTTGCGTTTGACCAGGTACGCCGGCGCCAGTGGTTCGAGGGCGTCGTACATGTCGATGCGGATCTCGGCCAGCAGCCTGAACGCCAGGTCGTGGGAGGCCCACGACTCGCCCCATCTGAACAGGGCGGTCAGCGGTGCGAGCACGCCGAGGGCGATCAGGTAGGGCGCGTAGTCGCTGCCCTTGAACACCTCCGCTACCAGTAGTGCGCTGATCGCGCCCAGTGCGATCAGCGAGGCGTGGTATAGCAGCCCGAGCCCGAGGCTCAGCGCGAGCTCACCGCGCCAGCGGCGCACCAGGTTGAACAGCCTCCGCCAGATCTCGACAGAGCTCACATGCCTGGCGACGGAGTCCGCGCCTCTTCTCGCCTCTGCGGCCGGCGTCGCCTCCCGCAGCGTGCCGCCCTCGGCGTCGGCCTGAGCTGAGGGTAGCGTGGCGGCCAGCAGGTCCGTCTCCGGGGCTGACTGCTGGCTGGCCATCAGCCGAGCGTAGACGCCGCCGGCCCCGGTCAGCTCGGCGGGGCTGCCAGACTCCACCACCCGGCCCTGCTCCAAGACCAGGATACGGTCGGCGCCGATCACGCTGGACAGCCGGTGAGCGATGATAAGGGTGGTCTTGCCGACCATCAGGCGGTCGAGCGCCTCCTGAATAGCTGCCTCGTTCTCCGAGTCGACGCTCGACAGGGCCTCGTCCAGCAGCAGTATCGGCGCCGCCTTCAGCAGGGCCCGGGCAATTGCCAGCTTCTGGCGCTCTCCCTCCGACAGCCTGACACCCCGCTCGCCGATCCACGAGTCGTAGCCGTCCGGCAGGGCCGATATGAACTCGTGGGCGTTGGCCGCGCGCGCCGCCTCCTCCATGGCGGCAGGCGTCGCGCCGGGCTTGCCCAGCCGGAGGTTGTCGGCGATGGTGCCCTGGAAGATGTACGTGTCTTGGGTGACCACGGAGAACTGGCGGCGTAGGGTCTCCAGCGGGAGATCGCGCAGGTCGTGGCCGCCCAGCGTGATGCGTCCGGTCTGAGGGTCGTAGAAGCGCAAGAGCATCCACACCAGCGTCGACTTGCCGGCGCCACTCGCCCCGACTACGCCAAGCACCTCACCCGCGTTCAGCGTGAAGCTGACGTCCCGCAGCGCGGGCCTGCGATCGCCCTGGTAGGCGAACTCGACCGCCTCGAACCGGACCTCTGGCGCGAGACCGTCGTCGGAAGCCGAAGCGGGCGTCTCCGGGTCGCGGACCGTGGGCGGCGTGTCGAGCAGGGCGAAGATACCGTCCGCCGCGGACATCGCCGCCATGCCCTGGTGGTAGAGCCCGACCAGCTCGCGGAGCGGCCGGAACACTTCGCCTCCCAGCATCAGTATGATCAGCAACGACTGCAGCTCCATCTGGCCGTCGTTGACGCGGATTCCACCCCACACCAGCGCGACGATGGCGCCTGCTGAGATCCCCAGGGTCGTGGCGCCGCCGGATGCGCCGTCGGCGGCCAGTACCTTCATAGTGGTGCGGAAAAGCGTCCTCGCCCGGACTGCGAGCAGCTCGCCGCGCCGTTTGGCCTGCCCGAAGGACTTCAGCGTCGCCAGCCCCTGCACGCTGTCCAGGAAGTCGGCGCCGAGGTCGCCATAGGCCTTGCGACGCGCCTGGTTTCGGCTACGGTTCAGCTTCTGGATCACGGCCGGCAGGAACAGCGTGACCAGCGCGAATATCACGAACACCAGCCCGATGCGTATGTCCAGCACCGACATGAACACGAAGATCAGCACGGGCGCGATGGCTGCCACCATGAACTGCGGCAGGTACTGCCCGAAGAACACTTCGAGGTTCTCGACGCCGTCCACCAGTGACATCAGCACGTCGCCGGTGCGCCGCTGGTCGAAGTGGCCGGGGCCCAGATCGAGAGAGTGCTGGTACAGCCGCCTCCGCAGCTCGATCTTCGTTCGGGTGGAGGTCCGGTTGCTCACGGTGTCCCTGACGTACTGGAAGACGCCGCGCAGCAGTATCAATGCCGCAACTAGGACCAGCGGGACGACGATGCTGGAGAAAGCCTCGCCCTGGAACAGACGTGCGATGACGATGCCGATGATTGCAAGCCGGGCGATGCCGATGCCCATCGCGATCAGCCCGACGGCGGCGGCGAGGAAAATCGCCGGCCGCAGCCCTTCGGTCATCGCCCATAGTCGAAGGTTGAAATACACCGTTATCTCTCCGTTGCCGTCCGGGTTGCCGAGCCCGCGCTCCTAGGCGAAATGGGGGACGACCTCGTCCATGAACAGCTTCATGTCGTCCAACTCCTGGAACTTCGGGAGCACGACGATGCACAGGTCGAAGCCGATGTCGATGATCTCCTCAAAGTGGTCACGCACGGCAGAGGGGTCGCCGAACACCGGCGGCTGCACGTTGTCGATCCACCCCTCGGCCATCTGCGTGGCCTTGGAATGAGAACGGTCGATGAAGACCCGCGCCGTGACCGTCTTGCGGATGTTGCCGAAGTCGCGGCCCTCCTCGTCGCAGCGCTGCCTGAGCACGTCCATCTTGTGCCGCGCCTCGTCCATCGGCCGGGCCAGATCGTTCCACCAGTCTGCCCGACGAGCGACGACGCCCAGGGTGTACTTCTCGCCGGCCCCGCCCAGCATGATAGGGGGCGGCGGATCGGGAAGCGGCGCGCAGTATGCCTCGTGGACGCGGTAGTGTTTGCCGGAGAAGCTGGCTGGCGCCTCGGTCCACAGCGTCTTGATCACCTGGACGCCCTCTTCGAGCATCTCCAGGCGGGTACGAAAGCGCGGGAAGTCGTAGCCGTACGCCGTGTACTCGGGCTCGTACCAGCCGGCGCCATAGCCCAGGATGAAACGGCCCGAGCTGATCTCCTGAAGGCTCCCCCCCATCTTGGCCATCAGCGAGGGGCTGCGGAACGAGTTGCTCATCACGATGGTGCCGAGGTCGACGCCAGGATATCGTGCGGCAATCCAGGTGAGCAGCGTCCAACACTCGATGCGGTACTCGTCCGTGTAGTTGAGATGGTCCGATATCCAGATCGAGCCAAAGCCCTGAGACGCGACGTCCAACGCGCCGTGGAGGTCGGACAGGTACTCGCGCGGCCTGATGACCTCCATGTTGCGATCGCCCGTCGGCGGATTGTATCCAAACTCCATTCGTGGCCTGGTCGCCATCACTTCACCTCTCTTGCTGATACGCACCACCGGGGCTCCTGTACCGAATCGGGTCACGCAGTGGCTCGTTCACGCGACGAGCACCGGGGCCGGCACCATGTGAACCGTGCCCAGCCGGCGGTTTGCCTCCTCTACGACGTCCCGAGGTAGCGGCCCTCGTGATAGCGCCTGCACGTTCTCCCGCAGATGGGCCTCGTCTATGGTGCCCGATATTACCGTGTGCGCGCCGGGGTGGGACCAGACGTAGCGCAGGATGAAGGCGACTCGACTCTCGCCGTCCTCGCGCAGCTCGTCGAGGTCGAGCAACTCGAAGTAACGATAGCGCTCGGACGGGCTGAGGCGCACGCCCTGCAGATAGGCCAGCGAGTCCTCCATATCGGGCTCGCCTCTGCCGGCTTCGGACCTGACGACGTTGCCCGCGCCGCTATCCGCGATCTTGCGCAGCCACTCCTCATGCTGGCGCTGGAGCGGCGAGTACGCCAGGTGGAAAACGTCGAATACGTCCCAGTTGAAGAAGTGCGGCAGGTGAGGCAGATTGGTCGAGACACCCACCGAGCGGACTTTGTCCTGGAGCTTCAGATCGTCCAGCGTCTCGACGATGGTGTCGCGGTCGACGTTGTTGACTACCGGGGTGTGGAGCATCAGCAGGTCCAGGTAGTCGGTCTTGAGCCGGTTCAGACTGCGCTCGACGATGTAGCGCATGCCCTCGGCGGTGTAGTCCTTGGCCCCACCCGAGGGCGGGGCATCGCGATGACACCCGACCTTGGTGGCCAGCAGGTACTCGGCCCGCCGGTGCGAGATGTGCCGCCCGATGGTCTCCTCGCTGAGCCCGTAGCAGTCGGCGGTGTCGATGAAGTTGATCCCGGCGTCCAAGACCGCGTTCAGAACGCGCCCGGCCTGGCCTGCGCTCAACTCCCGCCCCCGGTCCCCGACCCTGCCCATCAGCTCCAATGCGCCGTAGCCGAGGCGAGAGACCTGGAGCCCGGTATGCCCTAGAGGGGCGGTCGGCAGCATTATGCAGCCGACACGATGCCGAGGCCGGGCTCGGGCAGGGGAGGCCGCTGGCCCGTTACGATTCGCTCCTGCTCCGCGTCGCTCAGGGGGCTGTACCGTTCCGCGGCGTCCAGTACCTTGCCCAACAGGGTGACGTCGCCCGCGCTGGGCGCGGTGTGCATGGGCTGCGACAGCAGCCACCAGAGAGCGTCGTCGATATCGCGCTGCTCCCGGTGAGGGTCGTACCACGTGGTGTACTCCCGCTCGCGTTCTCCCCAGCCGCCACGAGCGAGCATCTTGATGCACTGGATGCCAACGTTCTTGGAGGCAGCCGCGCTCATGAGGGCTTCAGCGTCGCACTTATAGTCCTCGTTGCGCCAGATCGAGGCGCTGACCGGGAACATCACCGTGTCGAAGTCGAAGCGGCGCAGCGCCTCCAGGTGGACCCGGGGTGCCTCTGGCCCGTGGCCGGTAATGCCGATCCACTTCGTGATGCCCTGGTCGCGGGCCTCGACTATCGCCTCCAGGGCGCCTCCGGACTTCGTCACCTCGTCCAGCTCCTCCATCGTCGTGACGCCGTGTAGCTGGAACAGGTCGAAGCCCTCAAGCCCCAGACGCGACATGCAGCTCTGGATGCTCTTCCGCGCTCCATCCCTGTCCCGGACGCCGGTCTTGGCGCCGAGGAATATCTGGTCCCGGATCCTCGGCATCCAGGGAGAGAGGCGCTCCATAGCCTGGCCGTAGCTCGGGGCGACATCGATGTGATTGACGCCGTGGTCCAGGGCGAGCTGGATCGCCTTGTCGGCGACCTCCTGGGTCATGTCGGCCCGCCCGATACCGGCCGCTCCGAAAGTGGTAACCGTACTCTGGTGTCCGGTCCGGCCGAGCCGTCGCTTTTCCATGTCGCACCTCCTTGTCCGGGGCGCGCCCAATCTTATCAACGCCCACCTGCCAATTCAATCGGAGGCGTTGGTGGTCGCGATATGGATGCCCTCCTCCCGGGGCGGTATCGGCCCGGTGGAGTTGTGCTAACCTACGAGTCAGTTGCTAGGCGCCGCCCGAAACCCGCGCCGACGAGGAAGAGATGCTGAAGACCAGAGCCGTCATCCAGATCGGGCCCAACGAGCCCATCATCGTGGACGAGTTGGAGGTCCCGGACCCGAAACCGGACCAGGTGGTGCTCAAGCTGTTCTCCACCGGCGTCTGCCACTCGCAGCTTCACAACCTCCGGAACCCGACGCTGGAGCGGCCGATGGTTATGGGCCACGAGGGCACCGGAGTGGTCACCCAGGTCGGTCGCGACGTGAAGCACCTCAAGGAGGGCGACCACGCCATCGTCACCTGGGTGCCGCGGACGCCGCTCAGGGGCCGGTCGCAGCCGGAGCAGCTCGGGGTCATGTATCGGGAGGAGCCGGTCCACGGCCTAGTCTACACCTGGGCAGAGGACGCCCTGGCCCCCGCTGACTACGTCGTCCCGATCTCCAAGGAGCACCCCACCGACGTCTCGTGCATCGTCGGTTGCGCCATCCTGACCGGCGCCGGCGCCGTGCTGAGGACGGCCAAGGTACGGCCCGGCGAGTCGGTGGCGGTCTATGGCGTTGGCGGCGTTGGGCTATCCGCCATACGGATGGCCGCCATCCTCGAGGCGTACCCCATCGTCGCCGTCGACCTGAGCGACGACAAGCTGGACTTCGCCCGCGAGTTCGGTGCAACGCACACGGTGAACGCGTCGGAGAACGACCCGGTGGAGTACATCGTGGACGTGACCGGCGGCGGTGCCGACTATGCCTTCGACGCCATCGGCGTGCGCCAGACCAGCGAGCAGATCCTGCCCTCCACCCGCGGCGGCGGTCCCGGCGCGGACAATGACGGCGGCATGGCGGTGCTGATCGGCATGCCCGCGCCAGAGATGACCCTCGACCCGCGGCTGTTCATGTACCACCAGCGCGTCTACCGAGGCTCTCTGGGAGCCGCCTACCCCGATAGGGACTTCGAGATGTACCTGCGATGGTACCGGGAGGGAAAGTTTCCCCTGGACAGGCTAGTGACCCGCCGCTACAAGCTGGACGACGTCCTCCAGGCCTGTGAAGACCTGGAGAGCGGCCAGATCCTCGGCCGCGCCATCATCGAATACTAGACCGGCCGCGGCACTCGCCGCGGGTCATGCGCCGCTGTGGCCACGGCTCTTCTCCTTTGTCTGGCGGTGGCCGCGCAGCCCCGAGCCTGTACAGTTCGCCGCGTTCACTGCCTCGATCACGTTCGCGCTACGCCATGGTGCGCCGGTCCAATCACGTCTGCCGCCCTTCGACGACGGTGCCTACAGAGGGAACTTCACCGGCTGGCCGGTCTCGCCTGCCTTGCGCAGCGCCAGCGCGGCCTCTATGGACGCCCTGCCGTCGTAGCCGGTCGAAGCGGGCGGGCGGCCCTCGTTGATGCTGGCGATGAACTCCTGGAACTCCGTCAGGAATCCGCGGTAGTGCGTCGCCTCGCTGAGCCTCTCGAACCCCTCGACCGGCGGGTCGTTCTTGTGAGGGTAGTCGATGTCCACCCAGTCGTCTTTGCCGAGTCTCGCCACAGTGCCCTTGATCTCGATCATCCCCTCGGTACCGCCGATGCGCCAGTCGGAGTAATTTCCTCCCGGGTTGGCCTTGGCGTCGATGAGGGCGGCAAAGACGCCGTTCTTGAACGTGAACCCGCCGATGACGGTGTCCTCTCCGTCGCCGCCCGAGGCGTAGCGGCCCATCCCGATCACCACCGCGGTGTCGTAGTCGCTGCCGGCAAGCCACCGGATCTGATCGGTGTAGTGGGGCCCCTCGTAGGTGAGGGTGCCCCCGCCCGTCTTCTTCCAGCGATGCCACTTGTCGGAAGTCGGGTCGCCGCTCCCCGTGCGGGTGAACGTGATCCATATCAGGTCGCCGATCTCGCCGGCGTCGATCATGCTCTTTATTGTGACGTTGTACGGGTAGTAGCGGTGGGTCTGGGCGTACATCAGGTTGACGCCGCCCTTCTCTGTCGCCTCGATCATCCGGTCGCACTCTTCCACCGTGACTGCGAACGGGACCTCGACGAGCACGTGCTTGCCCGCGTTGCCAGCCGCCACCACCGGTCCGGCGTGGGAGCCCGAGTTCACGGCGTTGATGGCCTCGACGCGATCGTCGTTGACCAGCTCTTCTATGCTGGTGAACGCCTTCACGCGGTGCTGCTTCGCCACTCGCTCCGCCGCCTCTGGGATCATGTCGTAGACGCCTATGAGCTCAACCTCGTCCATCGAGTTGTAGAGCTCGGCATGCCGTCTGCCATTTCCGCCGCAACCTACTACGCCGACGCCGACCTTAGCCATCGTGTCGCTCCTTCCGCTGTTTTTCGGGACTGGTTGTCCTGTCGAGTGCGCCAGTGCTTCACCCGGATAGATCGTGAACCATCCAGACATTGGGCTCTTCGTAGACGCCCAGGTCGTGTTCAACGTCTAGCTGCACCGGCACGAGGGCGCCAGGGACCACGTACGGACCGGTCTCGGACAAGCGCATTCCGGTCCACTCTTCCCAGTCCGCAATGGGGCCGGTGATTCTCATCGACCGAGGGCATATGTTGAGCAACCGCCCTCCGGTTCGGGAGTGTACTCTGATCCAAGGGTCAAAAGGTAAGTCTTGGGCATCGGTCCATCGAACATACTGGCACATCGGAACGAGCGGGTACCGGCTTTTGCCAATCGGACGGACAGGCGCGATCAGCGACGAGAGCCCATTGGCGATTCCGATCGACTTCATCGTGCTGACCAGTTGTGAGCTGATATCGCTTCCCTGGAATGGCTTCGCGATGGTGATGGCAATCGCGGACAGGAGATTCGCCCCTGCCGGTGGGTCCGGGGGCCCGCACCCGCGCCGGATGGCCCAGTCCCAGCCTTCGTCTGGCAGCTCAAAAAGGTCTTCGTACTAGGCCAGCGGCACGCTGTTCCCGACTCCAACGGGCTTACCGTAGAAAACCACGAATTGAAACTCGACGAAGCGCTCGTAGAGCTAGCCTCAGTATTCGATTCGCCCGCGGCAGGATCATGAAGCATGAACTTTGGCCATATGCTCCGGATGATATCGGAGGCGATGGACCTGAGTTCGGGGCGATCTTGGAGACTTGCTACCGTGAGTCCAGCGGCCACGACCCGTTCTTACTCCGCCCATCCCGAATAGCCCCGACCTGTCGGATCCTATCGAGGGGCCGTCACCTGAACAAGATGTCCAATTCTGCCATTGCGTCGCCGCAAACGTCAACCACCACCGGACGCTCCGCGTCCACCGCCTGCATTATGACGTCAGGCAGGTTGTCTAGGCGATCGACTCTGAGCCCCAGTGCCCCGAACGACCCGGTCAGCGCGACCAGGTCCGGGTTTCGCAGGTCGGTGCCGACGATTCGGTTATCGAACCGGCCCTCGCGCTGGTCGTACTGCGACGCGCCGAACTTGCCGTTGTTGAAGACCAGCGTTACCAGGTTGATCCCGTACTGCACCGCCGTAGCCAGGTCGCCGACGGCGTACATGAAGCCTCCGTCACCCGAGAGCGAGATCACCGGCGTGTTCGGGTTGCCCACCTTGGCGCCTAGGCCCGTAGGGAAGGCGTAGCCCAGAGTGGTCATGTACGACGAGGTGAGCAACGCGCCCGGGCGGCCGGCACCGACGCCCGCGACGAACCATCGTGACCCGACCGTGACGCCGGCCACGAATACCGTCTCGTCGGGCAGCCTGGCCTTGAGATCGGCCATGGCCCCCATCTGCGCCGGGAACGCCTTCTCCAGAGCCCTGTGCCGCTTGTCGTGGACCTCGGCCAGAAGCCCAGGGTCCCAGTCCGACGATAGCTCGCGCCGCTCCAGATCGCGCGCCAGCGCCGAGACCGCCAGGTGGGCGTCGGCTTGGACGGTCAACGATGGCTCGTAGGCGGTCTCCAGGCGGGCCGGGTCGACGTCGACGTGGACCCAGGTCTGGCCCGGCTCCAACTCCATGCGCTCTGCCGCGCTGCTGTTGACGCGGCCGCCGACCACGAGCACGACATCGGCGTCGCGAAGCACGGGTAACGCGTCGCGGTCGGAATAGGCCGTGTGTGGCGCCGTGAAGGCAAGAGGGTGGCTGTCCGGCATCGCGCCGCGGGCGTCGGTGCTGAGAAATACCGGCGCCTGGAGTATGGTGGCCAACCGCTCCAGATCATCGCCGGCGCGGGCGCGTACGACACCGTCTCCGGCCACGATGGCGGGCCTCCTGGCGCCGGCCAGCAGCGAGGCCGCTTGCGAGACCAGCGCCGCGTCGGCGGCAGCGGCCGTATACTCTTCGGGCTCGATAAGGTCGAAGTCGTGGCTCTCGGCCAGGTAATCCTGTGGTATCTCGACCTCCACCGGCTGCGGCCGGCCGGTCTTGAGCTGCCTGAAGGCCTCGTGCAGCAGCGTTGGGACCTCCTCGGCCGTCTCCGCGCGTCGAAGCCACTTGGCAACCGGGCTCATGAAGTCGAGCTGGTCGTTGATCTCGTGCAGCGCGCCGTGCTCGCGACCCATCTCGTCGGTGGACATCTGGCCCGATACCAGTAGCACCGGGGAGTTGCTGGCGAACGCCGTGGCCATTGCCGCACCGGCGTTGTAGGCGCCGGGGCCGGGCACCACCATGGCAACGCCGATTTGCCCTGTAGTGCGCGCGTAGCCGTCGGCCGCGAAGACCGCCGTCTGCTCGTGGCGGCAGGTGACCAGACGCACTTCGGGCGAGTCGTGGAAGCCGTCGTAGATGTGCATGATCTGGTAGCCGGGCACGGCGAACACCGTGTCGATGCCCTCGGCCACCAGCTGTCTGACCACGGCGTGGCCAGCGGTCATTCGGGTCATGTTCTTGCCTCCGACGGGCTAGCGGCTATCGAGTACTCGGCGAGCAGCGCTCGTACACGCGCCTCGACCTCGTCCCGGATGCGCCTGGCTTCCTCGATGTCCTTGCCGGTGGGGTCGTCCAGTGCCCACTCTTCGGCCGATGCGGCGCCCCCCGGGCACACGTCTTGGCCTGTCGACAGCGCCTTGCCGAAGGCCTCCGCCATCTGGCTCCGGCCTGAATTATCAACGCATACGAACAGGACTTTTGGCAAGTGGCTTCCGGAGCTGGATGGATTACCTGCGGCCATTCGCGACGCCATTATATAGGTCAGCGAGACGCGGCAACAGGCCGCCATCGCCTGGGCGACACAGGCTGCTGGACTCGCCCGAAACGAAGCCATACAATTCGCTGGGTGCTGTCGGCTGCGGATATACGGAGGCGAAATGACATGGCGGACATCGGCATAGGTGTGGTCGGCTGTGGGAACATCGGGTCCCGACATGCGGGCCTGTTCAACTCGCTAGACGGCGTTACCCTGAAGGCGGTGTGCGACATCGACGGCGAGAAGGCCGAGGCGGTGGCCGGCAGGCTCGGCGTCAGGGCATACGGCCGCGTCGAGGACATGGTGCTGGACGACTCCATCGACGGCGTCAGCGTCGCGACGTCGGGCTCCCACGGGGGCCCCGCCGAGATCGCCGCGCGGGCCGGCAAGCACGTGATGGTGGAGACCTCGTTCGCCGCGACCCTCGAGGAGTGCGACCGCATGATCGAGGCCGCCGAGCGGTCCGGCGTCAACATGATGTACTGCGGCACCCACCGGTTCTATCCGCACAACGTAAGGGCCAAGCAGATCGTCGACGCAGGCGAGCTCGGGGACGTGCTATGGATCACGCGGGAGTTCCTGAGAACAGGCCAGGGCGGTGACACGCGGTGGGCGCGTTGGCGGGCTACCGGCGGCGGCTTCTTCATGCGCTCAGGGGCCATCCTGATCGACCACACCCGGTGGATGGCAGGCAGCGACATCGAAGAGGTGTATGCCGTGGGCATGGGCCGGTACGTCGGGGGCGGCGATGGTGAGGACAGCGGCCTGGCCGGCATCCGCTTCAAGAACGGCGTCTTCGCCTCGCTGCTCGGGGCGGTCGCCGAGCCCGGTATCGGCGACTCCTGGTGGCGTCTGGGCGGGACTCGTGGCGTGATCGAGCACTCGGAACAGTGGGACCTGCGGTTCGGCAAGGGGGAGTGGGCTGACGTCTTGTACGAGGGCTCCGAGGGCGAGTCCCCGGACTGGTTCAGGCGATGGTCCGGCGGTAGGTCTCAGAGCGCCGGCTACCTCGGTTGGAAGGCCGAGTTCGAGGAGTTCGTCGCGAGCATCCGGGATGGCCGCCAGCCGTCCGTCACCGGCTACGACGGCCGTGCCTGCACCGAGGCGGCTATCGCCATCGTCAAGTCCCACGAGACAGGCAAGCCCGTCCGGCTACCGCTCTAACGTCAGGGCGCCGCCAACCCGTCAGGCGGCGTTCGTGCGCCCATTATCCGCGTTGAGCTGACCCTGGGCGCCGTTTCTTACATCCTCGATCTGATTTCCCGGCGGTATGTGATCTCTATGGTAATGTTCCGAGCTTTTAGCGTGGGACCCGGTGCACGAATGGCTGACGTAGGTCACTCTACGAAGGCGGTCCTGATGCCGTCGATTTCGGCCGAGGTCACGCCGATGTCCCGGACATACGCCTCGAGGCCGCCGTAGCGGTCGTCGAGGTGCCGCAGGACACGGAGCATGACGCCGGGCGGGCAGAACGCGGTCTGGTACATCTGCCAGGTGTATTCGTTCGGAGATACCTCGGCCGGCGCGGCGTGCATTCCGCCTCCGCCCCAGATTCCCGTTGTCAGGTACGTGTCGACAAGATATCGGGCCGAGAGGCCATAGTCCTCGGCGATGGTCTGCGACGGTACCCCGGCGAGGCCCAGAAGAAGCGCTGAGACGATGCCGGTCCTGTCTTTGCCTGCCGCGCAGTGGTACAGCGCCCCGTGTGCATAGGGGTCGGCCAGCGCGCCGAGGGCAGCCCGAATGGCCGACTGACGGGTATCCAGGGTACCCGTGTAGAAGCCCTCGTAGACCGATTCCGCCGGCTGCTCATAGACCTCGGAGTCGTCCGTCTCCTCGAACTCGTCGCCGACGATATTCTCGTGGCGGTAGAGGACTCCGGGCCGGTCGGCGAACACGTTTGGGGCCGCTTCCAGCTCCACGGTCCGCCGCAGATCGACGACCGTACGGACGCCGTAGTCGATCAAGGCGTCCTGAGACCGCCGCGGCAGCTCGTGCAGGGTGCCGGCCCGAAGGAACGTGCCCCACCGCGTACGGTGTCCGTCTTCGGTCGGGTAGCCACCCAGATCCCGAACGTTGTATGTGCCGTCCAGATCGAGGTGGCGTCGTGGGTGCATCAGATCGTCGTTCAAACAGCGTCTCCTGTCGCCGGCTTAACCCCGATTGCCGCCGTATGTGGACCGGATCTGGTCGCTCTCCTTGAACCGCGTCGCCCTCAGAGGCGTGATGTCCACCGTCGTCGCTTTTCCGTGGGCGATCAACTCGGCCAGGCACTGGCCGATGGCCGGCGCAAGCTTGAAAGAGTGGCCGCTACCGCCGACGGCCAGGTACAGGCCCTCCACACCGGGCGCCCTATCGACGATCATGCTCCAGTCTGGGGTAATAGTGTACAGCCCGGCCCAGCCGCTCACCACCTCGGCATCCGCCATCCACGGCAGCCTGAGAGAGATGCGCGCGCCGACGTCCTCGATGAACGGCTGGTCGGCATGTCGGTCGAAGCCGTCGGGGTCGGCCGCCTCGTTCTCCTTGGGGTGCCCGGTACCCGCTACGATCGTACCGTTGGCCTCCGGGCGGAAGTAGATGCGGTCGACCATGTCGGAGACCGCGAGCCGTAACACAGGTGCGCCGGGCGGGGGGCTCAGCACGACGTCCTGCTCGCGGGATATCTCCAGCGGCAAGTCGAGACCGGCCCAGCGGCCGACCTCCGCTGCCCAGGGCCCGGCCGCGTTGACGGCCACCGGCGTGCTGATCTCAGCGGCCTCGGTCGCCACCGCCTCGACCCGCCCTCCAGCCAGCCGCAGCCCGACCGCTGGGGTGTTTATGTGTACCTCTGCGCCGTTGGCCCGCGCGCCGGCCGCGAAACCCTCCACGACGGCCGTGGGATCGGCGTAGCCCGACTCGGGCTCGAAGGCCACGTAGCCGACCCCGTTCGTGTTCAGGCCGAACAGATGCTCGGTGGCGTCGTTAACCGGTATCTCCTCGGTGCGTACGCCCAGTCGCCGTAGCCGCGCCATGTTCTCTTTGAACATCGGGCCTGGTTCGGGTGGGCACAGGAACAGCCAGCCGCAGGGCGTGAAAACGTCTGCGCCACCGAGCTCCTCGGGGAAGCCCTTGAGGATATCGATGCTGCGTATCGCCAGCCGGATGGAGACCTCGTTGGAGTAGTGCTGCCGCACGATGGCTGCCGACGCGCCGGTTGACCCCGAGGCCAGCGTCCCCTTCTCGAGCAGGACGACGTCGCGCATACCCAGTGTGGTCAGGTAGTACAGGACGCTGGCGCCCACGGCGCCACCGCCGATCACGACCGCGTCCGCTGTCCTGCGCATGTCACCTCGGGAGAGTCACCACAGAGGACACAGAGATCGTTCGATCTCTGTGTCCTCTGTGGTCAAATCTGGTTGGTCAGGTTGGGCGGTTGAGGAAGCTACGCAGCTTGTGGAAGTCCTGCTCGGGCGGCTTCTCGAACCAGCCGCGCCGGCTCACGGCGGGTATCCCGGCCGCGTGCATGTCGGCCATCATCTCGGCGATCTTGAAGCCGGTCACCATGCCGTCCAGCACCGGGGCGCCGATCACCGACTCGACCTCGGGTACGTCGTGGGTCAGCACCGATCCTGCGAGCGTGCAGCCCGGCACCACCACCTCCGCCCCGTCCTCGCTGACGCACAGCCGCGCCGCCTCGACGACCGCCTCGATCACCTCGCCGGGCGGAGTCCGGTCGGGATAGAGGTCGTTGGCGTCTATGTCGAAGGGCCGCTGGGATACGAAGTGATCGTGCAACCCGTAGTTTCGCAGCAGCATCTCTTGGATATTCCCGTTCTGGCGGTCGACCGTCACCAGCGAGTAGGTCGACCCCATCATGTGGGCGACGAGCGCGGCAGACTCCAGGGTGGCGGTGACCGGTATGTTTACGAGCTGTCGCGCCTCGTGCAGGCCTATGTCGAGGCTGCAGGATATGAAAACCGCGTCGTAGCCTTGCTTCTCTGCCCACATCACCTTTTCCAGCGTCCCGTCGGTGCACATATGGCGGAAGTAGAGCCACTGGTTGTTGCGCAGCGGGTAGACGTCGGCGATGTTGACGACGTCGAACTCGGTGTCTGGGCGAGCGACGCGGCCGAGGTTCTCCTGGCCGTAGACCTCGGTGTCCCCGAACGGGTTGACGACGAGTATTCGCATGCTGCTGCCTGAGACCAGGGTCGCTGACGTTGGGCCTGTGACGGTCACGACGATATTTGGTGGAGCGTACCGCTGTCAAGCCATGACCGCGACCGCATAGTAGATTGTGAGGAAGTGACCGCCAACCCTACGGACTAGAGATGGAGCACTCCAAGAACCCGTTAGAAACTCAGACCGTTCCGCCCCGGTGGCACTTCATGGCCGGGGTCTTGGTCGTATTGGCCGGCGCCGTCGCGTTCGGGATCTCGCTGTGGGTCGAACTCGCAAGCTACAGGCCCAACATCAGGCTGGTTGTCCCCGGGTCCCACGAGATAGAGCTGGACGAATCCGGCACCTGGACCGTCTACTACGAGTACGAGAGCGTCGTCAAAGACCTTGTGTTCTCCTCCAATCGTACGCTTGCTGGCTTACTGGTCGGCATCAGCCGTGTGGGCGACGCCGAGCCTCTGGAGCTGACGCAGGTTTTGGAGCGCGAGAGCTATGAGAAGGGGGAGTTTGCCGGTGGCTCGATCCTCACGTTCGAGGCCCCACAGCCGGGCATGTACCGAGTCACCGGGGCCTACCCCGGCAACTTCCAAACCGGCGACTCAATCGTGCTGGCCATCGGCAGGCCGGGTCTGCTGCGCCCGGTGCTCAGCGTGGTCATATTCCTGCTGGCTGGCCTGCTGATCGGCGGGTTCGTCATCGTGTGCACCTTCGTGAGACGGGGTGCCTTGAGGGTCCCGTCTCACGCTCCGGCGGCGGCCGAATAGTCGGGCCGCCTGCTCATGGCGGGACCATGAATGTTTGGCGGGCACGTAGCCAGAACAAGATAGAGGCGGCACCGGCATGTCAGCCGGTGCCGCCTCTGTACGAATCCGGTTGGGTATCGCGATCGGCTGGTTCGCAGTGCCCACCCGCTTCTAGCAGGCACGGCGGTTCAGCAGATCGCGGCCCTCCCGTCTACCAGCGGTTGCCGCCGCCGAAACCACCGCCGCCACCGCCGCCACCGCCGAAGCCGCCACCGCCACCGCCACCGCGACTGCCACCCCGGTCCTCTCGCGGCTTGGCCTCGTTGACGGTCAGCGCGCGGCCGTTCAGCTCTTTGCCGTTGAGGGCCGCGATGGCCGCATCGGCCTCGGTCTTGTTCGGCATCTCGACGAAGCCGAAGCCACGGGATCGACCCGTGTCACGGTCGGTTATGACCCTTACGGACGTGACCTCACCATGCGTGGCGAACTCAGTCTCCAGGCTGTCCTGTGTCTCATCGAACGATAGATTGCCCACATATATATTCATGTGAACTCCTTTTGGTTGATTCTCCCCATCGGTGACAAACGTCGCGCGCGGCTCCGGGGCTTGGGAAAAGCACTGGGGTTTCGCAGGAAGCGGAACGAGGTATGCACTCTCACGTGGAGTCACCCCTATCATAACACAACGTCGCGTCCGCGGACAGTCGAGCGACTTAGGGTGACGTCCTGGCTTCAGCTCGCGCACGCCGTCTCAGACCAAGGCCGGGCTATACCGGTGCTCGACCCGGAACCTGCCTGCACCGAGAATCCTGGCCACGACATGATCTTGAGACCTCCTATGCGAACTGGAACGCGTATAGCTTGGTGGCGTAGGTCTCGATGCGCAGCCGCACAAGCTCGCCTGCGAGAGAGCCAAGTTCAGCGTCGCCGTCGAACCGTACGGGCATGTGCGCAGAGTTGCCATTGAGTGTCCGGCAGTCCTGTCGGGTGAAGCCGTCAATCTGGCCACCGTCTGCCGACTGAATCTCGACGGTGGCCAGACCGCCCGCGCCGGTATCTATGTTCAGCTCAAGCCGGCTCCCCTCGAAGACGATGAGTGGGGTGAACAGCCAGCCGCCTGCGTAGGGCGTGTCCGCGGATATGAAGCCGTCCAGCCGGGACTCGTTGATGAATATGCCTTCATCTCTGCCGTCCGACCCGGGGTCTACCTGGCCCGAGTGGTCTATGTTGTTGCCGTAGCAGTAGTTCCACAGGAGGTCGCCCACCCGCACGACTCCCGGTGACGTGTACATCTGACGTGACCTGGGTCCGCCGGCCAGGCCGACCGGCAGAAAAGGCTTTCTGCCCGGTGCCTGCGCCCAGAAGACCCCATCGCGACTCGTCAGCAGGCGTACGTCGGCGGTGTCGGGGAAGTTCACGTGGACATCGGCTGCCTCGTCGCCGTCGCCCTCCACGGCTTCGACACACTCCCAGTGGTACAGGAAGCTCGGCATCATGAAGTAGGCGTCCTGGGCATAGGGGTACTTCATGGCCGCGTTGGTATAGACGTCGACGTAACCTCCGAGCCTGTCGCGGCACTCGGCGGGCGGCACGGCCCGCCAATCGCTTTCGTCCGCGCGGAAGACCTCCACCATGTCCGACCAGCTTCGGAAGTCGTCTGACTCGGTCCGGCCGACGCCCCGAACGCGGAAGCCGCTCATCTCATTGCGGGTGCGGCCGTAGCCGACGTACTTTCCGAGGCGGTCGTCCCACAGCGGCACATTCTGGGTGTCGCAGGGGACTATCTCGGTGTTCTTGGGATAGACGTTCCAGTAGATGCCGTCCTCGGAGTACATTTGCCAGAACTGGCCGATCATACCGCGGGCTTGGTCCTCCTCGGGTATGCCCCGGACCTTGGTCCAGAATTTGTACCGCTCCCCCGGGCGGCAGTCCGGATTCATATCGAACAGGACGGTGCCGCCCTCGGTCTCGCCGCGCGGGGCATCCGGGAGCCTGGGGATGACCACGTTGTTCGCCCTGGAGCCGCCGATCTCGACCAGGCCTATCTCGGGCTTGTCCCAGTAGACGCCGTCCCTCGACTCGGCGTACGCCACTCCACGGGTGATCCCCGAGCGGTCGTTCTCCGGGGGAATGAAGTCGTACCACATGCGAAAGCGGTCGCCTTCTCTGACCACCGTGTTGTAGGCGGCGATGCTCGCCTCCCACGGTCGATCGGCCACGAGCACGGGCTCTTCACGTATCTGAGCTGGATTCATGACGAGCTCGACGTTCACGCTGTCGGCAATGAAACGCCGGTCGATGAAGAGCTGTTTTCGTGAGCCAATCTCAATCGGCGTCGTTGACATGGTGGTCTCCCTGAGAGCGGTACAGGGTCGGAAGGGCGACGACGGGCTTTCTCCGATACACCCCGATTCCGCATCGGCGCACTCGCGACGAACGGAGCGGGTGAGAGTGTAGATCTAATCCGCGTCGGGCAGCCAGCGCTCGAAGAAGCGCTGCCAGTTGCGGTACATGACGTTGGCAACGTCGTCCTCGGTGTAGCCGCGCTCGGCCAGGATGTCGGCGACTTTCTGGTAGTCGGCGACCGTGTCGATCCCATAGGGGGCGCCCTGACGGCCTTCCTGGCCGTCGGTGTCGCCCCCTATGGCCGCGTGCAGCGAGTTGCCGGCGATCTGGCACACGTGGTCGATGTGGTCCACGTAGTCGTCCAGTGTGATGTCCTCCCGGGAGTATAAGTCGCCACGCTCTGGGATTTCGGCCCAGTCGATGCCGGGCCTGAAGAGCATCCAGGCGTCCATAGAGGCGCCGATGACGGCGCCGCGGCCGATGATGGTCTGGAGCAGGTCGTCGGGGATCTGCCTCTCGCCGAGCACGAGGGCGCGGCAGTTCTGGTGGCTTGACAGCACGGGTCCGCCGAACAGGTCCAGCGACTGGCGGATAGACTCGTCGGCGGTGTGGCTGACGTCGAGCACCATGCCGAGAGAGTCCATCTCGGCCAGCAGCTCTCTGGCCCCGGGCTGCAGTCCTCCGGTGGTGCCGGTCCCGGTACCGTGGGCGTAGGTGCTGACGCCGTAGTGCGAGAGGCTGATGACACGGAGGCCGTCGTCCCACCAGTCGCGCACCTGCTCCGGCCAGAGGATGGGGTCGGCGCCCTCCATCCCGAGAACCAGGCCCACCGGCAGGTCAGCGTGGTCCTCGGCCTCCTCCCAGGCCCGCATGTGCTCGGCGAAGTCCCCACGGTTGGCGAGAATACGCGCCTCGCCCCTGGCCTCCAGTATTCGGTAGTAGGCAAGCTGGCCCATGGCGTGGGCGTAGGCCGTCTCGGCGCTGCGGAACTCGCCGTGGTCGTGGCCGGGCTTCTTGATGCAGACGCATACTTTGACGAGCGCGCCGGCGACCTTGCCTCTCCGCATCTCGGGCAGGGTGGCCATGGTCTCGGCGTCGGGCCAGTCCATCTGCCGGTACTTCCACTCGGGCGCGTCGCGGACCTCCCGTATGGGCAGGGTGAGGTCGCGCTCCATGCGGAGGGCTCCAGTCGCCATCGGGTAGTCGCCGTCGAATATCAGCATGTCAGGCAAGCCTCCTTTGAAACTCAACGGTCCGACAGGCCGTGTCTTGAACCTGTAGAAGGTCACATCACCAACGGAACTGCTCGCCGAAGCGCACTGGTAGAGGCGGTTTGAAACCCGCTCCTACGGTACCAGGACAGGGATCGTTCTCGCGCCAAAGCGCGACAGTTACCTCAATTGGCCCGGCCCGCTTCGGCGAGCGTAGCGCTGCTCACCGCGAACGGAACCCTTCGGGGACTATGTCGCCCGGTGATTCTTGTGCCAGGTGTTCCATTTCGTTCCGTTCAGTTCTGTTTGTATCTGGCTGTCGGGACAAGAAACAGCTGGTTGGCACACTTGTGTACCCCGACCCCCATGACACGGTACCACGACGAAACGAGAAACGGGACAGACCGGCGAGTCTGTCCCTAATACCAATATAGCACACCAGTTCTGCGCTGGCAAACTATGTCAGCCAAGGCACCCCCGTACGTGCATTGGCTGGTTGAGCCCCTCGATACACCCCGATTCCGCATCGGGGCACTTGGTATGGACGGGATGAATGGGGGAGATCGGTGAGGGTGTCACAGTCGTGTACGCTAGAGGTGTGAGACAGGCTCCGCAGGTTTGGCGGTGCGAAACTGTGACCGGGGGACGGGTCAGGTGGGGGTCCGCAGGCGGGTGGTCTGGTCCGTGTTCACCTCCATCGCCTCGGCGTCAATGGCAACGCGGTAGACGTCGCGGGCGCGGCTGATCGAAACAAGGCCGGACACCACGTCTGCCAACACCGCCTGCGGGTCTCGCAGGGCGGAGTCGCCGTGGCCTCCGCCGCCCGGGGTCTCGGTGACAATGACGTGGTCGTGTAGGATCGTGGTCGTCACCTTGGACGATAGCCTCAGCTCGCTGCCGTCGGGCGCGGTAACGACGCAGCGCGAGGTGGCCGCCGGACCGCCTTCGTGGAGTCCCCAGGGCGGTACCTCGGCGCGGTCGGAACTGAGGGTCATCCGCACCTGGTCGCCCAGTACGCGGACCTTCCGTCGGAGGCCTACGCCACCTCGCCGCTCGCCGGGGCCCTCCGAGTCCGGTATCAGCTCGTAGGCCTCGACCCTGAGCGGATAGGCCGTCTCGATGGACTCGACCGGAGCGTTGCGGGTGTTGGTCATGTGGTTCTGCACGGCGTCCATGCCGTCGAGGCCGACGATTCCGCCCTGGCCGCCGGCGTAGGTCTCGATGTAGTTGTAGTAGCCGCCGGTCCGGTGGTCGATGCCGCCGATGTTCAGCAGGTTCATGGTCCCCGACGAAGCGGCCGGGACCAAATCGGGCACCGCCTGGGACAACGCCCCCAGCAGCACGTCGACGATGCGCTGTGTGGTGATGATGTTGGCGTTGCAGACCGCGTTGGGATAGATGGCCGACAGCAGGCTGCCGTCGCGCACGACGATCTCGATGGGCCGATAGGCGCCTGCGTTGGGTGGCAGATCGGGGTCGAGGATGGCCTTGAGTACGTAGTAGACGCAGGCGGCGACCGACGGCCAGCGGCAGTTGAGCGGACCGGCGGAGACGTCATCGCTCTCGGTGAAGTCGGCACGTAGGGTCTCACCCAGCGATACGATCTTGACGCGGACCGTGATCGGCTCGGTCGTGATCCCGTCGCCCTCGACGACGTCCTCGAAGGAGTATGTGCCGTCGGGAATCGTCGTGAGTGCCGTCCGCATACGGCGCTCCGAGTAGTCCAGCATCTCCTCCAGGTAGCGCTGTATGGTGTCGAAGCCGTAGTGGTCGGCGAGCTCGGACAGCCGGCGGGCGCCGACGTTGCCCGCGGCGTACTGTGCCATCAGGTCGCCCCGCACCTCGGTTTGAGGCCGGACGTTCTGGGCGATCAACGTCCACAGGTCTCTGTCGATCTCTCCCCTGTGGAAAAGACGGACCGGCGGTATCTGCAGCCCCTCCTGGAATATCTCGGTGACCCCGAAGGGCATCGACCCCGGGGCGAAGCCGCCCATGTCGACGTGGTGGGCCTGGTTGGCCGATATCGCCAGGAGCTTGCCTTTATGGAAGATCGGCGATATGAGACAGAGATCGTTGAGGTGGCCGGGGCCGGCGGGGTAAGGCGTGTTGGTGGCGACGGCATCGCCGGGCTCCAGGTCCTCGAACGGGTACGCCCCCATCGCCGACTGGACCGCGGAGTGCATGGTGCCCAGGTGGAGCGGCGTGCCGATCTCGCTCTGCGCCACAACGACCACGTCCCCGGAGCCCGTGTATATGGCGCACGAGGTGTCGCGCCGGTCCTTGATGTTGGTGGAGTAGCTGGCGCGGATCAAGGCGGCGATCATCTCGTCGGCTATCGAGTAGTAGGCGTTGCGCATCACCTCGAGGGTGATCGGGTCCATTCTGAAAGAGCTCATATCTTCGCCGCTTCCAGCAGAAGGTTGCCGAGCTCATCGACCCGGGCAGTGCCCATGGGCCAGACTAGCGTGGTCGAGTCGAGCTGCTCCACGACGGCGGGGCCATCGATGCTGTCGCCGGGGTCGAGGCGTCGGCGGTCGTATATGGGAGTAGAGACGAACCGGTCTCGGAAGAAGACCGGGCGGCGGCCGTCGAGGGCGTCAGGCGGATTGGGGCTGCCATCGAGCGGCTTCGACAGCAGCTCTGGCCGGGCAAAGCCGGAGGTCGCTGTGACGCGGAGGTTGACTAGCTCGATGGGGTCCTTGTTGGCGTAGCCGTAGGCCCGGGTGTGGGCCCCGTGGAACCTCTCGTAGGCGGCGCTCAGGTCATTGTCGCTCAGCTCCCCCGAGGCCACGACCACGTCCAGCTCGAAGCCTTGTCCACGATAGCGCATGTCCGCCGTGCGGACGAGGGTCACGTCCCGCGACTCGACGCCCTCGCGACGCATCTGGCCGAGGGCTTCTGTCTCCATGGTGGCGAACACCGAGCCGATCTCGGCCGGCGCGATCTCGTCGCCACGTCGCAGCAAGGTGCGGACGTAGTCGTGGCGACGCTCCGCCAGCAGCAGCCCCAGCGACGACGTGAGGCCGGGCGCGATGGGGACCAGAACCGTCGGGATGCCGAGCTCCTCTGCAAGCTCTGCGGCGTGCAGCGGCCCGGCGCCGCCGAAGGCCATCAGGCAGAAGTCGCGCGGGTCGTAGCCGCGGGCCACCGAGACGACCCTGATCCCCTTGAGCATCGCCGCGTTGACTACGCGCACGATGCCTTCGGCCGCCTCCTCAACGCCCAGGCCGAGTGGCGTAGCCACGTGGTCCGCGATCGCCTGCCGGGCCAGGTCGGGGTGCAGCGACATCCTGCCGCCCAGGAACCGCTCGGAATTCAGCCTGCCCAGCACCAGGTTGGCGTCGGTGACGGTGGGCGATTCGCCCCCCTCACCGTAAGAGGCCGGACCAGGGTGCGCGCCGGCGCTCTGTGGGCCTACACGCAGACCGCCTCCCGGGTCGATCCAGGCGATGCTGCCTCCGCCGGCGCCGAGGGTGTGGATGTCCACCGTGGGCACCTTGATCGGCAGCCGCTCGATCTCGGCCTCGCTGGTCCGGCGCACCTCGCCCTGGTATGAGAGGCATACGTCGAAGCTGGTGCCACCCATGTCTACCGAGATCGTGTTCCGCTGCCCGGCTCGGTTGGCGAGTATGACGCCGCCGATGACCCCCGCAGCCGGACCTGACAGGATTGTCCGTACGGGGCTGTCGGTGGCGGACCGGCCGGTGGTGGTGCCGCCGTTAGACTGCATGATGTGGAGGTCCGAGGAGATATCTAGCGCGGCTATTTCCCGCTCGAGTTGCCCCAGGTACCGACGCATGACCGGCGCAACATAGGCGTTGATGGTGGTGGTGCTCATGCGTTCGTACTCTTTGAACTCCGGCAGCACCTCGTGGGAGAGCACCACGGCGGTGTCGGGCAGGGCCGTGCTCAGGGCCTCTCCGACGGCCTTTTCGTGCACGGGGTTGGCATAGGAGTGGAGCAGGCACACGGCCACCGCTTCGACGTCGGCAGCCCTGACGCGCCCGACCAGGGCATCGAGCTCGCCGTCTTCAATGGCGGCGAGGACTTCGCCCGTGTGGAGGACGCGTTCTCGGATTTCGAACCTGAGGTGTCGCGGCACCAGCGGCTCCGGACGCTGGTGCCGCCAGTCGTAGAGGTGCGGCCGCTCCTGACGGCCTATCTGGAGGACGTCTCGGAAGCCGGCCGTGGCCACCAGGGCGGTGCGGGCGCCGGAGCGCTGGAGCAGGGTGTTGGTGGCGACGGTGGTGCCGTGGATGAAGAAATCGATGGCGGATGGGGGTATGTCCAGGCGCTCGATCAGCTCCCGGATGCCTCGGACGACTCCTTCGGACTGGTCGGACATAGAGGCGGTCTTGGCGAACTCCAGCCTGCCCGTGGAGATGTCGTAGAGGCATAGGTCGGTGAAGGTGCCGCCGACGTCCACGCCAAGCCGGTAGGTCATCGCTGGGAGGTCCGCCTCTGCCAAACCGGGGGATGCCAGGAGTGGACCGGACCCTGGCGAGAACGGCAGCGAGTGTACCACCGGGCTTGGGGCCGGTCAACGTCGCGAGCGTGTTGGGGGATGGCCGCCATGTTGCTATACTCGACGGAGCCTTGAGCACGTGTGCTGGATAGCCGTATGGCGACGCCCTACCAAGGCGAATATGTTGGGGGTGTCTCGTCGAGGGCGAGGCAGATGTTCGTCGTCCTCGGCTATCGGGAATACCTGCTGTTCTGGCTGGGCGCCGCGTTCTCCAACCTGGGCATCTGGGCGCTGTTCACGGGGCGGCTGTGGCTGATGCACGATCTCACCGAGTCGCCTGTGATGCTTGGCCTCGTCACGGTGTCGAGCAGCGGGCCGATCCTGCTGCTGTCGATGTGGGGCGGCGTCGTGGCCGACCGGGTCAACCGGCTGAGGCTCGTCACGATCAGCCGGGCGATGTTCGCCGTCATCGCGCTAATGACGGCGCTGCTGATTGCCACCGACCTGATCGAGCCGTGGCACATCATCGCGACCGCGTTGGCCACCGGAATACTGGTCTCCTTCGACATACCGAGCCGGCAAGCGATAGTGCCGAACCTGGTACGTCAAGAGCACCTGCTGAACGCCATAGTACTGTACTCGTTCCTGGGTAACGGCTCGGCAGTTATCGGTTCATCGTTGTTCGCGCCGCTGGTCGAGCTAGCCGGCCTCGAAGGCCTGTTCTTCTTCGTCGGAATCGCCTACACGCTCACCGTGGGCATGTTGCTGATGATGAAGCCGATGCCGCCGGCCGAACGAGTGGCGAAGAGCCGGATGCTCGACGACCTGCGCGACGGTCTCGCCTACATAGGAGAGCATCGACGTATCGTCGGCCTGATCGCGATAGGAGTCGTGACCGGAGTGTTCGGCGCCTCCTTCGGGACGTTGCTGCCAATCTTCGCGGAGGAGCTGAGCGGGGGCGGAGTCCAGCGGTACGGCAACCTACTGCTCAGCTCCGGCATCGGGGGCCTGATGGGGCTCGTGGCCCTAGCGGTCTTCGGTGATCTGAAGAACTCCGTATCTCTCCAGCTCGTGACGGGCGTTGGGTTCGGACTGGCGCTGGCGGCGTTCTCCCGCGCGACCTGGCTGCCGGCCGCCATAGGATTCGTTGGAGTCGCGGGCGCTTGCAGCAGTGCGTTCGGGACGACGAACAATACGCTGGTGCAGAGCATGGTGGCCGACCGGTACCGCGGGCGGGTGATGAGCATCCACCAGCTAGGCTGGGGCGCCAGCGCCCTGGGCGGGTTGCTGATGGGGTTCCTGGCGGACGCGGTCGACGCACCCTTCGCGCTGACGCTGGGTGGTGGAGTGATCGCGGGGGCCACGGTGGTGCTCACCCTGTCGGTTATCGTCGGCGGCAACGGCCCCTCGAGGGCCCAAGCGCTGCAGGCCGCCCGTGACGCCGACGCCGGCGATTAGACCCTATTTCAACGTCTTTGGCATGTACACGCGTCGGTAGCCATACTCGGCCGTCCGCTCCGTGACCGTGTAGCCGAGAGATTGGTACAGGCGGATGTTCTCCGTCATGGCTTCGTTCGTGTACAAGTCCAGGTGGGCGTAGCCCCGCTGTCGGGCCTCGGTCACCGCGAGCGTAACCAATCGACGGCCCAGGCCTTTTCCCTGCCTATCCGGACGGACCGCAACGTTGTCGAGCAGCAGTCTGTCTCCGGTGCGAACGAGGACGAGGATTCCCACGATCTCGCCGTCGGCCTCGGCCACGAAGGTCTGATGGGACCGGACCACCTGTGAGTAGTCGTCGAGCATAGGGCCCGGCCGCCTATGCGATGAGCTCCACGGCGAATCTGAGTCCCGAGGAGAGCGGCGTGTCGTATGTATGCTTCAAAACTCATGCTCCTCGCGCTTATCTTATCCGACGGCGCAGCGGCGTTGTCAGGGGATACGCGATCTACTAGACTGACCGGCCAGAGGTACCATAACGAAGAGGGCAGCTCAGAGACCTGCCCCTACCAGGCCGGAATCACACGAAAGCTGGCAGGTTGAGCAGTAGCCACGACTACCAGATCGGCGACTACGCGGACACGTACCGCGACTACCGCCTTGATGCCCCCGAGAGGTTCAACTGGGCGTTCGAGGTGTTCGACGAGTGGGGCAAGGACCCCGCCAAGATAGCCATGCTCTGGGTGAGTCAGGAGGGCGAGGCTCGGGAGATCACGTTCCGAGAGATGGGAGAACGGTCGCGACGTGTGGCCAATGCGTTGACCGGCTTGGGGATCAATCCGGGGGAGCGGGTGTTCACCTTGCTGCCGCGCGTGGTCGAGTGGTGGGAAGTCATGATCGGCTGCATACGCGCCGGGCTGGTGTCGGTACCGGGCACGACGATGCTCACGCCCAGGGACATCGCCTACAGGCTCAACGCCGCCGAGGTGACGGCCGTCGTAACCGACGCCGAGAACGCCGTGAAGTTCGACGGGATCCGCGGCGAGTGTCCCAGCCTGAAAGAGGTGGTTGTGGTCGGGAGGGACGGCGCCTACCTTGAGTACGAGGCCCTGATTGATTCGGCGTCGGCGGAGCTGCACCATCCGCAGAACCTCTCCACCGACCCGCTGATGATCTACTTCACATCGGGCACTACCGGCTATCCGAAGATGGCGCTGAACACCCATGCCTCCTACCCGGTCGGCCACGACATCACGGGAAGGTTCTGGCTAGACAACCGGCCGACCGATCTTCACTGGTCGCTGTCCGACACGGGCTGGGCGCAGGCGGCCTGGACATGCCTGTTCGCGCCGTGGAACATGGGCGCCGCGATCTTTATCTGGGACCACCGCGGCAGGTTCGACGCGGCCGCGACGCTGCGGGTGATGGAGCGGTACCCGATCACGACCTTCTTCGCGCCGCCGACCGCGTATCGGATGTTGGTCCTGGAGGACCTGGGCCGGTTCAAGCCCAGGGCGCTCAGGCACTGTCTCGGCGCGGGCGAGGCGGTGAACCCCGAGGTCATAGACTCGTGGCGCGAGGGCACGGGGCTCCACATCTGGGAGGGCTACGGGCAGACGGAGACGGTGCTGTGCGCCGCCACCTTCCCGGGCATGGAGTACAGGCCGGGCTCGCTGGGAGTCGTGGCGCCGGGGTTCACACTGGGCATTCTGGACGAAGACGGCAACGAGCTGCCGGACGGCGAGGAGGGAGAGATCGCCATTCGGACGGCACCGGAGCGGCCCGTCGGCCTATTCCCAGGCTACTGGCGTAACCCCGAGGCCAACACCAAGAGCTTTCGCGGTGACTGGTACTACACCGGCGACCGCGCGTACCGAGACGGCGACGGCTACTACTGGTTCGTCGGCCGGGCGGACGACGTGATCATCAGCGCGTCGTACCGCATAGGCCCCGTCGAGGTCGAGTCGGCGTTGGTGGAGCACGCGGCCGTTGCCGAGGCGGCCGTGATCGCCAAGGCCGACGAGATCAGAGGGCAGATTGTTAAAGCCTTCGTAGTGCTGTCCCCCGACCAGGATCCGTCAGACTCGCTGGCCGGCGAGTTGGAGGGCCATGTCGCGAGGGTGACGGCGCCTTACAAGAAGCCCCGTGAGATCGAGTTCGTCGACGACTTGCCCAAGACGATCAGCGGCAAGATCCGCCGCAACGAGCTCCGCAGGATGGAGAGGGAGCGCCGAGACAGCTAGACATCGGCACCCCGACCACGTCGCCCCGCATTCGGTGGGCCAGAGGCCCAGGCGAATGCCAGCCGAGAGGGTATACGGCGTGCGTTGCGTACCCGTGAGGGCTCGCTACGCGGGGTACGCGGCGCGTGTTGCAGTGGAGCGAGGGCAGAGTCGCCTGAGCTGTGGCCTGCGCCCCTTGAGCTTCCCGTGTTTCCAGGTTCGGCTGACCTGCCTGCTGATGGCCTCACTCATCTCCCAGTGTGGCCCGGGCGGATGCAATTGGGGTGACGCGACCCAGGCTTTTTGTGAGAACTCCCCATGCACCTGCCGGCTGGCTCGTAATAGCATCGCTAGGTAGCGTCCTAGTCCACGTCCGACCTGCCGCGTCCGGCGAGAATGTGGGTGAGTGACATGAACGTGAAGAGCCTCGAGGATTTGAGTCTGGACCAGGTTGGCATCGAGCTGCTGCCCTAGGAGCGGATCGATGCGACCGCCGGCCTGCCGATTCCAGGTGGCCCCTGCCACACTGGACGGATCTCGTCGATGCTGCTGCGGCGTCATCGTAGCTGGTGATATGCGAGGCACCAGGCTACAGTACCGTGCCGGCGCGAGCACCGGTGTGGCCTTCGGGGGCGACGGTGACCTCGCCGTTCACGATCACCCAGGGCATCCCCTCTGGGTACTCCTGGGGATTGGCGTAGTCTGCCTTTTCGACGACCGTCTCGGGGTCGAAGACGACGATGTCCGCGGCCATGCCGTCTCGTAGCACGCCACGGTCCCATAGCCCAACGCGGGAGGCGGGGATGGCTGCCAGCTTCTGGATGGCCTCTTCCCAAGTGAGTATGCCTCTCTCGCGGACGTAGCGGCCCAGCACGCGAGCGAAGGTGCCGTAGGAGTTGGGCCTGTCCTGATAGGCTAGCGGTCCTACGGGGGCCAGTGACCGCCCGTCGGCCACGGGGATGCCCATGGGGTGCTTGATCAACACGTCCACGTCTTCGTCGCACTTGTTGGTGGGCGCGACGCCGAACTTGCCCTGGTCATCCAGCACCATCGACATCGCAGTCCGGCCCGGGTCCTCGCCGCGCTCTCTGGCGATCTCGCCGATGGACCGCCCGAGCCAGGGGCGGTTCTTTGGATCGGCCACGTGGAAGACGAGCTGATCGTCCCAACCGAAGGCGAAGGAGTAGTACTCGCCGGCCTCGACCGCCGAGACGATGCGCGCGCTGATCTCTGGATCGCGCACGCGGTCGAGCGTCGCGGCCATCCCGCCTTCGCGTGCCCAGGGCGGGAAGTAGGATATGAACGGACCTCCGCCTCGGAGCCAGGGGGTAACGTCGAAGCCGGCCTCCACCCCCCTGTCGCGAGCCTTTTCCAGCATCTCGATGCACGCGCCGGCCTGGCCCCAGTACTCCTTTCCCGCCGGGTACATGTGAGATACCACAAGCGGCACCTCGGCACGTTCCGCTATCTCGATGGCCTCGGCGACCGCCTTCTGCAGATGCCGGCCGTAGTCCCTGATGTGCGTGTGGTAGGCCCAGCCGTAGGGCGCCAGCGCCCTGGCCATCTCGACCACCTCGTCGGTGTCGGAGAACACAGTGTGCTGGTACATGAGGCCGGTGCTGAAGCCCCGCGCGCCATTGGCGAGGGCGGCGGCGACAAGGTCGCGCATCCTGACACGCTCGTCCGGGTTGGCCGGGCGGTTGGCTTCTCCCATCACCATGTGCCGCACCGGGAGGTGGCCGGTGAGCGCCACGACGTTGACAGAGGTCCTGGCCCGGCGCACCGTGTCCAGGTACTCGCCCATGGTCTCCCAGGTCCAGTCATAGCCATCGACCTCGTAGATGGCCGCACCGGCCCGATATGCGTCCACCATGTCCATCGACACCGGTGCGGCGGCGTGTCCGCAGTTGCCGACGACCAGGGTCGTCATGCCCTGCCTGATGCAGCTCTGGGCCAGCGGATCGACCAGGAAGGTGACGTCGGCGTGGCTGTGCTCCTCGATGAATCCCGGGGTGACGAAGTGTCCGGTGGCGTCGATGACCCGGCGCGCCTCACGGTCGGCCAGCAGTCCCATGGCGACGATTCTGTCGCCGACGACCGCAACGTCGGCCCGGAACCACGGGCTGCCGGTGCCGTCGAGCACACGGCCGTTTTTGATGAGTAGGTCGTACATGGTTAGCTCCTCGGGGGTGACTCCGGCCAGGATATCGCAATCGGCGTGGATTGCCCAGGGATGACGAGACGAGTGGCGGCGACGAGGCGGGATGATGACGCGAATGGCTGAGTACCTGAAGTGAGGGATTCCCGTCAAGAGAATGGCTTTCGCGGGCGGGGAAGTGGATGCTGCCGGCCATGGCAGACTGGACATGGCCGCCAACACTGTCACTTCAGGTCAGGCCGACCCGGTCAACAATCGCTACTGTTTCAAGCTCGGCAAGGGTCGTGTATGCTGGACGGGTGAATCGGAGTTCAAGAAAACGATGAGCTTTGCGCCTCGCAACGTGGCATAATAAGCAGAGAGGAGAAAGCATGCCGTTCAGAGTGGGTCCCACAGAGCTAATCATTGTCCTGGCGATCGTGATGATCATCTTTGGCGTCGGCCGGCTGCCTCAGGTGGGCGCTTCCATGGGCAAGGCCCTACGGGAGTTCAGGCAGGCCGTGGTGCCACAGGGCGACGACGAGGACAAGACTGCCTAGAGACGCGTCCCGTCGCACCGGCCTGGCTGTGACGCTAAGGCCGCGACTCCTACAGCGCCTAGCGCCGCACCGAAGCCGGCGGGAGTCGTGTATCTGGCGCCCATGTCTGGGTCGATGGCCTTCATGGTGGCGTCGCCAAGGGCGGCACCGCGGTGTTGATCTAGGCGGACGGTCGTGGCCAGACCTCGTAGTCGAGGAGGCGTCGCGGCTCGTCACCGCGCCCCGGGATCGGGCGCTTGACGACGGGGCACGGGAGCTCTCCCCCCGTAAGTAGCTGGTACAGGACCACTCCGAGGCCGAACACGTCAGTTGCGTAGCCCACCTCCCGCCTGAACGTCTGCTCCGGCGCCGTGTACTCGACGGTGCCGGCGTTGTCTCGTAGCAGCGTGTCCTCCGAGTACTCCTCCGCGACACTGAAGTCGAACAGCGTAGCGTGGACATCGCCGTACATGATGTTCGACGGCTTAACGTCCAGGTGAAGCAGACCTTCGCCGTGGACGTATGACAGCGCGGCGCACATCTGCTCCGCCACATCGGACGATGGCCTCGACCTCGAATGCCTCGAAGTTGCCGTGGAGGAACGTGGTACTCAGGTTCTGACCGCCGAGGTACTCCATGATTACCCGGGGGTAGGGCAGCAGCTTGATGGCGTACCCCTCGATCACGTTTGGGTGTCGCAGCCTGCAGGCGTTGACCCTCTTCCATCACCGCCTCCAGCTAGGAGTAGTCGATGGTGTTGGAGGCGCGCAGGACCTTACAGGCCACCATGCCCTTGTGGCTCCTGCTCCGGCACAGGTACGTGTCGACCTTGCGGCTGCCGCCCAGGTGGTCGCCCGGATCGAACACGTCGTAGGGCGCGGTCGTAACGATCACGCGAAGAAGTCGTACGGGGGGAATAGGGAGGGGGATAGCCTGTGAGGAGCGATGGTGGAGCGCCTTCGTTGGAGCGTCGCGCTTGGCAGGCGGCTGCAAAGGCCGCCCTCCCATGCCAGGCTGACGTGTGAACGCCGGTTTCGGTCCTAGCCGGCGTTCACAGCCTGCACTAGGGCCCGCATGTACCCCATGGCAAAGGCGTGGGAGCGGTACTGTCGTTCGCTGCCGCCCATGTCCGGCACGTGGTCGTCGATGATCGGGCCGTCGTACCCGACATCCCTGTAGGCGCTCATCGCCTCCAGCATGTCTACGTGACCCTCGTCGATGAAGGTCTCGGAGAAGCTCGGCACGGTGCCGGACACGTTCCTGAAGTGGACGTAGCAGATCTTGTTGCGGCTGCCAAAGTACCGGATGGCGTCCAGGATATCCTCGGGCATTTCGGATATGGTCCCCTGGCAGAAACCGAGGCAGTTGGAGTCGCTGGGCACGATCTCGGTCAGCCGCCTGAGGGCCGCGTGGCTGCGCAACACTCGGGCGACGCCGCCGATGGGCGAGACGGGCGGGTCGTCCGGATGGACCCCCATTCTCACCCCGGCCTGTTCAGCTATCGGGATCACCGCCTCGAGGAAGTATGACAAGTAACCCCACACATCGTCGTCGGTGGCCTCGACGGACCTGTCGACCGGGGGGTCCCAGAAGCCCTGGTCGGCGCCCTCGATGAGCTCGTAGGCGAAGCTGGTGACCTTGGCTCCGCCCCTGCCCGGCGTGGTGCGGGACGTCCGCAGGCCGTAGTGGCCGACCCCGCTGCGTAGCGAAAAGAAGTAGCCCAGAGCGGGTATTCCTGCTGCGCCCATGTTCTCGAGGGTCCTGCACCAGTTGGCTATCTGCTCGTCGCGGCCCGGCAGACCGAGCTTGATCTTATGCTTCCACCCTGCGGGGATGCCGTCGAGGACCGCCCACCGAAGTCCGGCGTTCTCAATCCGCTGGCGCAGCAGCATTAGCTCCTGGAACCCGAAGTAGCCCTTGTCTGTGGGCAGGTCGTTGCCGCCGCCGATGTAGTCGGTGGCACCGACCTGTCTGGCGTAGGCAAGAAACTCGTCGTCGATCTTCCCGGATACGGCCAGCCTCATGTCAGCCTCACTGTGGCGTCATTCGTCGAAGTCCACCCGCACGATGCGCAGTTGGTCTCCTTCAAGGAACACCTTTGCCCGCTCCGAGATGTTGAGCTGCTCCAGGAACTCCCTGGGGATTTGGAGGCGCCCTGTCGGGTCCACGAACGTGAACTCCCGGAGCTCGCCGTCGCCCGGTCTGCGGAAACTGGCGGCACGGCGGACCTCGGTCGAAAGCTTGCCGTCCTGGATAATCACGACCCGGGGCACCTTCTGGGCGATCTCCTGGTCGTGGCTGACGATGACGACGGTGGTCTTGAGCTCCTTGCTGACGACGTCGAAGACCGCAAAGACCTCCGCGGCCGTAGCGTCGTCAAGCTCGCCGGTGGGCTCATCGGCCAGCAGCAGGGCAGGGTGGTTCGCCAGCGCGACTCCTATGGCGACCCTCTGCTGCTCACCGCCGGACAGCGTCTCCGGCGTGTGACCGGCCCGGTCGGCCAGGCCGACTAGGTCGAGCAGCGTGCGGGCCCGCTCGTCGCGCTCTGCGGCGCCGAGGGACGTCAGCATCATCGGCAGCGCGACATTCTCTAGGGCGGAGAGGTAGGGGAACAGGTTCCTGCTCGTCTGCTGCCAGACGAAACCCACCTCGTGGCGCCGGTAGATCTCGAGGTCCCTTGCGCCCATGTTTATAAAATCGCGGTCCCCGATCCTCACCGTCCCCGCCGATGGGGTATCGTAGCCCGCCAGGATGTTGAGCAGCGTCGACTTGCCGCTGCCGCTGGCACCGACGATGGCGACGATCTCGCCGCGCTCGACTTTGAGGTCGAGCCCACGCAGAGCGACGACCTCTAGGTCAGCGATCTTGTAGATCTTGAAGAGGTCCCGGCAGAGGATGAAGGGTGCAGTCTTCCGGGCCGCCGCGGCATTGTCGGTATGGGTCAAAGCTCTACATCTCCCCGAGCCTGAGGATACGCTGAACCGAGATGCGGTGGATCAGCCAGACGAGTCCCAGGGTTATGGCGGCGAACACGGCTAGTATAGCGAAGTAGGTCAGCAGCAGCGCCGACCAGTCCACCTCCATGACGAAGGGCGGGACGATCTTGCCGCCGGTGTCGTCGTGGCCCAGGAACGGCAGGATGGTGGAGCCGAGTCTAGCACCCATCCAGGTGCCCAGCGCCAGTCCGACGGCTACGACGATCGTCTGCTCAAGCCAGACCATGGTGAGGAGCTGCCGCATCGAGAAACCGATGGTCCTGAGCAGCGCGAACTGGAACTGCCGGTTCTGGAACGAAACGTAGGCGTGGAGCAGGAAGCCCGTGCAGCTCAGGAGCAAGACGGCGCCGAAGGCGATGAACAGCAGCGCCCTCCAGCCTGCCTTGACCAGCGGGTCGCCCTGCGACTCGCTTAGCGTGATCGCCCGGTCCTGGATGGAGCCGCTGTGGTAACCGGCCACGCTCTCCAGGCCGAGCCTGAGCGCCTGGCGGTCCCCGCCGTTTATCGAGGTCGACACCCACATTTCGTTCGGCACCACCTCCTGCTCGATGGCGGCTGCGTTAGCCTGTCCGGTAACAGCGTCGACGTCGGCGATCAGGTAGCTCTCATCAAGATCGGTCATCGTCGGGAACAGGTCGATCGTGCCCACCAGCCGTACGGAGAACAGATGGCCGGCGGCGGAGACGTTGAACTCGTCCTGGACCTTGTGCCCGGTCTGGTCCAGGAAAGACGCGTTGGCCAGCACGGGCATCGGCGCATCGACGGGGCTGTAGAAGATCCCCCGCGCACCGAGCTGGCGGCCCTCAGCCCACGAGAAGAGCGCCGAGCCAGATCCCCCGTCGAACGCGGATTCAGAGGCCCGGAGGACATCGAAGATCACGTCGCTGCTGGGCCTGAGGACCTGCCACCCTGAGATATCGTTGAACTGCTCGACGACCTGCGTGTCGCCGCTGGTCCGGGTCACCGAGATCTCGTCGATGAGCACCGAGCCGCCCGCGATGAGTGTGCTACGTCGAAACCCGCGCCTGCTGGGGCGGTATATCTGCAATGCCACCAGTGTCAGCGGTCCTCGGGCCACCATGGGCCGCTCGCCGTCGAAGTCCAGGCTGGCCTCCAGCATGGCCCATTCGTCGCTTTCCAACGTGCCGAGCCTGTGGGTCCAGTACTGGCCCATCGCATCTCTGACCCGGGCGTCTACTCGGATACTCGGATACGCGTCGTTCGGACGCACCCGGACCCTCAGGGTCGCGGCGTCGGCGGGCAAAACGATGCCGTCCGGACCCGCCGAGCCGTCCAGCAGTGCCAGGACTCCTGCTACGGACTGGCGCGAGAAGTCGTCTCGGTACCAGGCGACGTCACCGAAGCTTCCGCGGTTTACCGCCAACATCATAAAGGCGCCGGTGGCGACGCGGGTAGAGTCGTGTCCTCTGGTCCTGAGTACAGGGCTCACCGCGGTGACGCCCTCGATGCCATTATAGCTGGCTGCCAGCTCCGGCCTGGGGAAGGGAATCGGCGTAGGCGTGCCCGCTCTTAATTGTGAGGATGACGGCCGCGGGGGAGTTTCGGGTCGGACCCCCTCGATACGCATATCTGCGCCGGTAGAGTATTTCACCCGCTCGTCGAAGCTGCGGGACAGAGTCGCGCCGAAGTTGGAGGCGAATATCCCCAGCCCTGCCGTCAGTATCATCAGCAGCGAGAGCCGGGCGTAGTGGGTGGGGTTTCGGGTCATCTGCCACACGCCCATGACCAGCCCGGCGGACAGCCGGGGAGAGGCTATTTTGCTGACCACCTTCATGATGACCGGGAACAGCCTTAGCAGTACCATGCCGGCGGCGACCAGAATCACCCCGGGAAGCGCCAGCAGCAAGTTGTCGGTGGTGGCCTGCCCGAGCAGGTCGGTCGCGACCACCGAGTCCTGCTGCGATAGCTGTCTGAACATGACGATGCCCAGCAAGAGGAGGAGCACGTCCGCGTAGTAACGCTGGAAGGCGGGAAGCGCCGAAGGCCGGGCCGACTGCTGCCGGTGTTGCGTCACGCCGACGCGGGAGGCCTGGATGGCTGGGATGATCATCGCGGCGAAGCTGAGGAGTCCGCCGGCGGCACTGAGCAGGTAAGCCTCCGCGGATATGCCTACGGACAGGTTGGCGTTGTTGGTCAGGTCGGAGAAGGCCGGTGTGTAGCCAAGCAGACCTATTCCAGTGGCCGCGAGGAACGGGCCCGCGAGCGTCGCCAGCACGGCGATGGTCGTGCCCTCGATGACGAACACCGTGAGGAGTTGGGCAGGGCTGGCGCCGCGGCTGCGCAGCAGGGCCAGCTCGCCGCGCCTCTCATCGGTGACCAGGGCCGACAGCGTTACCAAGTAGTACAGGATCACCATCACGATGAGGATCAGGACGACGAACATGGGCAGTTTGGTGAAGAAGAGCCTGCGGTCGTACTCGATCAGAGCCTCGTCGAGCCCGGTGGTGAGCCGGAAGTCCTCCAGCGACGTGGCCAGCCGGCCCATGGCGCTGAGGCTGGCGAGCACGGTCTCGGCGTTTCCGGCGTCGATCCTGCCAGTGTCAACCTCCAGCAGCCAGACGTACTCGGCGGCTATGGACGGGGCCGACGGCCCCAGCACGTCCGTGATCGCCTTCCTGGAGACGTACATCGGCAGGTTCTGGAAGTCCGAGTCGTCGGCGATGGGACGAAGGCTGAGGTCCAGTTGCCAGAACGCGTCCGTCGGGTCGTTGCTCTCCAGGATGCCAACGATCTTCACCGTAACGCTGGAGGCGCGCGCCGACTGGGGCGGAACGGCCACGACGGTGTCGCCGACGGCGAGCCCGAACCGGTTGGCCGCCTTCAGCGGTATCAGGACCTCCAGCGAGAGCGGCCCCTCCGCTGTGCCGGCCTCCGGCTCCGCGGGGAGGCGTCCGCCGTCCATCACCGTCGCATGCTCAGGAAGGCGTGGCAGGTGGACGAAGTAGGCCCGGCTGTTATCCTCGCCGGCGAGTTCCTCTTCACCGGACGCCACCGGGAAGAAGGTCATGCCCCGTACGCCGTACATCCGGTCTTCTGTAATCCACGCCAGATTGCGGTCGATCTGGCCGTCGATGGCGGACACCAGCCGCTGGTACTCCCAGTCGTTTGCCGGCGCGCGGGAGGCCCACAGCAGGATGTTGGTCTCGAATGCGGGCTGCTCCTGCAGGGTCCGGTCCAGCGCGAGCTCGCGGAGAGCGTCGAAATAGACGACGGTGCCCGCCATGACGGCCGAGGCCAGCAGGACGCCGAGCACCACGGATGACAGCAGCTTCCACTGGGCTAGACTGCGCCTGGCCGTCTGACGCCATACCGAGGCTAGCCGGCGGACTACTTCAGACATGCTCACTTAGTGTTTGCAGGGTACTGAAAACCTTTGCGACCATTCCCCTGGCCCCTTTCCTGGCCAGCCATGAAGAGGGAAGAATTATATCTGAGGGACACCCTCAGACTCCCGGCAACCCCGATTCGGCATCGGGGCTGCACGCCCCATATTTCATCAGCCTGCTAGATCGTTCGATTCCCCACTGAACAATCTTGTCACTCACTGTTATAAGTCTGCCATTCTTCCTATCATGCGGACGTCGGCGCGACGTGCCCTCCGGTCTAGCACGACCAGGGACACAAGCACAATACCTAAGATCGCCAGGTACGTCGGCAGCATGAGACCCCAGTCTGTCGACAGGACGAACGGCGGCACGACCTCGCCACCGGTCTCTGTTACCGCCAGCGACCCCACCATCAGCTCGCTCATCTGGAAGCCGGCCCACGTGCCCAGGCCGATGCCGGCCAGCGCCATGCCGAGGTGCTCGACTCCGAGCAGTGCCATGAGCTGGCGCCGCGACATGCCGAGTGACGTCATGAAGGCGGTCTCGTGGCGGCTCCGGTCCGACTGGGTCCGCAGATACGTCACGTAACCGAAGGCGGCGGCGAGTAAGACAGTGCCAAGAGAGACGAAGATCAGGGCCTTCCAGCCCGAGACTCCGAGCGGGCTCGACCGGAGCCTCTCCAGACGAGGGCGACCGTCGTCCACCTTGGCGGTCAGGGACGTAAGGTCGGCGAGCAGGGCGTCCACCTCCTCGCCCGCATCCGGCGTCCGGTAGATGAAGACTTCGCTGGGCGAGACCGGGGTGTGGACGTCCATGAGGTTCAGGCGCTCCAGTAGCCGGTCCAGGTCCATGACCACAAAGCCCTGACCGTCGGCGCTCATGGTGGGGAAGTGCTGGACCATCTCCTCGATGACTATGCGCACCTGTCTACGCGTCATTGTGAGGACGAAGGTGTCGCCGAGTTCAAGCCCCGTCCAGGCCGCGAACGACCAGCTTACGGCGGCGGGCAGCATACCTCCGGTGGCACTGGGAAAGATCCCGCGGAGAGAATTGTTCTTGCTCGCTCCGAAACTGAAGACCGCGGACCGCTTTCCGCTGTAGATGTCGTGCGCGGTCTGGTACACGTCGTCCGTCTCCAGTCCCGGTGTGGCGAAGGTCGCCCAGTCGAAGCCAGCCTCGAAGTCTTCGAAGACGCGCGCCTCGCCGGACTCCATAACGGCGTACACGTCGTCTAGGAGCACGGTGCCCGGCGTGCCCCGCGCAAACTGCCCGGACTCGAAGATCTGGAATGCTACCAGCTCCAGCGGCGGCTCTATTCCAAAGGGCAGGTCGTTGCTCATCTGCTGCCACTCGGCGCTCTCGAATTTGTCCAGGGTCAGCACCGCCAGCTTGTCCCTCCGGTCCCGCAGCACCATCAAAGCGGAGATACTCGGATATCGTTCCATGGGCTTGACCCAAACTCCCAGGCCTGTCGCGCCGTCCGGGATTGGGATGCCGCGGACCGAGCCGAGCCCCTCCAGGGCGTTCATCACCTCGGCGAGAGTGCGTTCGGAGAAGTCGTCGCGGAACCAGGCGATGTCTCCGAACGCGGCCGACTCGATGGCCAGCACGTTGATCGCAGAGTGCCCCACCGCGCCTGTGGTTCGCCACGCCATGGATGCCCCGCCTACGCCGGCCGTCTCGACGATGCGCTTTCGCAGGTCATCTGGCCCACCGGGGTATAACCTGGGAATGCTGGTGACGTGGATGTCTCCGGCCGTTTCGTAGTTGACCCTGTCGCTCTGGCTGACCTCCAGGGTCCCGCCAACCGTCGTGGAGAGGATACTCACGCCGGTCACGAGGACCAGCAGGAGGACCAGCCACGTGTACTGGAGCGGGTTGCGGGCCATCCGCCACATCCCGATGGAGAGCCAGACCGGTGCCCTTCGCACCGAGCCCTTGAACGCGGCGAATGCGAACTGGCCCGGCACGACGGTGACGATGCCGGCGATGGGAACGATGGCAAGCCCATCGGTGTCAGGGTACTTCAGGTAGAGCACGGCGCCAACCAGCATGGTCTGCAATGCGAGTCCCAGGAACGTGTACGACACGCGAGTCGTACTGAATGTAGCCCGGTAGAAGACCGCCAGGCCGCCGAGGGCCGCCAGGGGCGTCAGCGAGGGCAGGACTTCGCGGTCACCCAGTGCGCCAACCCCGACGATGGCGGCCAGCGACACGATGGAGACCACGGTGACCAGGTGCAGCAGGCCGGGCGACTCGCCTGCTACGAAGCGCATCGCCATCGGGAAGAGCCGCATGAATACCAGCGCCACTGTCAGCAGGAACAGGACCGGGGCGATCAGCAACGCCTCGTTTATCTCGACGTTGCCGAAGAGCCCGCCGGATACCAGCCTGCCGCGGGCCTGTAGCTCCCAGTAGACGAGGCCACCGAGGACGAGGACCGCGACGTCGAGGTTGTAGCGGTGGATAGTGCCCAGCGTCGGCGGCCGGGACGCGTTGAGCTTCTGGACCAGCGCGCCGCTTGCGGTGGAGACAGCCGTCGGCAGCAGCAAGACCAGGAAACAGACGAGTCCGGCCCCGGCGGCCAGAGCGAATGGCAACAGCGCAAGCTCCATGCCCAAGCTTCTGCCGTCGCCCACCCCGCTGAAGAGAGGCAGGGCGCCCGCAAGCGTGACCAGGGCGACGGCTAGCACGGAACCCAGCACGGTCGCAAGCGCCACGACCAGACCGCTTTCGAGTACTGACAGTCGCACTAGCTGGCGCGAGCCCGCGCCGCGAGTCCTCAAGAGACCGACGTCTCTCTCTCTCGACCGGATGAGATAGAAGACCATCATCGCAAGGCAGAACACCATCGTCGTGATGGTGACGGTCAGAAGGAGCAGCGACGGGACCGACGCGAAGAACCTGCGTCGCTGAATGTCCTTTACGATGCCTTCCAGCGGCCCGTGGGCGACTATAGAGCCAGGCAGAGCCCGCACTATCTCAGTCTCAAAGTCGGCAAGCATCGTCCCGACCTCGTCGACCGAGAGACCGGCCAGCCGCTCCTTGGCGGTCACGACGAGCGAGATCGGGTCTATGAGGGTGTTGGGGTAGGCATCGCTGATCGTTGCCACCAGCGCGCTCCGGCCTACGAACAGGGGTATGGGAGGCTCGTCCGCGACCACGGTGATCCCTGGGGGAGGACCGTCCTCGAGCGGCGCCGGGTCGAAGAACACGTCTGCGAAGTCCCAGTAGGCGGCCGCGTCTGTTCGGGGCTCGTAGACGCCGACGATCCGTACGGAGATCTTGCCTGCATCTCCCAGGCCTCGGGATACGGTCAGCATGTCGCCAACGGACAGGTCGAACCAACCGGACTCGAACGACGGACGGCCGATGACTGCCTCTACCAGGGGCTTGGTTGGCCCCTCGGTAACCCGGTCTTCGGCCATACGACCATGCACGAGCCTGGCGTTGGCGCCGAGATTGGAGAGGTGCTGAAAGTAGCCGCGAGAGACCGGGACGCCAGTCCCCGGCTCGGCCGGAAGAGGCCGTGAGGGCAGGCCGATGAGGTATGGCTCGACCTTGAGCGACAGCTCCTGGCCTACGTAGACGGACGACAGGGTGTCGTCGATCGCGCGAGAGACGGACGCCGCTGTGGAGTCGAGCGCTTCACGGTCGACCGGGACCCTGAAGGCGACTACCGGAATCCCGGGGGAAGGAGTGTCCAGCCGGTCCAGGGCGTCCCGGAAGGCCAGGCGCTCGAGTGCGTCAAGGTAGAGAGGCGCCCCGGCACTCAGGGCCGTGATGATAGTGGTGGCGATAGCCACGCTCAGCAGCAAAGCGCGGTCGGCGACGACCCGCTTGGCGATCACACCGCGTCTGGACAGCCCCATACGCCCCGCTACGTCCTTCGTTCCCGGTCCATCATTGCCCTCGGGCCCGGGCCGGCCTCCCTACGACGGAAGCCATGTCGTTGCCCGTCACCATCGAGAGGCATGGTCGTAGACGACACGCAGGCGTCGTGCCACGGCTGCCACGGCGTGTCGGGCACCTCGTACCAGGCCATATCGTCGGCCGAGTACCACACGTCGCGCTGGCTCTGGAGGATGCCGAGCGAGCGCAGCGCGTCGCCGACGGTCACTCGCCGCCCCCCGGTACGCCGGTCACAGCCACCTCGCCATCCAGTCGTATGCTTTGCGTCCGCTCCACTCGTGGGCTCCGTTGAACTCGTCCACGTCGAAGCGCTCGGGGACGCCGGCCGCGGCGTAGGCCCGCCGGACTGCCTCGGACGCCCTGCGACTGGCCTCGATGGGGAACACGCTGTCGCCGGTGGCCGATTCGATCAGCAGCGGCCTGGGGGCGATCAGGCACGCCACGTCCTCCATCTCGCCGTACTCGAGCAGCCCGATCGGTAGCTGAGCTCCGCAGAAGTGACCCTTGCCCAGAGCGAAGGAGTCGAACCGGTTCAGATACCCGCTGACGACGGCGCACTTGACGCGCTGGTCGGTGACCGTCGTGAACAGTGTCATGGTCCCGCCGTAGGACAGGCCGGCGCAGCCGATGCGCTCAGAGTCGACGTCGGGGCGCGACTGGAGGTAGTTGATGGCGCACCGGGCGTCCCACACGTTCAGCGTCAGCAGGTTCTGGCCGAAGAGCAGCGCCTTGTCCTCCAGCAGGTCGCACACGTCTTTGGAGGGCGTCGCGCCGCCGGCCCTGCGCTCCCCGAAGGCGCGCCAGTCGGGCGCGATCACGACGTACCCGCGCAGAGCGAACTGGCGGGCGTAGTCGTAGTTGAGCGAGGCGATGCGGTCGACCCGCTCCGATTCCCCATGGCCGATGCCGCACACATCGTCCTTGCCGCCGCCGTGGCCGTGGGCGGCCAGAACGGCCGGCCGCCGCTCGCCGGGGGCGATGTCCTTGGGCATCAGCACGTAAGCGATCACCGACATGTCCGGTTCGGAGTTGAAGATGACCTTCTCGCGCCAGTAGTCGCCCTCGTCCACGACCTCGATGACCTCCGGGTCCGGGTCTGTGGGCTCGGGGAACGGCTCTAGGCATTGGGACACTCGCTCCGCGAATTCGCGCTTCCATGCCTCGAATTCCTCGGCGTTGGTGGCCTTGAACGCGAGGGACCGGGGCGTCCGCTTGTATCTGCGGAGGAAGTACTCACCAATGGACAGGTTGCGGACACGCTCGGTCACGGCCACACTGATGCCTCCATGAAGGGGTCGCGGACGACGGCGAGTGTATTTGGGGGCCATCGGGCTTGTCAAACGTCGCGTCAGCCGGTTGCGGCCTGTTCATCGCAAGACTAAGATCGACCGCGCCGTCCCGCGACTCGTGACGGTGGGGAGACCATACACCAGTGCGAGGGTGACTTCATGAAGATCGAGTGGACCAGGGGTAAAGGCCTGCCCAGCCTGCTCAAGGGTGGCGCCATGGGGATGGTCGACGGCGTGCCGGTGTACGCAGCCGGGATGACTTTCCCTTGGCGGGAGACGGAGCAGGCCTGGTCCTGGGACGAGGCGCGCGACGACTGGTTTCCAGTGGAGCCCTCGCTGCCGGTGGGCCGGGCCTACGCCAACGGGGCGACGCTGGGCGACGGGCTGCTGGTCCTGGGAGGGCGCAAGCGCACCGACGGCCTACCGCTCAGTCTGCCCGAGGCCTGGTGGCTGCGGCGACGAAGGGGCGAGTTCCACTGGACGCGGCTGCCCGACATGGGCTACCGACGGGCGGTGCCGGTGATCGGGACCAGTGGCAGCAGGGTACTGGCCCTTGGCGGCGGAGAGTGGGAGAGGTCGCAGGGCGGGGCCTTCACGACCCGCCACTTGACCAACTACGAGGTGCTGGACGTAGACGACCTCGGGGCTGGCTGGAAGGACATGGGCCCTGTGCCGTTCGAGCCGCTGGAAGGCTCCGCCTACGCCAGCATCGGCGCATCGGCGTACGTGTTCGGCGGCGTCGAGTGCTGGACGGAGGACAACACCAGGCACATCAGGTTCTACTGCATCGCTTGGCGGTACGACTTCCCTACGGACGAGTGGACGCGGCTCGCCGACCTGCCCGTCACCGGTTCAGGCTGGTGCGCCATTGCCTTCGGCGACGAGGTGGTGATAATCGGCGGCAACTTCACCATGGGCCATCCGGGCGAGGGCGCTCTGTATCGCACCGACCGCTCCGACGAGTACCGGACCGAGCTCGCGCTCAACGTCGGCACGTGGCGGGAGCGCACGATCGGGGCGTACTCAGACCTGGCCTTTGTGTACGACACCAGGTCAGGCAACTACACGGTCCTGGAGGAACGGCTACCGGCCGGCCTCAACGACCTCAGGTGCGCCATCTCCGGCAAAACGATCTTCGTCGCCGGCGGCGAGACGATCGACCCGGCTCTCAGCAACACGACCGACGTCTTCATGATCGGCAGGATCGTCGACTGACGGCGCCCCACGTTCGTCGGCGGAAGATGCCTGCGACGGGCTCGGGCCGAACGGTCGGGCTGTTTGCGGTCGCGGTGCCTAGCCGTCGCGGCTTAGCAGCGGCGCTGCTGTATCTCGCATCAGCGTATGCAAGAGGTGTACACTTCAGCGGGCCATTTTGGGCGGCCATCATCCGTCGCAGATCGGGTCTCGCCCAGGCGGAAGAGTGCGGCTACGGCGCGATAGGGGTCCCATGGCGATCAACCAGGAAGGGAGATAGAGTAGTGGACCGTGACCCGAAAGTAAGGGCAGTAGTTGTTGGTTGTGGAAATGCGGGCCGAAGCCGCATTCGGTCGATGTTGACCGAGTTTCGCAACACGCATATCACCGCCGTTTGTGAACCCTCGCCCGAAGCCTACTCCGAGACGGTAGATCTTTTCAAAGCCAACAATCGTCCCGTTCCTCCGAATGAGCCTGACCTCGAGGGTATGCTCGATCGGTACTCCAGCGAGGTAGACGTTGCCTTCATAGTGACGCCGCATGCCCTGCACTGTCGCCAGGTCAAGGCCTGCCTGGAAGCGGGCATCGACGTCCTGGTGGAGAAACCGATGGTCATGACCGCGGACGAAGCCAGGGACCTGATCGAGACGCGCGATCGGACCGGACGATTGCTGGTCGTCGCCTTTCAAGGCAGCCTGTCCCCCTACATCAGGGGTGCGGCAGACATGCTGCGCTCAGGAGAGTTGGGACCCATTCGGAATATCTCGGGCGTGATCTGGCAGGACTGGGCCGGCCAATTCGATGGTAAGTGGCGGCAGCAGCCGGAGGTTTCCGGAGGGGGATTCGTGTTCGACAGCGGCGCACACATGCTCAACACCGTTGCCGACCTGGCCGGCGAGGAGTTCACAGATGTCTGGGCCCTTTTCGACAACCACGACAGCCCCGTCGAGGTCGCCGCAGTGATCATGGGGCGCCTGGCGTCCGGCACACTGGTGACCATCAATGCCTGTGGCGACACCGCCCCTTCATGCGCATCGGACATACGTGTCTTTTGCACCAAGGCTGCTTTGCGGACCGGTGCCTGGGGGGAATCGTTGGAGATCCTTTGGAAACAACCTGACAACTGGCAAGTGACCGGGATCAGCAGGGACCAGGGGTGGGAAATCGTCGATGTGCCCGAATCTCACGGGGTCTGGGAGGATTTTCTGGCTACGTGGACCGGCTCGATGGTCAACCCTTCGCCGCCCGAGCTGGGACTGCGAATGGCACGCTTGTGGGACGCCATCAAGGAGTCGGCGGCCAATAACGGCGCACCGGTCCGAATGGGTGCGTAGGCTGTCTGAAAGAGTATCGAAACAGAGGGGAAACGATGTCTGATCTGCCAAGAGTCACGATATGG
>CAZENU010000009.1:0-8035 GCA_964513735.1 uncultured Dehalococcoidia bacterium
TGCAAGGCTTCGTGACCAACTCCAACATCAGAGTTAACCTCTGGGACATGTTCGTCGAGAAACACTAGAAGTCATCGAGTAGGTACAAGTCGGCTAGACCGGCCTAAGGCCTCAAACGCCAACAGGAGCCAACAGGACTGGGGCGTCCGGGAGAGAGTTTTGTTCTCCCGGAGCCCCAGTGTTTTTTCTCAGAGGATTCTGAAGGGTCCGGCGCGGCCCCTGACGCCTCCTGGTAAACGGGACTACCCGCCGCCGGACAAGTGATGTATAATACCGGCGGCAACTTGTGAAAGCATGCACTAGTAAGTCCGAGGGAAAGCTTTCGGATCCGTCACCGGTCATCGGTTCGTAGTATCGCATAAGCCATATCGACGGTACGGCGTTACGCTGGAGAAGGTCGCAGCGGAATGAGCTTAGGGGTCGTATCCGCTTTCGCGAAAACAGGAAAACAGAGCGACGGGATGGATATCTGGAGTAGCCATGTTTGTATTCGTAGTCCGACGAGTAATCCTGTTTATCCCGGTCCTGTTTGGGGTGCTGGTCGGCACCTTCGCCTTCATCCACTATGGTCCGGGCGATCCTCTATCGATCATGTTCGGTGAGGACGACTACGAAAACGACCCAGAGATCCTCGCCCGCCTTCGGAAAATTTACGGCCTTGACCGCCCCTTCTTCATACAGTTCGGCGACTACGTGTGCGGTGGGCTGTGCGTCCCGGATGCGAGGAACGACGGGATCATCAAGGGCGACTTCGGCAAGTCCCTCCGATCCCAGCGGGATATCTCCGCCATCATACGCGCCTCCCTCCCGATATCCGCCCAGATGGGCCTCGCTGCGTTCATGATCCTGTACCTGGTGGGAGTCCCGTTAGGAATCTTGGCCGCTGTCAAACAGAACACGTGGATTGACTACTGGATAGTGGCAGGGTCGATCGCGGTGGCCTCTGTCCCGATATTCGTGTTGGGGCCGATGGTTATGATCGTGGTTGTGCTGAAGCTGGAGATCATGGACACACCCGTCGGCTGGGAAGGGCTGTTCTCTACAAACGCGTTACTGCCGGTGGCCCTGTTGTCCCTGGGCGGAATGCTTGGCGTGGTTCGGATGACCCGGGCCGGGATTCTAGAGGTGGTCAGGCAGGGGTACGTGCGTACTGCCAGGGCCAAGGGTCTGCGGGAGCGAATGGTCATTAGCCGCCACATTCTGCGTAACGCCCTCACTCCCGTCCTTACCGGCTTCGGCCCGACTCTGGCCGGTTTTCTAACGGGAGCGTTTCTGGTCGAGCTCGTCTTCGGTATCCCGGGATTCGCCAATGCCTTCATCTCGGCCTTCCAGGGCCGGGACTTCCCCATGATTCTGGCCGGCACTATGCTGGGGACGTTCATGTGGATCGTCTCGAACCTTGCTGTCGACTTGCTGTACGGGGTGATGGACCCGCGGGTCCGTTACGAGTAATCGGCGTTTTGTTGGACCGCGAATAATCGTTATTAAGGTAGGGCTGTACTATGGCTGATACCGTAAGTGAGTCTGGAGGACAGGCGGAGGGGGAAAGCCCGTCACTCGCCGCAGAGTTTGAGGCCGTCAAGCAGCGAAGCCTTTGGATGGACGCCCTTGAAAGGATGGTCCGTAACAAGGCGGCCGTCATCGGCGGCATCATCGCGACCATGGTGATACTTATGGCCGTCGTAGGGCCCTATGTCGCGCCCTATGACTACCTTCGCAACGACTTCAGTCGAATCGCGGAGGCGCCCAGTATGGACCACTGGATGGGCACGGACGTGCTGGGACGGGACTTCACCAGTCGCATCTTCAACGGGGCACGGACCGCAGTATTCGTGGCGGTGGTAGTGCTGGTCATCAGCACGACGGTAGGAGTCACCCTCGGCGCAACGGCGGGCTTCGTGGGCCGGTGGGTCGACGACGTAATCATCAGAATCGGCGAATTGCTCTCGGCGTTCCCAAACATCCTGATGGCCGCGTTCCTCAGCGTGACGATGAGGGAGCCGGTGACCATTTTTCTGGCGGACCTGTACGCTAAAACGGCGTGGGACATCCTCAACCAACGAATTTACATTGACTACTTCCTGATGTTTGGCGCCATCTCCGCCACCGAGTGGGTAGGCTATGCGCGTCTGGTCCGCGGTCAGGTGCTGTCTCTGAAGGAGATGGGTTTCATCCGCGCGGAGAGGGCCCTCGGGGTGCCGCAGAAGATGATCATCACCAAGCACCTGGTGCCCAACGCCATCTCGCCGATCATCGTTTCGGTCTCGGCTGGCGTCGGCGGCGTGATGCTCACGGAGTCGACGCTTAGCTTCCTGGGACTGGGCATACAGCCACCGGCAGCAAGCTGGGGCAACATGGTCTCGGAGAACCTCACCCGGTGGCGTTACGATCCGCACCTGGTCGTGATGCCTGGGATGGTGCTCGCGATCGCCGTTTTCGGATTCAACTTCCTGGGCGACGGGCTCAACGACGCGCTGAACCCGCGCGCCATACAGCGATAGAGGCAGGGTAAACGCCGCATGACCACGGAAAACGTTCTGACAGTAGAGAACCTGGAAACGCATCTCGGCTCGCGCGAGGGCGTCATCAAGGCGGTCAACGGGAGCAGCTTCACCGTTGACAAGGGCGAGACCGTCTGCATCGTCGGCGAGAGCGGCAGTGGCAAAACCATGACCGCGCTCTCCATCATGGGCCTGGTCCCCAGCCCGCCTCTGGAGGTGGTAAGGGGCAGCGTAATCCTGGACGGCGAAGACATGCTGCAGCTCACCGACGGCGAGATCAGGCAGCGGCGCAGCACCAAGATGGGGATGATCTTCCAGGACCCTGAGAACTCGCTCAACCCCACCGTCAAGATTGGCCCTCAGATAGCTGAGACGATGGAGGTCCACCTTGGAGTGGACGAAAAGACCGCCCGGAGCCGCGCCGTCCGCATCATGGACAGGGTCGGTATTCCCACGGCCGCGACTCGCTACTACGACTACCCTTTCCAGTTCAGCGGTGGGATGCGTCAGCGCGTGATGATCGCAATCGCGCTGTGTTGCGATCCCCTGCTGCTGATCGCCGACGAGCCCACGACCGCCCTGGACGTCTCGGTGCAGGCCCAGCTACTCGACCTGGTCCGAGAGCTCCAGGCGGAGCGCGGAATGTCGGTCATCTGGATCACTCACGACCTTGGTGTCGTGGCCGAGCTTGCCGACCGCGTCGCGGTCATGTATGCGGGCTACATCGTCGAGGAGGCGCCGGTCGAGGATATCTTCTTCCGGCCCAAGCACAGGTACACAGCCGCGCTGCTGGAATCGCTACCAAAGGTTGAGAGTAAGGGTGGGACTCTGACGGCCATCAGCGGGATGCCGCCAAGTCTGGCGAACCTGGCGGCCGGCTGTCCGTTCGCGGAGCGCTGCACGGCACCGGTCGACCGGTGCCTGGAGGAAAATCCTCCGCTGATGGACATGGACGAGAATCACAATTCCGCCTGCTGGAACCCGCCAACCGAGGCTGAGACGGCTGCACGGGCGGAGGCGTAAACCGAGAGCTAGTTATCAATTCTGGCGTGGAAAGGACAGACCTGATGGTGGCAACGAACGGCTCACAGATCGAGAACCTGGTTGAGATTAAGGACCTTGAGACCTATTTTGAGATAGGCTCCAAGGGAATCGTCATGGGCATCATGGCCAACCGGAAGCAGGTACGGGCTGTCGATGGCGTCAGTTTGAACATTCTACAGGGAGAGACGATGGGTCTGGTGGGGGAGAGCGGCTGTGGCAAGTCTACCCTCGGCTACAACCTAGTACAACTCGAGCGGCCGACCGCCGGCAGCATCACCTTCGAAGACAGAGACATGTCGGAGGTATCGAGAGGAGAGCTGCAGCGTATCCGGCGAAGGATGCAGATCATATTCCAAGACCCCCAGTCGGCCCTGGACGCCCGCGTGACCATCGGTGACGCCATCGCGGAGCCCATCAAGGTGCACGAGATCGTACCCGATGAAGAGATAGACGAGCGGGTCGTGAGTCTACTGGCCACCGTGGGGCTGAACCCCTACATGAGAAACAGGTACCCCCATGAGTTTAGCGGGGGCCAGCTTCAGAGGATTGTGATCGCACGAGCTCTCTCGCTCGAGCCGACATTCATCGTTTGCGACGAGCCGATCTCGGCCCTGGACGTGTCTATTCAGGCCCAGATTATCAACCTGCTCGAGGAGCTGCAGGACAGTCTTGGACTGACATACCTGTTCATCTCTCACGACCTTCGGGTAGTCCGGCACATCAGCGACCGCGTGGCCGTCATGTACCTAGGCAAGGTCGTAGAGTTCGCCGATACCGACGACCTCTACGATAACCCTCTCCATCCGTACACACGCGCTCTGCTCTCCGCAGTACCAGCCGGAGACCCGGTGGAGGCGAGACAGAAGCTACGGATTGCGCTGGAGGGCGACGTGCCCAGTCCCATCGACCCGCCGAGCGGCTGCCGATTCCGCACGCGGTGTCCTATCACGATCCCGTCGTGTGCCGACGAGGTTCCTCCGCTCAGGGAAGTGACGGACAGACACTGGGTCGCCTGCCAGTTAGTCTAGCGGAGGAGCCGTCCTGCGAATCCTCCTTGTCCTGGGCTACCGCCTCGCGCTCGTCGTCCTTCTGGTAACGTTCTTCGCCTTTGCGACTCTGGACCAGCCGGTACTGAGGTCCCTGTACGCGTCCTTTGAGTCCCTGCGCGATGCGTTCAAGAGCTATTTCGACTTCCTGACCAGCGTCCACGAGCACACCGACATCTTCTCGTTCGTGGCCACGGCCTATGTTCGGACGATGTTGCTGCTGCTGACATCGGTGGCCGTCGGATCGCTGGTCGGGGTGGGTCTTGGACTGATCAGCGGGCTTAGACCCGGGTCCAAATTGGCCGGTGCGGCGTCCTATGTCAGCTTTCTGGGTGTGCTAACCCCCAGCTTCCTCCTGGGCATCATCGTCCTGCTTGTGTTCGTACGGTACATTAGTCCCGCCTTCGGGGCGCGCTTTGTGCTTCTCGATCCCACTGTCGGCATCATCGACCCTCGGCGCCTGCTTGCGCCGGCCCTGGTCCTGTCTGTGCGTCCGATGGCGTTCATGACGCAGGTGACCATTGGGGCTCTGCAGGAGGTCATTCACCGGGACTATGTGCGAACGGCCTACGCCAAGGGGTTGCGCTATCATACCGTTCTGTGGAGGCATATCCTTCCCAATATCGCCCTGCCCATGCTAACGGCCCTGAACTCGTCGTTCTTCTTTGCATTGAGCAGTATCTTCGTGATCGAGTGGCTCTTCAACTGGTCGGGAGTCGGGTTCTATTTGCTTGAGTCGGTCCTGGCGCGTGACGCCCTCCTGGCCAGCTACCTGCTGGTGTCGATCGCCGTAACCCTTTTCCTCATCAACACGCTCATAAAGCTCGCCATCCGTCAGGTAGACAAACGGATAACGGAAATGGATGCCGGCGTTTCTTGAGCTCGAATTCACTCCCCGGTAGGGACAGGAAGACCGTCATTTGATGCAGCTAAGGGCCCCCACGCCGCCGCCCATCAACATATGGTGGACGAGGTACTCCAGCGTACTGATAGGCGTCGTCGTCGTCCTCGTCGTGCTGAGCATGATACTTCGGCGGTGGGTTCCCCACATCAAGGTGTCGGCCTGGATGCGGCGCCGTGCCCTGGGCAAACGGACCGAGGTCAAGCTGGGGAGAAGCCTCCTGGAGCGGTCCGTCACAGGCGGTGTCAGGTTCCTTTCCAACACGTCGTTGGTGCTGGGCAGCCTGATAATTCTGACTCTGCTCGTGGCGGCGTTCACGCCACAGGCGCTGGCGCCGTACGAAAAGGACCTGGACATAGGTCGGTTCCTTCAGATGATCGAGGGGAAATTGATGGCGCCGCCCATCCCTCCGAGTCCTCCGTACCCCATGGGAACAGACCATCAGGGGCGCGACGTCCTGACCCAGGTCATTTATGGAACGCGGCTCACCCTCGGGCTGGCGCTGGCCGCCACCCTGATCAGGCTGACGATCGGCGTCGGGCTCGGTGGAGTCGCCGGGTGGAAGCAGAGCGGTGTCAGCCAGCAGATAGTTTCGCTATCGGCCGTCTCGGCATCCATACCCAGCCTGCTATTCGCCTACCTGTTCATCGTGTCGATCGGACCGCAGCAGGGCTTCGGGGTTTTCCTGCTTGGCCTTGCCCTAACGGGCTGGGCGGAGTTGACCAATCTGGTCAACTCCGCCATCGGCTGGATCAAGGCCCAGCCGTACATGGAAGGGGCTAGGACGCTGGGGTCTACGCCCAGTCACTTGATTCGCCGGCACGTGTTCCCGAACTTGGCCCCGCAGCTATTGCCCGCCTTCGCCCTGGAGCTCAGTGCGGCGACGCTCATACTCGCGGAGCTGGGGTTCCTCGGGATCGTCTTCGGAGAGCGGGCCCCGAGCAGCATCCCACAGTCGCTGAGAGTCGTTCAGGCGGCCGAGTGGGGCGGAATGCTATCAGGCTCCCGGATTCTGCTCTTCAGCAAGCCGTGGCTTCCGCTGATGCCGGCGATGGCATTCATGGTGGCCATCCTGGGCTTCAATCTCTTCGGGATAGGCCTCAGGGGTTGGCTGGACCCGTACCGGTCCTCGTAGCCGCCATCAGCGCGTCGTGAGGTCCCCGAAGGATGCGTGGCGGAGTGCCGACAACCTCCATTAGATCTACAACTCTATCGTTCGGCAGAGCGAAACACAAATACGCGCCGGGCCGACGGCCGCTCGTCGACCGCGCCGGGCCGGCGCGTATTGAATGCTAGTGGACGGTGCTCTAGTCGTCCAGGAAGTCCCGCAGCTTCTTCGAACGGCTCGGATGACGTAGCTTGCGGAGCGCCATCGCCTCGATCTGGCGGATCCTCTCCCGTGTGACGCCGAAGACAGTGCCCACCTCCTCGAGGGTGCGAATACGGCCGTCGATCAGACCGAACCGCAACTGAAGCACCTGAGCCTCGCGCTCGCTGAGGGTGTGCAGCGTGTCCTCGATCTGCTCCTTGAGAAGCTGGTGGGTTGCCGCGTCCGGAGGGCGCAGCGTGGTCGTGTCCTCGATGAAGTCGCCCAGATGGCTTTCGGTCTCGTCGCCGATGGGCGTCTCCAGCGATGCCGGTATCTGGAAATACTGGATGATCTCCCGCACCCGCTCCGGCGAAACCTCCATGCGATCGCCGATCTCCTGCGTGGTGGGCTCCCTCCCGTACTCCTGCACCAGCCGCCGTGTGACCTGCTGCAGCTTGTTCATGATCTCGGTCATGTGGACCGGGATCCTGATCGTGCGGGACTGGTCGGCGATGGACCGGGTCACTGCCTGCCGGATCCACCAGTGGGCGTAGGTGCTGAACTTGTAGCCCCTGCGGTAGTCAAACTTCTCGACGCCCCGCATCAGGCCAATGTTGCCTTCCTGGATCAGGTCGAGCAGCCCCAGGCCGCGGCCAAGGTACTTCTTGGCGACGCTGACCACCAGCCTCAGGTTGGCCTCGGCCAGATGGCGCTGCGCAGCCGCGCCCTCGTCCTTGACCCGGGTGAAGAAGTGACGCGTCAGCAGTGCCTCATTGTCCTGCAGGCGCTCCGTGAGATCGCCGGAGGACAGGTGCTGTGCGGCCTCGTCAAGAGTAAGATCGCCACCCAGCGCTCCGACGGCCTCTGGCGGGAGCAGGCGGCTGTCCAGCGACAGGTCGACCATCTCGGCCCGTACATCCTGGGGCTCGCGATTGACCGAGTCGGCGATGGAGTTCACCAGCTCTTCGGGCAGGTTGCCGTCCAGGGCCTCCCTGATCTCGGGCCCATGCACAATCTCCATGATCGTCGGCGCGGCTCCCTGGCCGAGGTAGGCCGATAGGGCGTCGACCGTGGCCTCCGCGGAGCAGGCGCGCTCTATCAGGCGTCTGGCGACACCCGCAGCGGTCGGCGAAGTGCCGTCGGCGGTGAGCTCGCTCTCGATGGTAGCGACGTGCTTGGCGGCCTCGATCTGGCGTGCAAGGGCCCGTTCCTCCGGCGTGGTCAGGAGGGCGAC
>CAZENU010000009.1:8045-10400 GCA_964513735.1 uncultured Dehalococcoidia bacterium
TTGCCGATGTCGCGAAGGTACATCCGAATCGTATCGTCGGTACTGTCGGCCGCAGAGGTGTCGGGCTGCTGCTTAGCAGTACGATCGCCTTCGACGCCGGGCCTGTAATCCAGCCCACCTTCGAGACGCTCGACGAAATAGCCCGAGGCGCCGTCATCGCCGGTGCCGTCCGCATCGCCGCGGCGAGATGGGTTTCCCCACAGCGTCTCGATCTGCCCACCCGTTGCGGCGTCGTCCTCCGCTACTTCTCTATCTCCGCGTTCGTTAGAAACCTGTCGTTTTAGCATCTTGGATTCCAATCTTCGATATATCGAGAAGAATAGTCGTTACAAGACCGAGATTCTCGCAGGCGCGCGCCAAGGGGACTCGTGGAAGCACTACGATTCTTGATGTAAGGGGCCTGAAAGCGGTGCGTCGTGGCTGACGTCAGGGGCACTCTGGGATGGGCCGCCGCCTTTGACTTAAACAGGGAAGCGCCTGCTCACGGGCACCCCTGTCAGCCCGCCATTTCGAGCTGTCGGAACTGCCGGTTTCCATAACCGTTTGGCGATTATAGCACGAAATGCGGCGCGAAGTCAAAGGTAGAAACCGGGCGAAATAGCCGAGTCCTGCGAATCTCGTAACAAGGGCTCAAGTCTCCCAGCCTATCCTCGGCGAGGCCCGGACGTGGCCCATCCCAGCAGATAAATGGCGGTAGGGAAGAACTCCTCGCCTATTCTGCCCGCATGCCGGCGGCGCAATCGTAGAGGGGCTTTGAGCTCGAGTGTAGTACCGCTCTGCGGGTGCGGCAACGAACGGTTGACACCGATCTGGGACATTCGTACACTCGGCCTTGCTACGCCAGCGGGCTTGGCCTAACACTAGCCACCGGGCACCGGCGGCTAAGAAGGAGTCAGGATATGGGAATCGTGATAGGGCAGGGCGATTTCCGTTACGAGCCGGTAGTGGACTGGGCGAAACTGCCCGACGGCGTCAACCTGGTGGAGACTCCGGGCGTCGCGGTCAACTCGAGGGACGAGGTCCACGCTCTGACCCGCAACACCGATCACCCCGTAATGGTGTTCGATCGTGATGGGTATTTTCTGCGTTCCTTTGGAGCGGGTGTGTTCAGTAAACGAACGCACGGCGTTTTCATCGGTCCCGGAGACACGGTCTACTGCGCCGACGACGGCACGCACACCATCACCAAGTTCACCCAGGACGGGGAGCTTCTGATGACCATCGGAACGCCCGGCGAGCCCGCCGAGATCTGGAGGGGCGAGCCATTCAACAAACCGACGCACGCCGCGGTCTCTTCGAGAACGGGCGACATCTTCATAAGCGACGGATACGGGAACTCCCGCGTTCACAAGTACAACAACAAGGGCGAGCACCTGCTGTCCTGGGGCGAGCCCGGGATCGACGCGGGGCAGTTCATTCGCCCGCACAACATCGCCATAGATTCTCAGGAGATGGTGTACGTCGCCGATCGCGAGTGCCACCGGGTGCAGGTCTTCGACACCGACGGCAACTTCGTCACGATGTGGAACAACATCCACCGCCCGGACGGCATTAGTATCGGGCCGGACGGCAATCTCTATGTCGGCGAGCTTAACGGCATGCCGGGCGTCGACGACGCACCGGGTCTCGGTCACCGGGTCAGCATCTACAGTCCCCAGGGAGAGATGCTTGCGCGGCTCGGCGACCCCGAAGAGGGTGAGGGTCCCGGCCAGTTCATCGCACCTCACGGCATCGCCGTCGACTCGTATGGCGACGTCTACGTCGGCGAGGTGTCCTTCGCCATCCGGGGCATGCACATGGACCCGCCTACCGAGCTGCGGAGTCTGACGAAGCTGCGGAAGGTCTAGCGCCTACCGCCCGAATGCTGCTCGGGATGGCGGTCTCTGATCCGCGTGGAGAAGAGAGCCGCTAAGACCGCCAGCGCCGCTCCCGCGAGCATCGTGTCGCTGAAGGCCCGTCCGATAGCCTCCATTTCAGCCTGAGTTCCCGACCCGAGGTCTGCCCGGTATACCCGCTCGCGCACCGCGAATACCGCTCCCGCAAGGGCCACTCCGGCCGCGAAGGCGATATGACGCCCCATCGCAACGGAGGCCGAGGCCGTGCCCAGCCTGTCGGCCTGCACCGAGCCCATTATCACGGCGGTCACCACAGGCTCGAAGATGCCCGAGCCTACTCCGGCCAGCAGCAGCGCCGCGAATATCGCGGGCTCGCTGGAGCCGGTCCACTCGCGGCTGACCCACAGAAGCGCTAGCGCCAGCAACGCGTTGCCCAGGACCAGGAAGCGTCGCGGTCCGAAGGCGTCGGACAGCCATCCCGCGGCCGGTGCCATGACGGTGCGGGCGGCGAAGAAGGCGG
>CAZENU010000009.1:10410-55675 GCA_964513735.1 uncultured Dehalococcoidia bacterium
CCATCGCCGAGCCGCGCCGTCACGCCATCTTCCGAGAAGTCCAGGGAGTCCACGAAGAAAAATGGCGCGACCAGGATGATGCCGCCGTGGGCCAGGTAGTGGCTGATCTGGACCAGAAGCGCGAACGTGTAATCGCGGCTCTTGAACAGCGACACCGGCAGGATCGGTCGCTCCGACCGCCGCTCCGTCCAGATGAGTACCGGCAACAGAGCGATGGCCGCTACTCCCAGCCCCAGCACGATAGGGGAGCCGAAACCCAGCCTGCCTCCCTGGTTGACGATAAGAAGAAAGGCGCCCAGGGTGCCGAACAGTGTGGCGGAGCCGAGCAAGTCGAGCCGGAACCGCCCGCCCGCGGTGCGGTCGCCGGGCAATATCCACCACGCTAGCGCCGCACCCAGCAGGCCCAGAGGCGCTCTCGAGTAAAAGAGGGACTGCCATCCCAGAGTGTCCACCAGGAGACCTCCGGCCAGCGGCCCGGCCGAGAGCCCTATGCCTACTACGGCACCAGACACGCCCATGGCCCTGCCGCGCTCCGCCGGTGGGAATGCGGCGGCGATCACCGCGTTGAGGTTCGACAGCACCATCGCCGCGCCGATGGCCTGCACGATCCGAATGGCGATCAGCGCCCAGACATTGGGCGCCGCTGCCGCCGCGAGGATCCCGAAGGCGAATACCAGCGATCCCAGCGTGTAGACCCGCTTTCTGCCGTGGATGTCCCCGAGCCAGCCCAGGGTAGGCAGCAGGCCGAAACTGGTGACCCAGAAGGCGACGCTCACCCACAGGATGGTGGAGGTGCCGACGTCGAAGGCGTAGGACAGCGCGGGGAAGGAAACACCCACCATGCCGCCGTCCAGCGTCGACATGAGCGTGCCGATCGATACGACCGCCAGGATAGCCCACTTGCCTCGTGTCGGCGATGCAACGGGTCTGGACGGCGCCGCTTCAGGCATGCAGGCGCGCGTGGCTGCTAGGGCCCGCCCTTGCGACCAGTCCTGCAACGGGAGGGAGGGAGGCCGTCCGGCGGTATGAGAGACGGCGCATCACCGCGGGCGCGTCTCGCCTCTGATCACCTCGTAGATCTGCCTGGTGAGGCTGAGGTGCCACCCCAAGTGTTGTCCCCCTTGCTCCAGCACGTGCAGGATGGCGTAGCGTCTGTCTACGGGCCGGTTGTCGGCCGCACGACCCTCTCTCGCGGGCTAGCTCGGCCTCGGAGACGCCCTGCAGGACCTCTCGACTCTGCTTGCCGACGGCCACTAGCAGCGCCTTGAGCTCCTCGAATCTGGGCGCCACGGCCTCGAACTCGGCGTCTCTATCGCGCCGCGTTTCGATTCCACCCAGCACCTGGTGAAGCCAGAAGCGCCCGCTGCCCGCCATGTGGGTCGCCAGGACACAGGGGGAGTTCGTGTCGGCCTCCAGCGGCGCCCAGTTGAACTCCTCCGCATCCATGCCGTGTATGGCCTGTCGCAGATCCGCACCCAGCGCGTCGAGCCGTTCTATGTACGCGTCGATCTCCGTGCCCATGCTGGCTCTCCAGGGAGTTATGAGTGTGGCGCTATAGTGACCATGAGAAGAGTGTGGTCCGGTACATCTTCACCCTGACGGCCAGCGTGTCGGAGAGGCCGGCGACGTTGGAGCGCTCGCCCCAGGTGACGACTCTGTCCAGATGGTCGCCGGTGAGGGTATCACAGTCGTCGAAGCTGTAGCCGTCGATGGCGGGTACCTGGGGATAGGTCATCGTCCCGACCACGGGAATCAGCTCGACCTTAATCCAGCCGCCGATCTCCGTGCGGTAGTTCAGCTTGAGCTGTCGCGGCGTCTCGTTCGGGTTGCTGAGCGGCGGGAACGTGTCTCGTGGAGGCGCTTCGATGGCGTCCGGGCAGTTCTCCGGCGGCCGCTCACGCTCCTGTCTGAGTGTGAAACGGCCCTGGTCCCTGGCACGTATTCCCGCCAGGCGGTCCCGCTGCCAGACCGCGTATCGGACCGTTCTGGGCGCCCGTTCTCCCGGCCCGGGAGGGTACCAGTCGGTGTCGTTGTTGTGCAGCCTGCCGCTTCCGGCGTATGCGAGCCCCCACCGTCCGTCCGGGAGCAAGCCGAATCCCGGGCCGGCGTGTATCTGCCCCGAGTCGTCGGTCCCGGCGGGGCCGTTGGGGACGATGGGCCTGTGGCGGTCGGGCCGGAACCAGTAGTCGCCGTCGTGGCTCACGGCCAGCTGGAGGTCGATGTTGTCGGCGTTGTGGTGGTACACCGACACGAACATCAGGTGCAGGTCGTCTCTGCCAGGGTAGGGCGTGTACGCGTGGCCGTAGAAGGAGGTGTCGGGAGGGTCCTGAGGGTCGGGCTGCAGCACCACCTTCTCTGGATTGAACCGCCGGAAATCGGCCGTCTCCGATCGGCCGACTGTCCGTCTGCCACCGGTATGAAAGCGCAGGTAGGCAACGTATTTGCCGGTCTCGACGTCGTAGTGGGTGATGTTGTCGCCGTCGACGAACTCGGCGAGAAGCGGCTTTTCGATGGCCGTCCAGCGAAGTCCGTCGGGTGATACGGCGCCGGCGAGAAAGCCCTTCATCTGGCCCCATTTTCCCGTGTGGTCCTCTCTCAGCTCTTCTCGTAGTTCGAAATCGCGGAAGGCCGTCGGGCCGAGCGCTATCGGCGAGCCGTCGGCGTCCAGCTCCGGCTCGTAGACGCCGCCTCTCATCGTGGTCAGCTTGAACCGCTCTTCGGGTGGTGCGGAGGGATCTTCGAATACGTAGCCGGTCAAGCCGGGGCCACGTGCGACGATGTTGTTGCGCCTGGAGCCGTCGAACTCCACCACGCCGAGGTCCGGTTTGGTCCACGTCTCGCTGTCATCACTGACCGCCAGACAGTGGCATGAGCCGTCGGTAGAGTAATACATCTCGTAGCGATCGTTGCGCTGGAAGATGCCGTTGACCGACGCGACGCCTCCTCCTTCCCATGGCCTGTCCGGCACCAGGATCGGCTCCGACTTCTCGGCCTGCTGCACGTCGATCTCGATGCCCTGTGGCGAGTCCCACTGCTCGGCCGTTCCGCTGCGGAATGTGACGTAACCAGGGCTCACGTAGAACCAGTCCAGCAATGGCCCTGTAGTGGGCCGGCCGTCTCCTGACCTCAATTCCATGTTCGTCCTCCCGAGCTATTTTGACCACTGTACCACCGGCCCGCTGGGGGGGGCTATCTGTCGCGGCCGGGTACGACCTCTCCCCGTGAGACCTGAGATTCGGTTATTTGCTAGAATTCGACGACGAGGTTCTTCAATCGCAAGACCCGTACTTGATAGAATGTAAGCGAGACGCCTTTGTGTTCGACCTCGGTTGCGATGGAGGACCTGGTTGAAGATAGCTGTCCCAAAAGAAATCGCCGCCGACGAGCGCCGTGTCGCGCTCGTTCCTGATGGAGTGGTGACTCTCCGGGAGGCCGGTATGGAGGTCGCCGTCGAGTCGGGGGCGGGCCAGGACGCCCTCATCTACGACTCCGCCTATGTTGACGCCGGTGCCACCGTGGTGCCGGACCCCGTCGCGCTCTACGAGTCCGCCGACAGTGTGCTCAAGGTAGAGCGTCCCATCATGAACGATGCGGCCGGCCGCCATGAGGCCGATCTCATGCGGCAGGGCGCACTGCTCATCGGCTTCCTCAGGCCGGCCGGCGACGTCGACCTGGTCAAAAAGCTCGCCGACAACCGGATCAGCAGTTTCAGTATGGACGCGATTCCCCGGACGGCGCGTGCCCAGAGCATGGATGCTCTCACTTCAATGGCGTCCATCTCCGGCTACAAGGCGGCGCTGGTCGCCGCCAGTGCCCTAGGCCGGTTCGTGCCGATGATGATCACCGCTGCCGGCACTCTCGCCCCGGCGAAAGGGCTAGTGATCGGCGCCGGCGTTGCCGGACTTCAGGCCATCGCGACCGCCCGCCGCATGGGCGCGGTGATATACGGCTACGACGTGCGGCCCGCAGTCGGAGAGCAGGTGCGCAGTCTTGGGGCAAACTTCATAGAACCCCAGGTCGTAGTCGCCGAAGCGGAGCACGCCAGCGGGTATGCCAAGGGGCTCTCCGCGCAGACACAGCAGCGCGAGCGAGACATCGTGCACGAGCACGTCGCGGAGGTCGACTTCGTGATCACGACCGCCGCGGTGCCGGGCCGGCCGGCTCCCACGATCCTGACCGAGGCCATGGTCAAGGACATGCGCCCGGGCGCGGTCATCGTGGACATCGCGGCCGAGACCGGTGGCAACTGCGAGCTCACCAGGCCGGGCGAGGTCGTCGTCGCTTACGGCGTGGCCATCCACGGACCGCTGGGAATACCCAGCTCCATGCCGGTACACGCCAGCCGCATGTACTCTCGAAACATATCAAACTTCCTCCTGCATCTGGTATCCAACGGTGTGTTCGAGCCGGACTTCGACGACGACATCACAATGGTGAGCTGCGTGACCCACGACGGCCAGGTAGTTGGGGTGCCCGTGGAGGAGCTGGGCAGGTCCATTCCCCGCGGCTCCGACGTAAAGGCTGAGGCGGGCCGGGAAAGCTCGTCGTGATCGACAGCAAGCTCCTCATTGAGCTGTACATCTTCGTGCTCGCCGTGTTCGTTGGCTTCGAGGTGATTACCAAGGTGCCCCCGACTCTGCACACCCCGCTGATGTCGGGCGCCAACGCCATATCGGGCATCGCGGTAATTGGAGCGCTGATCGTGACCGGGCAGGACAGCGGAATGGCCGGATCTGTACTCGGAGTCTTGGCCGTCGCGCTGGCGACGATCAACGTCGTCGGCGGGTTCATGGTCACCGACCGCATGCTGCGTATGTTCAGGCGGGACCCCCGGAACCGCGACTGATGAGCGACTCCAATGTCGAGGTCTTCATAGGCGCGGTCTACCTGGTCTCCGTCGCTCTCTTCGTGTTCGGCCTTAAGCGGCTGAGCTCGCCTGCCACCGCGCGATCGGGCAACCTGCTCGCCTCGTCGGGCATGTTCATCGCCGTCGTCGTTACCCTGCTGGACAGATCGATCGTCAGCTATGAACTGATCGTGGTCGGGATACTGATCGGATCGGTGGTCGGCGCGGCAATGGCCCGCACCATCAAGATGACCGCGATGCCGCAGATGGTGGCTGTTTTCAACGGCCTCGGCGGCGGAGCCTCGGCGCTCATCGCGGCCACGGAGTTCGTCAGGCTGCGCGACTCGGCCGGCGGCATCCCCAACGACGTGGCCGTAAGCATCATGCTGGGTACCCTGATCGGCCTTGTGACCCTCTCAGGCAGCCTGATCGCCTTCGGAAAGCTGCAAGAGCTAATCACGACCAGGCCCGTGACGTTCCGGTTGCAAAACATCGTCAGCGGGCTGTTGTTCTTGGGCGTCCTCGCGATGATAGGCTACTCCATCGCGGACCCTCAGATCCCGGTCTTCATCGGGCTGACCGCCGCCTGCCTGCTCCTGGGCGTCCTGCTGGTGCTCCCCATAGGCGGCGGCGACATGCCGGTGGTGATCTCGCTCCTGAACTCCTACTCGGGCCTGGCCGCCGCCAGCGCGGGGTTCGTACTCGGTAATCCCATGGTCATCGTGGCCGGCGCGCTGGTGGGCGCGGCGGGCATGATCCTGACGCTGATAATGACCAGGGCGATGAACCGCTCCATCGTCAACGTCATGTTCGGGGCCTTCGGCGCCGTTGCGACGGGGACGGCGGCCGGTGAATCGGGCGGAGCGCGCCCCGTGAAGGAGGTTGCGGCCCAGGACGCTGCCATTTCACTCGCCTATGCGAAGAACGCGATCTTCGTCCCCGGGTACGGCCTAGCCGTCTCCAGGGCACAGCACCAGCTAAAGGAGCTTGCTGATCTGATGGCGGAGAAGGGCGTCGAGGTGAAGTACGCCATTCATCCGGTGGCCGGCCGCATGCCGGGGCACATGAACGTCCTTCTGGCGGAGGCCGAGGTCCCCTACGACAGGCTCTACGACCTGGACCAGATCAACGACGAGTTCGACAACACTGAGATAGTGCTCGTCGTCGGCGCCAACGACGTCGTCAACCCAGCCGCCAGAGACGACGCGGGCAGCCCAATCTATGGAATGCCCATCCTCAACGTGGATCGCGCCGGCCACGTGCTCGTCCTCAAGAGGAGCCTGAGTCCCGGTTTCGCGGGCCTGGACAACGAGCTGTTCTACAATGAGAATACTCTCATGCTCTTTGCTGACGCCCGTGATTCCCTGACCCGGCTGGTCAACGAGCTCAAGAGCCTCTGACCGCTTCGCCGGACCGACCGGTAGGACCCTGTTGAACCCCGGCGCCGACCTGCGCTTTCGCGACGCCATGCCCGAAGAGCTCGATCGGACCGCGGCGGTGATGGCCGAGTCCTACGCCGAGTACTCCTGGTCGTTTCCGGGCGACGCTTTCGAGGCGTACACGGCAAGCATCCTGGACGTGCGGAGCCGCCTGCCCGACTCGGAGCTTATCATCGCGGAGCGCGGTGATAGCATCGTCGGCGCGGTGACCTTCTACCCGGACGGCACCAAGACGGGCGGGGCCGACGGCTGGCCCAAGGGCTGGGCCGGTCTGCGTCTGCTGGCGGTCCACCCGGACAGCCGTGGCCTCGGCATCGGTCGTGGGTTGACGGCGGAGTGCATGAGGCGGTGCCGGGAGCGCGGCATCCCCACGCTGGGCCTCCACTCGACCCGGCCCATGGCCGTGGCCCGCGAAATGTACCGGAAGATGGGCTTCCGCCGGGTACCGGAGTTCGACTTCCACCCCGGCGAAGAGAACGTGGTTATTGCGTTCCGGATCGACGTCTGAGGTCGTGTCCGCCTCGGAGGGAGCGTCCGGCGACACCCGTGATGACGCCGTCTCTCGTCGGCGAGCATGGCCACCGGCGGCCAGGTCGAACTCTATTCCGTCGCCGCGCCTTCGATCGACTGACGGACTGCCGCGCGCCGCTCGATGGCGCGGACACGCTGGAGCAGCGGCGGGTGAGAGCTGTTCAGGAACACGTGCAGCGGGTGCGGCGCCAGGTTCGACAGGTTGTCCACCGACATTCTCTTTAGCCCATCCGCCAGGGCCTGCGACTCTCCCGTCGTATCGGCGGCCCACTGGTCGGCCTGGTACTCGTGGCGCCGCGAGACAGCCATGCCGGCGGCGGACAGCACCACCTGGAGCGGCGTGTACATTAGCCCGAAGAAGACCAGGCCGGCGTACGTGGACTCCCGCTCCATGTAGAACGCTTCGTACAGTCCAGAGGCATCCAGCACCAGCGAGAGGAGGAAGAACAATACCCCGGTGGTCATGATGCCCATTACGATTCCCTGGGGGACGTGCCCCTTCTTGTAATGGCCGATCTCGTGTGCCACCACGGCAACCATCTCCGCTGTAGTGTGTTTTTCAACCAGGGTGTCGAAGAGCGCGATGCGCTTGCTGCGGCCAAAGCCGGTGAAGAACGCATTTGCCTTGCTCGACCGTTTGGAGCCGTCCATGACCAGTATGTTGGAGACGGTGAAGCCGACCGAGCGGGCGTAATCGAGAATTTCCTCCCGCAGCTCCCCGGGCTCCATCGGTGTGAACTTGTTGAACAGCGGCAGGATCCAGGTCGGGGCGACGAATGCCATGGCCAGGCTGAACAGCGTCATCGCCGCCCAGCCGTAGACCCACGCGAGCCCGCCGCCGTACTCGAAGAAGGCCAGCACCGCGGCCAGCAGCGGACCGCCCAGAACGACGAGCAGGCCCAGGGCCTTCGCCTGGTCGAGCGCGAAGACGCGAGCGGTGGTCTTGTTGAAGCCGAACCGCTCCTCAATCCCGAAGGTCGCGTAGACGCCGAATGGAAGCGTCAGCAGTGTGTGCAGAAGACCAAGAGCGCCGATGTAGACGAGCCCCGCGCCGACGGGGTGCTCCCAGACGCTTCGCGCGATCTCGTCCAGAGCGTCGAACCCGCCGGCGAACCAGAACACCAGGAGCGCCGCCAGGTCTAACGCGCCGCTCACGAGTCCGAAGTGGGTCCTGACCCGTGTGTACTCCTGTGACCGCCGGTACTCGGCTGGCTCGTACACGTCCGAAAGCTCGTCGGGCATCTCCGGCGTGAGCGCCCGGAGGTTCAGCACGTCGGAGACCGTGTCCAGAGCGAGCTCCATCGCCAGCGCGGCTAGGATGATGATGGTGAACTCGTTCACGTCGCCTCGCTGTCCGCTAAGATTGGACTATCCTACACGATCGCAGATGGGCCATCTGATGGCCGCATGGCTCCCGCGTCGCCACGCGCGACGTGGACACACCGACCGGGCTCACATTAGAATGACAGCGCTTATCATGGGTACCTGGAAAGGTCCGATAACCAACGGCGATGGGGCCGACGTCTCCATCGTCATTCCCTGTCTGAACGAAGAGGAAACGCTGCCCTCCTGCATTCGGAAGGCGGAGGAGGGACTTGACGCCGCCGGCCTGCGTGGAGAGATCCTCGTGGTGGACAACGGCTCGACCGACTTGTCGGTTGAGATCTCCGAGTCTCTGGGAGCCACGGTGGTGTCGGAGAGCACCCGTGGCTACGGGGCCGCCCTCAGGCGAGGGTTCGCCGACTCTCGGGCCGCCTATATCGTGATGGCCGACGCCGACGACTCGTACGACTTTCGCGGTGTCGGCGCCTTCGTCGAGAAGCTGTCCGAGGGCTGGGACCTGGTTATGGGCTCTAGGCTCAAGGGCACCATCGCTCCAGGCGCCATGCCCTGGACCCATCGCCACCTGGGCACACCGGTGCTGACCTGGTTCATAAACCGGCTCTACGGGGCCCGCATAAGCGACGCTAACTGCGGCATGCGTGGCTTCACCAGGGACGCGGTGCGGCGGATGGACCTGCGTACGACTGGAATGGAGCTGGCCTCGGAGATGGTCATCAGGTCGGCAAAGGCCAACCTCAAGGTAACCGAGGTGCCTATCGACTTCTACCGCGATGGCCGTGGACGTCCTCCGCACCTGCGCTCGTTCCGCGACGGCTGGCGGCACATGGCCTTCATCCTGTCCATGGCTCCCGACAACATCTTCATCAAGCCCGGCCTAGCCATCGCCGCTCTGGCATTTCTGGCGTCAGTCGTACTGCTGGTCTTCGGGCGGATCGAGCTTGGTGGGCTGTCGATCAGCCACAATACCATGATCGCCGGAATCATGATGGTGATCGTCGGCGTCCATCTCGCTTACGTCGGTATATACTCCAAGCTTTTCACCTTCAGCCGCGGCTATGTGGAGGAGACCGCGGGCATCCGTCTTCTGCTCAGGTTCTCCAGGCTGGAGGTCGGCCTCGTGGTTGGCCTGCTCCTGCTGCTGGCCACCTCGTTGGGGTTCGCCGTGGTGATCGTGGCCTGGACGGCCTCGGGCCTGGGCGAGCTCGGCCTGGTGTACCAGCGTGTGTCCCTGTTCTCGGCCATGCTGCTCATCGTCGGCGTCCAGATCATGGCGGCTTCGTTCTTCCTGAACATGGTTGGCCTGGCACGGGCGACTTACGTCGGCGACATCGGCAGGGAGATCCGAAGCGAGCGGCGGCCCTAGCCCGTGGCCGAGAGTCAACGGCTCAGGCGCATCGTCGTTACTGGAGCGACCGGCTCCATCGGCAGACACGTCACGCGGCATCTGTTGGAGAGCGGATACGACGTCACCGCCCTGCTCAGAAACCCCGATCGGGCCGCTCTTTTGCCAGACTCTGTAACGACGGCCCTCGGTGACGTCACTCAGCTCGACTCGTTGATCGACGCTTTCGAGGGCAACGATGCCGTCGTTCACATGGCCGTTGCCAAGTCAGATGAGTTGGTTAGCTACGACGTCAATGTGGTAGGCGCAAAGAACGTAATTGCCGCCTGCCACTACTGTCGAATTGGCCGGATCGTCAACATGAGCACCCAGTCCGCCAAGATCGCCCGCAAGGGCATCTACGGCGAGACCAAGGCGCAGGCTGACGAGGCTTTTCAGTCGTCTGGCCTGGACGTCGTCACGCTGCGGGGCAGCATCGTCTACGGCCCCGAGCTGCTGGGCGTCTTCGGGCAGCTCGTCGACGCAGTCGGAAAACTCCCGGTCGTGCCGGTGGTCGGTGATGGGAAGTGGAGGTCGCGTCCGGTGCATGTCCGCGACCTCAGCGTGGCTGTCGAAGCCGTGCTGGAGACCCCCGCCGCGGCGGGCCAGACCTACGATCTGGGCGGGCCTGACGAGGTAACCTTCGATCAGCTCATCGACGCCGTTTCCGAGCACCTGGGCCGGACAAGGCCCAGAGTGCACGTTCCGTACCGGCTCGTGCTGCCGATGGTACGACTGATGGCACGGGTGCTCTCCAGCCCGCCGGTGACAGTCAGCAACGTGCTGGGCTCCAACCAGAACGTTGACTTTGACGCCCTCCCCCTGGCCCGCGACGTCGCGTTCGTCCCCACGTCGCTTCAGGAAGGCCTGAGGGAGGTGCTCGCCGATGTCTGACCCGGTGGTGACAAATCCGGGCAGGCTCCGGGTGGCCGTGCTGGGGCTCGGCAAGCTCGGTCTGTTTCACTCGGAGATACTGAGTCAGCTTCCAGACGCCGAGCTGGCGGCGGTGGTCGACGCCGATCCCAAGATGGGCGCTCGCGCGGGCAGCATCGGCCTCTCCGCGCCGTTCTATGAATCGTTCGAGGAGATGATCGGCCGGGAGGAAATCGACGCCGCTTTCGTCTGCACGCCGACCTTTCTCCACTTTCCCCTGGTCGAGGAGGCCTCCGCACATGGCGTCCACCTGTTCGTCGAGAAGCCGTTCACCGAGTCACACGGCAGGTCCAGCGATCTGCTGAGCGTGGTCGACGCGGCCGGCGTAAGGTGTACCGTCGGCTACGTGCTCGCGTACCATCCGATCTTTCGCCGGCAGACGGACCTGGTCTGCGAGGGCGCCATCGGCCGGGTCGCCGGACTGTCCGGGACGGCCTTTCACAGCGAGGTATTTCGCCCCAAGAGCGGCTGGCTCTTCTCGAGGGCGCGTTCGGGTGGGGGCGCCGTAATCAACCCAATGTCGCATCTACTATTCCTGGCATACCGAGCGGTCGGCCTGCCGGCCGAGGTCAGTGCCCACAACGCGACGCTGTACTCGGAGGTAGAGGACCTGAGCTCGGTGCGGTTCAGCTACGCAACAGGTGCCGAAGGCCGGTTCGTCTGCTCGTGGAGCGTCCCGCGGTATCCGGTACTACAGTTGCGGCTCGAAATCGAAGGCGAGAAAGGCTTGTTGACCGCCGACCAGTCAGGACTGGTAGTCCAGCTCGATGAGCCCCACGGTGAGCTGCCGGCCGGCACAACCCGGCTCGACCTCTCCGACCTCGCCGCCGGGGTACCCTTCGATCCGGCCTTCGACAACAACGGCGTGATGTTCGTGGCACAGGACTCAGCTTTCGTGGACGGTGTCTTGCACGATCGCGGGCTGGCTACCGACGCCCGACACGCCGTGGCGTCGGAGTACCTGATCGCCGCGATATATCGCTCGGCTGAGACCGGTGGTCCGGTCAGGGTGGAGCCATCGGGCGGGGGGCTGGGAGCAGCGGAATGACGGGTTCTGATCGGCCACCAAGCGCTTCAGTCGCCGATGGACTGCGCACAGTCCTAAGATACCCGGACCCGCGCAGGTTCGGACAACGAGCGGTTGAGCCGACCCCTGAGGCCGTCGCGGACCTGCTCCACGATATTCGTCCCGAGGCGGTCTTGACGCTGGACGAGGCCGGGTGGCTGGACACGCTGGGCACGGCACTCGAGCTCTCTAAAGCCGAGGTTCCAGTATGGCCGATCGTGCCCAACATGACACGGTTCGTCCGCGAGGTCACCGACCACGGCGTCGTGGGCTCCCAGATCCGCAGTTTCATGAGGCTCGGCGTGCCAGCCCAGCTCGCACTGATGCTTCGGTATGCTCCCAAAGGCCTGAAGCTTGCCCGCAACGACTTCGTTACCGGGCTACTCATGCTCGTAGAGATGGAGATGGCCCACTTCAGGGGCCTTCAGGTAGACACCGTGGTTCTGGGCAGCCAGATCACCGAGCTTGGCCTGGCCTTCGAAAACCGGAGGTTATTCGCCGAGTTCTTGAGAGTCGTCCGTCGCCGCTACGGTGCGTCGGCCGGGCTGATGACCTCCAACCTCGGGCTGCTGGTCGGGCGGCTGGCCGAGTGGGAGCTGGAAGCCGACGTCGTCGTGACACCGTTCAACTCCAAAGGCTTCGGCATGAACCCGACTCAGGATAGCGGCGAGTCCGCGGTGTGGGCGTTAGGTTCGCGGATAGTCGCGCTGGACTTTGATGCCAACGGCACGATTCCGCGCGACGAGGCATTGGGCTACCTCGAACGCCACGGTGTCAGGACCTACGCCGTAACACCGCTTTGACGGGCGTCGTGACGCAGATCAGGACGGGGGCCGTGGATTGACGACACGCGTTGCAGCGTTTTGGGCACTGTCGAGTGTCAGGCAGACGGCTGTGGCCGTGGCAATCGCCCTCACGGCGACCTACTCGATAGCCTACACCTCGCTCCAGTACGTAGATTCCGACAACTTCGGCGGCAACTCCGACATCCTGGTGTATATGGCCATCGCCCGCGGCGAGGAGGTGGAGGGCGACGTGTCGCGGGAGTCACGAACGCTCACCGTCTGGCTGGTGAAGGCGCTGCCGGACCCGCCGGGCTCTGTCTTCGCGGCGGGACGTGAGGTGGACGACGAGTGGCGCCTGAAGTTCAAGTTCGCGGTGGTGAACTCGGCCTTCCTCATGGGCGCGGCCCTACTGATGTGGCTGTACTCCAGAAGGACAGGCTTCTCGGTGCTGGAGTCGTATCTGGTGATGCTGCTGTTTCTGACCTCGCTGACCGTTGTCTACCAGGGGGCGATTCCCTTGGTGGACCCGTCGAGCTTCTTCTTCATTTCGTTCGGAGCACTTGCCATAGCGGCCCGCAGGCTGTGGCTCATGGCGGCGGTGCTGGCCGTTGGGCTCTTCGCCAAGGAGTCCGTGGTGGTGATCGTCCCTCTGGCGCTTGTCACGGTGGACCGCCGACGTCTGTGGTTGGCCGGCGTGGCGATTCTGGCACTGGTGCCCTATCTCGTTTGGCGGCTGCTGTTCGGCGCCGACGAATCGGCCGGACTCGGCCACCTGGACCCGGACCACATCCGCCGTGCGATCGAGATAATCCCCAACTACTTCCGGTTCAACGTGGTGGCCGAGGTCGTTGCCGCATTCGGACTTCTGTGGGTCTTAGCGCTGTATGCTCTGGTCACCGGCAGACTGTCTGGTGAGATGCGACGACAGTACCTGTGGGTTATCGCGGTGGTGGGCATGGGCGTCTTCCTGGCCACGGGCCTTGGCCGGACGCTGTTCCTCACGTTCCCGGTCATCATCCCCAGCGCGGTCGTCGGCGTCAGAAGCCTGGTGGGCCGCACGGACCCATCGCAGGCCGGTCCCTAGCGCCGTCAGGAGCGAGCGAAGAGTGGTCCAACGGGTTCGCCACGAATGGAGCCCCAGGGGCCGCTAGTCCCAGGCGAAGAACACGCCCATCCACCCCCGCGGCCCCGCCACTATCCGCTGGTATGCCTCGTCGGCATCCTCGGGCCTGACCACGTGGCTGATCAGGTGGTCGACGCTGAGAGTGTCCGAGGCGATCATCCGCATGATCGCGTTCCGGTCGCGGGCGGTGGTCCACTTCCAGTACCTGTGCTGGACGTCGCTCACCATGTGGGACCCGCGTATGTCGATCTCGCGTACCAGCAGGTTGCGCAGTCGCATCTCGACCGGGCCGCGGGTGGCGCCGACAAGCACAACTTTGCCGCCGAAGCATGCGGCGTCGACGCAGTCGGCCAGCACCTGCGCCTCCCGGTTGGCGTGGAAGACGCACTCGGCCCCGCCGCCGGTGATCGACTCGATGGCCTCGACCGCGTTCTGCGTTGACGCGTTGACCGTGTGAGTCGCGCCGCTGATCCTGGACAGCTCGAGCCGGGCGTCGTCCAGGTCGACCGCGATGATCGGATAGGCTCCCGAGATGCGCGCCAGGGCGGCGATGAGCTGGCCGACGACGCCCTGGCCGAAGATGGCCACCGCCTCGTCGGCTTGGAGCTCGGCCCGCCGCAGACTGTGAAGCGCCACGTCGCCCAGCCGCGAGAAGCACGCCTGCTCGTCGGTGACGTCGAACTCTATGTGCTGCACGGCCTTTCGCATCCCGGCGTCGCCACCTTTTTCCTCGGGCGAGGCCAGCACATGGGACCGGTGCGTGGCGAGCGCGAATACCCTGTCGCCGATCTCGAAACCGTCCACGCCGCGCCCCAAAGCCTGGATGCGGCCCGCGGTGGTGTATCCCTGAGGTCGCTCCGAGTAACCGAGGGGAGTCAGCGGGTCCGGCGCCGAAGCACCCCGAAAACGGCCCTTCTCGCTGCCGGCGCTGATCTGGCTTCGATTGACCCTGATCAGCACCTGGCCCGGCCCCGGCTCGGGGACCTCGAAAGTCTCGACCTCGACCCGTTCGCCATCGAGGATAGACAGCGTTTTACCGAGATCAGCCATAGATGGCCTCCTGATCGGTTCCTGCAAGACGTGACTTGGCAGCGACGCCGGAGCGCGGTATGCTCTCCGCTGGAGTGGCGGTCCTCCCGTGGCACCGGGCCCCTAGACGAGCAGACCGCACTTTACCACACTCAGAGAAGGCGTCCCTTGGCCGAAATAGAGGTTGGACAGATAGGGTACAGAGGCCGTGGCCGCGAACTGGCCCCGTTCTGGAGCGATGTCGAGGGCGCCAGGCTCGCCGCCGTTGCCGACATGGTCCCGGAGCACATCGAGGACGCCCGGACGGAATTCCCGGATATTGCTGTATACGGCAGCCACGCCGAGATGCTCGAAGCCGAGCGGCTGGACATCGTCGTGATCGCCACGTCTCCGCACTTCAGGGCGCCGATCGTCAAGGACGTGGCGGCCAGCGATGTTCGTGGCATCTACATGGAGAAGCCGATCGCCAACTCGCTGGCCGAGGCCGACGTCATGATCGAGCAGTGCAGGGCGGGCAACACGGTGCTGTCCATCGGCCACCAGCGTCGCTGGACGCCGCGAGTTCGGCACGTCCGTGACGCCATCGAGGATGGCGCCATAGGTCGGCCTACCCACGGATTGTCCTATTGGACGGCGGGCCGGATCGGCTCCAACGGCACCCACTTCCTGGACATGATCAATTTCGTGATCGGCAGCGACCCGGTGGAGGTTACCGGCACTGTTCACCACGGGACCGACCGGGAGCATACCGACTACAACGAGGCTCTTGAGGAGCGCATGGCCAAGGACCCAGGCGCCATTGGCCAAGTCAGGTACGCCAACGGCTACCGGCATCTCATCTACTGCATGCCCGACGTGCTGCTTCCGCACACCCACATGTTCTGCGGCTCCCGAGGCCGCATCGACGTGTTCGAGATGGACGAGGAGGACGTGCTGTACCGCGCCCGCGACGAGGACACAAGGGACATGCGCAGCCGGTCGACCCTGACACCCCGTGACCTGGGGACTCCTCCCGTGGTCGCGGGCGAGGCCGAGACCAACGGCTATCGCGAACTGGTCGACTGCATCCGGACCGGCCGGCCGTCGACGTCGTCGGGCGAGGACGGCCTGATGGCCCTCGAGATCGTGGTGGCCTTCCACCTTTCGTCGGAGGCCGGCGGCAGTCCGGTCGCTCTCCCCATACCCACCAAGGACCGCGGCTACGAAATGCAGCTCAACTGAGGCGGCAAGTCCCGGGCCCGCTCAGCTAGAATGGAGTGGCCAGGAGGTATTCATGCCCGCTGTTTACGCCGCCGATCCTACGAAGCTACCCAGAATCGTGCCGGTAGATGCGGGAGCCATCGATAGGCCCGTCGTCACGGTCGTCGATGCGCCGAAGATGCTCGAAGGTGCCGGCTTCGAGGTCCGCAGGGCCTTCGCCGGAGTCGATCTGAGCCTAGTCGACCCGTTCCTGCTGTTGGACCACCTGGGCGCCGTAGAGTACGCGCCAGGCGAGGCCAAGGGCGCGCCGGACCACCCGCATCGCGGTTTCGAGACCGTCACCTATATGATGGACGGCGAGCTCGAGCACCGCGACTCCAACGGCGGTGGCGGCCTCATCACCGACGGGGCGACCCAGTGGATGACGGCAGGGGCAGGCATCGTGCACTCCGAGATGCCCACCGAGCAGATCGTCACCAAGGGCGGGCTGTTCCACGGCGTGCAGCTATGGGTCAACCTCCCTAAAGTCCAGAAGTGGACGCCGGCGGAGTACCAGGATCTGGAAGCGGACCAGGTGGCCCTGATCGCCTCTGACGACGCAGGAGCGTTCGTCAGGCTCATTGCAGGTGACCTGGGCGACCACCAGGGGCCGGGCCGGACGCGGACGCCGATCACCTACGGGCACCTAACTGTCAGTCCGGGAGCTCGCCTGCAGCTACCGTGGTGGCCGGAGTCCAACGCGCTCGTCTACGTCCTTGCCGGCCGTGGCGCGGTGGGCCCTGAGCGGCGGCCCATGGTCGCGGGGCAGATGGCGATCCTGGGCGGCGGCGACTTCGTCACCATCGTCGGCGAGGCGAAGCAGGACAGCCGCTCCCCCGCTCTCGAGGCGCTCGTCCTCGGCGGACGGCCGATACGCGAGCAGGTCGCCTGGCACGGGCCCTTCGTCATGAACACCCGTGAAGAGATTTTCCAGGCAATCGAGGATTACCATGCCGGGCGGATGGGCAGCATTTCGGCGAAGCGCGCCGGCGAGTAAAGGCACCGACCGACAGATAGCCAGAGGAGGAACCACATGACCGAGCCGCTACGCAATAGCTTCGACCGGGGACCCGAGGGCTGGTGCTCTTACGACTACCACTGGAGCATAGTGGCGGGCGGCCGAAACATCTTCGTTTTGACCGCCTGGGAGGAGTCCGGGGGAGTAGGCGGCTCCGGCTACGTCTGGAGCGACCAGAATCAGTGGAGCGCGGACACGCCTGAAGCGCCGATCTCGATGCTACCGTTACTGGTCTACACGAACTGGACCGGCGGCGATCCAGTCGATCTTCGCGGTGCGCGGGTCTCGGCCTACCTTCGCGGCGATGGCCTTCTCCTCAACGGTGCGAGCTGCTACTTCTGGGTTGTCGGCAGGGGAGGCCGGTGGCACATGACCAGCCAGCCTCTCCACATCAGCGACGGCCGGTGGGCGGACGAGCCCAACGTGTTCACACTCCACACCGACGAATCGCTGTGGCACAGGAGCTGGTCGTCGGACTCGTCAAGACCGCCCTCGTTGGAGAGCCTGCTCTCGAGCTGCCGCAGCTACGGCTTCTCGTTCGTCGGCTTCGGCGCCGAGCCCACCGGAAAGCTGGCGTTGGACGAGTTTCAGATCCAGTATGCCGGCTGACAGCGGCCGGGCCAACTCGATCGGCGCCTATTATCATGACCGCGGCGGAGGGACCATGAGGTATCTGATAATAGGCGGCACACGCTACATGGGACGCGTCGTCGTAGACAGGCTTCTGGAAAGAGGCGACAGCGTGACCGTCTACTCCCGGGGCAACGCCAGGCCCCACTGGTGGGACGGCGTGGAGCACATCATCGGCGACCGAAACGACGTCGCCGACCTTAGGTCTAGGCTGCATGGCAAGAGTTTCGACGCCGTACTGGACACCCAGGCGTTCAAGAAGGAACACGTCGAGTCCGCCGTGCAGGCGCTGGAGGGCAACGTAGGGCGATACCTCTTCGTCAGCACCGGGTCCGTCTACATGGCCGGGATGCTCGATTTCCGGACCCACGTGCCGTTCAAGGAGTCGGACGTCGACTGGTCCACCATCGACTACAGCTACCCCGAAAACGAAGAGCCCTACGGGGTCGGTAAGCGCCACTGCGAGAAGTGGCTGAACGAGAACAGCACGGTGCCGTACACCATAGTCCGTATACCTGCCGTGATGGGGTGGGACGACGACACCTCACGCATGTGGTGGTGGGTCCAGCGGGCGCTGGACGGCGGGACCATCGTGGTGCCTGCCGAGGAGCACCCGGTCTTTCGCACACTGTACTCCGAGGACGCCGCCGACAACTGGCTCCGCGCCATAGCAAGCCCGGCGGCCGTCAACCAGACCTACCACATCGCGATGCAGGAGATAATGACCGTGCAGCGGTGGGCCGACACGGTGTGGGAGGCGGCCGGCACGCAGGGCTACATCACGTATGTCCCCCGCGCCGCCATCGACAGGGACGAGACCCTCAGGGGCTATCTGCCGCCCCTGTGTCGCGACTACCCTTACGTACACGACCTCTCCAAGGCGGAGCGCGACTTCGGTTTCACCACGACTCCGGTCGAGCAGTGGATGAGCAAGACGGTCGACTGGTACCGAAACAGTTACGACGGCGGTGACTCGGCCGGATACGGGGATCGCGACAAGGAGCTGGCCCTCGCCGGCAGATGGACTGATAGCATTGCCCGCACGATCGCGGAGTTCTAGCAGGCTTCGGGAACACGGGGGGTGCAACCCCGACGCCGAATCGGGGTTGCCGGGAGCCTTAGATCCGATGATGCTGCGTTCATCGCGACTCGTGAGAGCCCCCGACGGATCGGAGCGTATCGGGATCTGGCAACGAAATCAGGGTGCCATTAGCAGGCTCGTTAGAATGGGGTGTGCAGAGGGGCTAAGCCCCTCTGCTGGGAGTCTGAGGATGTCCCTCAGATTTAATCCCCCCCCCCCCATTCCTGCCGGGAACGGGTCAGACGATGCTCGAAAACGGTTTGGCACCTTGCCAGGCGGCGCAACTCGCCGCAGAAGGAGGCAGCGTGGACAAGATAGGCACCGGAGTCGTCGGACTGGGTGGAAACGGACAGCGGCACGCGCATCTGTACGATGCGATGGATGAGACCGAGCTGATCGCCGTCTGCGACGTGATCCCCGAGGTGGCCGAGGAGGTCGCCGCCAGGCACGGGGTGAAGGCCTTCACCCGCGTGGAAGACATGGTCGCCGACGACGCCATCCAGGCGGTCAATGTCGTGACGTCCGCGTCCCACTGCGACCCGGCCGTGGCTGCCGCCGAGGCTGGCAAACACGTGCTCGTTGAGGTGCCGTTCGCCGTGACGTTGGACGAGTGCGACCGGATGATTGCCGCGGCGGACAAGACGGGTGTCAACCTGATGTACGCCCAGACCCACCGCTTCTCGCCCGAGAACATCAAGCTCAAGAGCCTGATAGACGACGGTGCCATTGGCGACGTTATCTGGATCACCTGGACGCGGTTGGGCGCGGGGCACCCGGGGTCCGAGCGGTGGAGCCGGCGTACGGAGACCGGCGGCGGCTTTCTGACCTACGAGGGGCCGCATATCATCGACCAGCTCCGCTGGCTGGCCGGCAGCGATCTCGACGCGGCCGTGACTATCGGCATGGGCCGATTCGTGTCCGGGGGCGACGGTGAGGACAACATTATTGGCGGATTCCGACTCAAGAACGGAGGCTTCGCCTCCATCATTGAGGGAAGCTCGAACCCGGGCCCAAGGTACTCGGACTGGCGGATAGTCGGGACCGAGGGGATGATCGAGGTCGCCGGGGACGGCATACGACTCGGAGGTAAGGAGTGGTCGCCCGTGACTGTACCCGACCACTACGACCCACCCCCGCCGGACATCGACCGCCTGCGCGACGTCCGGGGCTTTCCCGGATTCCACATCGAGTTCCAGGAGTTCCTGAGCAGCATCAGGGAGGGCCGGCGTCCCTCCTGCACCGGCGAGGACGGCAAGGCCGCTCTGGAGGGCGGTCTGGCCCTCCGCAGATCGGGCGAGACCGGTCAGACGGTCCCGCTGCCGCTCGCCCGATGAGGCCGGCGTGATCGTCGACGTCCACACCCACGTGCCGTCCCACGTCGAAGCCGTGCCCGAGGTCGAGGAGCAGCACAGCGACGTCATCCGGCCCGACAGGCCGGTCCGCACGACCAACGGCTTCGACGACTACATCCGCGCGATGGGACCGGTCGACAGGGCCATAGTGTTTGGAATAGCGTCGCGCTCGGGCAACGAAAGCGACGAGCTCGCCAGGCTGGGCCCCGGTCCGCATGAGAACGTCAACGACTCGGCGGCGGCCCTGGCGGCGCGGTATCCCGAGAAGGTCATCGGGTTCATGTCGGTACACCCCGACGACGACAACGTCATGGACGAGATGGAGCGCTGCGTCCACGACCTGGACCTGAGGGGAATGAAGCTGGCGCCCAACTACCAGACCTTCGAGCCGTTGGGCGAGCCGGCGAAACGCGTCTACGACTACGCCCAGCGCAACGGGCTGCCCATCGTGTTCCATCAGGGCACGTCGCCGATGCCCAGCGCGCCGCTCTGGTACGCCCATCCGCTGGTCATGGACGAGATCGCGATGGCCTTCCCGGACCTGATCGCGGTGATGGCACACCTTGGACATCCCTGGCACGCGGACTGCATTGCTGTCATTCGCAAGCACGCCAACGTCTACGCCGACGTCTCGGCCCAGTTCTACCGCCCATGGTCGATGTACCAGGGGTTTCGGCTCGCGTGGGAGTGGTCGGTCTTTGAAAAACTGCTGTACGCCTCCGACTGGCCCGTTACCGACCCGGACGAGGCCATCGCCGGGCTGAGGAACTTCAACCGGTTTGCCAAGGAGCACCATCTGCCCGAGGTGCCGGACGAGGCGCTGGAGGGAATCGTCCAGCGCGACTCCCTGAAGCTGTTGGGTCTAACGTGAGGTATGGGATCAGCGCTGGCGCAATCATCGTCAGGGGGTCCACGGTGCTTCTGGTCAACCACTGGGGCCCGGGGTACGACTTCTGGGTGCCGCCTGGAAGCACCCTCGAGGGGGACGAATCGATTTTCAACTGCGCGAGGCGCGAGACGCTAGAGGAGACCTGCCTCTCCGTCGACCTCGGTCGGATCGCATACATACAGGAGATCGTTGAGTCCGGCTACCACTTCGTCAAATTCTCCGTGGTCGCTAAGAGCTCCACGGGGACGCTCACGATAGAGAACCGGGCCGCCGCTGAGGACTTTCTCGTCGATGCCCGATTCTTCGCCCGTGATGAGCTGGGAGGGCTGACGGTCTATCCTGAGCGGATCAGCGGCGAGTTCTGGGCGGACCTCGAAGATGGATTCCCGCATACCCTGTACCCTGGCGAGCAACACGTCGACTGACCCGCAACCGGGACGCATGCCGGACGGAGCGATAGATGCCAACGATAACCGCCGATGCTCTCCGTGACCTGACGACGCGGCTCCTGCTTGCCGCCGGCGCCGACCAACGGAACGCCGGTCGAGTCGCCGACGCGCTGGTGCTGTCGAACCTGAGCGGAGTCGACACTCACGGCGTCTTCCACCTGCCCCGGTACGTCACGGAGATTCGGGATGGCAGGCTGGTCCCCACAGCCTGGCCTGAGGTCCTGACCGAGACCGCGACCACCGCGCTGGTCTCCGGCAACTGGACCTTCGGCCATGTCGTCGCCAAGTTCGCCATGGTCACCGCCATCGCCAAGGCCCGCCAGCAGAACGTGGCCACGGTCAGCCTGGTCCAGTCGCTGCACATTGGCCGCGTGGGGGAGTACGCCGAGATGGCGGTAGCCGAGGGGATGATCGCCCTGGTATGGGCGTCGGGCTACGGCGCCGAGGAGCCTGTCGCCGTCCCGTTCGGTGGCCGGGCGCCCGTCCTGCACACCAACCCGATCGCCATCGGTGTCCCGGCGGGCGACGAGACGCCGATGGTGATGGACTTCGCCACCACCACCATCGCCGGCTCCAAGGTCAGGATCGCCAAGCTGAAGGGCGAGGAGGTCCCGCTGGGCTCCCTCGTCGACGCCGACGGGCAGCCGACCACCGACCCTTCCGGGTATCCGACCGGCGGGGGCATGCTGGCCTTCGGTGGGCACAAAGGCTACGCCTTCATGCTGGCCGACGAGTTCCTGGGCCGCGTGCTGTCGGGGGCGGACGGCCATCTTGAAGGAGACCGCGGCGGGCCGCTGATGCGTCACCAGGGCGTCACGATGATCGTGCTCAGGGCCGATCTCTTTCAGCCCTTGGCGGAGTTCACCCGACGTGCAGACGAGCTGAAACGTCAGGTGAACGCAGTGCCGCCCGCCGTGGGATTCGACGAGGTGCTGGTCCCCGGAGACCTGGAGGCTCGCTCCCGTCAGAAGCGGTCCCGCGACGGCATCCCCGTACCCCAAGAGGTATGGCAGTCGCTCATGGACCTTGCCGCCGACCTCGACGTCGCGATACCGGACCTCTAGGGTCGGGCCCCCTTCCGGGACGAACTCGTCCGTTCTCACAGATGAGTAGCTAACTGATTACGTGGCAGCATCCGTGGCGCGGCTCCCACACGATGGTTTTCTGAGCCCCGATGCGGCATCAAGGCGAAGAATCTGGGGTGAGGTGGTGTCCCACGTCATGGTGACGACTGCCGGCTGGGTGGGGCACCTCCAATCTCCCCAGACCCGCGAGAGGGTTCGGGACAGGCTTCACTTCGTGCAGGATGACAACACGGCCACGATGGCAAGTTACTTGGTTGATGACCCTCTTGGAGAAGGTTAGGATTGAGCGCGATGAAATCTGACCTATGAGATGGACAAGGTCCTATGGAGTCGCTTCCGGCCAAGGAGGACCTGGACCGCAAGATCGATCTGCTCCGCAGCCGGGCAGTCTGCGACATCTGCCACGACCTGGAAACCGGAGAGGTCTTCGTTGACCAACCGACGATCTATGATGACGACCGATTTCGCGTCGTTCCCGCCCTGTTCCCCCGGATGAAGGGTCACACGATCGTCATCTTCAAGCCCCACCGAGAAGACGTCTCCGAGGTCACCGTCGAAGAGGCGTCGGAGATATTTGGGCTTTGTGTGCGCCTGGTCAATGCGATCAAACAGGGGATTGGCGCCGAGAAGGTGTATCTCAACACGATGTGCGATGGCGAAATAAACCATCTCCACGTCCAGCTCTTCCCTCGCTACGCCGGCGACCGGATCGGCTCTAGCCGGTTCGTAGCCCCTCGGGGCGTCTGACTGACGGAGAGGCAACGGCGCGCCGAATTCGCGACGCGCTGATCTCACAGGCGGCAGATCGCCGAGCTCCTACGGCAGACGGAGACCATGTCTGACATAGCCTCTGGCTTCGCCGTAATCGCCGCCGTGCTCACCGTCACGGCCCTGGTCTCAGGGCTGGTCGAGCGCTCGCCGCTGTCGTTTCCGTTCGCGTTCATTGCGCTGAGGCTGGTCCTGGGTGGTGGCAGGTTTGGCGCCATCGAGCTTGGGCCACACGACGAGATCCTGGAGATCGTCGCGACCTTCACCCTGAGCCTGGTGCTCTTCCTCGACACGGTCAAGCTGCAGATCAACGAGCTCGGCAGCAGATGGCCGGTCCCGCTCCTCGTGCTCGGGCCCGGCACCGGGCTGATAATAGCCCTGGGCGCCGGCGCCATCGCGCTGCTCTTCGACTTCTCCTGGACGGTGGCGTTCATCGGGGGAGCGGTCCTGGCGTCCACCGACCCTGTGGTGCTCCGAGAGCTGGTACGCGACGACCGGGTGCCGCGGTCGATCCGTCAGGCATTGCAGTTCGAGGCGGGGCTCAACGACATCGTGGTGCTGCCGGTGATCCTCGTGCTTATCGAGGTTGCCAGGGCGGAGGTCGGCGGGCTCGGCGACTGGAGCGTTTTCCTCGCTCAGCTCATGCTGCTGGGCCCGGCAATCGGCATGGCCATCGGCGGCGTGGGCAGCCGATCGGCCGACGGACCGGTTGCTGGTCCTCTACTGCACTTGAACCGACGAGGCCACCAGCGCCCGTGTGGCGCGTCAACTCACCAAGATGGGGTTCGACGCGGTGGCGTTGAAGGGCGGATTTGACGCGTGGCGCGCTCGATATCCCGTGGGGCCGATTCCCACCCCGGCCTAGCTCCAGCGCCGCGCCGGAGTCGTGTCTCAAACATCACCTGCACCAAATTAGGAATCGGGTCTAACATATCAGCGAACAACTATCCGACGATCAATGACATTGGCCAAATCCAAAATAAGGTCGAAACTCCTTTGAACGCGCTCGTCAGGAAATGCATCATGCTTCACCCGCAAGGGGTCAGCACCAAGCCAAACTATGACGTTCGCACGACGGAACATCACAACGGCTTCGCGATCTACGGTCCACCAGGCCTTGGCCTCCTCTCCAATAGGCTCCACAACTATTGGATTCGCACCGTATTCTTTCCTCTCTTGAAGGCTAGGGGAGAGAAAACTCAACCCTCCCAGTGAGGTGAACCTTGCTCCATACAACGGAGTAATCCAGTTCCGAAAGTACTGGGTGGCGTCGTCAGGCGACCCGAATACCCACACGATATTATCTACGGCCGTACTGGGGACATCTATCGTGATCTGCTTAGGGACGAAACTTGTGAAGAAGGCTGACCGCCATTTCTTCACCGTGTCCTTCATATATGACAGCTTCTTGGTAGAAGCTGACCATGTCTATGGTCTTGTCCCCATCCTTGATGTATTGATGCTCCAGATCTGCACTGGCTAAGAGCAGGTCTTCTGCCTTCTGCCCAGAAACAGGCTGAGATGGGCTACATGCACTAAGGGCCAACCAGACCGAGAGTACCGTCAGCAGGGTTTGAGCCAGCAACGGTACCTCTCGCTTCGCAGTCGGGATTGTAGCCTGTGCTGCACCAGACAGGCCTCGTCGACGCCGACGCCGCCGAATCGTCGACCAGGCCTGTCTGGTGCAGCACAGGCACACGGGAAATCGGCCGACTGTCACCCTGAGGCCTTCCCAGGCTGAAGCAACTGTCTTGTTTGTCAAGTGCTGACGGCGATATGTTCTTGCCATGCAGTGCTTCGTTTGAGCATTGAATTGAGGATGGTCAAGAGCTTGCGCATACAGGCTGTCAGAGCGACCTTCTTGGGCTTACCAGCGGCACAGAGCCTTCTTTGGCTCGAAGAGGAACCAGGCCAGGAACAATATGGCACCGAGACCACCTGCGGTGGCATCTATGTCTATACCTGACATGCCCTTGCCTCTCTGCTCTGGAAACTTCAATCCATGGATTGAAAAGTCTTAGTCGCCATTTTCCACGCTGGAGGGCTCCTGTGTGCCGCGGCAGCCTGCCAAAATGGGGTTCGACGCGGCGGTTGAAGGGCGGCTTCGACCTGTGGCGCACTCTTGGCGCCGATTCCTACCGCCGCCTGGCTCCAGCGCCGCGTTAGAGCTTCACCGAGGCGTGGGCGTCGTCGAGCGCATGGTATTCGTGCTCCAGGTGGCCATCGTGGACCTTCACGGTCCGGAAACCCGACGGGTCGTCCCCGAGCGGGTAGCCGACCGATCCGGACGTCACCATCTGCAGGCCGTCGACCGTTGCGTAACAGTTCCTATGGTAGTGGCCGGCGAAGACGGCCGTGGCCTGGTAGGAGGTCAGGAGGTCAAGCAGCACCCGTCTCCGGACCCGGGGGATGACGAAGATCGAGTCCTCCTCATCCGGGTCGTTGAGGAACAGCGGGTGGTGGGTGAAGACGACGATATTTTGGCTGTCCTGGTCCCGTGCCCCTTGGAGGGCATCGCGGAGGAAGTCTAGCTGGTACTCCCACTCCTCCGGCACGCGGCTCGGATCGCAGGGGACATTGCTGTTCAGCACGATGAACCGGCTGCGGCCGTGGTCGAAGAGGTAGTTGTCCTTCCCGAACCGCTTCCGGTACCTGGCCAGCGACTCGGGCGTGACCTCGTTGCCGACGTCGTGATTGCCGGCCACCCAGTGCATGGGGATGGCGTCGTCGAGTTGGCCGGTGATCCGCCAGAGCTCGTCGAGCTGCGCCTGGTCGTCGGCGTCATTGACCATGTCGCCACACATGGCTACGAACTGGGGCCGCAGACGGTTGGCCTCCGCGATGGCCTTCTCGTACAGCCTGGTCTCGTCTGCGAAACCGGTGATCTTCGGTGCCGCGCGGACGTGTATTTCCTTCTGCCGAAGCTCCTCGATCTCGGCAGCGCTCAGGCCGCTGGACCAGGCGAACAGGCCGAACTGAGGGTCGGCCATCTGTATGAATGAGAAGCTCATTGGCCTCTGTAACGCCTCGCTGAAGTCAGATGCCATTCTAGCACCATCGGGCCGGGAGCACCTTCGTTGACTCGACCTTCACGCGATGCTACGCTGCGACACCATCATGGCCTGGAGGCGGAGAGCGCAGCATGGCGGAAGCAGGACGTAGACTGGTCCAGGTCGGCGGTGACCGGGTCGAGATCGAGACCTTCGACGTCCCTGAGCCCGGCACGGGCGAAGTGCTCGTCAGGCTAAGCCGCTCCCAGATCAGCGCCGGCAGCGAGCGAAGCGGCTTCGGTCCTGACGCGCCTTCGGACCGCCGCCGGTATCTGGGATACACCACCGTGGGGCGCGTTCAGGCAGTCGGCCCCGGCGTGGAGGGGTTCGCGGCCGGCGATCGCGTCGTGGCTTGGGGGCCCCACGGCTCCCACTGGCTGGCCACGCCGGACCCGGAGCTGGGCCACCTGACCACCGTCCAGCACGTCGAGTACGACCTGACCGACGAGCAGGCGGCATTTTCCAGACTCGGCGACGTCGCCCTTCACGGCGTGCGCAGGGCCGAACTGCAGATTGGCGAGTCTGTCGCGGTATTCGGGCAGGGCGTCGTAGGACAGCTTGTGGCGGGCTTCTGCCGTATCTCTGGGGCGTATCCGGTCATCGGCGTGGACCTCGACACCGCTCGGCTTGAGATGGCCACGACCAGCGGGGCCACCCACACCGTGAACGCGTCGGAAGAAAACGCCGTCGAGGCGGTCCGCGCCATCGCGGAGGGCGGCGTCCTCAGCGCATTCCACGTAGCCCGGGACCCGCGCGTCCTGGTCGACTGCATGCAGGCTGCGGCGGACCACGGCAAGGTGATGCTAGTGGGGAGCCCGCCGGGCACCGTCGATCTCGGGCTCCAGGTCGATCTGCTCCGTCGAGAGCTCAACATCCGTGGCACTTACGCGACAGACCTGAGCAGGCCGCACAAGTACTGGCCGTGGACGCAGCAGGGCGACCGGTCGGCGATCATGCGGCTGATCGCGTCAGGCGAGCTCAAGGTCGACCATCTCATCAGCCACGTGGCCCGGCCCGAGGAGGCCAGCGAAATCTACCGAATGATCGCTGCCGGGACGACCGGCTGGATGAGCGTCTTTTTCGACTGGGAGTAGACGGCCAGCGTTCAGCCTTGGGTTGCGGCGAGGTGTCGCCCGAACCAGTCGACCATGAGCTCGAAGTACTCGATGCGGTACAGGTGTTTGCCCGCCGGCTGGTGCACCCGGAACCGCTCACCGTGACCGGCCGCCTCGTAGACCGGTCCGACGGCCTGGACGAGCCGGTCTACACCCTCTCTCGGAGTGTCCTCGTCCTCGGTGGGCGCCACCATCATGAAGGGCCGGGGAAAAATGCAGGCGCCCACGATGTCCGCATGGTCGAAGTACCGTAGCATGTGAGGGATGTAGAAGTAGGAGCTGTGGCGCTCGGGATCGCCCAGCTTGACGACGGTATCTAGGCTGGACGGAGAGCCACAGATCGGTACTCCCGCCGCGATCCACGGAGCGCAGGCCATCGCGTACCACGTCGCGTTTCCGCCCAGTGACATCCCCGTCAACCCGATGCGCAACGGGTCGACGCCGTCGGCCGAGGCCAGCACCCGGGCGGCGCCAAGCACTTCTTCCACGACGATGCCCATCTGCGACCGGCCGTAGGGCGCCAGCAGCTTCGCCTCTGCCTGCCAGCCTTCCAGCCTCCCGGACGCGCGCCGGGCCTCCGTTCCCTTTACGCCTATTGCCAGGGTGACAAAGCCTCGCAGGGCCAGCTCCCGGCTCCAGCCGACCAGCGGCCCGGACGTCTCGCTGGGCCTGTGGAACCGGGCGTCGGCGAGCTGCTCCGCACTGCCTCCGGTGCCCGGGAGACAGACCACGCCGGGAAGCTCGTGCTCTGCGTCGATCGGGGCGCACAGCGCGCCGGGCACGGTCTCCCCCTGTGAATTGACGAATCTCAGCCGCTGCACCCGCAGTCGCCCCTCGACCTCGGGCGGGTCCAGCTCGAAGGCGACGCCGTCCGGCAGCGACTCCAGGCCGAGGAGCTCCAGGAGCTTGGGACGCACGTCGTCGCGAGCTACAGGGGAGGGGAATGCGGGCGCAGTGTCTTCGGGGATGATGCTCATGTGCTCCAGGCTAACCCTTTTTCAGTCTGTCAAGCAGGTCGTTGGTGATGGCGTCGTCGGGCGTCTCGTCGAAGGTGCCCTCCACGTCTCGGCGCAGCCTCTCGCGGTCCATTACCTGGCCGCGCCGAGTCACGAACTCGACGTTGCCCACGTGTCGAATGTCCCGCAGGGGATTGCCTCTGACGGCGACCAGGTCTGCCTCGAAGCCCGGCCTGATATGGCCGGTGCGCGACTCGATGCCGAGCAGTTTGGCGTTCACCGACGTGGCCGAGCGCAGGACGTCCACGGGCTTGATTCCGGCATCAGCGTACACGCCCATCTCGTCGTGCAGGCTGAAGCCCGGCGTCAGCAGCGGGAACGGCGTGTCGGTACCGATGGCCACCATGACGCCGCGTTCATGGGCCCGCCCCAGAAAGCGTTTCAGGTGGGTGATCTGTAGCTGACGTTTCAGCCTGACCTCGGCCTGGTCGGAACGGAGAGGGCCGCTCTCCCAGTAACGGCGGTGCGCTGGGTGGACCCAGTGTCGTGATTCGTCTCTACCGAACACCAGGTCGAGCCTCTTCGCGCCGCGGTCCCAGATCACCAGCGTCGGGTCTATGGCGACGCCGTGCTCCGCGAGCAGGCTTATCAGCGCGTCGTCTTCCTCCGGGGTGGCCTCACGCCACGCGACGTGGCACTCGGCGAGGTGCTCGATGCAGTCGAGTCCCGCGGCGACAGCGTCCTCGACGGTACACGAACCCAGGTGGGCGGTGGCCGGCTTGCCCAGTCGGTGGGCCTCGTCGATGCCGGCCGCTGTCATCTCCGCGTCGAGGCCCGGGTACAGCTTGATGGTATCGACGCCGTACTCGATGTGCTCTCGGACCGACCTCCTGACCGCGTCGGCGTCCGCGTTGGCCCGGCCCATTCGGGGCCAGTAGGGCTCCGGCCCGTCTTGCAACTGGCCGCAGCAGACCACGGCGGGCCCGCGGTCGGCCTGTCTCTCGTTCAGCTCCCGCTGGCCAAGTATCCACGCGAGATCGTTGCCCGTGTCCCGGACCGTCGTCACCCCGGCTGCCAGGAACGCAGGGCCCATCACCGAGCTATAGTGGACGTGGGCGTCGATGAATCCGGGCAGCAGGGTGCACCCCGGCAGGTCGATGCGCGGCACGTCCGACGGCAGTTCGGCCGCCGGTCTGAGCGACTCGATCGTCCGTCCCGCCACCACCACGGCCAGCCCGTCGGCGCGAGCGTCGGCGACCCCGTCCCAGACGCCGTCCGCGACAACGGCATACTGGTCCCGCGGCTGAGCATCGTGCGCGGGGCTGGTTGCTTCCTCGGTCATCGGTCCGTTAACCTCGGTTGTGCTGGCCTGGCTCCCTCAGTGCCACAGTATACGGTCTGAGTTTCGGCGGCTGTCAATCCCAGGGAGCCCTGCGGAGCCCTCGGTTTGGTCCCTTCTCTGTGGTAACCTTTTTTGCCTCAGGACTGCCGCTCCATTGAAACAGGCAGCCGGTCCATCACGATCAGAAAGGAGCCCAGGTCCAATGGCAGAGAAGCAAGAAGCTTTTCGAGTCGGCATCGTCGGTTGCGGGCTGATAGCCGACAAGCTGGACGATGTTCCGCCGCTGGCACCGGGCCGCATCGCGATGCCCTGGACCCACGCCCCGGCCTATAGCATGGTCCCGGACATGCGCATCGTCGCGGCCGCGGACGTCAACGATGCGGTCGCGAGAGAGTTCGCCGAGCGCTGGGCCGTTCCCGCCGTGTACAACGACTACCGCGAGATGTTCCAGCGTGAGCGGCTGGATGTCGTCAGCGTTCTCGTGCCCAACTTCCTCCACTGCGAGGTCACTCTCGCCGCTGTGGAGGCCGAGGTCAGGGCCGTCTTCTGCGAGGTGCCCATGGCCTCCACCCTGGCCGAAGCCGACCGCATGATCCAGGCTTGCGCGGAGGCCGGCACCGAGCTCGTCGTCGACCTTGGCAGCGGTCGCTGGTGGGCACAGGAGTATCTGAACGCCCGGGAGATCATCGACACCGGCGGAATCGGCGACCTCGTGACCATGACGGCCACCGTCACCGGGGGGCTGTTGCTGAACGGGACAAGCCTGCTGGATATGCTCCGCTTCTTCGCCGGATCCGAGGTCACCGAGGTGTTGGGCTGGCTGTACGAGCCGCCATCCACGGGCAGCGAGTACATCGACCGCGGGGCATCGGGTTTCATGCGCTTCGAGAACGGGGTCGAGGCTATCTTCAGCGGCCGCGACGGCAAGCCCTTCGTCGAATGGGACATCATGGGCAGCGAGGGCCGCATTCGCATCGGCAACAACGTCCTCGATCTGTCGAAGCTGAGCGGCGGCGGAGGACGGACGGAGATGGTTAGCTATCAGTTTCCTCAGCGCTACGTGGCCAAGTCCCCGCGTGTGGCCATTATTGAGGAGATCGCTGCCTGCCTGCGCGGGGAGCGTGATAGCATCAGCAATGGCGCCGACGGTCGCGCGTCGATGGAGATCGCGATGGCCTTCTATGAGTCGGACGAGACCGGGGGCTGGGTGAAGCTGCCACTGGCCGACACGAGTCGGCAGGTCAAGGTCCTACACGGTCCCAGGCCCTGGGAGTAGTCCGACGGTCCGTTTCTGGTCGAGAGACATGCCTGATATAGTCGGCGCCCAACAATCGAGAACAGTCCGAGTCCGTGCTGAGAGGTAGTCTGATGGGAAACGGTAAGACGGTGGCCCTTTTCGCGGTAATGCTAGTGCTGCCCCTCCTTGCCTTGGCATGCTCCAGCGACGGAGACGGCGAGGGTCTGGCCGCCCCCGCCGCGGCAACCGATGGGGGTGCGTCGGGCGCCGGCGCATCCACGGAGTACAAGGTCCAACAGACCTTTCAGCTTGACATCGAGCTGACCAGCACCGTCTTCAATCGGATCAGGCGGATCCCAATCGAGTACACCTGCACCGACAACTTGTACTACCCTTCGACCGGGCAGGAGACTAGGTACGGCGAGGACAAGTCGCCACCGCTTGCCTGGGCGGGCGCGCCCGCGAGCACGGCTAGCTTCGCAGTCATCGTGGACGACCCCGACGTCGCAATAGACGCGGGCCTGGACTCGCGCGATGGGACACCGGTTAACGCCGCGGAGGGCGTCGTCCCGTACGTGCACTGGGTGATCTGGAACATACCCGCAGACGTCAGCGAGTTGGCCGAGATGGTACCCACTACTACCGAGGTGGCCGCGATAGGTCCGAACACGAAGCAAGGCGCCAACGACGACGGCGGCATCGGATATGATGGGCCGTGTCCGCCCCCGAACATCACGGCAACATTCGGCTCGCGGTCGGGCGATCAATATGGAGAGGGCGGCGGGCTGAGGAAGCAGAGCCCCCACGGCTACCTGTTCAAGATATACGCCTTGGACATAGAACTCGATCTGGCCGCGGGCGCCACCAAGAACGAGCTGCTGATGGCCATGGAAGGCCACATCCTATCCGGCGGACAGCTCAAGGGCGAGTACGTCAATAAGCGGATATTTAAATAGCGGTTTGAGTAGAGTCTCTCAGGCCGCCCGCCGCAATGACGCCGCCCAAGCGTAGCCCAGGCCTGTCTGGTGCGGCTTAGAGTGCAACGGGAATCGTCCGATGTCACCCTGGACCTCGATGTCGCACCGAGTTGGGGAGGAGTCCCCTGGCCGCAGATTCCGATTCGGCATCGGGATGACATGCTATGGTCACCGGCTCACGGTCCCCACTTAGGGGTCAGCCGCTTCGGACCACGATCTCGCGGTCGTCGCCCGTAAGCGGCAGGTCCACCCAGGCGGAGTTCTTCGCGTGCGAGGCGTGGAACGCGGCGATAGCTTCGAGTGCGTGCACCGGTTCCGCGGGGTTGTAGTCAAAGGCTGTCCCTTCATCGAGCCAGGCGACGATCTCCCGCACCGCCACGTCCATGCCCGAGCCCTGCTGTTCCTCGTTCGCCCACCGCTCCGTCCGGCCGTCCCAGTATTCGATCTCTATGTCGGCAGTCCCCGCGAGCGCCCGGCCCTCACGGCCGTTGATGCGGAGGTCCCACGGGGTGGTGCCATAGTCGGCCGCGTCGACGGTGACCATCAGCCCGCCCTCAAGCCGCATCGTCCCCCAGCCGCCAGGATCGGCGAACTCGCTGCCGCGAGCGTCTGGCTTGCCGGCCAGATCGAGGGTCGCCGACACCGCCTCGACCCGACGTCCGGTCAGCATGTAGACCGCGTCGAAGACATGCGAGCCGACGTTGCCCAGACGGCCGTTGCCCCACTGCGTGTTGACCGAGGTCAGCTCGCCCAGGGAGCCGGCTTTGATACGGTCGCGCAGCCGGCGAAAAGTGGAGGTGAAACGGCGCTGGTGATTGAAGACAAGTAGAGAGTCGGCCTCGGCGCAGGCCGCGAGCATCCGCTCTGCGTCTGGCACCGTCTGCGCCGCCGGCTTCTCGCAGTAGACCGCGCGGACACCGCGTTCGGCGCAGGCAACGGTTGGCTCCATGTGGGCCGTCGCATACGTCGCCACGCTTACGATGTCGAGCTCCTCGCGCTCGATGAGTTCGCGCCAGTCGGCATAGGTCCGTGCCCCGGTGCGCGCTGCGAAACGCTCGCGGCGTCCCTCGTCCCGACTCGAACCGGCTACGACCTCGACTTGTGGATGGCCGTCCAGGGCGCCAAGGTGGGTGCCGTCGAGGTCCGCAACCTGCTGGCCCAGCACGTCTCCCGAGACCTGGTCGGCCGCGCCTATGTAACCCAGCCCGATAATACCCGCTTTGTACTGTGCCATGACTTTGGTCTGCCCCCTGATTCTTTCCTGCCGGACGACGATAGAGTCCAGCGCAGCGGTTGAAAGGTGACGACATCGTTCCTCTATGCCGAGAAAACCCATATGCCAGTAGCGAACATCATGACGGCAACAGCTATTGCAACCATTCGATTGGTGGCTGACGCATCAACTATTCCTTGAACTAACCTTACTCCACTGAAGATGAGTACAGCCGTAAGATATGCAATAGACCCTTCCTGCGCTGGCAGATGCGTGCGTTGCGATAGTTAAGCCGGCTCCTACAACTGTGAGGGCCACACCCCAAGCAACCTTATTGTTGGCCTTTTCCCTTTGAGTAAGAGTCTGAGCCTATGATCACCCGTCGAACATTTCCAAGGTTCACTGAAGGTAGTGTTCGACCTGCTGGTTAGGTCTGAATCGCATGTTCTTCGGGAAGCAGACGAGTGGCAGGGACGGCTTCACCGGTAGGTCGTTCAGCCACATGACCAGCGGCTCGTCCAGAATCGCCATGGGCCACTCAGTTTCGCCAATCCCCCTCGATAGGATACCCGGCTTCTTCCCAGTCGGCGACGCCGCCGGCGTACCGGCGTACATGTTTGTACCCACGTTGGGTCAGAAGATGGTACGCGTACTTGCTGGCGGGACACGGGTTCCCGGAGCAGTAGACCACGATCTGGTCATCCGGATCTAGCATGTCGGCAGCGAGCTCGGGGGCTGGGATGTTGAGGGAGCCTGGTATGTGCTTGGCGCGGAAGCCCGTCGCACCATAGAGTACGCTGGCTCGAGGGGGTACATCGGCCGGCTCAGGACACCGGCGGCCGGAGGTCGGCCCACGGCCTGGCGCGCTCGAAGGCTGCCGACGCGGCGAGCACGGTAGCCTCGTCGCCCGGCCGTCCCACGATCTGAAGCCCGATGGGCAGCCCGTCGGCTGACCGGCCGCACGGCACGCTGGCGGCGGTGTAGCCGATCATGTTGATGGGGTAGGTGAACGGGAATGCCCCGGAAAAGGCGTCGACGCCACGGCCGGCGATCTCGGTCGGCGGCTCGCCGACGGGGAAGGCGGGCACCGCCATGGTAGGCGATAGTAGCAGGTCGTACCGCTCGAACAGGTCGGCGAACTGCGCCCTGAGCAGGTCGACGTAGCCCAGCGCCAACACGTAGTCGACCGCGCTCAGTGCCTCTCCACGTTCGAGGCACTCGCGCGCGTAATCGCTCAGCTCGTCCCGGTGCTCGGACATGACTGCTGCATAGCGGCCGTAGACGACGCCACAGAACAGTGTCCAGAACGGCTCAAAGGGCTCGTTCAGCACAAGGTCCGCTTCACCGATCTCGCATCCCAGGCCCTCGAACGCTCGGGCGGCTCCGGAAGCTACGTCTACCACTTCCGGGTCGACCTCGCCGTAGCCGAAGTCCGGGCTCCAGGCGAGACGCAGCCGGCTGACGTCGCGCTCTGTCGCCGCGACGTAATCTTCGGGCGTGTCACGCAACGACGCCGCGTCGCGCGGGTCGTGGCCGGCCATGACCTGGAGCAGCAGAGCGGAGTCGGCTACGGTGCGGGTCAGGGGCCCCGACTGGCTGAACATGTTGAACACCGCCGCTGACGCCGCGCCGCCATACATCGGGACGCGATGCTGGGTCGGCTTGATGCCGTAGACGCCGCAAAAGCTCGCCGGAATGCGGATCGACCCGCCGCCGTCGCTGCCCGTCGCCAGAGAGCAGAGTCCCGCGACTACCGCCGCTCCTGCTCCGCCGGAGGAGCCACCGGTCGTGCGCTCTGTGTTCCACGGGTTGCGGCAGTGGTCGCCGAGCCGGTTCTGAGTGTGCCCCAGCAGGCCGAACTCGGGGGTGTTGGTCTTTCCCAGGACGACCGCTCCCGCGGCTTTGACCCGCTCGACCACGATGGAGTCCTCCGTGGGCACCCTGTCCTTGAAGATCACCGAGCCGCTGGTGGTACGCACGCCTCGGGTGAGCTCCAGGTCCTTGATCGATATCGGCACGCCGTGCAGGAGGCCGAGATCGTCGCCGCGCGCCATGGCCGCCTCCGCATCTCTTGCGGAGTCCATCGCCTGGCCGGCGGTGACGGTCAGATACGAGTTGAGCTTCGAGTCCAGCCGGCCAATGCGCTGGAGGTACAGCTCGGTCACCTCGACGGGCGACACCTGCTTGCCCGCGATTAGCGTCCGTAGCTCGGTCGTCGACGTGAACGCAAGGTCGTCGCTACCGCTCATTATCCTACCCTCAGCCAGAGATTCCGCCGCCTGCCTGCGCCAGCTTAGCCGAAATATACACCACGCCCGAAGTCGCCACAACGGCCGGGCGCAAGGCGTTTCTGCTACTCTCGTCTGGCGTCCAGAGTCAGACGTTACTTTGATGATCACAAGAAGCGCCCTCGACACGCTGGGACAGGTTTCGACAGGCCGCGCTCTGAGCTTGCCGAAGGGCTCAGGCAGAACGGAATGGTTCATTATCCCGTTCGTCGTGGGCACCGTAAGTCCCAATGTGGTATCGGGGCCGTGCAAGTGGGCTGTCACGCAATGTCATTCTTGCGCCGGCCGGCCTTATCGCGCGCCTGTCCGTGAAGTCGGCCCGATTTATGTTGACACTCCCAGGGGCTGGGCATATAGTGCCGGAGACCGAATAACACCACTAGGGGGTCACTAAAAGCAATGGTAAGCAAGAAAACTCTGAGGGCCGTCCACATCGGGCTTAGCGTCGGCCACGCTGGCAGCTTGGACGACTCGCGGGCGCGGCTCATAGTAGACTTCCGGCGGCTGCCGGACGTGGACGTCGTAGCCTACTGCGATTGGTACGACAGCTCCAAGCTGGACGAGGCTAGGAAACTTTTTCCGGACGCTGGGGTCTACGACAACGTCGACGACCTGATCGCCAACGAGGACTTCGACCTCGCCTGTGTCGTCCTGAACCCCGTCGACATGCCTGAAACGCTTCTGAAGCTTGCCAACGCGGGCAAGCACTTCCTGGCCGACAAGCAGTTCGCACTTCACGGGGACGACCTGAAGCCGGTGGTAGAGGCGGTCGACCGCAACAATCTGACAACGTTCCTCGCGTACCCGTGGCGTTATCACCCGGCGATGCAGGACATCCGGCAGCTTACCGAGGAGGGCGTACTTGGCAGGCCGATCGCGATCGAGGCCCGACAGATCACTGGCCAGGTGGGCGGGCCCCACGGCAGCGATCCCACCAAGGGTACCTCCCGCAAAGATGTCTGGGGCGGCGGCAACCTGCAATACGTCGGCTGCCACATCCTCGAAGGCATGCGGTTCCTGATGGGCTGCGAGGTGAAGACGGTGCAGGCGCAGATCGGACGGCCACTGGGATACACCGAGGAGGAGGTCGAGGATATCGCCGTACTCGCTCTGGAGTACGAGAACGGCGCCATGGCCAGTCTCGTGGCCGCATACCTGTCTCCCAGCGGTGTGACCGGAGCCGGCCGCAGCCTCACCTTCTACGGATCGGATGGTTGGGCCAAGTGGCCGTCCATTGGCGGCGACGTCTTGGAGGTATACAGCGCGTCACCTAAGTGGAGCGGCACGCCGGAGAAGGTGATCAAATACAACCTGGCGGATCTGCCGAGCATCGTGGGCAAGGTCTGGTTCTACAACTGGATCGAGACCTTCGCCAACGACGTCCGCGCCGGCAACAAGGGCGACATCAACATGACGGACGCCCTGTACGTGCAGCAGAGCATCGACGCTGCGTACGAGTCGGGACGCACCGGCCAGCGCGTCGAGGTCAAGTACGGCTTGTAGGCTCCTACCGTGGATGTCGGCCTGCCGTAGAGACGCCCCCCCCGGGGGCGTCTCTACTTTAGCCCCCAAGCACGTCGCTGCGGTAATACTCCATGCCGAGATGCGTGATCTGCTCGGCGCCCATCAGCCACCTCAGCGTATTCTTCAGCTTCGTCTGCTGTATGAACAGGTTATGCTCCGGGTACAAGTCAGGAGCATGCTGCGGACTCTTGAAGTAGAACGACAGCCACTCCTGGATCCCGAACAGTCCGGCGCGCTTGGCCAGATCCATGAACAGAACCAGGTCGAGTACCAGGGGAGCGGCCAGTATCGAGTCCGAGCACAGGAAGTTGATCTTGAGCTGCATCGGCCTTCCAAGCCACCCGAACAGGTCGATGGTATCCCAGCCTTCCTTGTTGTCGCCGCGAGGGGGGTAGTAGTTGATGCGGACCTTGTGGTACGCGTCGCCGTAGAGGTCCGGGTACATGTCGGGCTTCAGGATGTGCTCCAGGACACCAAGCTTGGACTCCTCTTTGGTCCTGAAGTTCTCGGGCTCGTCGAGCACCTCGCCGTCCCGGTTCCCCAGTATGTTCGTCGAGAACCAACCGGCCAACCCCAGCATCCGGGCCTCGAGCATTGGACCGATCACGGTCTTGACGAGCGTCTGGCCCGTCTTAAAGTCCTTCCCGCAAATCGGCACGCCTTCGTCCCTGGCCAGCTTCTCGAGGGCCGGCACGTCCACCGTGAGATTCGGCGCGCCGTTGATGAACGGGACACCCTCCAACAGTGACGCATAGGCATAGATCATCGACGGCGCTATGTTCTCGTCGTTGTCCTCGAGTCCTCCCAGGAAGCTCTCGAGGTCCTGGTGGACCTCCGACTCGGTAATGAATTTTTCGGTAGACGCGCACCAGACCATCACGAGCCGGTCACAGCCATTGGCGGCCTTGAACCGCCGCAGGTCCTCGCGTATGACGTCGACAAGCTGGAGCTTGGTGGGTGCGGTCCTGGTATTGGTGCCCTTGATCCGTTTTACGTACTCGTTGTCGAAAACGGCCCGCATTGGCTCGATGGAGTTGAGAAAGTCCGCGATCGGCTCCAGGTCTTCATTGCGGTTGAGGACACCGCACTTCAGCGCCGCCTCGAACCCGTTATCCGGAATGGGGTCCCACGCGCCGAAAACAAGCTGGTCCAGGCTCGCCAGAGGAACGAAGTCGCGGATCAGGGGCGCCTGCCTGTCGGTCCTCTTCCCGAGGCGGATAGTCGCCATCTGCGTGAGAGACCCGACCGGCTGTCCCGTGCCGCGCCGGATGTGTTCTACGCCGGCGATAAAGGTCGACGACACGGCGCCCAGACCTACGAGCAGGACGCCAAGCTTCCCGTCGGCCGGCTTGATCGATGGCGAGACCGCGGAGACGAAGTCCTTGGGCTCGAGCCCGATACCTTTCTCGTGGGCCAGCACGAGCAGCTGCTTGTGCCACTGCGACGGAATCCTTCCGGTCTTCGCCCAATGCTGAACGGTACTCTGGCGTTTGCCCAGCAGCCCTGCCAATGAGGACTGGCCACCGAAGCGCTCAATCACGTGCTCTGCGGGATTCTTGTGTGTGTTCATGTCCGGCAGGATACCGAAAATATCGTTACCCCGTCAAGCATACCGGGCCTCCTTCAATACGGCACCCTCCGGCCGCTACCCTTAGCGAACGGATCCTGGAGTGTGCACCGTTCGCGTTTGATCTGAATGCTCAATGCGACATCGCGACCGGTGACCGCCATGGGCCAGCTACCCGACGACCGACCGTTGTTCCTGTTCGACGGCGACAGCGGTTTCTGCCGCATGTGGGTCGAGTACTGGCGACGGCTGCACAGGCGATCGGGTTGCCTACGAGCCCTTCCAGGGGGCGGCGCGGCGCTTCCCCGACACTCCCGTCGAGCGGTTCGAGGCCTCCGCACACCTCGCCCACGCGGACGGCCGCATCTGGAGCGGCGCCCGCGCGGTGTTCGGGGCGCTCTCGTACGCGCCCGGCCGGGCGTGGCCGCTCTGGCTTTACGACCACGTGCCTGGCGTGCGTCCCGTGACGGAGCTCGGCTACCGCCTCATCGCGGGCAACCGCTCGCTGCTCCACGGCCCGACTAGGCTGGTGTTCGGCAGCCAACTGGTGCCCAGGTCGACCGGCCTAGTCACCTCGCTTTTCCTGAGGCTGTTCGGCCTCATCTACCCGATCGCCTTCGTCTCGTTTTGGACGCAGCAGAGCGGCCTGATCAGGTCAGACGGCATCCTGCCCGTCGGCGGGTTCCTGGAGGCAGTGCGCGACGCAATCGGCACCGAGGCCTACTGGAGAGTGCCGACTCTGTTCTGGATCGACTCGGGCGACATGGCTCTGACGCTGGTCGCCGGCGCGGGCGTCGTCTTCGCGCTTCTGCTCATGGCAGGCCTCGCGCAGAGGACCTCGCTGGTGTTCCTCTACGTCCTGTATCTCTCGATCAAGTCCGGCGGCCAAGTGTTCACCTTCTACCAGTGGGACGCCCTGCTCCTCGAGGTCGGCTTCCTGGCGGTCTTCCTCACCCTGACCGGGTCAGCCGTTGTGTATCTCTTTCGGGCGCTGCTGTTCAGGTTCATGTTCCTGGCTGGCGCGGCCAAGCTGCTGAGCGGTGATCCCACGTGGCGAGACCTGACCGCGCTCAGTTTCCACGACGAGACGCAGCCGCTACCGATGTGGATCGGCTGGTACGTCCATCAGCTTCTTCAACCTGCTGGCGATAACCATGTGCCTGCTGCTGCTCGACGATACGCTGGTGGCTCGTTGGCTGCCTGAACGGGTCGTCGGGTACCTGACCCAAGGAAGCAGGGCACTACGGTGGCCTGTCGTAGGTCATGGTGTGGTGGCCGCGGTCGCCGTGTTCGTGGTGGTCATGGGCGCGCTGCAGATCGTCACGGTATTCAGGGGCCGCCCTCCGGGAGGCGCCGAACGGGTCATGCGTTGGATGGAGCCGTACGACCTGGTCAACCGGTACGGGCTCTTCGCCGACATGACGACCGTGCGGCCTGAGATAGTGGTCCAGGCCTCCAATGACGGCGAGAGGTGGTTGGACCACGAGTTCGCCTACAAGCCAGGCGACGTTAATCGCAGGCCTGGCTGGGCCGCCCCCCACCAGCCGAGGCTGGATTGGCAGATGTGGTTCGCCACTCTGGGGACGATTAAGCAAAGCCCGTGGCTTATCAATCTGATGGTGCGTCTGCTTCAAGGGTCTCCCGAGGTCGTGGGACTGTTTGACCGTAACCCGTTTCCGTACAGTCCGCCTCGGTTCGTCCGGGCCGAACTGTACGTCTATCGGTTCACCGGTAACGATACCCGCGGCTCCACCGGCGCCTGGTGGAAGCGCGAATACAGTGGCCCATATCTGCCGCCTATATCGTTGCGCGGCGGCTGACCTGTGGTATCCTCGCGTCATGGGGAAAGGTCGATTCGAGATGGAGGTCACCTATGTGGAAAATCATGGTACTCGCCGTGGTCTCGCTGGTAGTGCTGGCAGCCTGCTTGAGTGACGACGAGACTGAGCCCGCGGCGTCGAGTGCGGGCGGCTCGACGGACGGAAGCGGCACCCAGGCCGCCGCGGCGCCGGTGGCTACGAACACTCCCAAGAGGAGTTCGACGTTCCTGGGAGGGCAGCAGACGTGCAGCCGCTTCGGCGGCATACTCGCGGACATCGCCGCCGGAAATCTGGCCGGAGGGCAGCGTGGCGGGGACACCTTCATCGGCGAAACCAGATTTCGCATCGGCCAGCTTGGCGTCGACTCGCTGGCTGCGGAGGCCGACATCAAAAAGGCTTCCAACGCGCTGTTCCGGGCCACCCAGGTGAAGTTTGAGCTGGTAGACCTGGAGGAGGGGTTCGAGGTTCTTAACAAGGCCTGTTCCGACAATGGCTATTCGACCAGTACCACTCTGGGACCCGGCATGTAGCGTGGGCCGGGCCACCGCCGGCGGCCTGCTACGTTATCCCGTTGTGTCTGGGTAGCCTGTCGAACCTACAATCGGGGTCGCCATGTCTCGGACGCGATTGTAGGGTAACGTCTTTCGGAAGGAGCGATCATGGCCAGGCTGTCTATACTCGGGTCCGGCGGGCCGCCGCCGGAGGCGGAGCGCTTCGGCTCCTCCTACGTCCTGCGCCTGGGCAACGACTACCTGATGTTTGACTGCGGGCCGGCCACGACCTACAAGCTGGCGCGCATGGGAATGTCGCCGGCGCAGATCGACAACCTGTTCTTCACTCACCACCACTTTGACCACGACGTCGACTATCCTTGCTTTCTACTGTCCCGTTGGGACATCGGTTCCGGGCAGGAGAACAGGCTCAGCGTATACGGCCCGACCCTCACTGAGCAGCTCACCGAGCGCATCCTCGACGAGGACGTCGGCGCCTTCGCTCACGACTGGATCGCGCGGATCAACCATCCCCTGAGCCTGGGCGCGTACACCAGCCGGGGCGGCGTGCTTCCGAGAAAGCCGCCAAGCCTCGACGCCACCGACATAGGCCCAGGCCACGTGATCAACGGGTCCAACTGGCAAGTCACCACTGCGTCGGCGGAGCATGTCCAGCCCTGGCTGGACTCGTTGGCCTACCGGGTGGACAGCGACGAGGGCAGCTTTGTGTTCACCGGCGACACGCGGCCGTGTCAGCCGGTGGCGGACCTCGCAAAGGATGCCGACGTGCTGGTTTTCGTCTGCGTCGGAATTCAGTCCGAGATCGCCGACAAGCCGGAGTCGCGGTACATGTGCGGGACCACCGATGCCGGCGAGCTGGCCCAGGAGGCCGGCGCCAAGAAGCTGGTGCTGGTCCACAACACCTTCATTGGCGGCCACGGTCCGATGGAGCGGGCCATCGCCGACGTGGCGAAGGTTTACGACGGCGAGATAATCATGGGCGAAGAGCTCATGGACGTACCGTTGGGAGATAGGGACTAGGGACTAAGATCGGGTAGAGCAGACCCGCGTGTCTGGCCTCGACAACGGAGGATGGTATGCGAGGTGCTGGTTGGTGTCTGCAAGCGCCTCTGGCCTGACATAGGAAGGAGATTCCAAAAGTCTCATAACCTTTCGCCTCATGTGGTAGATGTGTTAAAACCATGTGAGTTGGACTAGGATCATTAGAGAGGAGATATTGGGAATGAGGAAACGTAGGATTATCATACCCATAGCAATAGCTATGGGCGCAGTAGCAGTAATCAGCTTTAGCGTTGCTCTTGCACAGGGACCGGAATGCGGTTCCTGGTAGTTGGCGGCGGTTCCATGGGCAAGCGGCGGACACGGTGTCTGCTGGCCAACAACGTGCCCAAGGACCAGATAGAACTCGTCGACACGCGGGAGGACCGCAGGGCCGAGGTCAGCGAGCTATTGGGGGTCAACGTGCATGCCAGCCTGGAAGATGGCATGGCCACCGGTCCCGACGCTGTGATCGTCTCGGTCCCGGGCGCCCACCATATGGCCGCCTGCCTCGTCGCCGCGCGCGCCGGTAAGCACTTCTTCTCCGAGGTGCCGCTGTCCATCGATCTCGAGGGCACCGAGGAGCTTCTGGAGCTGGTCAAGGGCCAGAGCCTCGTCGCCGCGCCGGGGACACAGCCGCCGTTCCATCCGCTGGTCAAGCAGGCGAAGGCTTGGATGGAAGACCCGGCGTTCGGAAAACTGCTCATGATAAACGAGGCCTTTGGGAGCTATCTTCCCGGCTGGCACCCATACGAGGACTACCGCGAGTTCTACGCCTCGCGGCAGGGCATGGGTGGAGGCAACCTGGACGTCGTCGCCCAGGAGCAGGCGGCGCTCTACTGGCTTATCGGCGACCGCGTCCAGCGGGTCATAGCCAGTGGCAAGAAGCTCTCTACGCTGGAGATCGACGGAAGCGACTGCTGGCAGCTCATCGGCGAGACCGCCGGCGGCGTTACTATCACCCAGTGGTTCGACATGGTCCAGCGCGACGCCCAGAGCCTGAGCCGTTACATCAGCGAGGCCGGCACCGTCGAGGTCAGCATCAGAGACGGCTACGTTCGTCGATTCCTGGCCGAAACCGGACAGTGGGAGCGAGTCACTCCGCCGGCCGGGTTCGTATACGAGCAGTGCTACATAGACGAGATCGCACTGTTCATTCGCTGCATCCGCGGCGGCGACACGTGGCACAACCCCATCTCGACCGCCATCGATGTCATCAAGTACCTCTTGGCGATTCAACAAAGCGACAAGACTAGGGCCTGGGTCGAGGTGTAGACGATGGCAGCCATAGAACCCGTACTGGTGGACGTCCCCGCGGGAACCTTGGCGATCGGCGTGCCCGAATGCCCGCCCGATCCGAACCTCCAGCGGCGCTGGCACACCGGCAAGCGCATCGAGGTGGCGGCCTTCCGCATCGGGAAGTACCCGGTCACCAACCGCGAGTACCACAGATATATCGCCGAGACCGGCGCCGATGTGCCGATGAGGCTCGACGTCGATGGCTTCGACGACGATGCCCAGCCGGTAGTAGGGATCTCCTGGGACGACGCCACGGCATATGCTACATGGCTTACAGAGAACACAGGGACCCAGTACAGGCTACCAGGCGATGCGGAGTTCGAGTACGCGGCCCGCGGCGGCAGGGAGGGTTCAAAGTTTCCGTGGGGTGACGAGTTGGACCCGGCCCACACTAGCTATGGCGGAATGGCCGCGCCGCCGCTGGTGGGCACCTATCCGGCCAACGGATTCGGTGTCTGCGACATGATCGGCGGTGTCTGGGAGTGGTGTCAGGACCCCTACGAAGACGTTAGCGACGGTGATCCTGCCACCAACAACCCGACCGGCGCCGACCCGTCAAGCAACCCGGTGCTCAGGGGCGGCGCCTACTTCACAAGCGACCCGCTGAACCTCTACATCGCCTATCGCCACGAGGACCCGCCCGACCTGCGCCACGAGGTCATCGGCTTCCGCGTCGCGGTTTAGCAGGCGTCAGTCGTCGCCCTGGCTGGAGGCCTGTGGTCATCCAGGCCATCGCGCCGCCCTCGGCGAGGATCTTGTCTCCGGGCCCCAGCGTGACCGTTAGTTGGCCGTAGTCGGGATTGCCGTCGATCCGGAACACCATCTCGGTGCCCTACTGCCGATAATGGACCAGGTCGCGTCGTAGGTGAGCCGGCCCGTGCCGCAAGCTCTAGATGGTCCGGGTCGCGGATGCGCCGTACCGTTCCAACGGCCCTCCGCGGTGTCAAACACCGGCAGGCCTACGCTAGGACCACTCTGCCGCCGGGGCTGAGGATGGCGATGTCCGTGAAGGGCAGCTTGTAGTTGCGTGCTGCCAGCGCCGTCACGAACTCCGCCGGGTGGCCTCCCTGGGAGCGCACCGGAGGATAAGTGTAGCCGTAGTGGCACGGGATCACCACCCTGGGCTGCAGCATGTGCGTCAGCAGCGCGGCAAAGCCGGCGCCCAGGTTGGTGTCGTTGATAGGCACCAGCAGATAGTCGATGGACATCGCGGCGATGGCCGCCTTGGCCGGCTGGTCGAACTTCCCGTCCCCGGGGTGGTATATCGTGCCGTGCTCGGTCTCTATGAGGTAACCGCAGGCGCCCACGCTGGTGCCGTGATCGGCCGCGATCACGGTGATCGAAAACCCGTCCGCCTCGTGCCGGTCGCCGAAGCGAGCCTCGACCAACGACTCGGCCGGCAGCTCGGCGTCCAGCAGGTCTGGATGGCAGGATCGGGGCGCCAGGATGGTGGGCTCCAGGTGTGCCAGCTTCGCCAGTCCGCCGGGGTCGATGTGGTCGCCGTGGTCGTGGGTGACGAGGACGTAGTCGGCGCGCTCCACTTGATCGGCCCTCAGCGGGAGGGCGTGCGTCTCTCGCAGGATGTTCTCGGGCCGGTCGTACAGGCGCATCTCGTTGACAGCGGACAGCGGCTCGCCAGTCTCGGAGATGGCCTGCCGCTCGGCCTGGTATTCCGGAAGCGGCGACGTGAACACGGCGTCGATGAAGACGACCGCGTCGCCAATCCTGATGACGAACCCCGCGTTCGACAGCCGCCAGATAGCGTCGTAGCGAGTCTCGCGGTAGAGCTCGTCGTGGATATTGCGGACGGGCTCCTCGGAGACGAAAACCTCTGCGTAGCTGGGCCCCGGCCGCGGACCCAGAGACCTGGTCGGACCCATGCAGCACCTCCGTGGGTTGGAAGAGGTTCACCACAAAGAGCACAGAGGGGAAAGCAGCGAGTGGTCTTCGGCTTCGCTAACGCTGTGCCTTCTCTGTGTCCTCTGTGGTGGATTCCCTCTACGTGACGTCGAGGGTAGGGGACCGTAGTGGCGGGACTATGTCGTCTTCGCCCAGCATGACGACGTCCTTTTGGTATACCTGCACCCGGTAGGAGCCGTAGTCGGGGATGAATATCCGGCCCTGCTCGTCGACGCGCACGGTCTTGGGGTCCCGGAGGCGCTTCTGCGGTTCCAGGCTCGTCATCTCCCGCAGCCGCATCGGCTTGGCGTTGGAGAGCAGGTACTCTCGGCCCGAACGCGATAGAGTGGCGTCGCCGATGATCTTCTCCAGATACCGGCCCTCGGCGTTGAACATCTGGACGCGGTCGTTCCCCGAGTCTGCGACGTAGATATCGCCAT
>CAZENU010000010.1:0-54290 GCA_964513735.1 uncultured Dehalococcoidia bacterium
CGGTAGCGGTATCGCCCCCCGGGATCCATCGCGACGCTACGGTCGGGCGGCCGGTGCTCCTGGACGACGGGCGCATCGAGCTGCTCGTCGACGAGGTCGACGGCGAGGACGTGTCCTGCACGGTCGTCCGCGGAGGCAGGCTGACTGAGAGACGGGGCGTTGCCACGCCTGGCAAGGCGCCAAGCCAGCCGTTCCCCAACGCCGTGGCAACGAGAGCCATACAGTTCGCCGTGGAGCACGGCGTCGATATGGTGGCGCTGTCGACCGTCACCTCCGAGGCGGACGTCATGGCAGCCAGGAAGATCGTGGACAGAGGCGGCCACGACCTACAGGTAGTCTCGAAGATAGAGCGTAAAGAGGCTATCGACAGCTTCGACGACATCCTGAGAGTCAGCGACGCGATCATGGTCGCCAGAGGCGACATGGGCGTCGAGGTGAGGCTGGCCAGGGTGCCAGTCATACAAAAGGACCTGATCGCCCGCAGCAACGTCAGCGGAAAACCGGTCATCACCGCAACGCAGATGCTGGAGTCGATGGTCGCATTGCCGGTGCCGACGAGGGCCGAGGTCACCGACGTGGCCAACGCCATCTTCGATGGAACCGACGCGATAATGCTATCCGGCGAGACGTCGGTAGGCCGGTATCCAGTGGAGGCGGTCAAGGTAATGGCCGAAGTGGCGATCGAGACCGAGGCCGCCCTGTCCTATGACAGGATGATCGTCGAGAAGCGGCGTGACCTGGTACCACTCCCGGACGACGCGATCAGCTACGACGCCTGCCAGACGGCGCACCAGCTCGGGGCCAGCCTGATAATCGCCTTCACGGAATCGGGTAGCACCGCGGGCCGCGTGTCCAAGTACCGGCCGAAGGCGCCGATCCTCGCACTGACTGACAATGAGGCGGTGCAGCGCCGCCTAACCATGCGATGGGGCGTGATTCCTATAACGATACCACGGATTGAGAGCGTGGACGGCTTCTTCGCCGTCGGTGAGCGGATTGCCAGGCAACAGGCGGGCCTCCCCCCGGGCAGCCTCATCGTCCTCGTTGCCGGCCTTCCCGTCGGTGTCAAAGGGAGCACCAACCTGCTGCGGGTGCTCACCATTACATAGCCATGATCAAGCTATACGACTCCATGACCAGACAGGTCACCGCCGTCGCGCCCACCGAGCCCGGCCTGGTGAAGATGTACACCTGCGGGCCCACGGTCTACCGAGACGCCCACATCGGCAATCTCAGGTCGTACATGATGGCCGACTGGATCCGCCGCACCCTGGAGATCCAGGGCCTCCGGGTGCTTCACGTCAAGAACATCACGGACGTCGGTCACATGCGGCAAGAGGTGCTGGAGCAGGGCGAGGACAAGGTCATCGCCGCTGCCCTGGCTGCCGGGAAGTCGCCGCAGCAGATCGCCCAGACGTACACAGAGCGCTTCCTGCTGGACGAGCGGAAGCTCAACATCACGCCTGCCGAGCACTTACCGCGGGCCACCGCCCACGTCGGCGAGATGCTGGAGATAGTCGAGGAACTAGTAGCCAAGGGCATCGCCTACGAGGTCGACGGCAACGTCTACTTCAGCGTGTCGGCGTTCCCCGGCTACGGCGCGCTCTCCGGAAACACACAGGACGAGGCGCTGCTGGAGGCCGTTCGAGTCGAAGCCGACCCGCTCAAGCGCGACCCGCGGGACTTCACGCTGTGGAAGAAGGCCGAGCCTGGACGGGAGCTCAAGTGGCCGAGTCCCTGGGGAGACGGGTTTCCGGGGTGGCACATCGAGTGCTCCGCCATGTCCATCAAGTACCTCGGCCGCAGGTTCGACATCCACACCGGAGGCGTCGACAACATCTTCCCCCACCACGAAGGAGAGATAGCCCAGAGCGAAGGCTTCACTGGGAACTCCGTGGTCAGCACCTGGGTCCACGGGCAGCACCTGCTGGCCGACGGCGTGAAGATGTCCAAGTCTGCGGGCAACTCCTTCATCCTCTCGGACATAGAGGACCGTGGCATCGACCCACTGGCCTTCCGCTACCTATGCCTCACGGCTCGGTACAACACCAGACTAAATTTCACCTTTACCTCCCTGCGGGCAGCCCAGTGGGCCCTTCTGCGCCTGCGTAACCGCATTTGGGACTGGGAGTCATCGCCGGAGACCGCCGGGCCAATGGAAGACACCTTGCCAGCATGGCGAGAGCGGCTCCTGGACAGGGCCAACGACAACCTCGACTTGCCGGGCGCGCTGGCGCTCACCTGGGAGCTGGTCCGCTCCGATCTCCCGGAAAGCGACAGGCTGGCGGTAGTCAAGGACTTCGACCGGCTGCTCGGGCTCGGCCTCGCCGGCGTCGGGGAGCGGTACCGTGTCCCCGAGGAGACCCTCGGCATCGTCGCCCACAGGGCTGGTCTCCGCGAGCAGGCCCGCTATGGCGATGCAGACGATAAGCGAAACGCCCTCGATCAGGCCGGCTTCGTCGTGGAGGACGGCCGGACCGCGACCCGCGTGCGGCCCAAGACAGACTGGGAGAAGCGGCAGGAGGCGTGGCATTCCGTCTCAGCGGCTTCCGAGGTGCCGTCGCTGCAGGAGCAGGACGATGCCGCCGCCGTCAGCCTCGCCCTGGTCGCCTGCAACTACCTCAACGACGTCCGGCGTTGCATCGAGGCCGTGATGCGATGGTCCGGAGACCGGGAGATAGAGGTGGTAGTCGTCGACAACGGCTCTACCGACGGTACCGAGGAGTGGCTCGAGCAGGCCGCCGCGAATGACCCTAGGATCAGCGTCGTACACACCGATCACGTGCTCGGGGAGGGCGCCGCCAGGAACATCGCGCTCAAACAATGTCGCGGCCGCACGGTGGTGATGCTCGATACTAGCGTGGAGATTACCGGCGACCTGCTGGGCCCACTGGAGCGCATGCTCGACGACGACAGCGTGGGAGTCGCCGGGCCTTATGGGCTGCGCACCGACGACCTGCACCATTTCCACGAAGGCGAAGGTGAGGAGGGCGACATGGACGCCATGCAAGCCTACTGCTTCGCCTTCCGCCGGCGGCGGCTGGGCGACGTCGGCCTAATGCGCGAGTCGTACCGGTTCTACCGAAACCTGGACCTGGACTACAGCTTCCAATTCAAGGAGCGCGGGTATCGCATCGTCGCCGACCCCACCCTGCCCGTCCGGCTGCACGATCACCGTGTCTGGAATGGGTTGGCCGAGGGCGAGCGCGACGAGCTGAGCCGGAAGAACTACCGCCGATTCCTCGACAAGTGGGGCGACCGCGCCGACCTGCTGGTGAGCAACCAGCACGACGGCCACTAGCCGCACGCCCTGAAACTTTCTCACCACCGCTGGCGTGTATAATGCCGCAGGCGCGTCGATTCTCTAAGAGTACCCCAACCTGGTTAAAGTGACACAACCGCCCCGCGACACAATCCGCCCGAGTCAGGCAGTCGACGCTTCCCAAACGTTTCCGGGGAGAAGGCCGGCCTGCGATCGAACCTTTCCCTCCCACGCACCGACCACCTGGAAGTCCTCGCATTGGTGATCGAGGCCGCGCGCCACCGGTCTCTGGTATGGCTGTGGACCTTCGCGGCGTTCGCCGTGCCCGGATTTCTGGTGCGAGTCACCGGCGTGGACATCGAGCCTCCGCTGCTGGCCGTGATATTCGGACTGGGGATCGTCGGCGGCGCGTTCCTGCTGTCCTGGGCGGCCGAGGTCGCCCAGGTCGATGTCTCGGCGTCGCTGGCCATAGCGCTGCTGGCGCTGATCGCCATCCTACCCGAGTACTCCATCGAGGCCGTGCTCGCCTGGAAGGCCGGCGCAACGTTCGACCTAGTAACCCGTGAGGTGACCGATCGCATGGAGCTGGTCGCCGCCAACGTCACCGGCTCCAACAGGCTGCTGATCGGTCTCGGCTGGCCGATCGTCATACTCATCTTCTGGCTGAAGAGCCGCAGCGTGCTGGACCTCAGAGGTCAGATATCGCTCGAGCTGGTCTTGCTGCTACTGGCAACGGCCCTGACCTTCCTGATCTTCTTCACCGAGCAGGTGCACATGGCGCTGGCGGCAGTGCTGATCGGCATGTACCTGGTCTACCTGTGGATCAGCTCGACCCACGAGAGCGAGGAGCCCGAGCTGGTCGGAGTGGCGGCGACAATCAGCTTGCTGCCGACACGGGCCCGACGCGCGTCTGTGATCGTCCTGTTCGTCTACGCGGCGGGCGTGATACTGATGGCGGCCGAGCCCTTCGTGGAGGCCCTGGTCGAGACCGGCCATGAACTGGACATCGACGAGTTCATCCTGATTCAGTGGATCGCTCCGCTGGCCTCCGAGTCGCCGGAGATCCTGGTGGCGACGCTGTTCAGTCTCAGGGGGAAGCCGCAGGTGGGGCTGACCACCCTGATCTCGGCGGAGGTCAGTCAGATGACGCTGCTAATCGGCAGCATGGTGGTCGTGTTCAGCCTGTCGGCGGGCCAGGCCCTCAGCTTCCCACTGGATTCCCGGCAGTCGGTGGAGTTCTTGCTGACGTCCGCGGTTTCGACATTCGCGCTGGTGCTGGTGGCGCCCAGGATAGTGGGGTGGAAGACCGGTATGGTGCTGCTCGTCCTGTTCCTCGGCCATCTGCCATTCGTGGAACCGGAGCAGCGGCGCATGTTCTCGTATCTGTATCTCGCGCTGGCCGGCGGGCTGCTCGCCTGGAACTGGCGGACCTTCCGCGACATGATCGGCCTGGGCGCGTAGCCCATAGCTGAGCGGGAGCCCGAGGGACTAGCTGCGTCGGGAGAGGACGTGCTCGACGATCTGTTCGAGGGACTCGGCGTACGCGTTGCGCGTCAGCCCGGAGAGGCAGCCGACTGCTTGCCGGCCGTAGTCGCGGGCACGAGAGTAGGCCTCTTCGATGACGGACTGATCGCTGACGGCGGCAACGGCCTCGGTCAGGGCCCGCTGGTCCTCCGGATTGCGGAAGTACTTCAGTACCGGGCTCTCGCCGTCGTTCCGCTCCAGCGCGATTAACGATGGCATGGTCAGGATGCCGTGGGCGAGGTCCTGGCCTACGGGCTTGCCAAACTCCTCGGGGTCGCCTTCCAGGTCGAGGATGTCGTCTACGATCTGATGGGCCATCCCAATGTTGTAGCCGTAATCCCTTAGGACAACAACGACGTCTTCCGGCGCACCGCTGAGAATGGCACCCGCCTCGGAGGCCGTGGCGAACAGCGACGCGGTCTTCTTGTAGATACGGACCAGGTACGAGTCCATGTCCTGCGCTGGGCTGTAGACCTTGGCGCTCTCCTCGAACTCGCCGCGCGCAAGCTCCATGATCGTCTCGGTGAACCGCTTGATGACCCGCAGGTTGCCGGTGTCGCAGACGAAGGTGGCCGACGTGGCGAAGATGTAGTCCCCGATCAGCACCGCGGCGTTGGGACCCCAGAGGCTGCTGACCGTCGGCCTGCCCCGGCGGGTGTCCGCCTTGTCCACCGTGTCGTCGTGGACGAGGGTCGCCACGTGAAGAAGCTCGACCGCGGTCGCCATGATTTCGACTGCGCGGCCATCGTTGGGGTGGAACCCGGCGGAGAGCAGGGCTACGGCCGGGCGCAGCCGCTTTCCGGTGCTCTGAAGCACGTGGTCGAGCTGCTCGACCAGCAGCGGCTCCTCCGCGACGGCCAGAAGGCGGAGCATGTCAGCCGACCTCTTGAGTCCCTCTCGAATGGGCTCGTAGGCACTCTCGATCCTGGGCGTCGTCGTGCGGCTAGTGGCCAATACGCTGGGTCTCCTGCTCGATTATAGCCTCGTCGAGCTTCGCGAACAGCGGCTCAGGCTGCTCCAGCGGCCAGGAGCCCGGAATCGCGCGCGGGTCCCAGATCCAGCCCTGGTCATCGACGGAGCCGTCCAGCCCCAGCATCGAGTGCAGTCGCGCGGAGCTGAACGGCAGGACAGGGTACATGGCAGTCTTCAGGCAGTTGATCACGGCGATCGAGACCCAGAGTGCCGTCGCCGCGGACGTCCGATCGGTCTTCACCGTCTTCCAGGGCTCTTTCCTGTCGAGATAGCGGTTGGTCGCCTGGGCCAGGGACATCGCCGCTCTCAGACCGGCGCGGAATCGGCAGGCCGCGATATTTGCGCCGGTCTCGTCGAACCGCTCACGGGCCGCGGCCAGCAACTCGTTGGCGTCGCCGTCCAGGTCGCCCGGCTCGGGGACCGCACCGTCGAAGTTGCGATAGGACATCGTCAGGACCCGATGCACGAGATTGCCGTAGGTGGCGACCAGCTCGTCGTTGTTTCCGCGGACGTACTCCCTCCAGGAGAAGTCCGAGTCGCTGGTCTCCGGCATGTTCGCCGCAAGCACATAGCGGAGCGCGTCGGGGTCGTGCCTGTCCAGGTAGTCGGGTAGCCAGATGGCCCAGTTACGGCTGGTCGATATCTTCTGGTCTTCCAAGTTGAGGTACTCGTTGGCAGGCACGTCGTAGGGCAGGTTCAGGCCGCCGTAGCCCATGAGCATGGCCGGCCAGATGATGGTGTGGAACGGGATGTTGTCCTTGCCCATGAAGTAGTAGACGCGGCAGTCGTTCTGCCAGAAATCCTTCCAGCGATCGGGGTCACCGGTAGCGGCCGCCCACTCGATGGAGGCCGACAGGTACCCTATGACCGCCTCGAACCAGACGTAGATCCGCTTGCCCTCATAGCCGTCCAGCGGCACGGGGACGCCCCAGTCTATGTCACGGGTGATGGCCCGGTCCTGGAGTCCGCCCTCCAGGTAGCTGATAGAGAAGTTGCGCACGTTGGGACGCCAGTCCTCGCGGGGCCTGACCCACTCGAGCAGCTTGTCTTCGAAGGCGGTCAGCTTCAAGAAGAAGTGCTCGGTGTCCCTGATCTCCGGCGTGTCGCCGCAGAGCAGGCACACCATGTTGGTGAGTTCTTCGGGGTCGAGGGTGCGGCCGCAGTTGTCGCACTGGTCTCCCCTGGCACCCTCGAAGCCGCAGTGTGGACAGATGCCCCCCACGTAGCGGTCGGCCAGGAAACGGCCGTCCGTGACGCAGTACGGCTGGGTCATCGTGTCCTTGTATATAAAACCGTTCTCATGTAGCCGCAGGAACATGTCCTGGGCGACACGCTGGTGGTTGTCCGTCTGGGTCGAGGTGAACAGATCGAAGCTGATGCCCAGCCGGTGCCAGTTGTCCAGGAACTCGGCGTGGTACTGGCTAACGACCGCCTTGGGCGAGACGCCGCGCTTCTCGGCCTCCAGGGTGACCGGAGTGCCATGGGAGTCACTGCCCGAGACCATGAGCACGTCGTTGCCCTTGAGCCTGTGGTACCTGGCAAAGATGTCTGCCGGGAGAAAGCATCCCGCGGTCTGGCCCAGGTGTATCGACCCGTTGGCGTAAGGCCATGCGACGGCGACGAGAATACGCTCTGACATACCTACCGAAAAAGCGAGGGAGTGATGCTTCTTAATGCTAGCACAATCGTGTCGGAGCTACGGACGGCGGCCGGATTCGAGAAGCTGTAGGACCGTGTATGAGACGGGTTGGGCCTGGTGTCTCACCACGTCTCATTCTGTCGCACGGCGTACCTGGAGACCGATCTCGATGAGACAACCCTGGGGGCGTCTTGCCAGACGATGGAAGTCCACGAAGAAGACAGCAGCCGAGGACGGCCGACCCGCCTGTTGCGATAAGTCGATGAGTAGGCAGTGACAGTCACGTCATCCTCCAGAAAACTCGGGGACCGGCCCTCGTCGGGTCGGTCCCTCGGAGACCATTATAGTTCATGGGTTCGCTTCTCTGGCATGACGAAGTCGAGTCGCTTCCCCAGTCCACAATTCGCTTCCGGACAGGGTATCCGATTTGACCATATGCCGGAAACCGAACACAGCAAGTCATCCCGATGCCGAATCGGGAGCTGGGGTCGGGCGGAACCTCTCCTCAGGGAGACAATCGGCGGACTCGCGGTGCGCCTATGCTACACCAGGCGGGCCTCGCAGGTCATGCGGCAGCGTCATTGTGAAAAGTGACCGTGAGGCATTCCTCCAGGGCGCATTTCTCCGTGGCGCGGGGGTACCACACCGTCACGCCCTATTCGGCGCTGAGGCCTCGGCTTCGCTGACCGGTATCTGGAGGGGCTATCTCTACCCACATCCGGTATACCTGGCGGCGTGGGAGGCCGGTCTGGTCGGCGACGAGATCGACGGCGGCGCGGCCGCGCATGCCACCCTGGCGAAGGCGAGCGAGCAGTCTCGCCGCTTCGTCACGGCCGTCAAGCCTGGGTGGTTGCGCCGTCGCCCCCTCGATCACCAACGTGAACTCGCCCCTGGGGCTCTGGAAGTGGCCGATGGCGGCGGACAGTGTGCCGCGGAATACCTCTTCGTGCAGCTTCGTCATCTCCCGCGCCACGACGACGGGCCGGTCTCCCAGCGCTGCCTGCATGTCAGCCAGAGCGGCCTGCAGCCTGTGCGGCGTCTCGAGTGCCAACAACGGGCGAGTATCCGCCGCCATCGACTCCAGGAGTGCGAGCCGGTCTTTGCGTCGCCTGGGCAGGAAGCCGAGGTATATGAAGCCGTCCAGCGCGAGGCCCGAGAGCGCCAGGGCCGCGGTCAGCGCGGATGCCCCCGGGACCACGGTCACCTCAAAGCCCGCCGCCGCAGCCGCCGCGACCAGCTCGGCGCCGGGGTCGTTGACGGTAGGCATGCCGGCGTCGGACACCAGAGCAAGGTCTTTGCCGGTGCGAAGTGCGTCCAGCAGCACCGACGTCTTCCGAGACGCGCTGTGCTCGTGATAGCTTGTCAGGGGTGTCTCGATTTCGTACCGCGCCAGCAGTCTGCGAGTGATCCTGGTGTCCTCGGCGGCGATCAAGTCCACCTCGCGAAGCACACGAAGCGCACGCATGGTGACGTCTTCGAGGTTGCCGATGGGCGTCGCTACGATGTAGAGCGTGGGCATAGTGCACGCACCGGAGGTGTTGGCGTATTCTATCAGAGCCGTCCGTTGAGGCCGCCCGTCTATCATAGAGGCATCGCCGGCGGCATCAACCACCATGTCCACCGAAGATCAGCAGCGGACCGAAATCAACCCCATCCCACGCGGGCCACGGGCGTCATCGCTGGCCGCGCGACAGGGCACCCTGCCCGACGGCACGACCGGCCGCCACACAGTCCTGCTGCGATTTCGCGAGCCGGAGGCCCTGGGATGACGAGACCGGCAGGTCTGTACCTCGACCACGTCCTTATCGGCGTGAGGGACCTGGAATCGTCCGCGGGTACCTTCGCCGGCCGACTGGGGTTCACTCTGACACCGGAGGGAGTCCACCCGGGCCGCGGGACCCACAATCGTCTGGCCGTTTTCGGGACGGAGTACATGGAGCTTATCGCGGTCCGCGATCCCGACGAGTGCGTCTTCAGACCGTCGTTGAACGCGTTCCTGGAGTCGCGCGAAGGGCTGTACATGTTCGCGCTGGAGACGACGAACATCGACGGTGCCGTGCGCGAGTTGAAGAGCCGCGGCGTCGCCGTCCCGGACCCGGTGCCCGGCGCCAGGGAGGCCGGCGGCGGCGCTCCCGGGTACTCGTGGCGAGCGGCCACGGTAGGCAGAGACGTTACTCGCGGCAGCGAGACGTTCCTAATCCAGCACGACACGGCCATCGGCGAGAGGTACACGGTGCCCGCGAATCCGGCGGAGCACCCCAACGGGACTCTGGGAGTCCACAATCTCACCTTGGCGGTGCGCGACGTCCAGGCCGCGGCCTCAGCCTGGAGATCGCCGCATCGGTGACCGACGCCGGCCAGACCGCGCGCGTGCGGCTGGCGCTGGCGAACTGCTATCTGGATCTCGTGGCCCCGACGAGACCGGGCGCGCTGTCGGAGTTCTTGGATCGCCACGGCGAGGCGCCCTATGAGCTGGGGCTGGAGGTGGCGGACCTGGATGACACCGCGGAGTTCCTGAGGCGATGGGTGCCGGTTGCCGTGGAGTCAGACGTCGGCGGGACCGTGGCGCTCACGGTGGAGCCAGAGCAGGCCAGCGGGATGCGGCTGTCGTTTCGACAACAGTGAGGCGGTCGCCGTCGTCCGAGCGTGTGTCGGGGGGTTGGCTCAGCGGCGGATGATCTTGCCACCGTCGCGTTGCCAGCGGGAGCTCAGGAGCTCGCTGGCGCGAAGTAGACGCTCCAGGGTCTTGTAGGCCGAGTCCTTGAGCCGTGCGACACCGAGGGCCGTGGCCGCGTCCGATGCCGCCCTGTTTCCGTAGACGATCTGGCCCGAGTTTGGCGCCTTTCTGGACCACGCGGCATCGACCTCGGAACCCCATTCCGCTGGCTCCGCCACGGTCTGTACGGCGGCGCTGGACTCCACCAGCCTGACCGTAACGTCCCCCTTGCCGCTGCCGCTAGGCCGGGTCACGCTGACTGCCGGTGAGGCCTCCAGGTAGCTGGTGAACGTAGAGTAGCCCAGAGCCCTGAAATCGAAGCTAGGGTCCATCCTCTGGATGTTCTGATGGAGGCGGCTGCCGATCACCATGCCGTCGTCGTCCACCGACGCACTAACGGCGCGGGCCAGGGGGCCGGCGTCCTGGGGGCTGGGCGGCGACGTATCGGTTTCCGAGGCACCCTTATGGTCGAGGTAGATATACCTGTCGCAGGAACCCACCAGCGTCCGCGATGCCGTCGCCCTTGGCCCGGCGCCTATCACCACGTTGCCGGCGGCGCGCAGCTTGCCCACTAGGGGAACGAAATCGCTGTCTGAGGAGACCACTACGAAGGTATCCACCGTGGACTGGTGGAGGAGCTCGATGGCGTCTATGGCGAGCCTGATGTCGCTGGCGTTCTTGCCCGAGCTCGAATGGAACAGGTGGATCGGCTCGATACCCAGCTCTAGCAGGCGGTCGCGTTTGTTCCTGGCGTCGGACCAGTCCGCGTACGCCCTCTTGACTATAATTCGTCCCAAGGCGGCGAGTTGGTCGAACAGCCCCTGCACCGAGCCGAGCCCGACGTTTTCAAAGTCTATCAGTACGGCGATCTGTCCCTCGGCCATTTGGACTCTCCTATGCGGTGGACCGGCGGCCAGCCTGGTCCTAACTCGGCGCGGTCAACATCTCGTTGCGGACCTGGAGCGACGCCGGATGAATGCGGTTGCCTCACACCAAATGGTACCCGATTTCGCGGTCGAGGAACCTCTGTCGCGCTCGATCGAGACTGTGTCGGGCCGGATCGCCTATCTCGCTTGGGTAGTCGTAGCGGGTTTTTCGGAGCCACTCGGCCGTGGACGGGTCCGTGGAGGATCCCTCTCCAGACCCGTCTGGCCGATGCCGCTTCGGGGCTCAGGGAGACGATTCGGCCGGTTCCCGATGCGCCTTATTCGTCGAAGGTGTTAACCCATCGTGCTCAGGCGCTTGCCACCGAGAACATGCAGGTGCAGGTGGGCCACCTGTTGGCCTGCGTCGCTGCCCTGGTTGATCACCGTCCGATAGCCGGAGTCTTCGATACTCTCGCGTTGTGCCATCTCCCGCGCCGCCTCGAACATCCCGCCGAGCATCGTGTGGTCGAAGACGGTCAGTGCGGTCAGGTAGGTGAAATGTTTGACGGGTATGACAAGCAGGTGAACCGGGGCCCTGGGCGCAATATCCCGTACGACGAAGCACATGTCATCCCGGTACAGTATCTCGCTGTCGATCTCCCCCGACCCGATCTTGCAGAAGATGCAGTTCTCGTCCGGCAGAGGCTGCGTCATGCGAACTGCAAGAGTTCTATACGTACGCCGCCCGGAGCCTTGATGAACGCGATCTGCATGCCGCCGGCCAGGGCTAGAGGTCCCTCGAGGAGCTGTGCGCCGAGCTTGGACAGGCGGTCGATCTCGGCCTGCATGTCGTCGACCTTGATGCCGAAGTGCTCCAGGCCCCAGTGGGCGCTGGCGTCGGAGTCCCCCATCTTCTCGTCCGTGCGGGAGCCCGAGATGTTGATCACGATTCCGTTGGTCGTCTCGCATCTGACGAACCGGTCGCCCCAGGGCCGGACGGCGTCGGAGATGATCTTGAAGTCGAATGCCCTGACATACCAGTCGGCGACTGCGCCGGGGTCCTGAGCCTTGAGGTGGACGTGATCGAATTCGTAGGCCATATAGTATGCTCCCCTTTCGTCTGCGGTAGGCGAATGGCGACTGAAGACTAGGGCATGGGGCGAAGGACTGTCAAGGTTCGGGATGGCAATGAGGGTGTTGGGGGCGTGGTCTGCTGCGTATTCGTGAGCGGCCCACCTACAGTCTTGATGAGCCGAGACGAAGAATCTGGGGAGGGGTTTTAACACACCCGCGGTGGGCGGCCTATAGGCCGTGTTGCGCCCCGCCACCCCAAGCCCCTCGCTTCACTCGGAGAACGGTGCGTGGACGGCGGGTTTCGCCACCGCGATCCAAGCCGGCGCCGGTCAGGAATACGGTGGTTTGACAGGCTTTCAAGTAAGTGCGTGCCGCGCCGCGCTGGTAGGGGTGGGTTTGCAACTCGCCCCGACGGTGTCAGCTAGAGAGAGGATTCCTACCCCGAACTGCTACAGTTACCTCCATGTGCACGGCCTCGATGCCACGTCGCGCCGTCCGGGTGTTCACCAAGAACGGAAAACTGGCGCCTTGTGGTGTACGCGTTTACTCGTCTCGGGCAAGGTCCTGGGCGAGGCGAACGAGTGTGCGGACGGGCACGCCGGTTGCGCCCTTGGGGTTATAGCCCTTGAGCTTGTCGGTCTTGGAGGTGCCGGCGATGTCGAGGTGCACCCACGCGGCGCCGCCGGCGAACTCGCCGATTAGCTGCGCACCGGTGATGGAGCCTGCCGCCCTGCCGCCGGTATTCTTGAAGTCGGCCACGTCGCTCTTGTATTGGTCACGATAGTCGTCGAAGGTGGGGAACTGCCAGATGCGCTCGCCGACGCTCTTTCCCGCCTCGACCACGGCGTCCGTCAGGTCCTGGTCGCTGCCAAAGGCGCCCGTGCACACGTTGCCGAGCGCGGTGACAATGGCGCCGGTCAGCGTAGCCACGTCGACGATACGGCCGATGTCCAGCGTCCGCGCATAAGAGACCGCGTCGGCCAGGACCAGCCGGCCCTCGGCGTCGGTGTTGTCGATCTCGATGGTCTTGCCGTTCATCGCGGTCACGATGTCGCCGGGACGCTGAGCCCGGCCACCGGGCATGTTCTCGGTGGCGGCGACAATGGCGGTCACGTTGATCTTCGGTCCGAGCTTGCTGATCGCCTTGATGGCCGAGATCACGGACGCTCCGCCGGCCATGTCGCCCTTCATCGCGCCCATGTTGGCGGCTGGCTTGATGGAGATGCCGCCGCTGTCGAAAGTGATGCCCTTGCCGATCAGGCCCAGGTTGTTATCCTGGTCGTCGGGGTCGCCGCGATACTCGATCACTATGAGCTTTGGAGGCTCCCGGCTGCCCTGGGCGACGCCGAGTAGGGCGCCCATGCCTAGCTCACCCATCCGGTCGGCGTCCAACACATCGATCTCAAGGCCACACTCGCTGGCGACTTCCAGGGCGATCTCGGACATGCGTGTCGGGGTCATCTTGTTGGCGGGCTCGTTGACCATGTCGCGGCACAGGTTGGCAGCCTTCGCCAGCAGCACGCCTCTCTCGACGCCCCAGCGGATATCTCCCACCTTGCCATCGTCGAGCTCGACGATGGCAAGGTCGTCGACGGACCTGCGGTCGTCGTCACGGGACTTGTACTTGTCGAACCGGTACAGACCGAGGACGGCGCCCTCGGCGATGGCCTGGCCCGTCGCACGGGCGTCCATACCCCCGATGCCGGCCCCGTGGGCGACTGTCGCGATACTGGACGCGCCCAGCCCTTGCAGGCGCCGGCAGGCCTGCGCCGTGACCTCACGCACGGTGTCCTCGGAGAGCTCGGACTCCTTGCCGAGTCCGGCGACAAGCACTCTGGACGGGGCCATCTTGCCCAGCGTGTGGATCAGGGTTAGCTCGCCACGCTTTCCCCGTATCTCGCCGTCCTCGATAAGTTGCGAGATCGCGCCGTCCAGGGCCCGGTCCGCCGCTCCCGTCGCACCGCCGGGCGCGGTGACGCCCTGGAACAGGTTCACGATCACCGCCGGTATCTGCTGCTGTGCTATGTCGCCGCCTACGACCTTGATTTCCATGTTGTGCCCTCAGTCCTATTGCCACTCCAGGCTGTAGGCGCCCATTATAGGGCAGGTTTCGAGCCACGGCTGCGCGTAGCTAGGGCTCTGATATAATCGCCTCCGGCTGCCGTGCAGACAGCCGAATCACAAGAACTTGCTGCCAGGGAGAGACTCGTGGGACAGAGGACTGTCGGCAACCAGGAACGCAGTCTACAGAACAGGGCCACCAGTGTCCTGCCAGGGGCCAGCCTGGGGAACACGTCCTTCGACGCTATCATCCGCCGCGGGCGCGGGTCCCGGATCTGGGACGTGAGCGGCAACGAGTACGTAGACTACCTGCTCGGCTCCGGTCCGATGCTGATCGGGCACTCGCACCCGGACGTGGTCGCGGCGGTGGTCGAGCAGGCCGAGCTGGGCACCACCTTCTTCGCGATGAACGAGCAGATCGTCGCACTGGCCGAAGCCGTCGTCGACGCAGTCGCGTGCGCCGATGAGGTGCGGTTCGTCAGCAGCGGCTCCGAGGCCACGCTCTATGCCATGCGGGTAGCACGGGCGTTCAGAAAGCGAGACAAGATCCTAAAATTCGAGGGCGGATTCCACGGCATGAACGACTACGCCCTGGTCGCGGTCATGCCCGGCGAGCCAACGGATTTTCCGCACGGCCGGCCGGACTCGGCGGGCGTTCCGCAGGCCATCGCTTCCGAGATGCTCGTGGCCCCATTCAACGACATCGAGACCACGTCGGCCATCGTGGAGAAGCATCACGACGAGATCGCGGGCGTCATCGTCGAGCCCTTTCAGCGGGTGATAGCGCCGGTGCCGGGCTTTCTGGAGGGATTGCGCGAGCTCACCCATCAGTACCGGATACCTCTCATCTTCGACGAAATAGTGACAGGCTTCCGGTTCGCATATGGCGGCGCGCAGGAGTACTACGGCGTCACGCCGGACCTGTGCACCCTGGGCAAGGCGTTGGCCGGCGGCTTCGCGCTGGCGGCCGTCACCGGCAGATCGGAGATTATGGAGCATTTCGACCGTGGCCGCGTGTCCAAGGAGGAGCACCTGATGCAGGTGGGCACCCTCAGCGGCAACCCCGTCGCCGCCGCGGCCGGGCTGGCAACGCTCAATGTGCTCCGGCAGGAGGGCACCTACGAGCGGCTGTTCGCGACGGGCCGCCGGATAAGGGAATCGCTGCAGCAGCAACTCGACCAGGCTGAGATCCCAGCGCAGGTAGTGGGCGAGGACCCGCTGTTCGACGTGTATTTCACCGACCGTGAGATCGTAGACTACCATGCGACCTTGTCCGCGGACGATGAGAAGTCCCTCAGGTTCACCAAACTCCTGCAGGAACGCGGAGTCTTTAAAGGAGAGCACAAGTACTACGTCTCAACTGCCCACGGCGACGACGACGTTGAGCTGACCGCCGACGCCTTTGCGTCGGCCATAGAAGAGCTCTAGCTCCACAGATGCTTTGCTTCACCCATCGCCGACCGCTCCGCCAACGGCGTTTTTCAGCCGTCCTCGGAGTCATATCTTTTGTCGAAAACGGTCGAGAAAACCCGCCCTAGCGTCCGGCTTGACAAACCGGAATGTTGGGCCTAAGGTTCGGACAAGGAGCGTGAACTCTGACTGGTCGGACTGGCTCTCATGGGAGAGTACGGTGGCCTAAGTGCGGGGCGCATCGAAACCGCTAAGGGCCGCAGCTTAGACCGACTGACGTCGGCCGATCTGGACCAAGCAACGTGAGGCCTCGATCAGGGCGCCGCTCCGTGAGACTGGACGAGACCCGCGCTTCGCCTTGACCGCCCGGCCGAGAACGTGGGGCGCCTGTGCGTCCCACGTTCTCGGCCGGTCCGGGACTAGTTTGGGCTCTGCCGAAGGGTGCGCACGACGGCTGCCCGCCCCAGGAACAGTGTGGACCGACTCAGGTAGCCGCCCGTGATGGGAGGAGAGGATTCAAGTGAAACTCGGCGGGACCTCGGTGGACATCATCAGCGACGGCAGCTTCCTTCTCGATGGAGGGGCCGTATTCGGCCAGGTGCCGAAGGCCTTCTGGGAGCTCCAGATGAAGCCAGACCGCAAGAATCGAGTCAGACTGGGGTTGAACTGCCTTCTGATCCAGACGCCGACGGAGAACATCCTGGTCGACACCGGGGCCGGGGCTAAGAGGTCGGAGCGCCTGAAAGCCGCATACGGGCTCACCGGCAACAAGCTCCTGAGCGGGCTCAAAAGGCATGGACTGACCGCCCGGGACATCGACAAGGTCGTTCTGACCCATCTCCACTTCGACCACGTCGGCGGCTGCACCAAGCTAGACCGGTCCGGCGCCGCCATTCCGACCTTTCCCAAGGCCGAGTACGTTGTGCAGCAGGCCTCGTGGGACGAAGCGAACGCGCCGAACGAACGAGGCGAGCAATCGTTCCACAGCAGGGACTTCATGCCTCTGCAGGAGAGCGGCATGCTGACCTTGATAGACGGCGACGCCGAGTTGGCACCCGGGGTCAGCGTGAAGGTGACGCACGGCCACTCGAACGGCCACCAGATAGTGTTGGTCGAGGCGGGAAGCGAGCGGATCGCCTACATGGGGGACCTTGTCCCGACGGCGTTCCACCTGCCGCTCCCCAACATCGCCGCAATTGACCAGTCACCAAATGACACGTTGAACCAGAAGCGCGAGCTATTGAAGATGGCCATCGAGGGTGGTTGGCTACTGGTGTTCGGGCACGCCAACGAGCAGCAGTCGGGCTACCTAGTGCAGCGAAACGGGCAGACCCATTTTTCCGCCAAGGCTCTCTAGGGGCTGGGGGATAGGGGCTGTGGCATAGGAACCGGGGTCTGTCGCGGGTCAGCTATCTCGGCCCTGATTACGTTGCCGTCCAGTCGCAGCAACCTTGCATCCGTCACGGCGTTGGCGAGTTCCTCGTCGCTATGCGCGGCCACTCTGAGATAGTTGTCGGTCAGGCCACTCCACGTCCCGGGCACGGCCCCTCCCACCCTGTTCTCCCATAAGACCAGCCGCGTCGTGCCCAGAAAGCCGTTGCGAAAGGCCGCCGCGCCGGAGGCCGCGATGGAGGACAGCTCCTGAAGCCAGGTGGTCCTCGTGGCCGCGCCTACGGCGTCGCGGAAGTGGGCCGCGCTGGTGCCAGGCCGGGTGGAGTACGGGAAGACGTGGACCGCCGCGAATCCCACCTCCGCGCACAGCGACCGCGTCGCCTCAAAGTCTGCCTCGGTTTCGCCGGGGAACCCGACGATGACGTCGGCGGTGATCGAGACGTCGGGCACAAAGCGCCTCACCCTGTCCACCGCATTACGATACTCCTCGGGAGAGTAGCGCCGCCGCATCCGGTGCAGGATGGCCGCGCTGCCGCTCTGCAGCGGGATGTGGAAGTGCGGGCACAGGCGGCGGTCCGACCACAGGGCCAGCAGGTCCGCGCCGATCTCCTGCGGCTGCAGTGATGACACGCGGAGTCGCGTGACGTCGGTCTCCTCCAACACTCTGCGCACGAGGTCCACGAGGCCGGTGCCCGGCAGGTCGTAGCCGTAGGTGCCGAGCTGGGTACCGGTCAGGACGATCTCCAGATAACCTTCCGCAATGCGCCGATTGACGAGGCCGATGAGCTGCTCCGGCGGAACGCTGCGCTCCCTGCCCCTGACCCTGGGCACGATGCAGTAGGCGCACACCTGGTTGCAGCCTTCCTGTATCTTGACCATCGCCCGCGTGCGGCCGGTCCGAACGCGGTGGGCCGCCGGTTCCTCGCCCTCCGCGCAGGGCGTCAGCGAGTCGCCGCGAAGGTCGAGCACCCGCCGCACCAACTCGGCCTTGGCGGTGTTGCCCAGTACGAGATCAATCTCCTCAAGGCCGTTCAGACCCTCAGGGTCACGTTGGGCGTAGCACCCGGTGGCCACGATGGTGGCCCGGGGATGGCGCCGCCGGGCCGTCTGGAGCGCCTGTCGCGCCTTTCTGTCGGCCACGTGGGTGACGGTACAGGTATTGACGACGTAGACGTCCACCTCGTCGTCGTTCGAAGCCAGGGTGAACCCGGCGCGCAGGAAGTCGGACGCCAGGACCGAGGTGTCGGCCTGGTTGAGCTTGCAGCCGTGGGTCTCTATTACGACCCTGGGACTGTTGCCTGCGGTCATAAGTGACGTCATGACATCTGGATCGAATCGTGGGGCATGACCTTCGTGATTATACCCCGTCTGAGTACGCCCTTCTATACGCCCCGATGAGACATCGGGGCGTATAGAAGGGGTGGTTGAGAACGACCTTCTTCACGGCCGACGTGGAGCGGGTCTGTAGACCCTTAGGAACGCTCAGGGGAAGAACGCGGCGATACGGCTCTGGCCAAACGGGATGAGCCTCGGAGGGCGATGGTGCATCCAACTGGTTATGGGCGCACGCAGAAGCGTCTCAACGACAGACCAGGAGTGTTCGCGGCGGGTGACATGCGCGCGGGCAGCACGAAGCAGGTGGCCAGCGCAGTGGGCGAAGGCACCACCGTGGCGCTGATGGTCAGATAGTACCTGGAAGACCAGGACGGCAGCCGCGCCTACAAGGGCGACTAGTCCGGCGGCCGGGTAGCGCTGTACGGCCGGTTTTGGTATCCTCAGGCGAGCGTTCTGGGAGGGATGGAAGAGCCCTCACCCCAACCCTCTCCCAGAGGCGGGTCAGGAGTAATGCGGCCGTTACGCCGCTAGACCGTTGGGAGCGGTGCGTTTGCCTGAGATCGTTGCCATCGGCGAGTGCCTGATCGAGCTGTTCAGCGACGAGCCGATCGGCACCGCCTCGCGATTCCACAAGTCCTACGCCGGCGATACCTGCAACGCCATCCTCATGGCCAGCCGGCTGGGCACGTCCTGCGGATACGTGACCCGCATGGGCGAGGACCCCTTCACCGACTACCTTATGGGAGAGCTGGCCGGCCTGGACGTCGACACGTCGCGCGTGAAGCGTGTCGATGGGTTCAACGGCGTCCATTTCATCTCACTTCTGCCCAACAGCGACCGCGAGTTCATCTTCTACCGCAAGGGTAGCGCGGCCAGCACGATGGTCCCCGGGGACCTGGACGAGCAGTACATCGCTTCCGCCAAAGTCCTGCACGTGAGCGCGATCCTGCAGGCCACGTCGCCCACGGCTCGGGAGACGGTGCTGGAGGCGGCCAAAATGGCGCGGCGGCTCGGCGTTACTGTCTCCTACGACACAAATCTGCGGCTGAACATGTGGCCGGTCGAGGAGGCGCGGGCGGCGCTGGACGACATCCTGCCGTACGTGGACGTGCTCTTTCCGAGCCATCCATCGGAGACCGGCGCCCTATTCGGCCTCGACTCGGTGCAGGCAGCGATCGAATTCTTTATCGAGAGGGGCATCGACACCGTGGCGGTCAAGTGCGGTGAGGATGGCTCGTGGGTCGCGACCTCCGATCACGTCGCCAGGGTGCCGGCTATCGCTCCAAGAGGAGTCTCGGATACGACCGGCGCCGGGGACGCCTTCGCGGCGGGAGTGCTGCACGGTATCGTGCACGGCTGGGGCCCGTTCGAGGGCGCGCGATGGGGCGCCGCAAGCGCCGGCCTCAAGGTCGGCGGCCGCGGCGCCATAGGCAGTCAGCCGTCGCGCGAGGCCGTCGAGGCCCTGGTCGGCTCGGTGGAGCTGGTCTGGCAATAAGCTCAGGCGGTCCGGCTGACGCTAGACCGGACCGCATCGGCGTACTCTATAATGGCCTGCACTGTTGCAGCCACATGAATGTCACGCGGTGACCATGGATAATCACAAAAGACACAGAAAGGCATACCTGTCTCGTGTAGTGGTCACAGGCATGGGGATGATCAGCCCCGTCGGCCTCACCCGGGACGAGACCTGGAAGAACCTGCTGGCCGGCAAGTCGGGCATCGACACCATCTCCGCCTTCGACCCGGCAGGTCTGGAGACGACCATCGCGGGCGAGGTCAAAGACTTCGACCCCGTCGACCATTTGGGCCGCAAGCAGGCCCGGCGGATGGACCGCTTCGCTCAGCTCGCTGTTGCGGCTTCCTTCGAGGCGGTGAAACAGGCAGACCTGGAAATAGACGCGGACAACGCCGAGCGTGTCGCGATCATCATTTCCAGCGGCATCGGCGGGATCATTACCCTGGAGGAGCAGATCGGCGTGCTGAACGAGCGGGGGGCGTCCCGCGTCAGCCCGTTCCTAGTGCCGAAGATGCTTCCGGACATGGCCTCGGGTATGGTATCCATGCTCCTGGGCGCCAAAGGGCCCAACTTCGCCACGGTCTCGGCCTGCTCCAGCGGCGCGGACGCGCTGGGAGTGGCCTTCGACCTGGTGCGCAGGGGCGTGGCGGACATCGCCGTCGCGGGCGGCGCGGAGGCGGCCATCTCGCCCATAGGAGTGGCCGGATTCAATGCCTGCATGGCACTGTCGAAGCGCAACGATGAGCCACAGAAAGCGTCGCGGCCCTTCGACGCCGAGCGCGACGGCTTCGTGCTGGGAGAGGGAACCGGCGTCGTGGTCCTCGAGTCGCTGGAAACCGCCAGCAGCCGGGGCGCGGCCCCCATCGCCGAGATGGTTGGATACGGCGCGACGGCGGACGCCCACCACATCACCCAGCCCGCCCCGGAAGGCGAGGGCGGCGCACGGGCGATGACCCTGGCCCTTCAGGACGGCGACATGAAGCCTCACGAGATCGACTACATCAACGCCCATGGCACCTCCACGCTCCTCAACGACAAGGCGGAGACCGAGGCGATGAAGTCGGTCTTCGACGAGGACGTCTACAAGATCCCGATCAGCTCCACCAAGTCGATGACCGGCCACCTGCTCGGGGCAGGCGGCTCGCTGGAGGCGGCCATCAGCATCATGGCCATCAGTAAGGGCGCGATACCACCCACTATCAACCTGGAGTTCCCCGACCCGGACTGTGACCTGGACTACACGCCCCACATGCCCAAACGTGGCAGGGTCAGCGCGGCGATGAGCAACTCGTTCGGGTTCGGCGGGCACAACACGAGTCTGGTGTTCAGGGAGTTCCAGGAGTAGAAGCCTGATGCCGTTTGGTATCGGAGCTCCGGGCACCCTGAGCGGTCTTTGTGGTTCGACAGGCTCACTACGAACGGCAGGGGGCGTGCTCTCACATGAACCTTCTAATCACTTCCGCGAGTGAGCGTCTGCCTGCGCGGCTGGCCCGAGACCTCGCGGCGACTCATGACGTCCGCCTGACGGATCGGCAGGCGGACACGCGGATGCCAGAGTTGGTGGTGTCGGCGCTAGGCCACGACTCCGGGACCGACGAACTGGTCCGAGGTATGGACGCCATCGTCCACTGGGGTGGCACGGACCGCCAGGCCAGCCCATCGGACCGGCTGGACCAGGCGACGTACTGCACCTACAACCTCCTGAAGTCCGCATCCGACGAGGGCGTCTCACGAGTGGTCTTTCTGAGCTCGCTGGACCTGCTCAAGAAGTACCCCGATGACTACACGGTCACCGAGCAGTGGAGGCCGGAGCCAACGTCTGACGTGTCGGACCTGAGCTACCACCTGGGCGAGTACGTGTGCCGCGAGTTCGCCCGCGAGCAGCGGCTGTCCGTGATATGCCTGCGGCTGGGCGACCTCGTGTGGGACGGGAAGACAGCTTCGTCGGCGGCGCTCCTGGCAGAGGATGCGGTCCAGGCGGTCGAGCTGGCCCTCATTCCCAAGCCCGGCGACGACTCCCCCTGGATTCTGCTGCCCGATCCCTTCGGGTGGCGCGTCTACCACATCCAGTCGAACGTTCCGGGTGCTCGATTCGCGACCGCGACCGCCCAGACGAAGTTAGGGTTCGAGGCCTCGACGGCGGAGGAGGCCAGATGAAGGTGGCGGTGTACGGGGCCAACGGCGCGATGGGTCCGCACGTAGTCAAGGCCCTGGAGGGGGAGCACGAGCTGCGCCTGAGCGACGTCAACAACCTGGAGGGCAGCCCGCACGAGTACCGCAAGATCGACATCACCGACATCGACGTCGTCGTCGACGCGGCCGAGGGTATGGACGCCATCATCAACCTCTCGGTGCTCCGCTCCGACCGCCAGATCGCCTTCGACGTCAACGCGCGGGGCTGCTACAACGTCATGACTGCGGCGGTCGCCCACGGCATTCGCCGGGTGATCAACACCGGGCCGCACTTCACCATCTCGGGTGCGACCTATGAGCGATTCGACCACGACGTCGGGCCCGACATTCCGGCCCAGCCGGGCACGAACCTGTACGCATTGACGAAGTCGCTAGGACACGAGATCTGCCGCGTCTTCACGCAGGACCACGACCTGTACGTGATCGGGCTATTCTTCTATAACTTCCGCCACCCAGAAGAAGGGTCGGAGCTGGGCCAGGACCTGACGCCGTTCTCGCTGACCTGGGAGGACACCGGGCGCGCGTTCGCCGCGGCACTGTCGGTCGGCCTCGATACTCTGCCGTCGCGATGGGAGTCGTTCTTCGTCTTCGCCGACCTCCCCCACCGCAAGTTCAGCAACGAGAAGGTCAAGCGCCTCCTTGGCTGGCAGCCTACGAGCGATCTGCACGAGTTCTGGACGAAGAGCCGCTGACCGATCGTTGTGCGGCCCCACCCAGGTCTTTCGTCGGGGACTCCTCAGGATGACAGAAGCCGCAGATAGGGCGCGGCGACCGAGCATGAGGTGACATTGGCTGAGCAGCACGACAAGGTCTGGCGACTGCGGGCGGCCCCACCGGCCGGTTTCTCCGAGTTCGTCAGGCTGACGCCGTTCCTAGCGCACCTAGTCTACAACCGCGGGATTCGGTCCCGAGACCAACTCGAACTCTACCTGGCCGCGGACGAGCGGTTGTCCCACGACCCGATGTTGCTGCCGGACATGGACCGCGCCGTCGATCGGCTGCGGCGGGCGATGGACGGCGGCGAGGCGGTGGCTGTTTTCGGCGACTTCGACACCGACGGCGTTACCGCCACCGCGCTGCTGATCGAGGCCCTTCAGGACCTCGGCGTCAGGGTACTGCCTTACATCCCCAGCCGAGTGGACGAGGGCCACGGACTAAACGCCGTGGCCGTTGAGTCGCTGCGCTCTCAGGGCGCTTCCGTCATGGTCACGGTCGACTGCGGCGTCAGCTCCGAGGAGGAGGTGTCTCTGGCATCGGCGCTGGGGATGGACACCGTGATCACCGACCACCACTCCATCGGCGGGCATCTCCCGCAGGCCGTCGCCGTGGTCAACCCGAGCCGGGACGACTCTGTCTACCCGTACGCATCTCTGACTGGCGTCGGCCTCGCCCTCAAGCTGGCCCAGGCGCTATACGCTGACCTCGGCAGACCCCTGCCCGACCGCCTCGTCGAGCTGGCCGCGCTCGGCACCGTGGCCGACGTGGGGCCGCTGACGGACGAGAACCGTTACATCGTCAAGCTCGGCCTAGAGCGCATCAACCGGACCGAGCATTATGGCATCAAGGCGATCATCGCCAGAGCGGGCCTAACGCCGGGGGGCCTCGACACCGAGTCACTGTCCTTCAGCATCATTCCCAGGCTGAACGCGGCGGGCAGGCTGGGAGACGCGTCCCTGAGCCTCCGGCTGCTCACTGCGGGGAGCCCGCAGGAGGCGACCCCCCTGGCGGCGGAGCTGGAGCGGCTGAACGACGAGCGCAAGGTGCTGTCCCGCGAGGCCATCGAGGACGCGCTGGAGCAAATCGGGACGCTCTCGAAGACGCCGCCATTCCTGGTCGTGGAGAGCGCAAACTGGCGTCCGGGAATCCTAGGCCTAGTTGCCGCGACCCTGGCGGAACGCTACGAACGTCCGGCGGTGGCCATCTCGATAGAGGATGGGATGTGCAGAGCCAGCGCGCGCAGCATTCCGGGATTCGACATCCTGATGGCGTTGGACCAGAGCCGCGACCTGTTGCAACGATTCGGCGGCCATCCACAGGCCGCCGGTTTCTCGATGGACGCGATCAATCTGCCGCTGTTGAAGGCTGGTCTGCTGGCCACCGCGGTTGACGGGCCAGACATGAGGCCGGAACCCGTCCTCGACGTGGACTGCGAGATATCGCCGGCCGTGCTGAACGACCGGAACTTCGGCTTCATCCAGTCGATGCGCCCCTTCGGCGAGGGCAACGCGCAGCCGTTGTTCCTGACAAAGAGAGCCAAAGTGCTGGACGCCAGGCGGGTTGGCCGGACCTCCGACCACCTGAAGATGAGGATCGGTCACGGCGGGCGGGTCTGGGGCGCCATCGCCTTCAAGCAGGGAGACCGGCCCGCGGCGGCGGGCGACGGTATCGACCTAGTCTACAAGGCCAAGCTCAACCACTGGGGCTCAACCCCATCGCTGGAGCTGGAGGTCGTGGACTTCAGGCAGACGGCTTAGGGTCGAATGGCCGACTGCCTACGCCTACCGCTGCGGTCTATCTATCCGGATGTGCTGCCATATCTGATGCGAATGAATGTGCCACAGCCTGGGATGGGCGGAAGTGGGAGTGGAGAGGAAGCGGGACGAGATATGGGAATCGATTACTCTAAGACGCTGTAGCTTTGAGCGGCTTTCATGGCTATCTTCTGCGGCGGCGCTGGGCGCGGGTGCCTCGGGCCACCCTCCCCACGGTTGCCATCACCGGCTCGGTGAGCCTGGCGCGCGCAAGCAGCAGCGGCAGTACGACGATCAGCACGAGAATGGATATGACTTGGGCCTGCACCAGGTCGAAGGCGTACTGGTTCTCCTCACGGAAGAACATCGTCCAGAACCGGCCCACGGAGTAGAGAGCCAGGAAGGCGGCAAAGACCATGCCGTCGGGCTTGAGCCGACCCCAGAGCCACCAGACGGCGCCCAACGTCAGCGTGTTCCACAGCATCTCATAGACGATCACGCCGTGGGCGGTGCCCTTCAAACCCCAACCTGCCTGGCAGGGGATGTCGCGAGCGGTAGACGCGTCGTTGGTCCAGACGAAACGCACGAAGAATTCAGTGGCCTTGGCGCAGTGCTCGCCGTTGATTATGTCGCCAACACGGCCGATGACAAGGACGAAGACCAGGGCCGGTGCCGTCATGTCCGCGATTACGCCGACAGGCTGTTTGGTCACCACCGACGAACCCACGCCGCCCAGGAAGCCTCCTAGCAGGGCACCCCAGATAGCGAGGCCGCCTTTCCAAACGTAGAAGAACTCTTCGGGCCGGTGCTGGTACACGCCCCAGTTGTCGGCTATGAACGCCGCGCGGGCCCCCAAGAAGCCGCCGACGATCGCCCAGATGGCGATGGTGTAGACGGTATCGGGATCGACCCCCCGGAGGGGCGCCCACCTGCCGACGAGCAACACCGCGGTGGCGACGGCTACGAAGCTGTAGAAGCCGTGCCAGCTTATCACCCAGCTCTGCAGAAAGTCGGCTGACAGCAGGTTGGGATGAATGTTGATCTCGACCATGTACTCGGTGATCCTCGTCGTTCCCGGCCCATAGATTGCGTACGTATCGGCGGCCGGGTCTGCCAGATTCTAATGGAACGACGGCGGTCGGTGTCAAGCACGCCCGCCGTCCCCGAGCGCGTGGGTCTCGGAGCTATGGCACGGGCTGACGGCGAAATTAGGCTTGTGCAATGTGTTGACCCATGCAGTCAGCCAAGTCTATAATTCCACGGACTTTTGCCGAAGCCGGTCGCCGGTGGTTAGACTCCGAGGCGGGGGGGAGGGCTGCCTTGCCTGGACGGCCTGCAGAAGCGGAACCGGGAGTCGGTGGACTGCGGAGTCGATGAGTCTAGGTACTCTGCCGAGAAAACTGTCGGCGCGTGGCGGGCCTCTCGCCCATGTGCGAGAGATCGCCATGATGACGAGCGGTTACGTGCTGTTCATGAGCGTCCGCAAGGTGCTCGTGAACGACATCGAAGATATCGCCATCGAGAACGCCGGGGCGATAATCGCCTTCGAGACCTCCCGCGGCTTCTTCTGGGAGCCACACATCCAGGAGTGGGCGATCGAGTCCGGCCAGTGGCTCATGGTTGTCTTCAACTGGCTGTACATCATCACCTTCGTCCCAGCCCTGCTGGCGATCTCCGTCGGTTACTACGTCTTTGACCGCGAACGCTACTTCTACTATCGGAGCATCGTTCTGCTCAGCCTCGTCGTGGCAGTGATCGTATTCAGCCTGTACCCGCTGGCGCCGCCCAGGATGATGGATGGCTTCGTAGACTCGATCAAGGACTACGGACCGGCATGGTTCGACAGCCGCGACTCCCTGTCCTACTACAACATATTCGCGGCGATGCCCAGCCTGCACTTCGCGTGGTCGACTATGCTGGGCGTCCTGCTGTTCCGGCATGGCGGCCGGATCCTTAAGTTCCTCGGCATCCTGTACCCCACGGCGACGCTGGCCGCAATCACGGTGACAGGCAACCACTACATCATGGACGCGGTGGTCGGCGCGATCATGATGTTGGTCACCTACGTGATCTACAAGACGGTGTTTTGCCGGCGGCTCTTCCCGAAGCTTCGCCACACCAAGTTCATCCTGTAGCCCCGGTCCTGCCTGTCCGCCTCCGCGGGCCTGAGACGACGCTCCGACGCCGGAGCCCACAAGCTCCTGTGCTAGAATTGATCATACCCACGCAAAGCACCCTGACGGCCATGCGCGAAAGCGTCGATAAGTTCCTGAACTACATGACGGTGGAGCGAGGTGTGTCTCCGAACACCATCTCGGCCTACCGCAACGATCTTAGCCAGCTCATCGAGTTCGTCGAGGGACTTGGGCCCGAGTACAGGACCGATGATAGTTGGAGAGGGGTGGACGCCCAGACCGTGGCGTCCTATCTGCTGCACCTCCATGAGCGAGGCTACTCGGATACGACACGGGCGCGGAAGGTGGCGTCGGCGAAGTCGATGTTCGGCTTTCTGGTGGAGGAGGGTATCGTCGACAACGATCCTACGGCCAACGTCAGCACGCCGAGGCTGGGGCGGTCGCTGCCGGACACACTGACCATAGACGAGGTCGACGCGCTGCTCTCGGCCCCCACCGGATACGGTCCCGAGACCGACCGGGACCGTGCGATGCTGGAACTGCTCTATGCCAGCGGGATTCGGGTCGGAGAGCTCGTCTCACTCAACTTGGACGACGTGAGCCTCGACCAGGGAGCGGTCCGGTGCTTCGGCAAGGGCTCAAGAGAGCGGATGGTGCCCATACACGATCATGCCGCCGCGGTCATTCGAGCCTACCTCGAACGGGGCCGGCCGGCACTGACCAGGGCGGGTTCCGGCGCGGCGTTGTTCCTCAACCGCAGGGGCCTGCGACTGAGCCGGCAGGGCTTCTGGCTGATACTCAAGCAGTGGGCCGTGCGGTCGGGGGTGCACAAGCGGATCACGCCTCACACGCTGCGCCACAGCTTCGCGACTCACCTGCTGCGAGGTGGCGCGCCGCTCAGGCACGTGCAAGAGCTGCTGGGGCACGCGAGTATCACGACGACCCAGGTCTACACTCACCTGACCAGCGAGCACGTCAGAACGGAGTACGAGAAAGCGCACCCGAGGGCCGGCTAGCCGCCGTGCCGTCGGGCGCCCGGGAGGTATGAATGCCGAGTAAAGGACGCAAATCGGCCTCGAGACAGGCGGGCCTTAAGAAGCGACGCAGGCACGGCAAGGGCGGGGCGCAGGTCTTCGAAGCCGCGCCGGCGCTGTCGACCCGAGACGAGGAAGATGATGACGGCGCGGAGAGCTCCAGTCCGGCCGCGCAGCCGGTGGCGCCCGCACTTCCTGCCCGCAGGGCGACCCGCGCCGCCCAGGCCGCCGCGGCAGCGGAGTCTGCCCTGGAGCAGCCGTACCTCGGCGCGGAGGTCAGGCGGATCGGGATCGCGACGGCCGTCATCTTGGGAATTCTCGCCATCGCAACCATAGCCCTAGGCTGAACCAGGACCTAGGGCCCCTTACCGAGTCGCCCGTGGCGGGGCTGCATGCCATCTAAGACCGAGGACCGCAAGCGGTTTTCCGACCGACTGCGCGCCGTGCCCACCAAGCCCGGCGTCTACATCATGCGCGACGGCGCCGGGGAAGTGCTCTACGTAGGCAAGGCCTCCAGCCTCAGGCACCGGCTCAGATCGTACTTCGCCAGCCAGTCTGGCCTGGCGCCCAAGATCAGGAACTTGGTCCGCCGCGTCGAGGACTTCGACTTCATTCTCACCGAGTCCGACCAGGAAGCGGTGATCCTAGAATGCAACCTGATCAAACGTGACAAGCCGGTCTACAACGCCCGGCTGAAGGACGACAAGAGCTATCCGTTCATCAAGATAGACACGACCGAGGACTTTCCCCTGGTCTACATCACGCGGAACCCGGTGAAGGACGGAGCCCGTTACTTCGGCCCGTTCGCCAGCGCCTACAGCGTCCGCAAGACGCTGGCCCTGCTCAAGAAGCTGTTCCCCTACCGGTCGTGCACGAAGCCGATCACCGGGACAGACCCCAGGCCGTGCCTCGACTACCACATCTACCGATGCGTGGGCCCGTGCATCGGGGCGGTCGACAAGGAACAGTACGCCGAGGTCATCGACCAAGTGGTGCTGTTCCTGGAGGGCAGGACCGATCGTGTGAGCAAGACCATCGCCAAGCGCATGCGGGAGGCGGCCGAGTCGCTGGAGTTCGAGCGCGCCGCGGTGCTCCGAGACCAACTCCGCGCGATCGAGCGCGTCGGCGAGGGCCAGAAGGTGCTCCATTTGAACTCGGAGAACCTGGACGTGATCGCCCTGGCGCCCTTCGTGGGCGAGACGTGGGTGGAGGTCTTCTTCATCCGGCACGGCAAGCTCATCGGGCGGGACCACTTCATCATGGCCGGCACGCAGGACGACGAGCCGTCCCGCGTACTCGCCGCGTTCGTGGAGCAATTCTACAACGCCAACCCGTACGTGCCGCCTACCATACTCGTGCAGCACCCCGTGGAGGACTCCGATGCGGTCCGCGCGTGGCTGGAGCAGAAGCGCAGCGGCCGCGTGGAGCTACGCGTGCCTCAACGCGGGGAGAAGCGTCGCCTGGTGGAGATGGTGGCGGAGAACGCCATCGAGGGGATCGAGCAGCTCAAGCTGCGGGAGGCCGAGCGCGGCGACATGGACGTCGCGATGGAGGAGCTGCAGGAGGCCCTCAGCCTTCCGCAGCCGCCGCGGCGAATCGAGTGCTACGACATATCCAACATCCAGGGTACGAACGCCGTCGGCAGCATGGTCGTATTCGAGGATGGGCGGCCCAAGAGCTCCCACTACCGGCGGTTCAAGATCAAGACAGTCGACGGCCCTGACGACTACTCGATGATGCGCGAGGTGCTTACCCGGCGATTCAAGCGACTGGGCGCAGCGGCGGGCGGCGCCTCGTCCAAGGAACGCGGCGATGAGTCGAAGGACGAGGCCTGGCAGACCGTCCCGGACCTAGTCCTGCTCGACGGGGGCAAGGGACACCTGTCCGCCGCGCTTCAGGTCTTCCTGGAGCTGGGCCTCGAGCGGATACCGCTGGCGAGCCTGGCCAAGGAGAACGAGGAGCTGTTCACGCCCCAGGTCCCGGAGCCCATCGTACTGCCGCGCTCGTCCCAGGCGCTATTCCTCGTGCAGCGGGCCCGAGACGAGGCCCACCGGTTCGCCATCACCTACCACCGTCAGCGCCGGTCGAAGAAGAGCCTGGCCTCGGTGATGGACGACGTCCAGGGCATCGGTCCCAAGCGCCGCCGGATGCTGCTGCGCAGGTTCGGGTCGGTCAAGGGCGTCAAGGAGGCCTCGGTGGAGGACCTGGCGGCCGTGCCGGGCATGACTGTCACGGTGGCCCGCCGGCTGAAGGAGTACCTCTAGGCCAGCGCAGGCTAACTCCTCCAAGGTCCTTCGTAGGGTGTTTCGACTATTCACGCGAGGGGAGGCTCTTCGACACGCTCAGGACGAACGAATACAGGACCTACGTCACTGGCGAGCCCACCTCGACCGTCGCGGGACGACCCTGCCGCAATGACGCTGGTCGCTCAGGGGACACAAATCGAACCCGGAGGCGGCCCTCGTCTGTTGGTGTACGCGAGCGCCTCGATGGCAGCTTCGCAGCCCAGGCCTCGGACGTGGAACACGGTCTCGTCGTCGCTGCGAAAGAACAGCGCCACCGGCGTGGCGCCGGTCCCCAGCCAAATACACGAAGTATTGGCTGGAGAGCGGGTCCGTGCCCTCTGAGGTAAAGGGCAGCTCGCCGACCGAGAGTGTTCCGCTCCGGCCGGCCGCCTCATCGAGGTAGACCACCCTCCAACCCGCCACCCCGTCAAATGCCACGCCGTCGATCTCGCTCCGGGTCATCCCTACCGTGACGAGACGACCCACGTCGAAGCCTCCGCTCGCCGCGAAACGGGCTCGGTCGGCGCCGTCGTCCGGGGTCAGCTTGTCGGCTATCTCACGAAGGAAGACGAAGGCCAAGGCTGCCAGTATGATCATGGCGGGCATCGCAAGGACCGCCATGACCAATTCCGTGCGCCAGACCCGAATACGCCACCATGGCCTCTCCGGTTTCTGTCGGTCCCGGACCTCTAGGCTGCTGGAGTGCCGCCGGGCTACCACCTGCCGCTCTTCGTAGGAGAGTCGCTATCCGGCGGCCCGCAGTGGCCGGGACGTACTCCGGCTGTACGGGCCGCTGTACGGGCCGATAAGGCCGCACGGTACGGCGCTCATAGACTGCGTCGAAGGTCTGGCCACAGCTCAGGCAGAACGACGCCTGTGGGTGAGTCTTTCGCCCGCAGTTGGGGCAATTCTTGTCGGCCATGATGACGCACCCTGCTGGAAGCGTGGTCGGCACGACGTTGGTCCGTTGCGTTAGCTACTCGAGACTTCCCCGTCTCTGGCCCGATCGACCGTCTTTATGAACGGGCTGAGCAGGTTGGTGAACTCCATCGGGAATATGAACTTGGTCGCTTCGCCGTTCCCCAACTCCTTGAGCGTCTCGAAGTACTGGAGGCTGAGGGTGTTGGCGTCGATGTTCCGGGCAACGCTGTAGATCCTCTCCAGGGCCGTCGCATACCCGTCGGCGCGCAGGACCGCGGCCTGCTGGTCGCCCTCGGCGGTTAGGATCTCCGCCTGCCGGGCGCCTTCGGCCGTCAGGATGGCCGCCTGCTTCTCTCCATCGGCGACTGTGACTGCCGCCTCGCGAGTGCCGTCCGCCTCGGTCACCACGGCGCGCCGGACACGCTCGGCGGACATCTGGCGGTTCATCGCCTCCTGAATGTCACGCGGCGGCTCAATCTCCCGAATCTCGACGTTCTCGACCTTGATTCCCCAGCGCTCCGTCTCGACGTCGAGCTTCTCTCGCAGCAAGGCGTTGATGCGCTCCCGTTGGGAGAGCACCTGATCCAGCGTGATGTCACCGACGACGGCACGAAGCGTGGTCGTGGCCAGGCCCACAACGGCGGACCGGTAGTTTTCGACCACCAACACAGCGCGGTCCGCGTACTCGTCCATGACCCTGAGGTAGACCAGGAAGTCGATATCGATTGCCGCGTTGTCCTTGGTGATGTTCCTCTGCCGAGGGATGTCCATCACCTCAGTCCGCAGGTCGACCTTCTTCGCCGAATTCATGATGGGGATCACGAAGACCGGGCCCGGCCCCTTCATGCCCTCGTAGTTACCCCACTTGAACCTGGCCATTCGCTCGTAGTTCTTCACGAAGTTGATGATCGCCATGTTGTCCTCCTAAGACCGTGCTTCTCAGTCCGTAGCTTCCTGCCCCGGCCACTTCATCGACATCGTACCCCTTCGTCGACAGGCGACATGGTATAACAACGGGCGTGGCCGGCATTCAGGCGCCAGCAGGGTGCTGACAACCCCTTTCGACCATCCCACTACTGGCCCCCTTCCTCCAGGAAGGGGGAAGCAAAGATGTCTGAGCGGCACCCTTCGACAGTGCTCAGGGCAGGCTCTCAGCCTCCCGGCAACCCTGATTCCGAATCGGGGCCGCACATCCCATATTTCAGCAGCCTGCTAGGCGTCCGGCTCTTCCGGTTCGCAATCCTCGTTGGCAGCATAGTCTCGCGGTCCCGGTGAGTCTTCGACGGGGAATACTTTCAGGGTGAGGCCGTCCATGTCAAGGACTATCACCTCCTCGCCTTCAGCTATCGCGTCGCCTGAATCGGAGACGGCCGTCCAGTCCTCGCCGGCCGCGCGCACGCTGCCGCGGGGGGCCAGGGCCGTGGATACGACGCCCATCTGTCCCACCAACGCCGTCGCCGTGGTCGGGGCCGCAGTGCCGCCTCGGCGGGCGGCTGCTATGTCTCGCACGAGGAACCCAAGGGACGCAAACATTACAGCAGCCGCGCTCGCGATCACCCACAGGCTGACCCGGAAACTGGGGGTCTCGATGGCGGGGGCGCCGAGCCCTCCAAAGAGCAGGAACGCTCCCAGCAGGAAGCTGAACGCTCCGGCGATGCCGAACACTCCTATTCCCGGCGCTTGAAGCTCCAGGAAGAACAATACGATGGCGAATACGAGTAGGGCGACACCGGCCCAGTTTACCGGCAGGTTCCCGAACGCCAGGAAAGCCAACGCCAGGGTGATCACGCCGACGATGCCCGGGACGATCAGCCCGGGCGCCATCAGCTCAAAGACCAGTCCCAGGCTACCGATGGTGAACAGAAGGAACGCTATGTCCGGGTCCGCGATGATTCCGAGGAACCTCTCGACGAGCGTTCGCCGGATGGCGCGGACCTCCAGACCGGCGGTCTGGAGCACAACGGTGGCCCCTCCGATCTCCACTGTCCGTCCGTCGAGCTGCCGAAGCAGGTCGTCGACGTCGGTGGCGATGAGATCGACCATGTTGTTCTCCAAGGCCTCCGTAGCCGAGAACGCGGTGGCCTTGAGAACAGTCTCCTCCAGGGCATCGGCGTTCCGGCCACGCGCCTCGGCAATCTCCCGCATGAAGGCAGCCGCATCCTGTGTCGCCTTCTTATCCAATGTTTCCGGCAGGTCATCGCCACCCCCTCCGACCGGCGACGCCGCCCCGATGTTGGTGACCGGCGCCATAGCGGCAACGTGGGCCACAGCCGTGATGAAGGTACCCGCCGACGCCGCCCGGGCGCCCGACGGCGCGACGTAGACCACGACGGGAATGCCAGAAGCCTGGATGCTGCCGACCATGTCCCTGGTCGAGGAGAGAAGGCCGCCGGGCGTGTCGAGGGCGACGATCAGCAGCGTGGCACCATCTTCCGTGGCGGTGTCGATCCCCCTGTCGAGGAAACGCGCCGAGACCGCGTGTATCGTATCGTCGATCTCGATTCGCGCCGCGTGGGGCGCCTGGGCCTGAACAAGCGCCGCTCCTTGGGATAGGATAGCGCCTCCGAGTCCGACCGCGACCAGCAGCCGAGACAGGACGTGATTCATGCAGGAGAGTGTATCAGCTTCTCTCCAGCCGGCCGCAGAGGCGAAAAGAGGCCCTTCGACAAGCCGCGTCCTGAGCTTGCCGAAGGGCTCAGGGCGAACGGCACGTCTGTGCCTACTCGGGGCGAACGGCAAGACCTCCGTCCGTTCGTGGTGAGCCTGTCGAACCACTTCTTCTGACACCAGCGCGGCGGGATACGGCCATCACCCCACATCGTTGGAGCATCTGCAATCGCCGACCCCGCGTCGCCCGACAGCCACGACGCATCCGAGGCCATCTATGGCGGTGTCTCCTAGCGGGCCAGGCGGCGCAGGTACATGCTGACGAGGTCTACCGCGACCACGAGCAGCACGTACCAGACCAGCAGCAGGACCACGTCGGTGTAGCGGAAGAAGCTCATGTCCAGCCGGAACTCTCTGCCGAGTCCGCCGGCGCCGACGAATCCTACAACGATGGTGGTCCGGATCACCACCTCCCACCGGTACAGCAAATATGTCAGGAACTGAGGCAGCGCCTGAGGCATGATACCGTAGAAGAGCACCTGGAACCGGCTCGCACCGGCCGTACGGAGGGCGCGGGCCGGGCGCGGGTCCAGGTTCTCGACGACCTCGGCGGACAACTTGCCCACTATGCCGTAGTTGTGCAGGCCCAGGGCGATGGCGCCCGGCAGTATGCCCGGTGAGAAGAAGAAGACGACTATCATCGCCAGCAACAACTCGGGTATCCCCCGCGTGCCGATGAAGACACCGCGGACCAGGAAGTAGAGCGCACGCCAGACGGGCGATGGTGTTGCAGCCACGTCGTCGGAGGCGACGTTTCGCGCCGCCGGGAGGAAGGTGACCAGGACTCCTCCGCCAGCGATTCCGATGGCCAGAACGCTCATGGCCAGCGTCCGGTAGGCCAGCTCCGCCGTCTCGGTCCACCTGCTCCACCGGAGGAAGGCGGGCGTGGCGTCGCTGCCCTTCCCGACCAGCTCGCCGGCGAACTCGGCGGCCGCGTCCCAGCTCTGCGCGGACACTAGGTCGCCGAAGCCGCTGTCATCGTCGGCGAGTATGTATGACCAGGACGCCACGGCCAGTACCAGGAACGACAACGCGGACAGCCTCACGGGGCTGGTCCATCTTACGGGAGAGCGGGTGGCCTTGGCGCGGTGGGCGGTCACGACGTCAAAGACCTCCTCACCCAGGAACTCCACGCGTCAACCAGAGCAACCAGGCCGATGATGGCGTACAGGAGCGTCCACACCTCGCCGTAGAAGAGGTCGTCCAGAGAGAGTTGGACCTGCAGGCCGAGCCCGCCGATTCCGACGAAACCCATGATCGCCACTGCGCGAATGGCGCATTCGAGGCGGTAGAAGCTGTATCCCAGCATGTCGGGCAACGCCATCGGCATGCGGCCATAGACGAGCACCTTCAATTCCGACGCCCCCGCGGTTCTGAGCGCCCGCAGGGGCTGCTCCGGCACGTCGTTGAGAATATCCGCGTAGACCCTGCCGAGTATGCCCCCGTAAGGAATGGCCAGCGCCATGACAGCGGCCATGGGCGAGAGGCCGACCGCTACGACGAAGAACCACGCCCACACCAGCTCATGGATGGCGCGCATGAAGGCAAGGGTGAACCTCAACCCTCCGACGGCAGGCACCCGCAACCCCGCCGACCGGAACAGTACCCCCGAAGCCGGAATGCCGAAGGCCAGTCCCAGAATCACCGCCAGGCAGATCCCGGCGACGGCGTAGGCCACGGTGGTCCAGGCCGACTCGAGCGTGAGGCGCAGGAAGGACGGCGACAGCTCGGGGGTGAGGGCGGCCCACAGGAACTCGGCCAGCGAGGCTAGGCCGCCGGGGTGCAACAGGGAGCCACCCCACCCGACCGTGGTGAGGCTCCACAGGAAGGCGCCCACCATGAGCGCGGTGAGCAGCCCCCTGCCGCGCAGGACGCCCAGGCGCCTATCCGAGGTCGTAGAGGCTTCGGAGTGTGTCATCGCCAAGCTCGCTCATATCGACGTCGAACCGAAGCCGGTTTTCCCGTAGGCCGATCGCCCTGGTGAAGTACCGCCTCGCCAGGTCGATGGAGTGCAGGCTCGCCACCAGGCTGTTGCCCGACTCGTCGACGATGGAGGTCAGTAGCCGGACGATATCGTCGGCCCGAGTCGGGTCCAGGGAAGAGACCGGCTCATCCGCCACCACGATTCCGGGCTGCTGGACCAGCAGGCGGGCCAGCGCGACCCGCTGCTGCTCGCCGCCGGAGAGCCGCGACGTGCGCTCCCGCAGCTTGTCCGCGATACCCACGCGCGCGGCCGCGGAAACGGCCAGACTGACGTCACGGGCCGACACCAACGACACCAGGGAGTGCCACAGGCTCCACTCGCCCAGGCGTCCGGCGAGCACGTTGTGTACGACGGACAGGTGTGGCACGAGATCAAACTGCTGGTGCATGACGCCGACCAGTGCCGCGAGCTCCCGGCCCGGCCTCATGCCGGAGATGTCGCGTCCGGACAGCGCCACGGTGCCGGTGTCCGGGCCGACGACGCCACCAATCAGGTTTAGCAGCGTGGTCTTGCCACTGCCGCTTGGGCCGAGCACCGCCAAGCGCTCACCCCGGGCGACCTCCAGGGACAACGGCGCCAGCGCGACAGTGCCGCCGTAGGACTTGCCTGCCGCGTCAAGCGCGACGGCGGGGGCCGGCACGCGGTCGGCGTATGTCATTGGATCATCCCCAACCGCCGTGCCACGTCCTCGATGGCGGCGTAGTTCTCGTTGGCCGTCGCGATGAATGAATCGGTCTGAAACGCCTCCAGCAAACCCCTCTGGTCGGGGTAGTCGGACATCGTCAGGAGCGCATCCCGCAGCCTCCTGGTGAATCCGTCTCCGAAGGCGCGGTCTAGATCCGGCCTGACAGTCCAGTTGTAGTCGTAATAAGGCCCGGTGGTCAGGAGGAGCCGGACCTTCTCGAGATCCACCCTGCCCTCCTCAACCGCGCTGGACCAGAGAGCCTCGCTCATCGCCCCGGCCCGGTACGCGCCGCTCTCGACCAGCTTCCACGTCCTGTCGTGGGAGCCCGAGAAGTTGGGCAGCCCGCGGAAGTCCCGGTCGGCATCGACCCCGGCCTGGACCAGGAAGTGGCGAGGCATCAGGTGACCGGAGGTCGAGCTCTCGCTGCCAAAGGTGAAGGTCAGGCCCTTGAGGTCGCCGAGGCTCTCGGCATCGACGTTGCCGCCGACGATGAACACGGAGCGGAACCGCTCGTCACGGGGGCGCTGGGCGATGGCGATGGCGCCAGGTACTGCGTTTCGGGCCTGGACGCCGGTGAGGCCGCCGTACCACGCCAGATGGACCTCGCCCGTCTTAAACCCGGTAACCACCGCGGCGTAGTGGATGCTGGGGACGTACTCGACCTTCACGCCGAGCCGCACACTCAGGTAGTCGGCCAGATCGTCGAAGCGACGGACGAGCAGCGACGTGTTCTGGTCGGGGATGCCGCCGATGTAGAGGGTCGGCTTTTCGGCGTCGCCGCCTGAGCCGCACGTCGCCGAAACCGTTGCCAACAGCAGCACGATCGGCAGGCTGAGAACTATAGCCGTTCTATGGAACAACTCCGTGGCCTCCGTGGCAACGCGGGCGCCAGACATCCCGGTAGCGTGCGGGGCGCGGAGCAGTTCCACGGCGGCTAAGACGACGAAAAATACGCGAAAGCCGTGACCCGTCAGGGTCGGTCAGAGGGAGGCAAAGCTACAGAACGCACCACGCCCGTGTGTGGGCACGCTCAGGTGAATCCGATCGGAGGTGGTGCGACTGGGTGAGTCATTCTGCTTCAAGAATGGTAGATTAACATGGTCCGGCGGTCAAGAAGGCGGAGGCGCGACCCCCTCGCCGTCCTGAGCCGGCGATAGACTTGTCCGGGGATTCTAGTAGAATCTTGAGGCAATATCCTACATCGAGGTGGAACCCAATGGAATGGAAGTGCGAGAAATGTGGTCACGTCAATCCGCCGACGAGGAGCGTGTTCTGCGCCAAGTGCGGCAAACGGAGAGACGAGAAGTAGCTCCCCGGCCGGCGTGCGAGTAGGCTTACAAGCCTCCAAGAGGACTCACCGCAGAGCACGCCGAGAACGCAGAGTTACGGATACTTCAAGATTGATTCCTTGGCGATCTTTGCGCTCTCTGCGGTTATGTTAGGCGGTCTTACTCCCCGGGGGCTTCAGGGGTGGTATCGATTTTGTAGTAGAGCTTGGGCTCGGTCCCCTTGACGATGCCCTTTATCCTGGGAGCGTGACGTATGAAAACGATGGCTCCCAGGATAACGACGGCCACGGCGTCGTCGCGGAAGAACAGGATGGCTAAGATGGGCGCGACCAGGGTGGCGGTTATCTGGCCGAGGACCAGCAGCCGGGTCGCCGCGACCGTGAGCAGGAAGGCAGCGATCCACACCGGCACCAGCACCGGCTCCAGATAGAAGAGTACAGGCAGACTGGTGGCGATACCCTTGCCGCCCTGGAACTTCAGGAACACCGTGTAGTTGTGCCCGACGACGGAAGCGATCCCTCCGGCGGCGGCGCCAACATAGGTGTCCACCCCCACGGCGTCTGCCAGAACGTAGCCCACCGCCAGGGCGAGCACTCCTTTCGCCACGTCGCCCAGCAGGTTTACGCCTGTCATGACTTTGGAGTTGGTCGCCCTGAGCACGTTGAGCGTGCCAACGTTGGCCGTGCCCAACTCCATGATGTTCTTGCCGACGAAGTGCTTGACGAGCAGGTACGCGGTCGGAAATGAGCCAAAAAGGTAGCCTTGCAGGGCTATGATGACAAGGACCGCGCCTTCTTGCACCGCCTAATATCACCTTCCCGTGGTTGCCGGGCGCGCCGGCAGATGCCACAATCGGACATCGCCAGTATATGGGCACAGCCCAACTCAAGGCAATACGGGGAGGCTCCTGCTAGGGTCTTTGGATTATTGACTTACAGGAGATCCTTCGACGGGCTCAGGACGAACGGATAGGGGTCTTCGTATCTGGTGAGGTTGTCGAACCACAGCGGATCTCGGCGAGACCCGAAAGACGAATGACCCGAGGGTCCCGCAAGCGGCCGTCCAGTCTGTAAGACGGACTCTCACGACGGCGGGAAACGGGCCGGGCTGGGAGTTCGACTAGGAGGGCTAATGATCTACCGTAACCTCGGACGGGCCGGCGTGAAGGTTTCCGTCATCTGCATGGGCACGGCACAGCTCGTGGAACCCACCCCTTGGGAAGATTCGATCGACCTGGTCCGCGCCGCCCTGGATGCCGGCGTCAACTTCTTCGATACGGCCAACGTCTACGGCGACTCGGACACCCGAGACAGGTCAGAGAGGGTGCTGGGCGAGGCCCTGCGTGGAAGGCGCGACGAGACGGTCATCGCAACGAAGTTCAGGGGCCGCGTCGGTCCCGGGCCCAACGACAGCGGCACCAGCCGGTACCACATCATGCGCCAGGTCGAGCGAAGCCTTCAGCGGCTGCAGACCGACCGCATCGATCTGTACCAGACCCACGGACCCGACCCCGACACGCCGATAGAAGAGACGCTGCGCGCCATGGACGACCTAGTCCGGCAGGGCAAGGTGCTGTACACCGGGATGTCGAACTCCCCAGGCTGGCACCTTGCGGAGGCGATGTGGACCTGCGACCGTCTCGGGCTGGAAGCGATCGTGAGCGAGCAGACCCAGTACAGCCTCGTCGCCCGAGGGATCGAACGCGAGGTGCTGCCCTTTGCGCGAGCCCACGGCATCGGAGTGCTCGCGTACAGCCCCATCGGCGGAGGGTTGCTGACGGGTAAGTACCGACGCGGCACCCCACCGCCAAAGGGGAGCCGCGGCGATCAGTCGCCGGGCTGGTTCGGCGGGATCACCGAACTCCAGTGGCAGGCCATCGAGGTCACCTTGGAGGCCGCCCGTGAAACCAGCGCTACCGCGGGCCACGTTGCGCTTGCCTGGGTGCTTTCGCAGGAAGGTGTGAGCTCGGCGATCGTCGGTCCGCACACGCGGGAGCAGCTCAAGGAGAACCTGGGCGCTCTGGACGTGACGCTCGACGCCACGACGATGGCCGCGTTGGACGAGTCGTAACCGAGGAGCGGGGGCTCAGTGGCCCCAGTTCTGGATGGGCCACCCGCGACTCTTGGCCAGCTTCTTCAACCGCCGGTCGGGGTTGATCGCCACCGGGTTGCCGACGGTCTCTAGGAACTCCATGTCTGCGTAGGAGTCGCCGTACGCATAGCTACGCTCCAGGTCGATGCCCATCTTGCGACTGAGTTCCCGCATCGCCGCCGCCTTCCGCTCGCCGCTAAGCGGCCCGTGTACGATGCGCCCGGTGAGGTGATTGCCGTTGACCTCGGGTTCGGTTGCCATAAGCGCGTCGACGCCGAGCGCCTCCGCCAGTGGCTTCAACACCGGCTCGAGGCCACCGCTGACCAGCACGATACGGTGCCCCTGAGCCTTGTGCTCGGACAGCTTCTGAAGCGCCTGCGGGTATAGCTTGCTGTCCCAGTACCGCCCTCGTTCTTTCTCAGCCCAGTCCTCGAGGTCCGACTGGCTGACGTCCGCGTACTTGCGATAGAAGACCTCGCAGAAGCGGTCGCGGCTTCGCCAGTCGAGGAACATGTAGTAGGGTAGCTTGGGCACCATAGCGGCGACATTTAGCCATCGCTCCACCGTCGACGCCCCGTGGTTGAGAAAAGCAAGGTATGTAAGGACGACGTTGGTCGACCCCAGGGTGCCATCCACGTCGAAGAAGCCGGCGGGCTGGCCCTGGGTAGGTGGTGTATTGCCGTCGGTGCCGATCGTATCGCTCAGCGGAGCGCCTCCACAGCCTTCTGGGCATCCTCGGTGATCCTTCGGGCCATCTCCTGCGTGGTTCCGCTTCCGGACTCTGCGAGATATGGCTCCATCGATATCGGATCGCCGAATCGCACGCTGATGCGGTAGCGTCGCGGGAGCCTCATCCCCTTCGGCATCGCCTCATAGCTACCGGATATGTTGGCCGGCACTATGGACGCTCCCGACTCCATCGCCAGCACGCCGAGGCCGGCCTTGAAGGTCTGGATCTCGCCCGTGACGCTCCGTCCTCCCTCTGGGAAGTAGACCAGCGAGTGGTTGTCTTTCAGCATTGCGGCGGCCAGACGCAGGCTCTCGGTGAAGTTTGCATGCCTATCGAATGGTATCGCATTTATGATCGTTCGCGAAAGCCAGCTCCAGAACCTGTCGCGGAACCAGTAGTCTTTTGCGGCCACCGGGTGGAGGCGCTCCATCCTTCCGCCGAGAAGGACAAGCAGGGCTCCGGTGTCCAGGTGGCTGGTGTGGTTGGCCACGACTATGAACGAGCCTCGCCTGGGCACGCGATCTACGCCCTCGGACTGAACGCCCAGATAGTATCGGTATCCGAGACCCACCAGCCAGCGGATCAGCTTCCGTACGGGTTTCCACCGCCAGCTCTGACCAGTCCATCGCCGCAGCTCAGCGATGGGTACCTCGGAGATGAGGGCATGCCTCCGCGCGCTGACGGGCTGCATCGAGAGGGTCTCCGCGGCGGCGACCTTCGGAGCCATGCCAAGCAGGAATCGCTTGATTCCCGGAATGTGGATGTCTTCGACGTAGTGGCGCCAGTCTATTTGATTCACGTTGAAGTCGAAGGTCACCCGCTCTTCATCGCTAAGGCCGCACATGACCGCGCGCATATTATCTGATTGGTACTTGCACAAGACGTTGCTGTAGGGGGAGTAGATCTTGGCATAGTAGACCAGCTTGTGTACCGACGAGCGTTTGCTCTGGAGCGAACGCCGGAGCCGGCGGCCGCGAGACGTGAAGGACGCGAACCAGGTCAAAACGTCCAGGACCTTGAGGGGCAGCAGGTAGCGAAAACGCAGCCGTCTCAGGAAGCGGCCAACGGACGGAAGGCCGATCCGCGGCAGCGCATGACCGTTACCGGCGCGCGGTCTCAGAGGGATCTTCGTGAAGTGGTCTTGGACGATGTCGCAGAACACTCGGAGCGTCAGCGGGTTGTCGTCGCTGGTAGCGAGCTGGCACACGGTGACCCCGGACGACGCGTGAGCGGCCGGGACCGCCGCCAGAAGAGAGTTGACGACCATGTCTACCGGGACCATGTCCACCACAGCGTCTGGGCTGCCCGGGAAGTCGGGAAGCTGCCCCATGCCATATGCGACTATGAGCGGGTCGATCATCCGATAGCCGTCGAGCCAACCCGGCTCGGGCGACTCGAAGGCGCTCTCAATGATCGACGGGCGGTAGATTAGCGTCGGTACGTCGCCGTGGTGGCGCACGATCATCTGCTCGCCCATCGCTTTCGTAAAGGTGTAGGTGTCGTTCCAACCCCGCCGGTGGGCCCAGCGCATGCCCTCCGATTCCATGCGTCGGTCCACCCACGCCTTTCTGAGGCTCTCGGCGGTCGGCGCGTCATTGTTCTCCGCGGTCTTGCTGGCCTTGGCGAACGCCCGCCGACGCCGGTCGCTGAAGGACTCGGACTCGACCTCCTCGATCATACTGGAGATGGCCTGCGCCTCTTCGTCCACATCGTAGGGCTCGCGTCCGTCCGTCATGTCGCTATTCGGGTCCAGAGCTTCCTCGGAGACAACGCCCTGCCTGGTACCGTTGACGTAGCACGTGGACACATGGGCGTAGATGACGTTCTTGCAACCACGGGCGAACTCCAGGATGCGGACCGGCCCCATGGTATTGGCCTCGAAGGCCGCCTTCAGCGATCCGTCGAAGGAAACGACCCCCGCCGAGTTCACGATGATCTGCACGCCGGCCTGCAGCCGCTCCATCGTCTCGGGGTCCAGGCCGAGGTTCTCGGCCGATAGGTCGCCCGTAACGGCGGACACCTTCCCCGCGATGAACGCGTCGAACCGGTCGCCATGGACCTCCCGAAGCCTGTCGAAGGCGCTGGAGTCCAACACCTCCTTGCGCAGCCGTTCCTCGGCCGTCTCGGTCATCCCGGTGCGCCCGACGCTCGGACGGATCAGCACGTGGACGCGTCCGATCTCGGACAGGTCGCGGAGGACCTTCTCGACCAGCACTCTGGCGACGAAGCCTGTGGCGCCGGTCAGGAGCATCTCTTTTCCGGCGAAGAACCGGCGGATGCTCGTCGCCGGGGCGTCGGGCCTTCCCAGGACCTTTTCGACGGTCATCGCGGCACCATCACACGGAGGGCGCCGGGGACTACCTCGATGGTGGCCGGGGTCTGCCCGAGCCTCTCGCCGTCCGCCCACAGCCACAGCGTCTGCTCAGACTCGATCTCCAGCCGCCGAGTGCGCTCCATCGAAACGGCGGGGTGGCCGACGTGGCCTCCGTTGAAGGTTCTGGGGAGCATGCGGAGGATGTCCAGCTTGGAGGCCGGCCGCACCAGGCAGATGTCCAGCTCGCCGTCGTCGAGGCTGGCCGCCGGTGCGATACGCATCCGACCGCCGTACCTGTCTGTGTTCCCCGTAGCCACCAGGAAAAACGGGCCGTTGAAGTCTCCGAAGTCGCCTCTGAGGGTCAGCTGAGGGTGACGGAACTGGAAGAGCGTCACCACGGCGGCGTAGAGATACGCCGTTGCGCCACGCAGGAAGGACGGGTGCCGACCGGATGCCACGTACTCGCTGACCTCGCTGTCAAAGCCCAGCGTCGCGATGGTGGAGAAGTAGCGGTCGCCGACCCGGCCCAGATCGATCGAGCGCACCTGGCTGTTCAGCAAACCCTGGATCCCCGCGTCGGGTTTGCCGGGAAGGCCGAGGGCGTAGCAGAGGTCGTTACACCTTCCGGCAGAGAGGATCCCCATTGCCACGTCGCCGACCTTCTTCGCAGACGCCATGATCCCGTTGACTACCTCGTGAACAGTGCCGTCGCCTCCGCAGGCCACGACCCTCGTGGCATCGGCGTCCAGGGCCTCTTTGGTGAGGCGCTCGGCATCGCCGCGGCCACCCGTCATAGACAGCGTGGCCTCGGCCCCGCTGTCCTCGAGGGCTTTCATCAGCAGATTTGCTCTTTTGGCCGCATTACCACGCCCGGCGACCGGGTTGGCAATGACGGTCCAAGAGTCTTCTGGCATGGCCTAGGTCACGTCACAGATGAAGATCGGCGGCAGATGGAGCGCCGTCACCTTCGGGATCGCTCCGACGGTGTCCTGCGCCATCTGAAGCGCCGCGTCGAGACTTGGAGCGGTCTCGTAGCCGAGCATGTCGGCGACGCTCTGGTCTTTGGCGCCGACGACGATGATTCGGCCAAGGTAGCTCTGGCCGTAGCATGCCCAGTACCACATGTAGAACGGGTGGACGCCATGGTAGGCGTTGGAGTTGCGGTACAAATCTATGTACCGCGGGTTGGTGGCGAAGTCCTCTTCGTACCTCTCCTCGATCTCGGCAGGGTCGCGGGTCTCCGGCAGCACCTGGTTGTAGAAGTCGATATAAGACGGGTGGTGGGTCTTGTTGAACCTGTTCTCCAGCGGGTGCATGAAGATCAGCGCCCCGCCTCGCCGTACCAGAGGTTTGCCCCTGTACAGGTTAAAGAGATACCCCACGGCGTTGACGTGGACCAGTATGGGATTCATCGCAGACGCGACGTTGTAGGGCCCCAGGTACGGCAGACCATAGACCAGGACGTCGGCCTGACCCTCCACCGGGACCGCCTGCTGTCGGTACACGTTTTCCAGAGTGTACTCGTGCACCGGTTCTGTTGCGCCGGCCGCTATGCCGGTTACCCCGTAGGGGGCCCGGATGCCCTGGAATATCTTGTGTCTCAGAGCGAACGGCAGGACCTTCATGCTGCGGTAGTTGAGCCCGAAGACCGCCTTTTCCCAGGACCGCCATTGGTGCTCCGGTTTCTGGAGATGGCTGAGTATCGAGGGGAACGTGGCCGTGTTCAGTGTCGTCTCGATCTTGAACACCTTGACCTGCTCCTCAACGACGGCGCCCATGCGCGCGCACGAGTGGTGCAACGCTGAGTTCGGCGGGTCCATATATGACGTCGAGTGCATCAAGGTGTCGACGTTGTGATGGTGGCTGACGGTGCGATAGGTGATCAAGCCGGTGTTGATCGACTTGTGTCCCCCGTCCATGGGCACCAGGTTCACGTTGACGTAGATGAGCAGGTCGGAGTCGACGATCCGTTTGGGCAGCTCGACTACCTCGCCCTGGGAGGTCTCCCCGACCATGGCGAGGTTCTCTTTGTCCTCGGCGTCGTGGTTGTACAGGCGGTCAGGGTGGTACGCCTTGAAGACCTTGCTCCCAACCGTCTTCTTCAGCTCGGCGGGAGTCATGCGGCGGTGCAGGCCCAGGGCAGCCACCAGGTGCACGTCGTCTATGCCGTTGTCACCGAGCTTCGCGACGACCTTTTCGATGATGAGCTGGCGCACGTCGGGCCGCGCCATCGGCGGCAACGGCACCGAGATGTCGTCGAAGGCGATCGTCACCTTCATGCCGGGCCGAAGCTGGGCCGACAGCGGGTCGGCGCCGAGGGGATTCTCCAGGGCATGCTCGATGGCGGCATCCATGTCCTCGATGCCCGGCAGAGGAGGAGGAGGGTAAACCACCCTCGTGCCCATCGGCAGGCGCTCGAACCTGAAGCCCTCCCCGTAGTGGAAGACGTACCGAGAGTCGTCGTCCACGTACCTTACGAGTTGGCTCTTGTCAAAACCGTTCTGATCCACGTGGCGGCTCCTAGCTCTCTGGGCGCCGATCAGGCCGCGTCGGCCAGGTCGAACACTGTCTTTACAGCTCCGTGCCTGCCCGGCCGCATCGCCGTCGCAATGGCCTGGCGATGATGTTTCAACGGAAACCGGTGACGGACCAGAGCACCGATCCTGTCGCTCCAGCCATCCTCGGCTAGCATGTCCAGGGCGATGTCGAAGGTGTTGACACGCGCGCCGTCTCGAGTTTCGGTAGAATACGCGTACGATCCGGTTACGCGCAGTTCCTGGTACCACACCGGCGTCAGGTCCAGCTTGTTCGGGTCGGGCATGCCGGACAATACGAGTCGGCCCTGCGCCCGAGTCCACCTTACGGCGTCCTCCATGCCGCCGCCGGAGCCGGTGCACTCGAAGGTGACGTCGAACCCCCCGACGATGGCCGGCTTCCCGATGGGAAGCGGTACCACCGTCGCGCCGGACAGCTCGGTGAGGGCGTCTGAGAGGCTTCGGCCGGCCTCGATCACGTTGTCGGCGCCCAGGGACCGCGCAAGCTCACGCTGATGTTCGTACCTCGCCGTAACGGTCACCGTCGCGCCCGGCACGAGCATCTTGAGCACCGCTACGGTCAGCAGGGCTATGGTACCCCCGCCGACGACCAGGACGTTGGCCCCGTCGCGGACGTCGGCCTGGAGAACGCCATGGACCGCGCAGCTCAACGGCTCGGCCAGCACGGCGGCCTCGTCCGAGATTCCGTCGGGCACGGCGTAAAGCTGGCTCTCGTGGGCCACGAAGCTGGTCCCCCAGCCACCACCGGTATCGCGACAGTAGCCGGTCTGGATGCCCGAGGATATGTCGCCCTCCATCACACGCTCGCAGTTGGCGTAGTGCCCCGACGTACATGGTCCGCAGATCTCGCCGACACCTCGAACCACGCATCCCAGCGCCGGCTCTAGAACGACACGGTCGCCGATGCTGAACCTGGACGCCGCGTCTCCCGTCTCGACAACTCTTCCGACAATCTCGTGTCCAGGTACGAACGGAAACGACGTGAAGGCCGACAGGTAGATACTGCTCTTTCCCGACAGAGCCGCTACGTCCGATCCGCATATCCCGCCAAGAATCGGGCGAACACGTACCCAGTTGGGGGTGGGTAGACGAGGGTCAGGCAGCCGGGTCAGCCTAAGAAACGCTCCCGGCGCAGTTAGCATCCTTGGGAATCTCCCTCCCAGGAGGCGGACCCATATGTACCGGGGAACGCTTTTCCTGTATTGCAGCGCTAGCATAGACGCCCGCGCACACGGCCGCGGCCGTGCTGGCCGCCGGCGGTACGTAAAGCATGCCTCCGTGTCTTCACTGGCAAATACCCGGGCCGCGGTGGGTTGGAGAACCGGTCGGGGGGAGTAGGGACCGGAGAGGCCGACGTCCGTAGGAAGACTTCCAGACAAGTATATTGGCGGCCGCGACGGGGTGTCAATTGAGGGCATCGGCCTCTGCCTCGGGTCGCGACGACTTCTCTAAGCCGGACCCGCGGCGAGCGGACCCAGTTTCTCGGTCAGCTTGAACCGGTCGATCACCTGGGAAACTTCGTCCCAGGTGGCGTCCGCGACCGGGACGCCCGTTTTCAACCGCTGCCGCCGGCTCCGGGCCTCCATCTCTCCGGGATACAGTATGCCGCTAGAGCCTTCGGCCAGTGGCGTGCTCTTGACGTAGTCGACCACCTCGTCCACCCGTGCACCCACTTCGTCTATGGGAGCCATACCGCCTACGTCCATCACGATGATGGTCGACCCGCTGAGCTGGGACTTGACGTCGCCGCCGGGACAGGCGATGCCTCCCATGACGGCACCGAACAGGGCCACCATGAACGACAGCGCGTAGCCCTTATGGCCGCCGAGGACGCCACCGATGGGCAGTAGCGAGCCGCCCTCGTAGTAGTCGTTCGGGTCTCTGCTGGGGACGCCGTTTTTGTCCAGCACCCACTCGTCGGGCAGCATCTCCCCTTTCGCTTTGTACACACGCAGCTTGCCCTCGGCCGCGATCGAGGTCGCGAAGTCGAGCAGCACGGGGGAGTCGCCGGACGACGGAAAGGACATCGCAATGGGGTTCGTGCCCAACCGCCGCTCCCGGCCTCCGAACGGCGCGAGGTTAATGGCGGAATGGCCTCCGACGACCCCGGTGCACATTATCGCCGCCATGCCCTCTCTGGCGGCCCTCTCTGGATAAGTCCCCACCCTACCGGTGTGCCCCAAGTTGCACATGTTGACCAGCGCGATCCCGTGCTCTCTGGCCTTCTGCATGCCAAGGTCTAGGGCGAATCCAGCGACCACCTGACCGAAGGTACCGTGCCCGTCTACATGGGCCACCGCGGCGTTCTCACGGACTACAGCCGGGCTAGATTTGGGGTCTATCACGCCATCGTCGATCTCCTTGACGTATTGCGGGATGCGTAGAAAGCCGTGGGAATCGTGTCCTGCCATATTGGCATCGGCCAAGTGCCGTCCGACAACGGACGCATGGACGTCGGACGCTCCCGCGGCGCCCAGGACCTCCCGAGCGATGGTGTAGATGGCTTCGTGACTCAGGGTCGGCATTCGTGCTCCTTTCGGTGGCACAGTTGCGGTAGGTCTGGACCGCGTCTGCCGGTGCCGAAACGTTACCGGCAGACGCGGTCTGGTTGGCCCACCGAGATTCTACCACTCACGGAAGCAATGCAGAGGCTCCTGGTGGCCGTCGCGCTATCCTGAGAGCTCCATGCCGAGCTGGACCGGGACCGGACTCCCTAAGTAACGGCCGTGAGCGGAGCCCGTGTGCGCGTTTGAAGCCGTCTACACGGAGCTGGACCTGCCGCTGCACGGCGCCGAGAGCATAGGCCCGGGATACAAGCCGCGGTAGGCGTGCCGAAGTATCGGGTAGTCGCGTTGGATGAAGTCTAGGAAGTGCTCCTTGGTCCCCTGCTTGAGATAGAGTGTGCTTGACCACAGGAACCGGACGCCATGGTCCGCCGCCGCACGCACGACGGCCTCCAGGTTGGCGGGGCCGTCCGTAACGGCCGGGACGACCGGCACCAGCGCGACACCGGCGTTGATCCCAGCGTCGACCAAGCGCGCCAGCGCGGCCAGCCGCTTCTCAGGAGGAGCCGTGGTCGGTTACGGGCGTTCCAGACGGATGGCGGAGACGGAGCGGCCGTTGGGATGATCGCGAAGATGCATTCCGTCGAGTAGGAACTCGCCCGCATATCCGGCCTCTGTGAAGCCGGCGTCCTCGAACAAGGCTCGCTTTTCCTCATCCTCCACGGACACCTTGGCCGAGGACCCGGTCGCGCCGTTCTCGGCGCCCCAGGCTGCGGCTGCCTCCATCAAAGACCGCCAGACATCCGCGTAGCGATGGTGGGTGAAAGCGTCCACCGCGCAGTCGGCGTCGCGTAGCACGGCTGTCGACAGCCCGACGACCTTTCCGCGTCGGCCGGCACGGCCGGCGAAGAAGGTAGAGGCGTCGCCGTCCAGAAGCTGTATGAACCGGCCGACCTGCCCGGCGTATCCTCGGTGGACCGAGTACCGGCGCGAGAAAGAGCCCACGTTGGCGTCCATTACCTGCCAGTCGTGGGCCGAATGGACCAGCGGTACCGCCGGCGTCCGGTCGGCCGCTTCACCGGGGTGTACGGTCGCGGGCCCGAGCCCACGAAAGTAGTCCTCGAAGTAGGCCTCGGGCGTGTCACCGCTGAGGATGTTGACCAGTGTGATCGAGCCAACCAGCTTGCGATAGCCCGCCCGCCTGTACACGCGCTGCGCGGGCGGATGGTTGGTGCCCAGGAAGATCGCCTCGCCGTCCATCTCGCGGAAGTCGCCCACCGGCGCGTTGAACAGCGCCTGCCCTATTCCCCGCCGGCGGAACTCCGGCGACGTGGCGGGAAGCCCGAACTCGCACAGCAGCGGGTCCCTGCGCGATATCCAGATGAGGGAGGTGCCCGCGAGGTGGTCTTCGACCCTGGCGGTGTACAGTAGCTTCCGTTCCTCCGGCCGGGTCACGTTGGTCAAGTCGTCCCGGAGCTGGGAAATGTGAGAGCCCATCCCCACCTGCTCCGGCACTCTCTGCCACATCTCCCAAATCTCTTCGACCACGTCCTCGGAGACGGGAGTCTCGTGGCGTTCGATTCTGAAGTCCATCATCTCACCTCGCCGGCCCTAGCAGGCTGATGAACAGCCTTTCGACCATCCCTCTGGCCCCTGCCTGGTCGGGAAGTGGGAAAGAGGTTATATCTGAGGGACACCCTCAGGCTCCCGGCAAAGGGGCTCCGCCTCTCTGCACACCCCATACGTCCGCAGCCTATTAGAGATCAGATGGTAACACCGGCGTGTGTGGCGCTGCCCAGCGCCGCCGTCATGCTAACCTTTGACGCGGACGTGGCAACGTCCGGACATCACCAGGTCAGAGGTGGCGGAATGAAGACCGTAGCGAGCGTCCGCATAGGTTCGGTGGCCCGAATCGCGCCGATCGTCTCCTGGCTAATTGGTATGGCGGCCAGCGGGCTACTGGTGCTGCGTCTGATCTCAGACGGCACCTTCGACACCGCTGCCTTGATTTACGCGGGCCTGCTGCCGCTGGTCTATGCGGTAGTCGGCCTGGCTCTGGGGATCGCGGGCGCGTGGCTTTACAACCTGGTAGCGGGCTGGGTGGGCGGCATCGAGATCGAGCTAGAGGACTAACCCGGCGCCGGCAAGGCCCTCCGCGGACCACTCGTCGGCGAAAAAGTGTCGCCACATGGCGACCGGCGGCCGGTCTACCTCGTCGCCGCGCAGCGTTGCCGCGACCCGCTAGTGGTGGGTCATACGCTCGGCCATGGCCTCACACCTACAACCCGAACGCCCGACGGCTGACTTCGGGAAGCGTTCGCCGCCAGTGTACGCAGAGAACGCGGCGGCATCAACGATGGTACACTGCGCTGGCAAGAAACCCTGGACGTTGACTATGCACCAGGTCCGGTACATGGTGATACTCAAGGAGTGACGCAGCACGTGCCCGACGATCAACCGAACATAGTCCTGATCCTGGCCGACGACATGGGCTTCTCGGACCTGGGGTGTTACGGGTCGGAGATACCGACGCCAAACATCGACAGGCTGGCCGGCGGCGGCCTGCGTTTCTCCCACATGTACAACTTCGCGCGGTGCTGCCCCTCGCGGGCCGCGCTGCTCACCGGCGTGAATCCCCACCAGGCCGGCATCGGGCACATGACCGGGGGCATACCCGGGTTCAGCCAGTACCAGGGCTTCCTGCGACGTGACTGTGTGACAGTGGCCCAGGTGCTGCAGGCCAGCGGCTACCGCACCTGCATGTCCGGCAAGTGGCACGTCGGCGACAACCCGGACGATCCCGGCGGCCCTGACGCCTCCGCTCCGCGAAAGCGCGGCTTCGACCGCGTCTTCGGCATCGCGGGCGGCTGCGGCAGCTACTTCTACTGCGACAACCTCTGGAACGACGACGAGGTAGTGGCCTCCGAGCGCGACGGCTTCTACATGACCGACGCGATATCGGACAACGCCGTCAAGATGATTGACGAGAGCGCCGCTCTTGGAAGGCCGTTTTTCCAGTACGTCGCATACACGGCGCCCCACTGGCCTCTTCACGCGCCGGAAGAGGCCGTCGCCAGGCACGTCGGGAAGTACCGAAAGGGGTGGGACGCCCTGCGGACCGCCCGGCACGAAGAGATGAAGGGCCTCGGCATCCTCGATGCGCGCTGGGAGATCAGCCCTCGCGACGAGGACGTGCCGGCATGGGACGAGGCCGGAAACAAGGAGTGGGAAGACCTCCGAATGGCGGTCTACGCCGCCCAGGTCGAGATCATGGACGCAGGTGTCGGGCGGATCATGGACCGGTTACGCTCGCTGGGCATCGAGGAGAACACCCTCGTGATGTTCCTGTCGGACAACGGCGGCTGCGCCGAGCTCCTGAGAGAGGACCCGGCAGCCGCGAGCCGGAAGGCAACGCCCATTCCAGGGGCCACCTGGACCGGCGACGGCCGTCCTGTGCGGGTCGGCAACGACCCCTCGCTAGCGCCGGGGCCGGAGGACACCTACGCCAGCTACGACGTCCGCTGGGCCAACGTCAGCAACGCGCCGTTCCGCCGCCACAAGCGGTGGGTACACGAGGGCGGCATATCTACGCCGTTCATCGTTCGATGGCCGTCCCGCATCAAGCAGCCCGGAATCGTTCACGAGGCCGCGCAGCTCATCGACATCACAGCCACATGCATCTCGGTGGCGGCGGCACGTTATCCCGCGGAGCACGACGGCAACAGTATCACGCCACTGGAGGGCGAGAGCCTGCTATCGGTCATCGAAGGCGGCTCCTGGTCGCGTCAGCAGCCCATGTTCTGGGAGCATGAAGGCAATCGCGCCGTGCGGACGGCGCAGTGGAAGCTGGTCTCCGAGCGTGGAACGCCGTGGGAGCTGTACGACATGGACGTCGACCGCACCGAGCTCAACGACCTGTCGGACAAGAACCACGAAAAGGCGGCCGAGTTGGCCCGTCTGTACGATGCCTGGGCGGAACGGTGTGGCGTGCAGCCCTGGGAACGAATCGTGGGCCCCGGCGCCTGGCTGAAGTTCGGGATGCAGCCCGGCGGCGGCTTCACGATGCATGGGAAGCACGGACATGTGGTGCCGCTGTGAAGAAGGGATTTGGGGTACGGGATGGGAGACTCGTAGATCAGGTTGATCTGGCTCTGGTTACCGGATCTCGGTGATGGTGGCTCGGTCCGCCTCGACGTCCTCGAACCAGGTCTCGAGGCGGGCGACCATGCTCCGGAGGCGCTCCGGATGTGCACCGGCCAGGTCGTCGAGCTCCAGCGGGTCTTCGGCGATGTTGTAGAGCTGCGGCGGGGGCGGTGGAGGTAGCGCGTAGGGCAGGCCGGGGCCGTCGACAATGCCACCGTCGATGAAACGCTCGGGCTCGTACATTGAGACTCGTAGCCGCCGGGCGTCCTCGTCAGTGATGCGGACCACCTCGTCGATGCGGGGGCGCACCAGCTTCCAGTCGCCGTCTCGCATCGCGGCGTTGTAGGCTGCTAGGGGCGTGTAGCGGCTCCATTGCCAGAACCGGGTCGTCCCGACCTTGCCGCCCTCGCCCCGCAGCACAGGCAGCACGTCGACGCCGTCCAGAGGGCGGCCGCCGGGGTCGGAAATGCCGCCCATGGCGAGCAGCGTGGGGAACCAGTCGCAGAAGTGGACCATCTCCCCTACTTTCACCCCGCCATCCAGGCCGTCGGGCCATCGCACGACCATTGGCACACGGACACCGCCCTCGTAGGTCGTGCCCTTGGCGCCGTTGAAGTGGCAGTTGAATCGGGTAGTGTCGTCGTCTCCCTCCCCGCTCATCTGCGGGCCGTTGTCGCTGGTGAACATGACGATCGTGTTCTCGCCCAACCCGTTATCTTCGAGCGCTTCGAGAATGCGCCCCACCCCGGTGTCCATCGACCGGAGCATTCCGTAGAGGGTGCTCACGCCATCGTTGAATCGCCCCGTCTCCGCGAAGGGTTGGACGTCGCTCTCCGGCGCCTGAAGCGGAGTATGGGGCGCGTTGTAGGTGACGTGCAGGAAGAAGGGCTCTCCGCGGTGACGCTCGACGAAGCCGACGGCCTCCTGGGTGAAGACATCGGTGAGGTAACGGCCGTCGGCCCGCACCACCCGGTCGTTGTAGTCGAGCCTCCAGTCGTAGTAGTCGTGCATTCCGCCCCGGAAGCAGACGGCCTCATCGAAGCCCCTGGCGTTTGGGTGATAGCAAGGATCAAAGGCGCCAAGGTGCCACTTGCCGACCAGCCCGGTCGCGTATCCGGCGTTCTTGAAGGCGTCGGCGATGGTGGTCTCTCGGAGCGCCAGCCGGTCCAGTCCCCGCCACTCCAGGGTGTCTATGGAGCCGGTGCGCTGCGGGTAGCGGCCTGTCATGAGAGCTGCCCGCGAGGGGTTGCAGACCGGCGAGCCGGTGTAGTGTTGGGTCAGACAGACGCTCTCCCCGATCAGCCGGTCGAGGACCGGCGTGCTGGAAAGCCCGCCGTTGAAGGCGCTGAAGTCACCGTAGCCCATGTCGTCGGCGAGGATGAGCACGATGTTGGGCGGTCTTCCCGCGATGATGTTCATGACGATCGCGTCCCTACACGTGAGTCGCGCCTACGATGATATGTCCCGCTACGGGGTCTTCGCTGTACATCGGGTAGAGCAGGATAGTGAAAATGGGTAATGGGTCGACTCCGTCCCTCCCTTTATAAAAGGGGAGGTTAGGGGGGATTCGAGGCGTCATGCAAGACTACCCCAATGCCTGGTATCCGGTCTACGCTCCGTACCAAGCCTACGCCTCCCCTCCTAGCCCAATCAACTCAAAACTGCCACCTGTATTGCATGGTGAACTAATCGAACGACGCAAGACCCACAGTCTCCGCCAGTTAGCCCGTGAGTATGGGGTATCCCATGAGACGATAAGGAATGCACTCCATACAGAGCGTGTTTCCTCATGAGGGCTCTAGCGGGCTGTTGAGAGGCAGGACGCTGACTACGAGACGTCCTTCAATATGGATTACGGGAGTTCAGCAGCCCTGACGTTGAGGTAACGTCTGCGCACTGCCCATTGGTCATGTTTGGTGGTGGCCAAGCCCATCGAAATGGTCAGATGGAGCTCGGCTTTCACGCGGGGCTTGAGCTCCCGGCCGATCCGTCTCGGCAGATGCTGCGGCGTTACCGAGTCGCTCACGTCCAGGTAGGCCTCGTTTAGTGAAAAGGGCTCCACGAGCGTCGTAAAGAATATGGCGCATCTCAGTTCCTCCAACAGTGATATTGACTATATTGTGAGAGCACCCGCCGGCTGGCGGGTGCTCTCCGTTTGGCTTCCCTGTAAGCCCGCGGTAAGCCTGGTCAGGTAAGTAGTATCGCAGCAGCCGCTTGCCATACGAGAAGCGACGCATCTGGCGTTGCTTTCTCTGATCAGCACCATGGTGACAAATGCTCTCGGTCGCGTGTAAGTGAGATGAAAGAACGAAATGTGAAAAAAGTAACAACCAATGACTTTGTGCTACAGTTATTCAGGAAGAATAGTATGTACATGAGAATAGAAAGTCGCTGGGTGTGGGCTGTCTTAAAGAGCCGCTCCTATAGCTCCAAGGGGGAAGATGGGTGTTTACGCTGAGGCCCCCGTGGAGGCGATGGTGTGCGGTAGCGTTCCCGTTGGTCGCGATGTTGACCATGGGTTG
>CAZENU010000011.1:0-20865 GCA_964513735.1 uncultured Dehalococcoidia bacterium
TTAAGGTGCCCGGCCGAAACTCCGGCAGCAAAGCGCAGATCACACCTGCCGCAGGAAGTCGCGACCAGTGAGATAGTAGCAGAAGGGCCTTGCCGCGTCAACATCTTTTGACACAGAATTTGTACGAGGTCGGAAACGCGCCAATTTGAAATCCGGCTCTTGCGTCTGCAACGCTTGACAAGAGCGGGCGTGCCTAACTAGCGTGGGGCCGACACGGTGCTCGCTATATTGAAAGCGTCGCCCAATTAGGAGAGTCACATTCTGAGATCGCTGCAGTATCCGGCGCCGAGCAGGCCCGTCGCCATGGGCGTCAACGGGATGGTGTCCTCCGCGCATCCCCTGGCATCGATGGCCGGCCTGCGAGTGCTGGTGGACGGCGGCAACGCCTTCGATGCCGCCGTCACGACCGCCTCCGTGCTGAACGTCGTCGAGCCGTACATGTCAGGCATGGGCGGCATCGGAGTCGGGCTGGCCTACGTGGCTGATGAGGGGAGGGTGCGCACGCTGGATTTCTCGGGCCGCGCTCCGCTGGCGGCGGAGCCCTCCTTATACACCGACGAGGCCAAAGAGATAGGCATCCTCGCTGCCATGGTGCCCGGCAATGTCGCGGGCTGGCTGACGCTGCACGAGACCTACGGCACCCTCGACCGCCGGCGCCTGTTCAAGCCAGCCATCGACTACGCCGAGAACGGCATCCCCGTCACGTACTTGAACAGCGCCAAGATCGCCATCGGCGCCGAACGGCTGCGGCAGTTCCCGACCTCGGCCGCCATCCTGCTGGACGGCGATGGCAGTGGACCGGCCCCCGGAGCGCGGCTTCGGATGGCCCAGCTAGCCGAATCGCTGCGCACCGTGGCTGCCGGAGGCAAGGACGCTTTCTATCGTGGCGACCTGCCCCGTCGCATCGTGGAAGCCAGCAGCGCCATGGGCGGGATCTACTCCCAGGAGGACTTCGAAAGCTACGAAGCCAGGTGGGCGGAGCCGCTGAGTGTCCGATACCGTGATTTCGACGTGTTCACCGCCCCGCCCAACTGCAGCGGGTTCCAGGTGCTCCAGACATTGAAGCTCATCGAGACGTTCCAGCGCGACCAGCTCCCGTTCCAGCACCCGGATACCCTTCACCTGCTGATCGAGTCGATCAAGCTATCGATGACCGATCGAGTCCGGTACGCCGGCGATCCCGACCACACGCAGGTGCCGCTGGACGGCCTGCTGTCCGACGGGTACGCCCGTGCTCAGAAGACGCGGATCGACCAAGAGAGCTCCGCGGCCCTGCCGGGGGACAGGTATGCCACAGAACACCCAGAGGGCTCGCTTGCGCCCGGCGACGCCGAAGCCCACACCGGCGGCATGACGACTCACTTCGCTGTCGCCGACGGCCAGGGCAACGTTGTCACGATCACACAGACCCTGGGCGGAGGATTCGGCTCCGGCGTGGCGATCGGCGATACCGGCATCTTCCTGAACAACATGACCAGCTTCTTCGATCTGGACGAGGGGAGTCCCAACGTGATCGGCTCCGGCAAGAGGGTCGACTTTGTCGTGGCGCCTACCCAGGCGCTCCGCGACGGCCGGTTCTTCCTGAGCATGGGCACGCCGGGCGGCTACGGAATCCATCAGACCACGACACAGCTCCTGCTACACGTGCTCGACTATGGGATGAACGTCCAGCAGGCTATCGACGCACCGCGATTCAAGTGTCTGCCCGGCCACGAGGTGGAGCTGGAAGAGCGCTTCCCGGTACACGTCCGCAGTCAGCTCGCCGCCCGAGGCCACGAGCTGACCCTGGCGGATGCCTGGTCGATGAATGTGGGCGGGGCTCACGCCATACAGTTCGACGCCGAACAGGGCGTCTTCCAGGGTGGCGCAGACCCGCGCAGAGACGGGTACGCGGCGGGCTGGTAGCGCGTTGGGCTCCGTAATCGTATTTGCCTTCGACGGCCTGCAGCCGTCCCAGATTGTCCCAGAGCGCCCGATCTGGCCATGTCCTTCGCATGGGAGTCGGGGCCCAACGAGGCCGGATTCGAGGGGACGATCGCGGGCAAAGGCAGGCCAGGGATTGGGCAGCACGGCTCGATGAGCAGGCACGAGATGCGGTGCGTGCTGACCGCTCGGGGGCCGAGCTTCGGCGCCGGCCCCAGGCTCGACACGCGTTCAGGCCACGTAGACCTAGCCCCGACGCTGCTTCGCGTCCTCGACCTGCTCGGCGGCGAGCAAATGCACGGCAAGGTGCTTGAAGAGGCCCTCGTGGGCGGTCCATCGCACGAGCCCGTAGCTGCGACCAAGACCCTGAAGGCCGAACGGGTCCGGCGCTCCGGCAGCTACCGGCAGGCGGTCACGGTCACCCGAGTGGGCGATACGACGTACGTCGACGAGGGCAACAGGGTCGCGGAGGGCGGGACCACATGAGACCCGCCGTCCATTGGAAGGCGGCGTAGCGGGCCGGCACTTGCGCCGTGGACGCCTGCATGCCCCCGGCGGCATTTTCTCGCCTGGCAGGCAGATGAAACATGGGAAGTGCAGCCCTCATTGCCAAATCTAGGTTGCCGTAGTCCTCTGTCTCGCAAGGCATCTTCAACTCCGTGTGCGTCTGGCGGTTCAGACCGCTCAAGAGATATACAATGGCACTCATTCTTTCCTTGACACCCCTTTCTGGTGGCGACTATGATCGGGCCAGCTTCTCGGCGGCTTGAGGCATACGGTCCCACGGTGGGGTGGACAGATAGCGACATACGGCGCCTCCAGAAGGAGCTTTCAGGCCGCCTCATAGGCGGTCAGATTGTCTATTTCGATACCGTGGGCTCAACCATGGACCAGGCCGCCGCGCTGGGGGAGTCCGGATGCGTCGAAGGCACGGTGGTCGTAGCCGAAGAGCAGACCGCCGCGCGAGGGCGTTTCGATAGGCGCTGGGTCACCGTGCCTGGTCGCGACGTCGCCTTCTCCGTCGTCCTCAGGCCGGACGCCTCCAGGCTCAGTCAGGTGAACATGGCCGCCTCGTTGGGTCTAATCGACGCAGTCAAACGGCTCACCGGCGTCACGCCGACCATCAAGTGGCCCAACGACGTTCGCATCGGTGGCAAGAAGCTCGCGGGTATCCTTGTCGAAAGCACAATGGAGGCTTCGGAGCTGAGGCACACAGTCTTGGGCATGGGCCTGAACGTCAATCTCGACCCGGCCGAGTTTCCGGAGATATCGTCGACGGCCACCAGCCTCCTCTCCGAGACCGGCGGCCTACTGGACCGCGCTTCGGTGTTACAGGCCGTCCTGGAGCACGTCGACGACCGGTATGCGGAGGTGCGGCGCGGCAAGTCTTTGACGGACGAATGGGCCGCCAGCCTCGACACCCTGGGCCTGACGGTCCGGGTCAGATGGCGGGACCAGGAGATGGTCGGGCTGGCCGGCGCCGTGGACGATGACGGCAACCTCCTCCTGACCGCTCCTGACGGGTCCGTCCAGACCGCGGTTGCCGGCGAGGTCACCCTTCATACGTGAGCATGCTCGAATCGCTCAACCTGGACGGGAAGACTGCCGTGGTCACCGGCGGCGGCACCGGCCTCGGCCGGGAGATGGCGCTGGCCCTCGCCCGGGCGGGCGCCAACCTGATCGTCGCCTCCCGGCGGCCCGGACCCATCGAGGCCACGGCCCGCGACGCCACCGCCTTCGGCCGGCGTGCTCTCGCGGTCCCCACCGACGTCACCGATCCGGCCCAGGTCCGCGGCCTCTTCCGGAAGGCGCTGGGCGAGCTCGGGCGGGTAGACGTGCTGATCAACAACGCGGGCATGGTCGCGGCGCACGGCGGAGCCCCCATATGGGAGATACCGGTCGAGGAGTTCCGCGCCGGCCTCGATGCTAATCTGACCAGCGCCTTCATATGCTCGCGCGAGATAGCCAGGCACATGGTCAAGAGGGGCGGCGGCAAGATCGTCAACGTGTCGTCCGGGTTCGGCCTGAGAGGCGGCAGGGACAACTACGCTTACGCCTGCGCCAAGGGCGGCATTATCCAGCTTACGCGGACACTGGCGACCAGCCTCGGCAGATACGGCGTGACCAGTAACTGCATCGTGCCCGGCTACTTCCCGACAGAGGGGACGGACGCGTCGGACGAGGTACTGCCACGGCCCGAGTTCATACCCATCGACAGGGCCGGGGACCCGACAGAGCTTGGCCCCATCGCCGTATTCCTGGCGTCGGCGTCGTCGGACTACATGAACGGCGCGCTGTTCGTCGCCGATGGGGGAGGGCTGGCCGGCGGCTATGCCCCGACGGGGTTCGCCCCTGAAGTGCCGCTCAAGCTCTGAGGAGATGCCAGATGCCCGTACCTGAACAGTGGGGCCTTCACGGCAAAGCGGCCCTGCTCACCGGCGACCGGCGTGGCTGGACGCCCTTTCTTGCATCCGCGCTTGCCGGCGCGGGCGCCGACGTTGCCGTGGCCGGCTCCCACGCCGAGGAGATATCCGAGTCGGTCAGCGCCGTGGAGGCCGAGGGCAGGCGGGCCGTCGCCATCGACGCGGACGTCACGCGGGCCGCGGACGTGTCGGCGATGGTCGAGCAGACGGTTGCGGAGCTCGGGCGCGTCGACATCCTGATAAACAACGCTCGGGTAGAGCTCGGCAAGGCCTTCGACGCCGTGACCGAGGCCGAGTGGGACGCGGTCATGGACTTCAACGTCAAGTCGATGTTCCTGTGCTGCCAGGCCGCCGGGAGGCAGATGCTCGAGCAGGGAGGCGGCCGCATTGTCAACATAGCGTCCGGGCTTGCGGTCCGCGGCCTCTCCAACTCCGCCGTGTATGCGGCCAGCCAGGGCGCTGTCCGGCAGCTTACGGCGTCCCTCGCCCTTGAGTGGGCACGCCACGACATACGGGTCAACGCCATAGGCGCGGGATGGCTGACGACAGGCTCGTCCCCGGCCGAGGGCGCGCAGGACCGCCTGGCGCGATTCCTGCCGTCCCGACGCAGGGGTCATCCTTCGGACCTGTGCGGCCTGCTCGTCTACCTGGCCTCCGACGCCTGCGATTTCGTCACCGGCCAGACGCTGTATGTCGACGGCGGCGCAACGACCCACGGCTAGAGTCGAGGTCAGATGGCCTGTCCCTGGTGCGCATACGTAAATCACTCCTCCGCGAAGTTCTGTGGCGACTGTGGTCGCACGCTGTCCTTTGAGGTGTCGTGCGGCCGGTGCGGCGTTGATAACCCGGGAAGCCACCGCTTCTGCGACGGCTGCGGCGCGCCGCTGACGGGAGAGACCGCCGCGCTGGCCCCAGGCGTGACCCCGTCCGTGCCTCTGGCTCCACCGGAGCACGCTGTTGTCGCCGAGCCGCCTGCTCCCAGGCCGCCCCGGAAGCCGCGGCTCCTCGGGCTGAAATGGCGTGTGCCCGGACCTCGATGGCAGTGGTCGCGGGCCTACCTGCGGTCCTGGGCGGTCCGCAACCGGTGGGAGCTGCTCGCCGTCGCGCTGTTGACCGCCACGGCCGCGTTCCTTCGGATATACCGACTGGGGGACATTCCGCCCGGGCTCCACGGGGACGAGGCCCAGACCGGAATCGACGCGCTGCGCATCTTGGACCAGGGCTGGATCGGCCACTACGTTGGCAGCGCCAAAGGGCAGCCGGCAGGGCCGCTTTACTTCACGGCGCTGGTGGTCTGGCTCCTCGACACGTCCATATTCACGATCCGCCTTCCGATCGCGCTTCTCGGCATCGCCACGGTGCCGGCGACGTATCTGCTGTTCAGGCTTGGCTTCGGCCGGTGGGTCGCGCTGGTCGCCACGATCGCGCTGGTGTTCAGCTACTGGCACCTGCACCTAAGCCGGACCGCGTTCATGGTGGTGTCGCTGCCTCTCGCCACCACGGTTGCGGCCATCGCCTTGCTGTGGGTTATGAGGTCGCGCAACCGTTGGGGCTGGCTGGCTGCCGGCGCTCTGCTGGGCGTGATCCCATACACATACAGCGCCTATCCGATGTTCCTGGCCGCCGTGGCGGCGGTGCTCGCCGCTTACGTATTCCTCCAGCGCGACCAGCTTCAACGCGCGCTGGTCCCCGTCGGCCTCTTCGCCGCCGGACTGCTGGTCGTCGCGGCTCCGGTGGTCCACTTCGCGCTTCAGTCGCCCGATGTGTACTTCAGCCATACTAAGCAGGTCTCTCTGTTCCGCGACCCCGAGTTCAAGGATGCCGCGAGCTTCGCGGACAAGGCGGACTACGTTGTGGAGCGCACGTGGGACGCTCTGACGCTGTTTCTCAGGAACCCGCGGCTCGACGGCGTCGACGGCCTCGGCAGGACCGGTGCGGTGGACGTCGGCATCGCGGTGCTGACATACATCGGGCTGGCCGTGTCGATAGCGAGGTGGCGCAGTCCGCCGTACTTCTTCGCCCTGCTCGCCGTGCTTGGCGCTCTGTCCGCCTCCGTGATCGCCACCCAGCAGGGCGGGGACATGAGGCGCACGATCACGGCCATGCCGTGGGTGTTCGGGCTGGCCGGGATCGGTGCGGTCGGTGTCGTCGGCCTTGCGGGGCGCGCCCTTGGAGACATGGGCCGTAGAGCCGCGGTGGGCGGCCTCGTTCTGGTGCTGGCGCTGGGCGGGGCCTGGAACCTCCAGTACTACTTCGGAGACCTCGTCCAGCAGCAGCACCTCAAGTGGGTGTTCGCCGGCGAGCTCGTGGACGGCCTCGACGCGGCCCACGGGTTCGACGATCCGGGCACGATCTACTTCTACTCGTCCAGGTGGACGTACGGTTATGAGTCCATCGGCTTCCTGTATCCGGACAGCCGTGGAATCGACCGGTCGCGGGAACACGGCACATTCGACCTGGAGAGGCTCGACGACGGCTCCGTGACCTACTTGCTCTTAGGGGGATACGAGCAGGAGATCGACAGGCTCAAGGAGCTCCATCCCGGCGGAGAGACGATCGTCGACGACGAGCCTCAGCCGAGGTTTGCCGTGTATCACCTCGGGGCAGTGACCGGCGAGGCCGAGGTGGCAAGACAGTGACGCAACCTTCGTCCGAGGCCAACTATGCCTGTCGCATGTAACGACTGCGGCTACGAGAACCGGCTCTCGGCCATCATCTGCGGGAGCTGCGGAGCGACCCTGGCCGACTCCGCGACGTGCCCGGCCTGCGCCTTGGCCAACCTCCGGGGCCAGCGATTCTGCAACGAGTGCGGCGCGGCCCTGCTGGGTGGAGCCCGGCCGGCTGTGGCCGAGGGGCAACCGCAGCCCGTCGCGTTGTCGTTGCCGTCGGCCACAGCGCCCTTGTCCCGGCGGGAGATGTCAGTCGGCCGCTTCGGATCGTACGAGGACATCCTTGTCCACGCGGCGGTCGCCCTGGTCTTCTCCCTGGCCGTCGTTGCCAGGCTGGTGGGGCTCGGCTCGTTCCCGGACGGCCTCACCGACTCAGAATCGGCCATACGCGGCGCGGTGTCCGACATAGTCGATGGCCAGCTTATCGGGCTATGGTCGGAGGCCGTCGGCGGACAGCCTACCGGATTCGTTTACTGGCTGGCCGGCTGGAGCAGCTTGCTGGGTGATGGCACTGCCGCCCTCAGGCTGATGTCCGCCTGGCTGGGACTGGCCGCTGTCGGCATGTTCTACGTCTACTGCCGCGCCGCGTTCGGCATCCGCGCCTCAGTCCTGGGCAGCATGCTGCTGGCCGTGAGCCTGTGGCACATGGGCTATTCGAGGCTGGCCCTGCCCGTCGGCTCACTGGTGCTGTTCCAGCTTGCCGCAAGCTACCTGCTCCTGGTGGCCTTGAGCGAAGGAGACGGTGGCTCGCCGCGGTACCGGCCCCTCGTGCTGGCCGGCGTCGTGTTTGGCGTGGCCGTCTACACCCATAACGCGTTCTACATCTTCGCCATCGCCGTGGGGCTCTGGTGGGCGCGAGAGTTTCTAGCGGGCGACCACTCCATGGGCGTGGTGCTCAAGAGGTGCGCGGCCTTCCTGGCAACGGCCCTTGTAGTCGCGGTGCCTTACCTCTGGTCGCTTGCGGCCCACTCCGAAGAGGTAGGCGACCGGGTCAGCGCCATCGACCTGTCAAGCTCCGAAGAGTACATCGATCAGCCGGGACTGATGGAGCGGACCAGGTTCGCCATGCGGAGGATCGTCACAACCGGCGGCGCGCTGTTACTGAGCAGGGCCCAGGATGACGGTCCGACGCGTCGCCTCCTGGACCCCGCCACGGCGCTGCTCGCCGCCGCCGGGCTGATCGCGGGACTGTGGAGGTGGCGGCAGCGCGAGTTCTTCCATATGTGGTCGATCGCGATCACAGCGGTGGTCGTGGTAGGCCTCACCCGCGACGAGGGCATGTACGGGCGGCTAATCGTGGCGCTGCCGGCGGTATACACCGCGGCCGGCTACGCCTTCGACGGGCTCCTCGTGCTGATGCGGGGCAGGGCCGGAGAGACGGCCGCCTTCGTCGTGATAGCGCTGATCGTGACAGCCGCCGGGCTGTACAACATCGTGTCGTACTACGACTCGCCCGTGGGCATCGACGAGCCCCGTTGGGCCCAGGACGCGCCCCGTGGCACCGGCACCCGCGCCACGGCTGCATTCCGCAAGAGGCGCCGCGACACGGTTGCGACGCTTGGCTCCCGCGCTGACGGCGCCGTGACGCTGGAAGTCCGCGTGCGACCGAAGGCAGGCCGGAACGACGTCGCGTTGGATGGCGCGGACGTGAAGGTCTACGTGACTGCGCCCGCGGAAGGGGGCAGGGCGAACGCGGCGGTCGTCGCACTGCTGGCCGACCGCCTGGGCGTGGGCAAGGACGGCATCGCCATCGTTAAAGGCCACCGCGCCAGGGACAAAGTGATCCGGATAGAAGTTCTCGACGCGGTGACGATCAAGAAGCGGCTGGCGGCTACAGAATCGACTGGACCACGGGGAGGATGACCATATCCAACACGAGCACGGCGACCATCGGGCTCAGGTCGAACATACCCGCCGACGGCAAGACCCGTCGGATCGGTGCGAGGAAGGGCTCGGTGACCTGGTACAGCATCGCGCTCAGCGGGTCGCCGCCCTTTGGCGACATCCACGACATGACTACTCGTCCCAGGATGGCCACGTTCAGGGAGATGACCAGCAGGTTGAAGAAGTTGCCCAGAAAGCTGCTCAACGAGATGCTCCCAGAGCCTTGGACTTTTCGTAGGCTGCTCTCACTGCCTCGATCACCGTTGCCCTGAACCGGCCGCGCTCAAGGGTGCGCAACGCCTCGATCGTGGTACCGCCGGGAGAGGTCACCATGTCCTTGAGCTGGGCCGGATGGAGCCCCGACTCCTCGATCAGCCTGGTGCTGCCGGCGACGGTCTGAAGGACCAGCTTGCGGGCCATGCCACGCGGCATGCCGAGATACACGCCAGAGTCGATCAGCGCCTCGATGAAGAGAAATACATACGCCGGACCGCTTGCGCTTAGCGCAGTGGCCATGTCCACCAGCTTCTCGTCCCCAACGTACAGCTCCTCGCCCAGCGTCTGAAGCACCCGCCGCGCCGCTTTGATCTTCGCCTCGGTCACGTCGGGCGATGCGGTCCAGACCGTCATTCCCGCGCCGATCTGCGCCGGCGTGTTCGGCATCACACGGATAACGGCGCTGTGGTTCAGCCCGGTCAGCAAAGTATCCATCGCCGCTCCGGCCACTATGGATATGACGACGTGGCCGTCGGTCAGGTGGGGCCCGATGTCTCGCATGGCCTCGGCGAGGTCCCTGGGCTGGATTGCGAGGATGAGCAGGTCGGCGCCATCCAGGACGTCAAGGGCGCTCGGCTGCACCTCTACACCCAGCTTCTCGGTCAGGTACCCGCGGCGCGCCTCGACGGGCTCGGCGATGCGTACGTCGTCCCTGGGGGCCACCCCGGCCTCCAGGATGCCGCGCACGATGGCCTCGCCCATCTTGCCGCCGCCGACAAAAGATATCCGCATAGCCTCTTCGTCCAGCCCCTAACCCCTAACCCTTAACCCCTAACTCGTTACCCTTTGCCCCTAGCCCCTTCCCCTCCATCAGCGCAATCGCGGCCCCGATCGCCTCTAGCATGCTGGTGTGGTCGGCCAGGCCCTTGCCGGCGATGTCGAAAGCCGTACCGTGGTCGACCGACGTCCGCACGAAGGGCAGCCCCAGGTTGACGCTGACGCTCTTGGCCCAGTTGTGGACCTTGATCGGGATGTGCCCCTGATCATGGTACATCGCCAGAACGACGTCGAACTTGCCGTCGATAGCCTGGTTGAAGACCGTGTCAGCCGGGACCGGCCCGACGGCATCGATCCCTCGAGACCGGGCTTCCCGCACTGCGGGAGCTATTTGAGTCGCTTCCTCGTCGCCTATCAGCCCTCCGTCGCTGGCGTGCGGGTTCAGGGCCGCTACCCCAATCCGGGGTGACGCAAATCCCCACTCCTGGAACGAGCTATGGGAGAGCTCGATCTTGGCCAGCACGTTGTCTCTTGTTACGTAATCGCAGGCCACCCGTAGCGAGCGATGCGTGGTCAGATGCACCACCCTGAGCTCCTCGGCCATCAGCATCGTGGCCACCTCGCCGGCGCCGCTCTGCCGCTGGAAGATCTCCATGTGGCCGATGTCTTCGTATCCGGCCCGCCTGCATGCGTCCTTGTTGATGGGCGCCGTGACGATAGCGGACACCACGCCTGCCGTCGCCAGCTCGCCCGCCTTCAGGATCCACTCCACCGAGGCCCTGCCTGCCTCGGCCGACACTTCGCCCTGCACGATGGAGTCGTAGTCCAGGTTCTCCAGGTCCAGCAGGTCGATGGCACCGGCGTTTCCTGTCGCGTCATCCACTGAGCGGACCTTGTTGACTCTCGCGCCGTCGCCGCCAGACTTGAGCGTCGCCTCCAGTGCTGCCGCGCTGCCGACCACCACGGGACGGCACCGGCCATCGAGAGCTACTTCCGTGAGGGCCTTCGCGGTCACCTCGGGTCCAATCCCGGCGGGGTCGCCCATGGTTATGGCGATAGCGGGTCTCGAGTCTGCTGCCAACGGATCTATCGCCTCATCTCGTCAGGTCCTCACCTGCGCCCGGACTGCGTCTGACAGCAGTCTACCATCAAGAGCGGCAGGTGAGCGCGATAAGGACCGCCTTTAGGCCAGATTGGCACCTGGGGAACGTGGAGGTCAAGGCGTTCCCAGGTTCCTTATAGGGCATCCGACGGGTGGCGCCGGAAAGGATTCATGGTCCCGATCAGCGAGGCCGCTGAGAGATCAAACGAATAGTCGTCGTCGGCCTAGGTGGCCTACGACGGACTCTCTCGCTTAAGACCGCGTTGTACTCGTGCTGGCAGTACAGATAGGAATTCTGCCAGCGCGAGAGAGAAGTCTACATATCTCTTCGCGTCACCCTCACCGGGAAGAGTTGCGGCCTCGTCCGCGTGCCTCTGTTCGTTGGCATCGAGTCTCACGTCGTGAGCCCATTCGTCCATTTAGGCGGTGCTTTAGTGATCCGCAGCAGCCTGGTCAATACGAGAATAGAGACTTCCTTAAGAAAGAAAAAGGAAAACAAAAAACCTAGGCTTTTACACCTAGGGGATTTTGTGGGAGAGAAAAGAAAACTTTAGAGTGTAGCTACAAACTTATTCAAGTTCTCAATTTCTCTGAAGTGTAGTTTTAAGGAATAAAGATAAGTACCATTTGCGGTGTACTGCTTATCGAAACTTTCGGAAACATGCTTACGCATTTTTTCAAACGGTCGAGTATCCCAAGCCATCCCCCATGTTTCAGTCTTCAGACTTTGGACTGCTGATATAAATGGTTCTTCAGTTTCGGTAACCATGTCTTGTAGCCCTTCTGTTTGAGCTTCGCGTCTACGGCGCTCGCGGATAGCATGATAGAGTCGGCGGGCGCATGCAAAGTAACCAGAGCCTGTTCGAGGAACTCGCGTGTGTCGCCCTGCAAGGCTACGTCAACTTCGACCTCGCTTGGGTACATCTCGACGACCATGCCGTCTTCGCTATGCGCCGCCGCGAGGACTACTCCACCACATCTGGAGCAATCATAGGCTCTCCAGAATCGCTCGTTCTTGCCCTTATAGGTTGTGGATCGGAATCCTGCCTTGTTGATGAGTCGAGGTCTGTCGACCCGACAGTGTGGACACTGCTGACTTCCAAGAGGTTAGACAGAGTAGGCATTTGACGTCAATCTGTACGTGGATCACTCGATTTACGATCTTGCTCGTACGCTGCCCAAGCGAACCGAGCGCCCCAGATTCTTTTCCGCCGCGTGGAGATCGGTGGGCGTTCTCGTCGGGTGCGTTGTCTCTCTGCGTCTAGTACCGGGCGAGCAGGACCGTTATCTGGTCCTGCCGGGCGAAGTTCTCCAACAGGCCATGTGTCCGCCGGTCAGGCGCAGTGGTTAACTCGGGCTCGCCGATCGTCTCGACAGAGGCACGCCGGTTGCCCACGTATATGTCTTCCGCCTCGGCGACGAGGTCCCACCGCTCGTTGATCAGGGCTGTCCTGGTGAAGATGTCCATTCGCGCGTCCTCTTTACTCGCACTTGTTGTAGCCGCAGTCGAGGCAGCGCACACAGCCTTCCTGGTGTATGAGTGAGCCGGAGCAGTCCGGGCACGTAGCCCTGGGTCCTCGTGCGTGGCCGTTGGCGGCGGCGCCGTTCTCTGTGGGGTTCTGCGGCCTCGCGAGCTGGAACAGCGCCGGCTGTGCTGATTCGCCGGTATCCTCCAGCAACTCGGCTTCCGCATCGCGTATGGGCTCCTCGCGCAGATGGCGGCTCAGTACCAGTGCCACCGCGTCGGGCGCCGAGCGGACGAGTCTGCCCGAGTCCCATATCGGCTCGTCGGTGATGCCCTGGAGGTGGTCGATGATCTGGTTGGGTTCGACACCGGCGCGCAGGGCCATCGAGACCAGACGTGCGATCGCGTCGAGCTGGGCCGACTCGGTGCTGCCCGCCTTGCCCAGCGCGGCGAACACCTCGAACGGACGCCCGTCCTCGTCGTAGTTGAGTGTGACGAACAGGTTGCCGTGGGCGGTCCGGACCCGCTCGGTGAGCCCGCGGACCACCGGCGGCCGCTGACGCTCGACCAGCATCCTGGAGCCCGCCTCCGTCGCCGCTTCGGCCTGTTTCTTGGCGCTGCTATCGCTGGCGCCCGCCGTGAGCACCTCGGCGTCCCGGCTGCCGGTCCGGTAGACGGTGATGCCCTTGCAGCCGAGCTCCCAGGCAAGCATGTAGGCTTGGATGACGTCGTCCTTGGTCGCGTCGTTGGGGAAGTTGATCGTCTTGGATATGGCCGCGTCGACGCTCTCCTGAAACACAGCCTGCATCCTGACGTGCATCTCGGGCGGTATGTCCGTGGCGGTCACGAAGGCCCGCTTGGCCCACTCCGGCACGTCATCACGCTCCTGCAAGGAGCCACCGTCGGCCAGGTACGCCATCAGCTCCTCGCTGTAGAATCCCTCGTCACGGGCAGACTGCTCGAAGCCCTGGTCCACGTACAGCAGGCTCTCTCCGCCCAGGATGTTGTGCTTCTGGTAGCAGAGGGCGAACAGCGGCTCGATGCCGCTGGAGCAGCCCGCGATCATCGAGATAGTGCCCGTGGGCGCCACGGTCAGCCGGCACGCGTTGCGCATCTTCGGCTGGCCGGGCGCGTCGTAGATGCTGCCCTCGAAGGCGGGGAAGACGCCCCGCTCCTCGGCAAGCTGCTCTGACGTTCGGTCGGCCTCCTGCCGGACGAGCTTCATGATGGAGCGGCCCATCTCCAGGCCCTCCTCGGAGTCGTAGGCAATCCTGAGCCGTGCCAGCAGATCGGCGAATCCCATTACCCCCAGGCCGGTCTTGCGCGTGGCCCGAGTCATCTTCTCGATATTGTCCACCGAGTAGGAGTTGGCGTCGATGACGTTGTCCAGGAACCGGGCGCAGATGCTGACGACCTCGCGCAGGCGGTCGTAGTCCACGGTCGGCTCTCCGTCTGCCTCCCTTACGAAATTCACAAGGTTGATCGAGCCCAGGTTGCAGGACTCGTACGGCAGCAGCGGCTGCTCGCCGCAGGGGTTGGTGGCCGTCATGCGACCCAAGTGCGGAGTCGGGTTCTTGTGGTTGACCCAGTCGAGGAAGATCATTCCCGGCTCGCCGTTGCGCCAGGCGCCGTCGATTATCTTGTCGAACACCTCGTTGGCGTCGATCCGGCCGACCTCAACGAATGGCGAGTCATCGTCGCGCGGGTCTTCCTTGGCGCGTAAAGGGTAGTCGGTGCCTGCCTTCACGGCCTCCATGAACTCGTGGCTGGCACCCACCGAGATGTTGAAGTTGTGGATCTCGCCTTCGACGCGCTTGCAGTCGATGAATTCCAGGATGTCGGGATGGTGCACGTCCATAACGGCCATGTTGGCGCCGTCTCGCTTGCCGCCCTGGGTGACCAGCTTGGAGACCGACGAGAGGTGCCGCAGGACCGCCACCGGCCCGCAGGCTTTGCCGTGGGTGGTCTTGATGTCCGATCCCTTCGGCCGGATATCGGACAGGGCGAAGCCGGTTCCGCCACCGAACTTCTGGACCATGGCCGCCTCTTTGGCCGTGGTCATGATGCCTTCCAGGCGGTCCTCCAGCCCGATGACGAAGCACGCCGACAGTGTGCCGGTGCCGCTGCCGTCGGGCTGCTCGAAGCCTGCGTTCATCAGGGTAGGGGAGTTGGGTACGTAATCGAGGCGCGTCATCACCTCATAGAACTTCTGCTCCCACTTCTCTGCGTCCTCGGCCCCCCCGTAATCGAGCTCCGGCTTTGCGACGGTGTGGGCGACACGCCGGAACATCCCCGAGGGTGTCTCGACGATGTTGCCGTCGTCGTCCTTGCGCAGGTAGCGCTTCTCAAGCACGACCCGGGCGTTGTCGGAGATCTCGACATGGCCGTTCTTGCTGTTGGCCACGGTCCCGTGCGCGTGTGCTCCGTTGGTCTTTTCGGTCGTCATCGCTGGACTCCTAGAGGGGACTGTTTGAAGTGCGCCGTATCGCCGATGAGGATATCATAAACAGAACAAATGGACTAGGGCCGGCCAGCCCGTTACGGGCCGACTATGAACCCGGGCTGGGAGTCTTGCGAGGGCGGCCTCTGCGCCGGGGGGGCGGTGGCAGAATCGCCTCGTCCTCCAGGAACGAAAGCTGGTTGCTGGGCTCCTCGACCGGCTCAGGGGGGATGAGTAGAGCGTCGATTTCGTCCCGGAACGTCTCGATGTCCCGGAAGTCCCTGTAGACACTTGCGTACCGGATGTAAGCTACTCTGTCCAAGTCCCTGAGCCTTTCCATTACCAGATTCCCGATCGCCCTGGCTGGGATCTCGGTCTTGCCGGACTCCACAAGCGTCGCCTCAATCTCGTCGGCCATTTTGTCGATGGCCCCCGTCGGCAGCGGCCGCTTGGCGCACGCCTTGGTCAGGCTGGACCAAAGCTTGTCTCGGCTGAACTCTTCACTCCGACCGTCCCGCTTGGCCACCAGCAGGCCGCGGGCTTGAACGCGCTCGTAGGTGGTATACCTGCGACTGCACCGGAGGCACTCGCGGCGTCGCCGGATGCCGTCGCCCGAGTCCCGCGAGTCAACGACCTTCGAGTCGTCGTGGTTGCATAATGGGCAGTACACTACACCACTGAGCCCGGCCCCTAAAGATAGTTATGCCTCTGACTTCATCGACTGACCTTCGGGTTCGAGACGGACGATCCGCGGCGTGCCAGAGGCACAACTTGTCGTACGAGCTTGGCTATAATAGCCCCACATGTTGTGCTTGTCAATGAGCAAAGTCTAATATTCCCAACAGTTTATTAGCCCGGATATTCAGTGCGCTTCGTGGCACGAAACGAGGGGCTAATTTGGGGCGGCATTGCTCTAACGGCGTCGGCCTCCGGCCCGCCCCCCGTTGGCCGAGAGACACTCCGCGCCTCCGTCATGGCGGCCTTCCGGCCCCCGAGAGCGCTGTGTGAGTCCTGAGCCGGTGAGGCTGCCGGGTCCCGAGGTGGTGCCGCTGTCGACAGGCAGGGCTGGCTGCCCGCGACACCGGAGCCACGCTGAGCTATGCGGAGGGGTCTGGGGCGGGTAGGGGACCTCGTCGGAGGTTGGGGCCGGTTGACGGAGAAGGGGGGAGCCCGATGGCGAGCGTCGTTCCACGACAACGAAGACAAGCATGGCCAACGGACAAGGGCCGCCTCCTTCGGGGGCGGCCCTTGCACGAATGAGGCCCTGTGTCGCCGGCGGACTGGCTAGGAGGAGACGACCTCGCGGTCGCCGTTTCGGCGGTACTTGGACATCCGGCGCAGGAATGGCGGCAGATCGAGCTGGGAGTCGTCGCCCGACAGCGCCTCCTTTAGGATATCGTTCAGGTCGTCTTCCTTGTCCTGGATCGTCTCCGTGGTCGGGAAGCCGGTGGCGATCACCGTCAGCTTGATCTCCTCCTCCATCTTGAGGTCGGTGACCATGCCGAATATGATGTTGGCGTCCGGGTCCACCACTCGCTGGATCACCTCGGCCGCCTCGTGCAGCTCAGATAGCTTCATGTCGGAGCCGCCGGTGATGTTGAACAGCACGCCCATTGCGCCCTCGATGGAGACGTCCAGCAGCGGGTTGGTAATGGCCTGCTGAGCGGCCTCTTTGGCGCGGTTCTCGCCCCGTCCATGGCCGATGGACATCCATGCGGGCCCGGCGTCGCGCATTACCGCCTGAACGTCGGCGAAGTCAAGGTTGATCTCGCCGGAGACCGTCACCAGCTCCGCGATGGACTGCACGCCCAGTCGCAGGACGTCGTCGGCCATTTTGAAGGAGTTCTCGGCGGTCATCTCCTCATCGCAGATCATGTGGAGGCGCTCGTTGGGGATGACCAGGAGGGTGTCGACCTCCTGTTTGAGGCGCTGGGTGCCTTCCTCGGACGCCCTGGCGCGGCGGAGCCCCTCGAATGCGAACGGCGTTGTGACGATGCCCACCGTCAGCGCGTTGGTCTCCTTGATCACTTGGGCGAGGACCGGCGAGGCGCCCGTGCCGGTGCCGCCGCCCATTCCGGCGGCCACGAACACCATGTCCGAGTCGCGGATGGCCTCGTATAGCTCGTCACGGCTCTCTTCGGCCGCACGTGCGCCTAGTTCAGGACTACCCCCTACGCCTTTGCCCCCGGTGAGCTGGTCCCCGATGCAGATCCTCAATGGCACGTCGCAGTTCAATAGCGCCTGGTTGTCTGTGTTGATGACCAGGTACTCTATTCCCGGGATCCTCTCACGGAACATCCTCGACACAGCGTTCGAGCCCCCGCCTCCGACCCCGACCACCTTGATCCTCGCCGCAGTGTTCGGTTCCCGATTGTTCACTACCATCAGCTCCTCCGTTTCCATGTTCCGAAGAGGGTCAAGGGCGACAGCTTCGCTGCACTGCCTAGCAAACGCGACAGGACTCCCTTACCGCCCGCTCCGCTCCTTCCGTTGCCGCTACCACTGGTTGTTCTCTTGGCCGGTGAGTGCTCCGCCTCTGCCCACACCAGGAGCCCTAGGCCGGTCGCATAGGCGGGCGCCCTCAGCTCGTCGGGCACCGCGCCCTTGAAGCTGGGAACACCCTTCCGGACCTGAATCGCGAGGAGGCGCTGCATCAACGACGTCATGCCGGGTAGAGCGGACGCTCCGCCGGTAAGCACGAGACGGACCTGAGAGCGGTCTCCGAGCTTGGCGTCGTCAAGATGGATCTTGACCAGTCGGGCCAGCTCCTGTGCCCGCTCTCTGGTCAACTGGCATATATCGAGCAGCGGCACCATGAGATCGGAGCCCTCGGTTACCTGCATCGGGACTTCCTCATCTATTCGCTGCACCTGGAACTCGGTGGTGGCGTACAGCAGCTTGACGGCCTCGGCGGCCTCGTAGGTCGTGTTGAAGGTCACCGCGATGTCGTTGGTGAACTGCCAGCCGCCTACGGGGATCACGCCCGTGTAGCAGATGCGTCCTAGCTTGAATCCCACGACGTCGGTCGTGCCGCCGCCGATGTCGATAAGGAGCGCGCCGCGCTCCATCTCCTCGGGCGTGAGCACGGCCAGGCCGCTGGCCAGGGGTTCCAGTACCAGCCCGTCGACCGTTATGCCGGCGTTCTCAACCACCTGTAAGAGCCTGTCGATGAATGCCGCGTCGCCGGAGACGATGTGGGTGTCCGCCTCGACACTGTCGGTGTGCATGCCAAGCGGGTTGCGGATGCCCTCCTCGCCGTCCAGCGAATAGCTCATCCTTATCGCGTGTAGCAGACGACGGCCGCCGTCGCGGGGAAAGACTTCCTCTTTGCGCTGGGCCAGGTCGGACTCGGTTATGACCCCGTTCTTGCCGACGGACTCGAGCGTGTGGCGTCGGTTCTCGAAGTCGATATGGGTGCCGGTGATGCCGACGAATGCCGACCGGACTCGGAAGCCGTACTGCATCTGCACCTGCTCGATGGAGCGGCGCACGGCCCGTTCCACTTCGGCGACTCTCTCTACGTTGCCCTTCCTGACGCCGATGGACGGCACGGAGCTGTAGCCGATTACGTCCAACCGCCCGGAGGGCGACCGGCTGGCCACTATGGTGCATACCTTGGTGGTCCCCACGTCGATGGCCGCCACGAGGTCGGTTTCCTGCCACACGGTGTTGCCGTGAGACGTGCGAGCCGTCGCGCCCGGCCCCAGCTCTAGCTTCGGTTTCGCGTCGGTTGTAGTCACCATGTCTGTCGCTCCGTCGCCCTAATCCTCACAACCGCTCAGCCACTCTCATCCGCGCGCTCCGGCTCCGCCGATTCGTCTCGATCTCTTTATCCGAAGGCCGTACGATCCGCCGCGTCAGCAACCTGACGGTCGGCACGTGGCCGCAAACGCACGCGGGGGCGTCGGGAGGGCAGATGCACGCGCGCTCCTGCGTCCTCATGAAGTCTTTGACGATCCGGTCTTCCAGCGAGTGGTACGAGATCACCACCAGACGCCCCTTCGGTCCCAGGACTTCCACCGCCTGTGCCAGGCCACGCTCTAGATTCTGAAGCTCCTCGTTCACCGCTATCCGGATCGCCTGAAATGTCCGGGTGGCCGGATGGACCCCTGTCCTCCGTCCCCTCCCGACCGCCGAAGATACGACCTCGGCCAGCTCGATCGTGGTCTCTATCGGCCTGGCCGCCACGATGGCCCGGGCGACGCGCCTCGATTTCCGCTCTTCCCCATACTTATATATATGTATGGCCAGCCGCTGTTCGGTCTCGCCGTTGACCAGGTCGTGCGCCGTGGTCTGCTGGGACGCTCCGAAACGCATGTCCAGCCGGCCCGACCTGGAGAAGCTGAACCCCCGCTGGGCCGTCTCCAGTTGTAACGACGAAACTCCCAGGTCCAGCAGCACTCCGTCCGCCGGAACAAAGCCGTTGCTCGTGGCCAGCTCCTGGAGATCGCCGAAGCTGCCTTCGGCCAAGACGGCCCTTCCGCCGTGCCCCTCCAGGCGCCAGCAGGCCGTCTCCAGGGCGTCCCGGTCCAGGTCTATACCCAGAAGCCGGGTGTCCTTCGCCGGCTCGTCCAACACCGCCAGCGCGTGGCCACCTTCTCCGACCGTGCAGTCGATGTACGCCCCGCCGGACCTGATGTCGAGAGAGTCCAGGACCTCCGGAAGGAGCACTGGAGTGTGGCGTACTTCCCTCGCCGGTTGCACCGGTCCTCCGCTCCGCGGCTCTGGCTATGTTGGGCCTGTGAGAAAATTCACCGTGCTACACTTGTGGCCAGCTTCTGTCTTAGATGGCCGCCACGCCCAGACGCACGAAGTGTCCCAGAGGCGGCGTTCGGGTGCAAGGGATTTTCTGTACTAGTTTAAGACTTTTTCGAGAAACCTCCGTGTCCGACAACTCACATCGATTCAGGCTGGGAATCCTTACGAGCAGCGACGCCGGCGCCAGGGGAGAGCGCGCCGACACCAGTGGCGACGCCATCGCGGAGATCATGACCGAAGCCGGCTTCGAGGCAGTGCTTCGCGACATCGTGTCTGACGAAAGGGATCTGATCGCCGCGAAGCTGGCCGATTGGTGCGACGGGGGAGTCTTGGACGTCGTTCTCACGACCGGCGGCACCGGCCTCGGCCCCCGCGACGTTACACCCGAGGCGACGCGGGACGTCATCGAGTTCGAGGTCCCGGGCATCACCGAGGCGATGCGGATGGAGACGCTGCGCATCACTCCGCTGTCGATGCTGAGCCGCTCGGTGGCCGGCGTCCGGTCGGGGTGCCTGATAGTGAACCTCCCGGGCAGTCCAAAAGGTGTCCGCGAGACCCTAGAGATTGCGATCAAGGCGATCCCCCACGGCCTCGAGATGCTCAAGGGCCGTCGTGGTCACCCGACACACTGACCGCCGACACGCGTAGTCGGGTTCGACGGTCATGAACGAATTACGTGGCCGCGCCCAGTAGTGCGGCTGCCCACGCGATGTCATTCTGAGCCCGGGGCGAAGAATCTGGGGTGGGATCCTGAGCAAGTCTACGGCAGCGAACTGCCGGGTACATATGGAGACACCACAGCCACCCCAGACCCTTCGCATGGCTCAGGGTGACAGCCGGACCTCCGCAACAGTATCTTGCTAGCGACGACACAACCCCGGCACTATGGCCCGGATGGTGGTATGTCGCGGTAGGTGTTGTGACGCCTGTACATGGGACTGACAGAGTATGAGATTCCACGTCCTGACGCTTTTCCCCGGCATGTTCACCGGCCCCTTCGACGAGGGCATAATCGCCAGAGCCCGGAGGTCTGGTGTGCTGGACATCCGGGCCCACGACATCCGCGATCAAGCCCACGACCGCCATCGCACGGTGGACGACTACACCTTCGGCGGTGGCCCAGGCATGCTCATGAAGCCCAGACCGATATTCGAGGCCGTGGAGGCGGTACGCGCCTCGGCCGGACTGGACGACGGCGTCCCCGTCGT
>CAZENU010000011.1:20875-52988 GCA_964513735.1 uncultured Dehalococcoidia bacterium
CTGATGTCCCCCCAGGGCCGAAGGCTGACCCAGCCGATAGTCGAGGAGTTCGCGCGTAACGACGACCTGGTACTGATATGCGGACGCTACGAAGGAGTCGACGAGAGGGTGCGGCAGCACCTGGCCACCGATGAGATCAGCATCGGCGACTACGTGCTGGGCGGCGGCGAGCTGGCGGCCATGGTGCTGATCGAGGCCGTTTCGCGCCTGGTTGCGGGCGTTGTGGGCTCGATGGAGTCGACGGAGGACGACTCGTACACCACGGGGCTGCTCCAGCACCCCCTCTACACCCGCCCCGCCGAGTACCGCGGCATGGCGGTGCCGGAAGTGCTGCTGTCGGGCGACCACGCGGAGATCGCCCGCTGGCGCCGCCGCGAGTCCCTGCGCAGGACCCTTCAGCGCAGACCGGATCTGCTCGACACCGCCGAGCTCTCCGACGAGGACCGCAAGCTTCTCGACCAGCTTGGTACCCAGGAGTGAGCCGGTGGTCGAAGATGAGAAGCTACAGGCGCTCGGGAAGGTATTCGCGCGGTTTGCGAAAGAGGCCTACCGTGGTACGTCGCCGCTTTATGAGGCGCTGGCTAGAAGCGTCTCCGAGGACATCTACATGCTGGGCGTCGCGTCCGCTGCCCGTCAGCCGCCAGTGCCCAACTTGCTGTTCGCCGCCGTTCACTACCTGCTCCTCGGAGGTTCAACTGACGCGCTTTCGTCTTACTACCCCAGCCTGACGCGCGCCCACGTTCCTCAAGCGAGGCGTATCCGCACTTCCGTCAGTTCTGCCTCGCCAACGAGGCCGAGATTCGCCGTCTGATGGCGACTCGACTTGTACAGACCAACGAGGTGGTGCGGTGCTCATACATGCTGCCGGCCTTCGCGCTGATCGCCGATAAGCGACAGTGATGGCACCCGCACTGGCGACAGGTCCTCGCCGGGGCGACTAGACGCAGAGGTCCAGGGAGACCACAAACCTCCGATACCTGAACAGTTCCCGCCAGTGGCGTTCCGAATCGACATAGATCTGAACCCCATCGACGCAACGGACCCGGATTCCGGTCTGTGGTTGAGAGCGCTCGTCTGGCCCGAGCACGAACGCCGCGCCGAGCAGCTAGAAGCTGCCATGTAGGTGGCACGGCCGACCCGCCTGTCATAGTCGCCGGAGACCCACTGACGACGCTCCCAAGCGTCCTCGACCGCGTGCCTGTCGAGTTGACGCTCTGCTTATTCCACAACCACACCCTCAACCAGCTCTCGGAAGAGGACCGCGGCCGATTCTACGCGATAGCGGACAAGCATTCATTAAGCAAGGACGTGTATGTGCTCTCTGCAGAAGGGCGTTGGGGACAGAGTTACGCCACGTTCGAGCTGGCCCGGATAAAAGGAGGCGTCCGTTCTAGCGAGGAGCTGGCGGCTGTCGATCATCACGGCAATTGGCTGGAGTGGAAGGCGTAGACGCGCGACACGCCGTGTGCCCCGCGCCTTGCACCGGTAATACCTCCAAGGCTAGAATGGATGAGCGCTCGGAGCGGGCGATGACGTCGCCGCCATCCCGGGGCCCTCCAAACAAACCAACGACTGGACTAGGCTATAAACAATGGATGCGCACGACTTGATCGACCTCGAGCCCAACCCCAGGATTGGGAACTTTCGTCCCGGCGATACCGTACGGGTAAGCACGACTGTAAAGGAAGGGGACCGGGTGCGGACGCAGGCCTTCGAGGGGGTCGTGATCCGAAACAGGGGCAACGGCCCCGGCGCATCCTTCACCGTTCGCCGTGTCGCGCATAGCATCGGTGTCGAGCGAACCTTCCTGACCAACTCACCCATCGTCGAGGCGGTCGACGTTACCCGCTACGGGTCCGTCCGCCGGGCGCGGCTGTACTACCTCAGGAACAGGTCGGGACGCGCGGCTAGGATCAAGGAAGACCGCAGCCGCGGCGAATAGGGCGCGGGCCGTCCGTCGCCCGCGGCAGCCTTGTCACTGTCGGGCCGGTCTCGAATCCCACCCGCTCGCTGTCTCCCACACCTAGTACCGATCCCGGGACGGGTGAGGCGATGAGATTCGCCGAAGTCGCGGTAGATGCCGCGGTCGCTCCAGACCGCACGTTCAGCTACTCAATCCCATCCTCGCTTGAGGTGCGTCTAGGGCAAGTCGTGCGGGTGCCGTTCGGCCGGCAACGGCTCCAGGGCGTCGTCTTCTCGCTGCCGGCGGCGCCACAGGTGCCCGAGACCCGGGACATCCTGAGCACCTCCGTTTCCGTCCCGCCGCTCACCGACGTCAAGCTAGGGCTGGCGCGTTGGATCAGCTCCTACTACCTGTGCTCCCTCTTTGATGCCGCCGCACTCATGCTGCCGCCGGGTGGCCGGCTCCGACGCAGTACCTACTACTCCATTACTGACCTGCCAGGCCCGGACGGCCACGCCCTCTCTCCTTATCAGGAGAAGGTGCTGGCGTTCCTGAACGGTCGTGATAGGGCCTCTGAGGAGCAGGTAACCAGGAAAATGGGGGAGCGCGCCGGGCAGGCGCTGAGGAAGCTGGTAGACCGCGGGCTCGTCGTGCGCTCCCACGGCTGGGCAGGCACCAGAGTGTCTCGCAAGACGCGAGACTTCGTTCGCGTCGCGGATGCCGCGCTCTCCTCGCCTGACGGTCTGCCGGCATTGTCCGGCCGCGCCGAGCGTCAGGCCGCGCTCCTCGACCACCTCCGCGCGAGCGGACCGCCGGTCCTGCTGGCCGACGCGCGCAAGGAGTACGGCTCGGCCGTTGCCGCGCTACTGGACAAGGGATGGCTCGAGCGGGAGACCGTAGCCGTCGACCGGGACCCACTGGCCGGCGACGTCTTTCCGCCGGCCCGCCCGATCACGCTCACGACGGCCCAGGACGAAGCCGCGGCGGCCGTTCGCGCCGCCCTCGACGATGCCTCGGTCTCACCCAGGACCTTCCTGCTGGAGGGTGTCACCGGAAGCGGCAAGACGGAGGTCTACCTGAACGCGGTGGAGCGGTGCCTGGCACTCAGCCGGAAGGCCATCGTCATGGTCCCCGAGATCGCCCTCACCCGGCAGACCATCGAGCGCTTCGCCTCCAGGTTCCCCGGCCAGGTCGCGGTGCTCCATAGCGGACTGTCGGCCGGCGAGCGGTTCGACCAGTGGTGGAAGGTGTGGCAGGGAGAATATGGCGTCGTCATCGGCTCGCGTAGCGCGGTCTTCGCGCCGCAGCCTGACCTGGGTCTGATCATCGTCGACGAGGAGCACGAGTGGACCTACAAGGAGCACAATGCCAGTCCCAGGTACCACGCCAAAGCCGTGGCGTCGGTGCTGGCCGGCCTTACCGCGGCCGTTGTCGTACTGGGCAGCGCCACCCCCGACGTGGTCTCGTACCACCGCGCCCAGAGGGGCGAGCTCAGGCTGCTGCGCCTGGCCGCTCGCGTCGCATCGCCTGAAGACGGCGGAGAGCCGGAGGAGCAGCCCCTTGCCAATATTGAGGTGGTGGACATGCGACAGGAGCTTCGGGAGGGCAACCGCGGCATCTTCAGTCGCTCGCTGAAGTCCGTTCTGGGCCGATGCCTCCAGTCCGGAGACCAGGCCATACTGTTCCTCAACCGCCGTGGCACCGCTTCCTACCTCCAGTGTCGAGGCTGCGGGTCGACCGTCGACTGCCGGCGCTGTGACATCGCTGTGACCTACCACGAGGACAAGGCCCGGCTGATCTGCCACCATTGCGGCTATCGCCGCGTCCCGCCTTCGAACTGCCAGGTGTGTGGCTACCACCGGCTGGGCTACCGGGGCATCGGCACCCAGTCGGTGGTAGCCGAGATCGGCAGGCTCTACCCCGGCGCCAGGGTGCTGCGTTGGGACAGAGACTCTGTCAGCAACCCGAGGGCCTACGAGGGGCTTTTGGAAAAGTTCCGCTCTGGTGAGGCCCAGGTACTGGTCGGGACTCAGATGATCGCCAAGGGGCTTCACTTCCCGGCGGTCACTCTCGTGGGAGTCGTGTCGGCCGACGTCGGCATCAACCTGCCCGACTATCGGGCAGCCGAGCGGGCCTTCCAGCTCCTCTGTCAGGTGGCCGGCAGGGCTGGAAGGGGGCCGTCGGGCGGAAGCGTGGTGATACAGACGTTTCAGCCCGACAACTACGCGATCAGGGCCGCCGCCGCCCAGGACTACCGCCGGTACTACGACCGGGAGCTGCCCCATCGGAGAGAGCAGAAGAGCCCGCCCTTTAGCAAGCTCATTCGCCTGCTGTATGCCCACACCAACAGGGCGGCCTGCGAGCGGGAGGCGCTTCGCGTCGCCGAGGGGCTGCGCCGGGAGCGTGACTCGTGGGGCTACTCGGACGTGGATGTGCTGGGCCCCATGCCCGCGTATCCGGCCCGAGTGCGCGGTCACTACCGGTGGCAGCTACACCTCCGCGGGCCCGACCCGCGCAAGGTGCTCGACGGCAGGCCGCTGCCCAAAGGCTGGTCCGCCGACGTCGATCCAGTGGGCCTTGCGTGAGGGCTGATGAGGCGACTCGCGAAGGCGCAAATACCTTCCCCGCCGCTGGGGGAAGGTATAGGATGGGAGCTCCTCAGCCGCATGGCCTGACTTGACGGTGAGGAACCCATGAAACCCCGCCTGGTCTATGTCGGCCTCTTTCTGCTCACGGCGGCGGTGCTGTGCATTGAGTTGCTGCAGATGCGGCTGCTGTCGTTCATGCTCTGGCACCACCTGGCGTACATGGTGATCTCCATGGCGCTGCTCGGCCTTGGCGCAGGTGGGGCGTTGCTCGCCGCGCGAGCCGAGAAAATACTCCTGCGGTGGGAGTCCTGGATTGCCGCGTCGGTCGCCGCCGCCGGCGTGGCGACGGTGGCGGCCTTCGCCCTGACGTCGCGCGTGGGGCTGGACACCTTTGACCTGTCCGGATGGGACTACGTCGCGCTGGCGCTGTACTACGCGGTCCTCGCCGTACCCTTCTTGTTCGCCGGGCTGGCCCTCGCGATTGTCTTTACGGTGTGGGTCGACCGTATCGGACGGGTCTACTTCGTCGACCTCGCGGGCTCGGCCCTCGGCTGCTATCTCTTCTACTTTCTCATCGAGCCGCTGGGCGCGCCCCGTGCTCTCGTGCTGATGGCGGCCTTGCTCGCCGTGGCCGGAGTCCTTTTCTCCCTCGGCTCCGGCTCACAGACGCTCCGCCGCGTAACCGTCGGGATCGCCGTTCTTCTGGCGGCGGCGGTGCCGCTGGCCGACGATCTGGTACCTGCCAGCCCGGCCGGCACCAAGGCACTGGCCGAGATGATGACGCTGGACGGTGCTCGGATCGTCGGGACACGCTGGACGCCCATCGCGCGCATCGACGTCCTGGAGGCAGATGAGTCAGCCCATCTCTTTTTGCCCGACTGGCCTGGCGACTCGATGAAGGTCGTCACCGTCGATGGCGACGCTCAGACCTACATCTTCCGTCGGCCCGACGTTCGCGAGGGAGTGTCTCGGCCGGAGCTGTTCGAGCTGACCAACTACGAGCTGGCCATGCTCCTCAAGAGCGGGCCCGACGTGCTCATCATCGGGCCCGGCGGCGGCCACGAGATCTACGTGGCCCACCAGATGGGCGCGTCGAGCGTCACCGGCGTCGAGTTGAATCCCGCGATACTGGAGATGAGCCGCGACACCTACGCCGAGTTCGCCGGCAACATCTACCAGTCGATGCTGGCCGAGCCGGTCGTCGGCGAGGGTCGCAACTTCCTCCGTCGCTCCGACCGCAAGTTCGATGTCATCCAGATGACCGGCGTCGTTACCTGGGCCGGTCTCTCCTCGGGGTCGTACGTGCTCTCGGAGAGCTACGTGTACACCGTGGAGGCCTTCCGCGATCTGTTTTTGCACCTCAAGCCCGACGGCATCCTGGCAGTCTCGCGCTTTCGGCTCACCCCGGCCCGCGAGACGTTGCGTGTCGTCAGCATCGCCTACCGCGCCTTGGAGGACCTGGGCGTCGACGAGCCGGCCGGCCATATAGCTGTCATGAGCCTCAATCCCACTCTGGCCATGGTCCTGGCCAAGCTCTCACCCTTTACGACGGACGAGATCGCCTTGCTGAAGGATGCGGCAGCCGAGGCGGACGGCGTCATCTTCGCCGCCCCCGGCGTGGCGACGAACACGCCCTATGCGGAACTGCTCCAGGCATTCGCCGCGGACCGGGAGGTGGACTTCTTCGACGCATACCCGTACAACGTCACGCCGGTCTACGACGACCGACCGTTCTTCTTCGAGTACTACAAGTGGTCGCGGTTCCTGGACGACTTCGGAGGCGTGGACGAGTCCGTGAGAGGCGCTAACCGGCCGGTCGCGATCACAGTGCTCGGCAGCATGCTCGGGCTGGGCGGGCTGTTGTCCGCGGTCTTGGTCATCGGGCCGCTGGCCGTGTTCCGCCGCATGGGCCTCGGCGTAACTCGCTGGTGGTCGGCGGCCGGCTATTTCGTCCTCATCGGCGTCGCCTTCATGTTCGTCGAGATCAGCATGATGCAGCGCTTCGTGCTCTTCCTCGGCCATCCCGGGTACTCAGTGCCGGTCGTGCTGGCCTCGCTGCTCATCTTCGCGGGAATCGGCTCGTACGTGACGTCGAGGTTGCCCCTTGCCGAGTCCGCCAAGCTCGTCGTCGGCCTGCTGGGCGCGCCCGTCGCCCTTGGGGTGCTCCTGGTGGTGCAGTTTCCGCTGTTCGACGAGCTGCTCGGCAGGTCCCTTGGGGCTCGTGCCGTGGTGACGATGGGCATGATGGCGATCCCCGGCGTGCTCATGGGCATGCCATTTCCGCTGGGCCTGACCGTCGTCGCCCGGGTGTCCCGGCACCTGGTGCCCTGGGCGTGGGGCATCAACGGCGCAGCCTCCGTCATCGGCGCGGTCTTCGTCGTCTTCGTCGCGATGTCGCTGGGATTCACCTGGACCGTCGTCATCGCCGCTGCGCTCTACGTGGGCGCCCTCGCGGCCCTGTGGCCCATGCTCGCTTTGACACACGACTCGGACGTAGCCTAGAATTCCGCTCGCCACGGCCCTGCGGCAATGTCATCCTGAGGAGTCCCCGACGAAGGACCTGGCGTGGGCTCCCATTCCTGTCGCCCCACCCCAGAACACGTTCTTGGAGCTAATATGCCCGACTACAAATACACCGTCGTCCGCGTCGGGGTCCACCCACGCGACTCAATGGACCCTGAGCGGCTGGAGCTCGAGCGCGTCGGCGCGCGGCACGTGATCGTTCCGTACACCGACGATCCCAATGAGGTCATCGAGGCCACCCGGGGCGCGGACGGCGTCATCGATCGCGAGTCGCCCATGCCGCGGCGGGTTTTGGAGGCTCTGGAGAGCTGCAAGGTCGTGCTGCGGACCGGCATCGGGGTGGACGTCATTGACGTCGAGGCGGCGACGGAGCTGGGGATCGCAGTGGTCAACCTGCCCGACCTGTGGATCAAGGAGGTCGCCAACCACGCCTTCGCGCTCTTGCTGGCGTGCAATCGCAGACTTTTCGTCCTAGACCGCGACATCCGCGGCGGCAAGTGGGAGCCCATCATCCCGTCGCCCGTGGGCAGCCTGCATGGCGAGACTGTAGGCATAGTCGGACTTGGCAATACCGGCCGGATGCTGGCCCGCCGGGCCGCGGCGTTTGAGATGACCGTCATCGGCACGGACCCCTACGTCCCCGATTCGGTGTTCGCGGAGTATGGCGTCCAGTCCGTCGGCTTCGACGAGCTGCTGGAGCGGTCAGACTACATCTCGGTCCATTGCCCGCGTACCGAGGAGACGTTCCACCTGTTCGACGAGGACGCGTTCCGCGCCATGAAGCCGACCGCTTACCTCATAAACACCGCCCGCGGTCCCATCGTCGAGCATGCGGCACTGGTGGAGGCGCTGACAGCGGGCTGGATCGAAGGCGCCGGGCTGGACGTCCAGGAGTTTGAGCCGCCCGACCTCAACGGCCCGCTGATGAAGCTGGACAATGTAGTGCTCACTCCGCATACTGCCTACTTCTCAGACCCGGCCATCTCGGCGGTCCCCGTCAGGTGCGGGCAAGAGGTGGCCCGGGTGCTCAACGGCCGGATGCCCCTCAACCTCGTTAACCCCGATGTTCTCGGCAAGCTGCCACTGTCCGCGGACTGACATATGCGGGATCTGACCGCTCACGGGCCGATGCGTGCTGGTACGGCCGGGCTACAAACCTACTACTATGTTGTCCGGCACGATCGGACTATTGGCGGCCATACATTCTCGCCCGACCGCGCAGATTGCCATCGGACTCTCCGATATGCTAGATCCCGCGCTCCTGGCCCCGTAACCCACGAAACCACGTCCGAGAGCAGTTCCATGACGGCATATCCCCTCTACATGAAGTCCGCAACCCTGATGAACGCCCGCCGCGCAGTCGGAGGGCTGGGGAGGTAATAGCCACGACAGCCCGTTGTCGTGGCTTCTGGAGGCCTCCCGGATGGGAGGCTTTTTCTTTGTACTTCCACAGGACGACACCTACGTGAAAGTCCTTCTTCGCCTGGCCGGCTACACCCTGCGACAATTGACATCGGTCTGTTCACCAGGTCTAGCAACCGGCAGGCCGTATCCCTCGATACCCCCGATGTTTCATCGGGGGTATCGAGGGGCGGCCCCACAGAGTACTGACACACCCTAAGTGTTGACAGAAATACTTCTCCCCGGCAAGATAGTTCGTGTCGAACGAATAATGCGAGGTGGGCGTTGGAACAGGATAGAAAGAAGCTCTCCGAGAGGCTGGTCGAGGCGATGGAGCGCATGTCGTTGCACATGCGGCCGAGCTCGCTGGCGGAGTGGCAGGACCTGGAGTTGACGATGCCACAGGCGCGGACCATGTTCCTGCTCCACAGGCAGGGGCCCACGCGCATGGGCGGGCTCTCGGGACACTTTGGCCGAGGGCTGCCCTCCGTCACCAGCATGGTGGACAGGCTAGTGAAGAAGGGCTTGGTTGAGCGTGTGGAGGACCCGTTGGACCGGCGGGTTGTAGTCTGCCGGCTGACGAACGAGGGCAGGGAAGCCGTTGAGCGGTTCTGGCAGGTAAGCAGAGAACGTCGCCTTGCACTGGCCGGCGCGCTGACCGTAGAGGAGCTCGAGATGGTCGTGCCGGCCCTGGAAACGCTCACCGAGGCCCTTGCCAGGCCAGAGGCGGAAGGGCGGGCCGTGGTTGCCGAGGAGGCCAAGAGCCTATGAAAGTATTGCTACGTCTGACGGGATACGCGTGGGCGCACAGGGTGCACCTTGGGGGCGCCTACCTGACTATGTCCGCCTCCACGGTCTCGATGATGTTCATGCCGTACTTCCTGGGGACGGCCATAGATGAGGCGCTGGCTAACGGCTCATCGGGCAGGCTGCTCCTGCTCGCCGGTGGGATTATGCTGGTCAGCGTTCTTCGCGGCCTGTTCTCGTATGGCCAGACCTACCTGGCCGAGACGGTTTCGCAGAAGGCCGCGTTCGATATTCGCCAGGACATCTTCCGGAAACTGCAGAGCCTCAGCTTCGGGTTCCATGACCGGCAGCAGACCGGCAATCTGATGTCCAAAGCTACCGCCGACGTGGACGCCGTCCGAATGTTCATCAGCATGGGCCTTATCAGGGGTCTCACGATATTCGTGACCGTCGGTATGGTCGGTGGGCTGATGCTCGCCACTAACTGGCGGTTGGGCCTGGTCAGTATGGCCTTTGTTCCCATCGTGATGTGGCGGGCGGTCCAGATGTCCCGCAAGCTTCGCCCCACCTGGATGAAGGTCCAGGCAGAGACCGGGAACATGACCACCGTTCTCCAGGAGAGCCTCGCCGGGATTCGCGTGGTCAAAGCCTTCGGCGGCCGAAAGTACGAGGAAGAAAAATTCGAGGGCACAGCCAGCTCGGTGGCCGACCTGACCTACTCTGCCACCAGGCTGTTCGCCTCTCAAGGCTCGTTCATGACCTTCGTCTTCACGGTGGCCATTGGGGTCATCCTGCTCATCGGTGGCCGTGAGGTCGTCGACGAACGGCTGACTCCGGGTGGGCTCGTAACCTTCATCCTGCTCATGGGCCTTATGCAGATGCCGGTCCGCATGACCGGCTGGCTGGTCAACACATTCACCAGGGCCTCGGCGGCGAGCCAGCGGATATTCGACGTGCTCGACGCGGTCTCACCCGTAACCGAGAAGCCGGGAGCTCCAGAGATGCCTCTGGCACGAGGCCACGTGAAGTTCGACCACGTCTCCCTGAGCTACGACACGGCCGGAACGGCCATTGAAGACGTGGACTTCGAGGTGCTGCCGGGACAGCTCGTCGCCATCCTGGGAGGCCCGGGGTCCGGCAAGAGCACCATCGTGCACGCCATTCCGCGGTTCTACGACGTCACGTCCGGCAGCGTCACCATCGACGGCACCGACATACGCGACGTTACGCTGGCATCGCTCCACGCCAACGTCGGCATAGTCCAGCAGGACGTGTTCGTCTTCGCCGCGACCATCAGAGACAACATCGCCTACGGCGTAGACGAGGCGACACACGAGCAGGTGGTCGCGGCGTCCAGGGTCGCGCAGCTACACCACTTCATAGACGGCCTGCCGGACGGCTACGACACCTGGGTCGGCGAGCGCGGTATCACCCTGTCGGGTGGTCAGCGACAGAGGCTGGCCATCGCCCGCACCGTCCTGCTCAACCCCCCAATCCTGATCCTGGACGACTCCACGTCCAGCGTTGACGTCGGCACCGAGCACCTGATCCAGCAGGCCCTCGCCGAGGTGGTCCATGACAGGACCACGTTCGTCATCGCGCATCGGTTGTCCACGGTCCGCAGCGCCGACCTCATCATCGTGCTCGAGAACGGTCGTGTCGTCGAGCGAGGCACCCATGAAGAGCTTCTCGCCCAGGACGGCTTCTACCGCAGTATCCACGACGTGCAGCTCATGGTTCAGGAGGAGGCGCCACTCGACGCGGCCTTCCAGGCGGCGGGAGGTGACGCATGATGCACGGTGGATTCGGAGGCGGGGGTATCGGTGGTGGCACGCGTCCCGGCATGGGCCGCATGGCCCTCGACCAAGAGGACGAGGGCGGGCAGATCTACGACCACAAGGTCGTGGTGCGACTCATGGAATACATGATGCCCCACTGGCGGCTGATCCTGCTGACCATAGGCGCCATGCTGGTGTACACGGCGACCGTCGTGGCCATGCCGTGGCTGGTCAAGCAGGCAATCGACGGCTACATCGGCGAGGGTGACCTGGGCGGCCTGAACAGGATCGGCGCGCTTTTCATCGCCATCGCCGCTATCCAGTTCGGCGCGAACTACGTGCAGCTCCGCAGCATGGCCTATGTCGGCGTGAAAGTTCTGTTGACCCTCCGGATGAGGCTGTTCCGGCACATTCACCGGCTGTCCATGTCGTTCTTCGACCGGAGCGAGGTAGGAATGACCATGTCCCGGGTCCAGAACGACGTGCAGCAGATCCAGGACTTCCTGTCGATCGTCGTGCTGACGTTGGCCGACCTCCTGAGCATCGCCGGCATCGTCACCGCGATGATGCTGATGGATGTCCAGCTCGCCTTTATCACGCTGCTGGTGATCCCGCTCCTGTTCGTCGTTCTGGGTGTCTGGCAGCAGTATGCTCGAAGGTCGTTCATGCGCGTGAGGCGCTCCATAGCCGTGGTCAACTCCGGCCTCCAGGAGAACATCTCGGGCGTCCGGGTCGTGCAGAGCATGAACCGCGAGGATGCCAACATACGGCGGTTCGGCGACGCCAACCGGGAGAATCTGGGTGCCAACATCGAGGCCAGCCGCTACACGGCCGCGCTGATGCCCTCGGTCGAGGTCCTGAGTGCCCTGGGCCTGGCGCTGGTCGTCTTCTTTGGCGGCCGCATGGTCGTCGACGGCTTCCTAGATGCCGGGGTGCTCGTCGCCTTTGCCCTCTATATCCAGCGCTTCTTCGACCCGGTGCGCAACCTCACCATGCAGTACGGCTCGCTCCAACGGGCCATGGCCTCGGGAGCGCGCGTCTTTGAGCTGCTCGACGTCGAGCCCGACTTCGTGGACAGGCGGGACGCCGTCGAACTGGATCGGGCCCGCGGCGACGTCCGCTTCGAGGGTGTGGGATTCGCGTATAAGGCCGATTCGCCGGTGCTGCAGGGCGTAAACCTGGAGGCCAGGGCGGGGGAGACCGTCGCGCTGGTGGGCCCGACGGGCGCGGGGAAGACGACACTGGTGTCGCTGTTGCTGCGGTTCTACGACGTTACGGAGGGTCGCATCACGATAGATGGCCACGACATCCGGGACGTGAGCCAGGACTCCCTTGGCTGGCAGATGAGCGTGGTGCTGCAGGAGCCGTACCTGTTCAGTGGCAGCGTGCGCGAGAACATCCGTTACAATCGTGTAGAGGCGACGGAGGCTGAGGTAGAGGCGGCCGCCAGGGCGGTGGGAGCGCACGACTTCATAGAGTGTCTGCTGGACGGGTACGACGCTGAGTTGCAGGAGCGAGGCGGGAACCTCAGCGTAGGTCAGCGGCAGTTGGTGAGTTTTGCGCGTGCGCTGGTGGCCGACCCGCGGATCCTGATACTGGACGAGGCGACAGCGAACGTGGACACTCACACGGAGCTTCAGATACAGACTGCTCTGGGAGAGCTTCTGCGAGACCGCACGGCGCTGGTGATAGCACACCGGCTATCGACGGTGCGCAACGCGGACCGCATCGTTGTGCTGGAGGATGGCCGGAAGGTTGAGGAGGGCAGCCACGACGACCTGATGGCCCGAGACGGTCTCTACGCCCGCCTGCAGTCGTACTCCTTAGACTGCAACGGCAAGCACGAAGCGACGATCGACGGCGCCTGGGGCGTCACGGTGAACTCACCCCGCGGCATCCAGAACGGCACGCTGAAGCTGACCGCCGACGGCAGGTCGTTCAGCGGGGTGTGGGACGGCCCCCGAGGAAGGGCGGAGTTCGCTGGTGGCACGATCGACCAGGGCAACGTGGCGTGGGAGGTAGAGGTGACGGGCCCGCGCGGCACTATGGTCCTGGCCTTCAGCGGCACGCTGACCGGAGACCAGATCTCCGGCCAGGTCCAGTTCGGCTCCTTCGGCGAAGGCTCATTCCTCGCCACCCGAGCCCGAAGATAAGAACTCACCACAGCGGGCACAGAGTACGTAGTGTCTCTATCGGAACCCGTTCATACTGAGCCCTTCTACACGCTCAGGACACGGTCTGTCGAAGGACAACTAACGGTATGCCTCTCGGGTTCTGTACAGCTCTTACAAGGCTTCCGACTCTGTGCCCTCTGTGATGAGTTTTTCTCCCGCCGCTACGGGTGCAGGATGACCTTGGTGTAGCCCTCGACACGCTTGTCGAACTTCTGGTAGGCGTCCGCCGCGTCGTCCAGCGGCACCTCGTTGGATACCACGAAGCTGGGCTTGGCCCTGCCGGCGACTATCAGGTCGCGCAGGTACGCGTTGTACTGCTTGACGTTGCACTGGCCCGTGCCCAAGCGCAGCCCCTTCTCAAACAGCTTGCCGAAGTTGATCGATAGCGCACCTATCTTTGCGCCCTCGTTTACCCCGCCCGGGTCCGACGGCACGTACAGCCCGGGAATTCCCAGGGCCCCGGTGGGGTTGACGGCCTCGATGAGCTGGTTCAGCACGATGTTAGGCACCTCGTCCTGCTCGCCGCCCGCAGCCGACGAGCCTGCGCTGGTGGCCTGGTAGCCCACCGCGTCGATCCCCTTGTCGACGCCGTCGCCGTTGCGGGAGTCCTTGATCTGCGACACCGGGTCGCCTTCGTCGTAGTTTATCGGTATCGCACCTATCTGCTCAGCCTTGTCCAGCCGCTCTTTCACATGGTCGACCGAGTACACCTGTGCGGCGCCCCGGATCAGGCAGCTATAGGCCGACATCAGACCGACGGGGCCGGCTCCGAAGACGGCGACGCTCTCGCCCGGCTTGACGTCGGCCAGCTCTGCGCCGTGATACCCGGTACAGAAGATGTCGGCCAGCATCGCGAAGTCCGCTTCGTGCTCAGTGCCGGCCGGCAAGGGCAGGCAGTTGAAGTCGGCGAAGGGGACCTGCAGGTACTCGGCCTGGCCTCCGACCCACGGCCCCATCGCGACGTAGCCATATGCCCCGCCGGCGAATCCGGGGTTCACCGTGGTGCAGAAGCCGGTATAGCCGCCCAGACAATTCTTGCAGAAGCCGCACGCGACGTTGAATGGCATCACGACCCGGTCACCGACCTTACGCTCTTTGACGCCGGGGCCGACCTCCTGAATGGTCCCCAGGTTCTCGTGGCCGAACACGATTCCGGCCTCGGCCGAGGTCCGGCCCTCGTACATGTGCAGGTCCGACCCGCAGATGCACGTCGACGTGATCTTCACTATCGCGTCGTTGGGGTGCTTGATCGTGGGTTCCGGGACGTTCTCGACCGCGACACTGAACGGGGCCTTGTAGACGACGGCTCTCATGGGTGCATCCTCCTGGCTGGTAACGGGTGGTAACGGACTTCGGGCAAAAGCGGGCGCCGGGGAGTGGGCGAATTGTATTGGTGCCCCTGCCGGGTGTCAAACTAGGGGTCTCCGGATCTTGTGTCCGGAGACCCCTATCCGTTCGTCCTGAGTAGCCCCGATGCCGCATCGGGGCGTATCGAAGGAATCCTGTCCCGAGCATGTCGGAGAAGACCTCCCCTACGTCAATGATCGAGAGATCCGACTGCGGCGGCGTGGCCCGTGGACACCGGTATCGGGCTTTCCTATAATACGAGTCGCCCGCTTCAGACGGACGGCTCGCCCGGCACGGACACCCCGGCGAAGCCCGTTATTCGGGCCGCAGGAGTTGACCATGCAGACAGACGCTCTAGCCGAGTCCGCGGTGCCGCTGGTACCCCCTCGTATCCTGCTCGGCCCCGGGCCGAGCAATGCCAATCCCCAGGTGTTGCAGGCCATGATGTCTCCCGTGATCGGCTACCTGGACCCCGCCTTCTTGCTCATCATGGACGAGATCTCCGCGCTGCTGAGGCGGGTGTTCCGGACCGAGGAGTGTCTGACATTGGCGCTGTCCGGCACGGGCTCAGCCGGGATGGAGGCAGGCATCGCCAGCCTGCTCGAGCCCGGTGATACCTTCGTGATCTGCATCTGCGGCTTCTTCGGCGACCGCATGCGCCAGATGGCCGAGCGGGTGGGCGCCAACGTGGTCATTCTGAACGGCGACTGGGGGCGTCCGTTCCCCCCCGAGATGCTCCGGGACGCGCTTGAGAAGCACGCCAACGTGAAGATGGTAGCGGTCGTTCAGGCCGAGACCTCCACGGGCGTTCTTCAGCCCCTCGACGACCTGTCTCGGCTGACCAGGGAGCACAACGCGCTGTTCATGGTGGACGCGGTCACCTCGCTGGGAGGCACCGAAGTGGCCGTGGACAGGGACGGAATCGACTACTGCTACTCGGCCAGCCAGAAGTGCCTGGCCTGCCCGCCGGGGCTGGCGCCGGCCGCCATCAGCCCGCGGGCGCACCAGGTGATAAAGGACCGGAAGCGGCCGCCGTCGTCCTGGTACCTCGACCTGGCCCTTAGCGCTAACTACTGGGGCGACGAGCACGTGTACCACCATACGGCCCCGGTGAGCATGCTTCTCGGCCTGCGCGAGGCCCTCAAGATCGTCGTCGAGGAGGGGGCTGAAGCGCGGTTCGAGCGCCACGCAAGGAACGCGGCGGCTCTTGGCGCCGGCCTCGAGGCGCTGGGCCTCGTGCTGGTGGTGCCGGAGAGCTATCGCCTGCCGCAGATCACCGTTGTTGCGATACCCGAAGGCGTCGACGACCTGAAGGTCCGGCAGGCGCTGCTGCGCGGTTACGGAATCGAGATCGGCCGGGGCCTGGGCGACTTCGCGGGCAAGGTATGGCGCGTCGGGCTGATGGGCGATTCCAGCAAGGCCGAGCACGTCTACGCCCTGCTCGCCGCCCTCGAAGCCGTCCTGCCCGGCGCCGGGTACGAGGTGCCCCGGGGCGCCGGCGTGTCCGCTGCCAGCAAAGCGCTGGCCGCCGACTAGGCTCCCTGCATAGATTAGCCATAGCACTGGGGAGGGGGAACGCTCCACCCGCACCCATGTGTCGGATCTCGGCGTGTAGCTGGACGCGACGGTGGGGCCACCGCTGGGACGTGGACCGGTAGACTCCCCACCTCGTCTACCCAGTCAGCGTCTTTGCTGGCACCGGCCGCTCTCGGATCGCCAGCGTCGACGCCGTGCCCGCCACGGCCAGCGCCAGCATGACCACGAAGGCGCGGTCGTAGCTGTCCCACAGGTCGAAGACCGCCGCGCCGAACACGGCCCCGAGCCCTCCCATGATCTGGTGGCTCATCGACAGCAGCCCGCTGATGAACCCCAAACGCTCCGCGCCGAATATGTTGCGGGTGAACACCACCGACAATGGCGCAGTGATCATGAAAGTGAACCCGTAGGCGAACGCGAAAACCAGGATTACGGGGGTCTGCTGGAAGTAGATCACCGCCGCGAATGTCGCGATCCTGATCGTGAAGCACATGACCGTAGGGCGCGCGGCGCCGAAGGCGTCGGCCATCAGGCCCGACAAGACCACGCCGGCCAGCCCGAAAAGCCCCATCAATGCCAGCATGTTTCCCGCCAACGCAGGGCCCACGCCGACATCTTCCGCGAAGGCGACGACGTGGGTGACGACGAAGAAGTCCTGGAAGCCACAGATGCAGTAGACAGTGACCAGCAGCAGCAGCTCCCGCGACCTCAGCAGGTCGGCAAGGTCCAACCGCCGGGCCGGGGCCGAAGGTCCGGAGCGTGTGTCCCCGGAGTCGCCCTGGCCGCTCGCCGCGGGGGCCGGGGGTGGCGGACGGACTGCGGCGAGCACCAGCGGCAGCACTATGAGAAGGTTGGCTGCTCCAAGGACGCCGAAGGCGTTGCGCCATCCCAGCGACGCCATCGCCGACGCCAGCGCCGCGATGATTACGAGCTGGCCCACCGAGTTGCCAGACGTGGCCAAGCTGACCGCCGCGCCGGTGCGCTCCCGAAACCACCGGCTGACCATCACCCCGATGATCGGATTGGAGGCGGCGGCGTTGCCCAGCCCGTTGACTGCGCCGTAAAGGGCGAAGGCCTGCCACGGCACGGTCACGTTTCTCATCAGGCCGAGCCCGACGCCGCCCGCCGCGACGCCGGCGGCGAGGATTCCCCTGAGGCTGTACCGGTCGGCGAGACGGCCCGCCAGCGGCATGGCCAGTGCGGAGACCAGCATGAAGCTGGTCACGAGCAATGAGACAGTGGTCCGGTTCCACTCCAGGTCGTCCACCATCGGCTTCAGCATCAGGCCGAAGGCGAACCGGGAGCCGCCTCCGAAGAAGTTGACGACAAAGGCGGTACCCAGAATCACCGGGCTATATCTGAGACCGCGCATTGTTCCGCTCAAAGGTGCTGCCTTGGGGCAGCCGCGCTCAGGCTAGACGGGGCCTTGACGCCTTAGGGTCGCCGTCGCGATGGTATTGGTGGTTCAGTCCACGGTCACGCGGCGCGGGAGGGGTCGGGTGACCTCCGTCTTCGCCTCAGGAGTCGGCCGAAGTCCCCGGCGTCCCAGGCCACTAGGAGGGACGTCGCGACTCCGATGGAGCTGTACGTGCCCACGACGACGCCGATGATCAGCACCCACAGAAACTCCCTGATCGTCGAGCCGCCGAACAGCAGCAGCGCCAGCAGGGTGAATAGCAGCGTTAGGCTGGTGTTGAGGGATCGGCCGATGCTCTCGGAGATGCTGACGTTGACGTTAACCGTCAGGGTGCGGTTCGGGAAGCTGAGAGTGTTCTCCCTCAGCCTGTCGAAGATCACGATCGTGTCGTTGACGCTGTAGCCGTAGACCAGCAGGAACGCGATGAAGAACATCGTGTTGACTTCGACGTCGAACAGGACCCCAAGCATCGCGAAGATGCCGACCACGGCGAGCGAGTCGTGGAGCAGGGCCACCAGAGCCGCGGTCCCGTACCGGATGGGGTTGGGCACGCTGCGGAACGCCCACCAGAGGAAGAAAAAGATACCCACGGCGGCTGCCAGCACCGCCCAGAAGGCGTTCAACAGGATCTCCCTGGCGAAGGCGGCCGACACCAGATCGAATGTCAGTAGCTCAGCCTCGACCTCCGGCGTCAGAGCGGACAGCGCGGCGATCACCGCGTTCTTGTCCTCTTCCTGCAGCTCCTTGGTATGGATGAAGAACGTGTTGTCCGTGTCCTGGTCCTGCTGGACCCGGGCGTCGGGGTGGTCAATGCCGCTGAGGGCGCTCCGGATGTCTACCTCGTCCACCGGGGTGGCGAACTTCAGGGTCAGCGACGAGCCGCCGGTGAAGTCGATGCCCTGCTTCAGGCCTGGCGCGGCGATCAGGAAGAACACCCCGGGCAGCAACAGAATGGCCGATATCAAAAAGAACCAGTATCGCCTGCCTACGAAGTCCACGTGCTTGCCTTTCTAGCCGGCCACGGCTGTGCGTTGCTGCTGCGGCAGCTCAGAGCCGCCCGATGGGATGAACCAGGACAGCCTGCGATTGAGTCGCGTCACGGTCAATGCCTTCAGCAGCGTGCGGCTCACCATGATGGCGGAGAACATACTGACGCCGACGCCGATGGCCAGCGTGACCGCGAAGACCTGCACGATGCTCGCGCCCAGGGTGTCCGCGAACCAGAAGAGGATGCCGCATGTGATCAGTGTCGAGATGTTGCCGTCGCGAATGGCGGGCCACGCTCGGTTGAACCCGATGTTGACGGCCGAGAGCAGGGTCCGGCCCGTTCGCAACTCTTCCTTCATGCGCTCGAATATCAGTATGTTGGCATCGACCGCCATGCCGATGGACAGCACGGCCGCCGCGACTCCAGACAGCGTCATCGAGACGGCCAGTACCTTGATGATGGCCAGGAACAAGATCCCGTAGACCAGCAGGGCGACCGCCGCGACTACTCCCGCCATGCGGTAGTACATCACCATGAACCCCAGCACCAGCCCCAGGCCGACCAGGCCGGCCACCAGGCTCTTGGCCAGCGATTCGTCTCCAAGGCTCGCGCCGACCGTCCGCTCCTGGATCAGCTCGATCGGTACCGGCAACGTGCCCGATTCCAGCAGCATGGCCAGGTCGCTCACTCGATCGAAGGTGAAATTCCGGCTCTCTATGAACGCCGCGCCGCCCGTAATGGGACGCCTGACGCTGGAGGCAAACAGCTCGCGATCATCGAGGAATATCGCGATCAGGTTGGACGTGCCGGACACCCTTGTAGTCAGCTCGCCGAACTTGCGCGTGCCCTCGGAGTTGAACTCGATGTTGACGATGGGCAGGCCCGACCCGCTGTGTCGGCCCGCATAGGCGCGGGCCATGTCGTCACCGGTGAGGCCCACGTCCTCGTCGGCCTTGCCCAGGACCTCTCCCAGCCTGACCACCGGTTCCTCACCGTATATGGCGACGGCTTCCTCGACGTCGGCGGCCCGTCCGATCAGACTGACCGTGAAGCTGTTGGTGTCGTCTACCCGCGCTATGTTCGGATTCCCTGGGAAGAAGACGGTCTGGCCGGGTCCGATAGACGCCAGGGGCGAGTAGGGGATCCGAATCTCGGTCGACGTGCCACCAATGAAATTCATGGTCAGCAGGTTCGGATACCGGTCGCCGGTGCCCGGCGCAGGCACCCCCCCGCTCTCTAAGTCGAGCTGCTCGGTCCCAGGTATCTCCGCAAGACTGAGCCTCAACCTGTTGACAAACTCGTCGAAGGCCGCCGCGCCCGCGTCCGTGAAATCAATTCTTATCGCGGGCACCAACACCGGCGGTGTAATCGCCGCCGTGGTGGTGCTCTGCAGGCCCGTCTCCGATTGGGTGGTCGTGCTCTGGAAACCGGCGTCTGCCGCGGTAGTCGTCGCGGTTGAAGTTGGGACGTATAGTGCGCCGCTCAAGTCGAGGTTCACGATGGTAACCCCGAGGATGTCCTCTTCGGAAAGCCCGGGTATCGCCTGCGCTACGTTGAGCGTCCTGTGCAGGTACACGAGCTGGGCCGTCTCGCCGATGAGCTCCTTCGCCCTGGTCAGGTCGCTGATGCCGGGGAGCTGCACCAGCAGCCTGTCGGTGCCCAGGATCTGTATGATCGGCTCGCCGAATCCGGATGCGCTGACACGTCGCTCGATGGACCTCTTGAGCGCCTTCATCTGGTCGCTTGTCGGGTCTATGTTTGCACCCGTATCGGGGTCCGTCAGGACGGACTGGTATCTGAGCTCGCTCCCGCCGCGGAGGTCGAGGCCGAGCTCTATACCCAGCGGCGAGCCTTCGGCACCCCGCTCGAAGCCACCGAGGTTGAACGTCTTAAACGCGAGCACCAGCACCGCTGCGGTCATTAGGACAACGATCAGTGCCAGAGGGCGTGAGTATCTACGCACCTGCGCCTCCGGTCTTTAGTCTCTCCCTGACTAGGTCCAACGCTTCCTCCCTCGATCCAACCTCTCCCGTCGCCCGCGCCTCGCGCACCGCCTCCAGCATCGTCCCGATGATCGGTCCGGGCTCCAGTGAGAGCGCCTTCATTATGTCCTGACCGTCGACCAGCGGCCGCGCCGCCTCCTGCTGTGCCTGCGCGGTGCCGGCCTGCAGTATGTGCGCGGCGGTGCGGCACCGTCCTGCCCACTCCTCCTCGCCGAGCTGCGGTCCGCGGGCCGCAGCGTAGTCTGCAAGGTTCAGGTATACGGTGTCTATCGCAACGTCGGCTAGGTCTCTGTAGTACCTATACGTAGCTTTTTGAGACGGCAGATCGTCGCCGTGCTCCATCTGGCCGGGCCTGAGGTGGTGCCGCACCATGCGGCTCACCATGTTGATGCCGCGTCCGCTGAGCCTCAGCCTGCCCAGAGCCCCCTCGGCGATCTCTGCCCCCACGCTGTGGTGGCCGATGAACCGGATGCGGCTCGACGGCTCCACGGTCTTAGCGGCCGGCTTGCCTACGTCATGGAGCAGGGCGGCAAGCTTCAGGAGCGTGAATCGGCTGTGCCCGTCCGTCACGACCTCGGCGAAGTATTCGGTCATGCCTTCGAACCGGGGTGTCGCCCGGACAACGAATCCGTTCGGCTCCTTCTCGGAGGCCAGAATGACTTCCACCTGGCCCGGCGTCTCCATCGAGTGGCCGAAGACGTCCCAATGATGTTCCTTGGGCTGGGTAACGTCCCTCGCCTCGTCCAGCTCCGGAAGCACGACTGACAACAGCCCAAGGTCGTCCAGCCTTCGGAGAGAGGCCGTCGCGCCGGGCTCCGCCAGAATGCTCAGCAGCTCGTTCCGTACGCGCTCGCCCGACGTGGACCCGGCCATGCCGGCCTGCCGCCGGACTGTCGCCTCCGTGTCCCGCGACAGCGTGAACCCAAGTTGCGCCTCAAGCCGCGCCGCTCTCATCAGGCGGCCCGCGTCTTCGGCGAACACCGACGACGAAATCATCCTGATCTCGCCGGCTTCCAGGTCGCTGAGGCCGCCGTGCGGATTGATCACCCGCGCGCTCGCCGCGCCTTCGGCCAGGTCGGACACCGAAACGGCCATGGCGTCCACGGCAAAGTCCCGACGCCCCAGGTCCTCGTGGATGTCCCCGGCGAGGGGGCTCAGGTCCACGACCGCTTCTCCGGAGACCACCCGGTGGATACCTTTTTCGACGTCCAGCGGGAACACGTAGCCGCCGAGGAAGGACGCCAGGTCTGAGCCCACGTCGCCGGTGTCCGTGTTGACCGCGACGTCAACGTCGCGGGTGTATCGGCCGAGCAAAGCGTCCCTCACCGCGCCGCCGACCAGATAGGCCTCGATACCCCGGGACGCGAAGAATCCGACCAGAGATGGCACGATCTCCGGGAAACGAGGCAGGGCCAGATCTCGAGACAGTTCGACTTCACCGGTGGGAGTCATTGGCAGTGAGGGGAGCGTCAAGCGACTGCAACTTCTGCAGGCGACTCTTCTTCTACCTCGGGCTCGTCCCTGACGAGCTCCTGGTGACTCTTCAAGTGGTCCATGTAGAGAATACCGTTGAGATGGTCGATCTCGTGCTCCAGGGCCTGCGCGAGCAGCCCGTCGGCATGCAGCCGCACCAACCGTGAGTTCCCGTCAAGGCCGCTGGTCCTGACCCAGACCGACCTTGTGATGATTGCCGAGTATCCCGGCACGCTCAGACAGCCCTCCAGCACGTCTCTGCGGCCCTGCCGGTGGACGATGCGGGGGTTGACGTAGACGCGCGGCTCGATCCCGCCGGGCATCTGTATCACGATGATCCGCCGAAGGACTCCGACCTGGTTGGCGGCGAGGCCGATCCCGTTCGCGTCGCGGACGGTGTCGACCATGTCGTCGACCAGCCGTTGCGTGCGGCGGTCCACACGGCGTACGGGCCTGGCCCGCCGGCGCAGCACAGGGTCGGGGAACTCGACTATCTGAAGTACGGCCATCCTGCCTCTAGGGGTCCGCGACGAAAGTCAGCCTTCAAGGCGGCGCACGGCCCAACTAGGAGATTATATCCAGCGTCCTACTTCAGTGTAAAGCTGATCGGGCCGCCTTGACCGGCAGGCCGCCCGTCTAATAACATTCGGACGGAACAGGCAGGCACACCGGAGGTCGTTGACGGACTCGATGCTTGAATCGCCCGGTACGCTATCCCGAGGGACCCTCCAACTTCACGTTGGAGGGTTTTTTGCGCATACGAGGCCACGAAGATGAAGCTGTCGCTGTCTTTCATGCCCAGTTTCATGCCCAGGGAGAACAGGTTCTTCTTCCTCCTCCATCAGAGCACCCAGAATCTTCAGAAGGCGGCCCGGAGCCTGTCTGACCTGATGCATAACTACGAGGACGTGGCTGAGAAGGTCCAGGAGATCAAAGAGCTGGAGGATTTCGGCGACCGGATCATCCACGACATCGCACATTCTCTTCACCGGACCTTCGTGACCCCCATCGACCGCGAAGACATTCTCGCGCTGGCCGAGCGCCTTGACGACGTCATTGACGCCATGGACGAAGCCGCTCAGTACACCCTGGAGTACCGGATTGAGGAGCCGACCGAGTACGCCCGGCACCTGTGCACCATCCTGATAGGCTGCACGGACCAGTTGGAGAGGGCCATGGGCCTGCTGTCGACTCGTGGCGCCAAGCTCAGCGAGATATTGCCTATTACCGAAGAGATCAACAGACTCGAACATGAGGCCGATCGAGTGGCCAGCCGGGCCATCGGAGAGCTCTTCAGCAACGGCAGCGACGTGATCGACATCCTCAAGTGGCGGGATATCTACCACGACCTGGAGCAGGCTACGGACCGGGCCGAAGATGCCGCCGACGTGCTCGAAGGCATCGTGCTGAAGCACTCTTGACTCCCGGCACGGGCCGACTTCTTCAGTCGCGGCCGGTCTCGGAGCGGGCAGCCTCCTCCGGGTGGCTCAGATGATATACGCCGATTCCCTGGAGTTCCTGGTACTCGTAATCGGAGTTGCCCTGCTGTTCGAGCTCTCCAACGGGTTCAACGACGCCGCCAATGCCATCGCAACCGTAGTGTCCACCAGGGTCATGTCGCCCCTTGCCGCGGTGCTGATGGCGGCCGTGATGAATTTCGTGGGCGCCGTGTCCGGGACGGCGGTGGCGAAGACGGTGGGGAAGGGCGTCGTCGACCCCGACGCGGTCACGCTCGTCGTCGTCGCAGGTGGCACTCTTGCGGCCGCTCTGTGGGTGTTCTCCGCGACTCGCATAGGGATGCCGGTCAGCGGCAGCCACAGCCTTATCTCGGGAGTCGCGGGCGCGGGCATGGCTCACGGCGGAGTCGGCGTGCTCGTGGGAACGGGCATCCGCAAGATCGTGCTCGGGTTGATATTCTCGCCGGTGCTCGGCATCCTCTTCGGCTACCTCCTCATGCTGGCCATCTACTGGACATTCCGAAAGACCGCTCCGGCGATGGTTACCGGGATCTTCAAGAAGGGCCAGATGGTTACGGCTGCTTTCATGGCCTTCAGCCACGGCTCCAACGACGCCCAGAAGACCATGGGCATCATCACCCTGGCGCTGTTCGTGTCGCCACGGTTCGAGATGACCGAGTTCGCCGTGCCGTTGTGGGTGATAGTGCTCTCCGGGCTGGTCATGGCGTTGGGCACCTACTTAGGGGGGAGCCGGGTGATCCGCACCCTGGGAGTGCGCATAGTGACCATGAGGCCGCCACACGGCTTCGCGGCGGAGGGTGCGGCGGGCACCGTTATCGAGTTGGCGTCTCGCACTGGCATACCGGTCAGCACCACCCACGTCATCACCTCCTCAATCCTTGGGATGGGCTCGACCCGCCGGCTCTCCGCGGTGAGGTGGGGAGTCGCCAGGGAGATCGTGTTCGCCTGGTTGCTGACCTTTCCGATCGTTGCGCTGCTCGGCCTCGTTTTCTACTACATCCTCGACGCGCTTCAGTAGCGGCGACGAGGCCGGCCATGACCGGGCGATCAAACTCGGGCAAAACAGATGTTCTCAGCCATTGACACGCACATCCGTTCGGGAGTAGCCTGTTTCTGACACACCGGGACGCACGGGAAAAAACAGACGAGCGCCCCGGCACCGCCCGCCCATCCACCGGCAGGTGCCGTGCCGACCCCAAAGCCACAAGCGATGCGCACCCCCAATAGCACCACTTGCGGCGCGGCAACTGAAACGAGCCTCTCTCTACACGGTGGGTGGGTGGGCCATGTCGTTCCAGCCTGTCCTTGAACTAGTGTAGTGTCTCGCAGATCACTTGGCGCAATGACGCCTCCGAAACGTCGACGAGGCCCGTCTGGCGCAGCGATTGTCACCCTGAGGCCTTCCCAGGCCGAAGCGTCTGGGGAGGGGTCCCACCCGGCCCCAAGTCCCGATTTGGCATCGGGGTGACAGGCTCTGTTCAGCCTCACCAACGTATGGTCATGTGGCTAGATCCTACGCAGGTTACTTGGGATTGAGACTCCGGCTGTAGCTAGTTCCGGGCCTCTGCCGCAATTCTACCGCCGGCCGAACTCCCGCTCGAGCCGCGCCGAGCTCATGTGGATCATGGTCGGCCGTCCGTGAGGACAGGTGTGCGGCTGCTCGCAGGCCTCAAGCTGGCGCGCCAGCTCCGCCATCTCCTCGGCCGTCAGCGTCTTGCCGGCCCTGATCGCGCCGTGGCAGGCGATGGAGTAGGCAGCCCGGTCCTCCCACGACTCGAAGCCGCCGCCCTCGGCCATCAGGTCGAGCACGTCGATGAAACTCTGGGCTGGGTCGCCCTCCGCGATCAGCCTGGAGACGCCCCTCAGGATGTAGGCCCTGCCGCCGAAGGGCTCCACCTCGAACCCCATCTGCCGTATCAGCTCTGCGTGGGCCTCCAGCAGCTCGCTCTGCCGGTGCTCCAGCGGGATGGTCGCGGGCTCCATTAGGCCCTGGACCTGCGGCGCGCTCGCCAGCGCCTCGGTCTTGACTCGCTCGAACAGCACCCGCTCGTGGGCGGCGTGCTGGTCGATGAGGTATACCCCGTCGGGGCCCTCCGCGGCGATGTACGTGGCCTGGACCTGGCCCAGGACCCTCAGGCGCGGCAGCGCGACGCTGGGCGCCAGCGGTGGCGGCGCCATGCCCGGGTCCGACCCGTGTTCGGGGTGATGCCCGGTGGGCGCGGTCGTTGAGCCGGCCATGCCCTCGCTGCCGAGCACCACGGCCGCGGGTCCGACCGGCCAGAATGACCCTCCCGTGGCGAGTGGTGCTGCGGCCGGTACCGTCGTCTGCCCCAGCTCAGGCACCGGCGAGTGAGCGGTCAGGGTATGGCGCACGGCCTGCTGGATCGCGGAAAACACGGCGCCCTCGTGTCTGAAGCGCACCTCGGACTTGGCTGGATGCGCGTTGACGTCGACGTCTTGGTATGGCAGAGCGACATCGACCACGGCCACGGGGTAGCGTCGCTCTATCAGGAAGCCCTGATATGCCTCCTGGAGGGCGTAGCCCAGCATGCGGTTCTGGACCCAGCGGCGATTCACGAAAATGGTAATCTGGCTCCTGTTGGCGCGGGAGATCGACCCCGGACCGATCATCCCCGATACCCTCGGGGCGCGGCCGCCGTCGGGCGGCGTCGCGGAAGCCAGCTCGAGCATCTCCTCGGCCACGCTCGCCCCGTAGACCGCGGCGATGGCCTCGCGCGTGTCGCCGGAGCCCGTGCTCGTAAAGACCTCGGAGTCTTCTACGGTCAGGATGAAGCGGACGCCCGGGTACGCGAGAGTGTAGCGGGCCACCAGTGTCTGAGCCCTGCTGGCCTCGGTCGCCGGAGAACGCAGGAACTTGCGCCTCGCCGGCACGTTCCGGAACAGGTGGCGGACCGTGATCGAGGTCCCTGGGGCAGTCCCCCGGGGCGAGTTGCTGATGATTCGCCCATCCGCCACCTCTATGTGCGTCCCCGACGTCTCGTTGGTTGGCCTGGTCACCAGCGTGACGTGGGAGACCGCGCCGATGCTGGGCAACGCCTCTCCTCTGAATCCCAGCGTGGATATAGAGCCGAGGTCCGACGGGTCCGACAGCTTGCTGGTGGCGAAACGCTGGAAAGCGAGCTCTACCTCGTCGCCCGGGATGCCGACGCCGTTGTCGGCAATCCTGATGAAGTCGATGCCGCCCTCGCGGATCTCGATCGAGACCTCCGTGGCGCCGGCGTCCAGTGAGTTCTCGATCAGCTCCTTGACGACCGACGCCGGCCGCTCGGTCACCTCGCCCGCGGCGATCTTGGACGAGAGGTCTGGTGGAAGCACGTGGATGGGCATGCGAGGTCGCTAACGTAAGCGGTGTGTGTGCGGTGCTGGAGAATGAGTCTGTGAGGCGGTGGGCATCCGTATGCTATGGTAGCAGTTGGGATTCCTGGGGGCTACAACGCCGCAGCCCCCGAGAATCCCTACTCCGTTCGCCCTTCGATACGCCCCGATGCCCCATCAGGGCGTATCGAAGGGCGAACGGAGTAGGTACTCGGCGTGCGGACTAAGGAGGACAGATTGGCGGATTGGCCGACTATCGAGGACGTGCTTGACGCTCGCCGCCGCATTGCGCCACACATCGTCCGCACGCCGCTTCACCACTACCCGGCGCTGGACGACCTCGTGGGTGCGCGGATTCACGTGAAGCACGAGAACCACCAGGCCCTGGGCGCGTTCAAGATGCGGGGAGCCCTCAACGTCATCTCGCTCCTCAGCCCCGATGAAAAGAAAGCCGGTGTCGTCGTGGCGTCTACGGGCAACTTCGGCCAGGGCATCGCTTACGCCGCCCGCACCTTTGGGGTCGAGACCAAAGTCGTCCTACCCGTTGACGTGAATCCCAACAAGGTGAGGTCATTGCGGCAGCTCGGCGCGGATCTCGTCTTCCACGGCGAGAAGTTCGACGATGCTCTGGAGCACGCCGAACGGCTTTCTAGGGAAGAGGGATACCGCTTCGTTCACTCGGCCAACGAGTGGGGTCTGATCCCTGGCGTGGGCACCTACGCCCTCGAGATCATGGAGGACCTGCCGGAGACAGACGTGATCATTGTACCGATAGGCGGCGGTAGCGGGGCCTGCGGCGCGTGCATCGTGGCCAAGGCAGTGCGCCCCGAGATGCAGGTTATCGGCGTTCAGGCGGCCAACGCCCCCGGAGCGTATCTTTCCTGGAAGCAGGGGCGAATGGTCGAGTCCGGAGTCGACACTCGGGCCGAGGGCCTGGCGACCCGAATCGGCTATGAACTCCCCCAGGAGATCATGTGGGACATGCTAGATGATTTCGTGCTGGTCGAAGAGCACGAAATGGACAAAGCGGTGTACCTGCACGTCGAGCTCACCCATAGCCTGCCGGAGCATGCAGGCGCCTCCCCTCTCGCAGCCGCGCTCAAGATCAAGGACTCCATCGCTGGCAAGAACGTGGTGCTCCTGATGAGCGGCGGCAACATCACCGTAGACCAGCTCAAGGCTTCCCTCGCCCAGGCCGAGGTGTAGTCATCGACGCGCGCCGCCTGTTGACCAGCCGCATCGTCCTTGCCGCTCTGCCGGTGCTGCTTGCCGCCGTGGTCGTGGCCTGCGGCGGCGGGACCGAGGCCGAGAAGCGTTACCGGATCGGCGTTGAGCACATGGATGCGGGCCGGTACGTCGAAGCCGCCTCTGAGTTCGGCAACGCCATCAACCTGGATGCCACTATGGCGCTGGCGTACAACGGGCGGGGCGAGGCCTACTGGGAGTTGGGCAACGCCGACGGGGCGCTGCAGCACTACGACGCCGCCATCCGAATCGACCCTGAGCTGGCCGTCGCCTACCACAACCGGGCTGAGGTGATCAGGAGTCTTGGCGACGTAGAGGGGTCGCTATTCGGATACGAGGAAGCCCTCCGTCTTGACCCCGAACTGGCGGGCGCGTACGTCGGGCGTGGCCAGGTGCGCGTCTTCATGGGTGATATAGAGGCGGCGATCCGAGACTTCGGAGAGGCGATAGGGCGGGACCCGGACAGCTTCGGCGCGCTGAACGGCCGCGGTATCGTCTACGCCAGCCTGGGTCGCTATGAGGAGGCCGTAGCGGACCTTGATCGTGCCATCAGGCTCGATCCGAACGTAGCGGCGACGCGGTACAACCGGGGTGTCTCACTGGTCACCCTGGGGCGTCACCTGCTCGCGCTGGAGGACTTTGGCGCGGCCATCAGGCTGGACAAGGAGTACCAGGCTGCATATGTCAACAGGGGCGCGGTGTTCGGCAGTCTCAGCCAGTTCGACCTGGCTCTCGCGGACTTCGAGGTCGCGATACAGCTAGCTCCCGAGGAAGGCGATGCCTACGCCAACCGGTCTATGGCGCTGACGCTGATGGGCCGCGATGACGAGGCAGTCCAGGACCTGGAGAGCGCGGTCGAGCTCGGGGTTGATCGGGAGTCTCTGGAGCGGCAGATTGAGGAGCTCAAGGCGGTCCGATAGCCGTGGCCTGCTCAGGGATGGCGTCCGTAGGCGCCCTGCTCGGTAGCGTACATGAAGGCGTCCATGCCCTCGCGGTCCATGACCTCCAAAAGTTCGCGGTTGATCTGCCTCGCGATACCGGGTCCGCGATATACCATGCCCGTAAGGAGCTGGACCGTCGTAGCCCCGGCTCGGATCGCTTTCCAGGCGTCCTCTCCCGAGAAAATACCGCCGCAGGCGTTTATCGCGATCACGTCGCCTGCCTCGCGCCTGACGTCGGAGACCATGGTGAGCATGCCTTCGAACACGCTGCGCCCGCTTAGACCGCCGGTGCCCGTCGATAGTCTGGCATCCCTCGTGGGCCGGCTGTTGGCGACGGTGAGCGCGTCGACGCCGACGTCAGCGCACGCCCGCGCCAGCGCCACCGGCCGCGCTCGTTCCTCATCCGGCACCGCGCTGCCGTCCTCCGTCACGCCGTAGCAGGGGAGTTTTACCACCAGCGGCTTCTTTCTCCCATCGTTTATCGCGTCGATCAGCCTCGCTAGAGCCTCGGGCTCCTGGAACACCTTGAGCCCCTGCGTGTTGGGCGAACTGATGTTCAGTTCGATGGCGTCGGCCAGCGGCTCTAGGCGCCGGTGGCAGCGAACGAACTCCTCGACGGAGGTGCCCGCTATGCTCACGATCACCAGTGTGCCGCCGATCGAGCCCTGTGCCCGTTCCAGGCTCGCCGCCGCCTTCTCGAGGCCGTCGCTTGGGAAGCCTAGCCCGTTCAGCAGCGACTCTTGATCGGGCAGTCGCAGCACCCGTGGTTTGGCGTTGCCCGGCTGGGCAGAGACGGTGACCGTGCCCACGGTGAGGTACCCGAACCCCAGTCGGGACAGCGAGGGGATCAGCTTGCAGTTCTTGTCGTAGCCGGCCGCAAGCCCGATAGGGTTCTCTAGAGTCACGTCGCACAGCTCGACGAAAAGGCGGCCGTTTCGGACCTCCAACGTCGGGCCGAGGGCCCTCCACAGGACGGTTCGGGAAAGCGCGAGGTCGGCCACCTTCTGCGCCGTCTCCGGGGGGAGCCGGAACAGGAGAGGCCTGAGGAACCATCGGTATCCGTCGTTGATGATGCTTGGCATGGCTGGTGAGGCTCTACTCTGGCAACCAGTATAGCCTGATGTCCGAGGCGGCTCGCCCCCGGGTGTATGGCATCGCCGTGAGCTGTAGGTCAGCCGGCCGCATAGGCGTATAATGATACGGGACCGTTCAGCGGAGTCAGGAATCTTATGGATATCGTTTTTGAAAGAGGTAGCAGCGACCTGCCCAAGGGCCACGCGCTGCTCTACTTCAAGAGCTCTTTGAGCCCCGAAGAGGTGTGGGCGACCTACGTCGTCATCCTGCCGATCTCCGTGGACGTCTCGAAATACGTTCCCCCGTTTCTGATGAACCAGGTGGGCGAGCTGGGCCCCAAGGACCTGTCCGCCTTCGCCTTCCCACCCGCGCCCGAGCAGCTGGAGAGCTACGCAGTCTTGGAGACGATCTCCGAGAAGCGGGACGACGACGTGCTTTTCGCCGGGACCTTCAACCCCAGCGACGTCGCCTCTGTCTTGATGTCGATCAACGAGGCGGTGCAGCAGTACGCCGAACTCTACGGGCAGCAGGTCGCATCCCTCGGCCTGCCGTCGGACGACGAAGACGACGTTCCGGTCGGGGTCGGTGTCAACGAGGTCCTCTACGGGCTGATGAGCGAGGGGGACAGGCTGGAGGAGCTCGCCAAGATGGTCGGCAAGCTGCGGTTTGCCGTCGAGGGCTCCGACGCCGGCCAGGTGCGGGAAGTCGAGGAGGACATCGGCCTGATTGCCCGCCACTTCCCCGAAAATCACAATATCTCTCGCCTGGTCAGCGCCGTCAAGGCCGACGACCAGCGCAGCGCGGAGCTGGCGGACCTCTACCTGCGGCGCTGCTACTTCCTCGTGCACGAAGAGTACAGCAAACTCGCCGATGTCGAACGCCGGCTAAGCGAGCTCGAAGACGGTCAGCCTGCCGAGTAGGCCCGCCCGCGTCGCTCCCCTCTCCTTCCGCGATAGCAGGATGCCTTGTGTTGGGGAGGATGTCGTGTGATCCCGTTGTGGAGCGCCACACCGTTCGCCCTGAGGAGGCGCCGTATCGAAGGCAGCCTGTCGAAGGCTCCGTGAGCGACCACGGGCCGCTTCCTCCCACGGCCTTGCCCGCCCTGCGGTCATAGCGTAGGATGTCGACTCGATGATGCGAGTTTTCGGGTTCGCGAGTATGGTGTCCCCACTTACAGCCGAGTCGCTGGCACGGGGCAATGCGAGGCGGCCCAGATCGGCAAGTCGCCGGAGTCCTGAGGTGTCCCTCGGATGTTGTTTCTTCCCCCGTCTGCTAGGTCTGCTCTCAGCCTAACGTAGGGAACGGGTCAGATAGAGATCGTAGACCACTCATTCAACGTAATAACGAGAGAGGACACTGGGGGACACGCCGCGATGGACACCGGAGGTCAGCCATGATCAGGCTTCGAAGTCGTGCGACAGCGACCGTCTTGCTGTTGGCGTTGGCGCTGGCGAACGCCGCGTGCTCCAGCGACTCCGTCGGAGGCAGTGGGGCTGCGGCGGCCGTCGGGGACGAGAGCGGTTTCATGCTCGACAGCCCGGAGTACAAGATCGCCCAGGAGTTCCCCCTGACCATGGAGGTCTCCAGCACGGTCTTCTCGAGGATCCGGCGCATTCCCATCGAGTACACCTGCACCGACAACTACTACTATCCGGAGGCCGGCTTCGCGCGGTACGGCGAGGAGAAGTCTCCACCTCTGGCGTGGACCGGCGCGCCGGAGGGCACCCAGAGCTTCGTCCTCATCTCTGACGACCCCGATGCCGTCGAGTACGATCCTGGTGTGCTTTCACCTAGGGTGCACTGGCTGATCTGGAACATCCCGACCGACGTCACAGAGCTGGCCGAGGGCCTTGCGACCACCACTGAAGTGCTCGCCATCGGTCCCAACACCAGGCAGGGCATCAACGACTTCAGCCAAATCGGGTGGAGCGGCCCGTGTCCGCCCCCCAACGTCATCACCATCTTCCAGCGCGACGACCACGCGGGGACAAAGAAGACCCAGTTCCCACACGCGTACCGGTTCACGGTCTATGCGCTCGACACCGAACTCGACCTGGCGGCCGGCGCCAACAAGAACGATCTCCTGGCAGCCATGGACGGACACATACTGGCCGGCGGCGAGCTCAGGGGAGAGTACATAAACAAGAAGCTATACAAGTAG
>CAZENU010000012.1:0-22321 GCA_964513735.1 uncultured Dehalococcoidia bacterium
AACTGAACGGAGCATGTCATGCTGAGGCTCCGCGAAGTATCTGGGGCCGGGAGGAGCCCGCCCAGACCCCGATTCGGCATCGGGCATTTGTAAAGGCGGATTCGGGCAGGAGCGATCTGTGTCTCCAGCACCGGGGCCGCGGGTTTCTACATAGGTCCTGGCTGTATCTCAACGACATCCGGCAGGTCGGTGAAGCACCGGATCTATTCGCCCGCGGCGCGGTTGAACACGACCACGCGGCTGCTCCACACGTCGTCGTGGATGCCATCCAGCGCCTTTTGTCCGGGCTTTCTGACGTCCAGCCTGCGCTCCAGCGTGATCGGCTTCAGCCGGCGTAGTGCCTCGCATCGCCGCAGCAGGCCGCCTACGGTGTGCTTCTCGCCTCCCAGCAGCAGGTGGTCTACGGTGCCGCCAAAAGGTCGCAGAATGTCTGCCGCCACCTCGCACACCCGGTCGTACAGCTCGCGCACCAGCCGCTCGCGGCTGCGCTCGAAACGACGTTGGGATGAGCCGCCGGCCCGGTGGCGCGATTTCACGTACCGCGTGTCCGTCTTCGAGGCCACGAGTGTCTCGCCGTCCAGTACCCCGACCGCGTAGCGGCCTAGCCGGATCATGACGACGGCCACCCGAAGCTGGCGGCCGAGCAGCCGCCTCAGCGGGCCGGCGTCGAGGCCGGCCGACGCGGCGTCCTCCGCGATCGGGAAGGGCGGCACCACGGCGGTGACGATGTCCGTCTCCCAGAACGCAGCGACGCCCGTGTCCGGCCGGCCAAGGGCAATCACCACCCCGGCCAGCTCATCAGCCATGCCCGGGAACGCCGTGGCGGTCTGGGCCGGCGACACGTCGCGCCCCGGTCTCGCGTACGCAGTGGCCAGCACCCGGCCCGACTGCTCCAGATCTTCGAGCATGCGGAGCATCCGCGCTCTCGTCGCATCGTACCTTTCGCCGACGCTGACGAAAGAAGTAGCCAACTCGATATGGCCTCCCCGCCGATTCGTGATTGTCGCGCGCGCCAGCATGTATGATAGCTGCCGGCGCAACCGCCATCGAGTATCGGTGGATCCGCCTGCGTGTGATATCGTGGGGCCAGACCAGGTTTACCGGCGACGGAGCAGGTGCGAGAAATTGCGAATAGTTATCGGTGGAGACCACTGGGGATACCAGCTCAAGGGCCCCCTTCGGGAGCACCTGGAGGTGCTGGGACATGAGGTCGTAGACATCGGCGCCCACGAGCACGACCCGGCCGACGACTACCCTGACTTCGCCATGGCCGTGGCCGAGCGGGTGGCGGTGGGGCAGGCGGACCGGGGCGTGGTGGTCTGCGGAAGCGGCGTCGGCGCGTGCGTCGCGGCCAATAAGGTTCTTGGCGTCCGCGCAAGCGTCTGTCATGACGCCTATTCGGCGCACCAGGGAGTCGAGCACGACGACATGAATGTACTGTGCCTCGGCTCTCGCATCGTCGGCGACGAGGTTGCCAGGGAGCTGGTCGCCGTCTTCGTATCGGCGGAGTTCACCGGAGAGGAGCGACACCGTCGCCGCCTTGACAAGGTGCTGGCGATGGAAGCCCGGTGGCGCGAAGGCGCCCCGAGCTAGCCCGGCCGGTCCTGGGCTGGATTCGTGGAGGTAGGTCTTGCCCAAGATAGCCCTTATCGGCGCCGGCAGTGTGGTGTTCGCGCGCCGGCTCCTGCAGGACGTCGTCACCACCCCAGCCCTGGCCGACGCCCGGATCTCGCTGATGGACGTCGATCCCCAACGCCTGGACCTGATCGGGGCCTTCGCCAGGCGGCTGATCTCCGACGCCGGCACCTGTAACACCATTGACCTCGGCACGGACAGGTCCGAGGCGCTGAGGAACGCTGACTACGTCATCACCACCATCAGGGTGGGCGACGATCTCGCCGTCGACCAGGAGGTCCCCCTCAGATACGGGGTCGACCAGTCGGTGGCCGATACCCTGGGACCCGGTGGGGTGTTCAAGGCGCTGCGGACGGTGCCGGTGCTGCTGGACGTCTGTCGGGACATGGAGGCGCTCTGCCCGGATGCGCTGCTGCTCCAGTACACGAACCCCATGGCCATCGCATGCTGGGCCATCGCCGAGGCCACCGAGACCGAGGCCGTCGGGCTGTGCCACAGCGTGCAGCGAACGACGGAGCAGCTTGCCGAGTACATCGGCGCGCCCGCGGACAGCGTCACCGCCTGGGTCGGCGGCATCAACCACATGGCGTGGTTCCTCCGGTTCGAGCGAGACGGCGAGGACGCCTATCCACAGCTCTGGGAGGCGATGCGGGACGATAGAGTCCACGCGCGGGACCCTGTGCGCTTCGAGGTGATGCGACACTTCGGGTACTTCGTGTCCGAGTCGACGCGGCACATGTCCGAGTACGTCCCGTACTTCAGGACGAGCCGCGAGCGTATGGGAACCTTCGGCCTGGACGCCATCAGTGCCGACCTGTCCCGGCTTGAAAAGCGCAACGAAGAGTATTTCAATAGCATGCGTGACGAGTTAGCCCGCCCTTCACCACTGACCGCCCGACGCTCGGACGAGTACGCCTGCCGGATCATGTCCGCGATGGAGGGTGGGGGGCTGACGGTCATCAACGGCAACGTGCCCAACTTCGGCGGTATCGCGAACCTTCCGGAGGGAGCGTGCGTGGAGGTGCCCTGCCAGATAGACGGCCTCGGCGTTCACCCGATGACCGTAGGCGAGCTTCCGTCCCAGCTCGCGGCGCTCATTCGCTCCAACATAGCGGTGCAAGAGCTGGCGGTGACGGCGGTACTGGAGGGCAGCCGGGAGGCGGCGAAGCACGCCGTCATGCTCGACCCGCTGACGGCCGCCGTGCTATCGCTGGCCGACATCGAGGCCATGTTCGACGAGATGTGGGCGGCCCACGGCGAACAGCTCGCGGCGTATTCGTGACCGGCCTCCTGATGGAGCCGGGCTCGTAGACTACCCGCTCTCTCACGTCTGCATCTCGTGGCCGCTGCTGAACCTCGGCCGGCCCGCGGCGTTGGTGCCGGGCAGCCGTCCCTCGAAGGTGTAGAACGGGTCTCGTTTGTCCAGCGGCAGTGTCACCGGCTGCCCCTCGGCGGCTGACTTGTAGATCGCCAGCGTTACCTCCACGTGATGGTGAGGGACCTTTATAAAAGGGGGCGCAAGCCGGACCCTAGGCTCGTGCCGCCAGGTGCCGCCGTCCTCGGAGAACGCGCTCAGAATGCTGGCCGGCGCCGCCCGGTAGTCCATCCCCGGCGCCGACTCCGTGTAGTACATGCGGTACCTGCCGTCGGCCTCGACGACGTTGGGTGTCAGGGCGCGCCACATGCCCGTCGCGTCCCGCACGTCGATGACGATCTCCGGGTCCTTCACCCACTGGGAACCGGGGTCGGTGGACTGCTGGTGAACGGTCTTGTACAGGACGGTAATTCGTGAGCTTGGTCCGCCTGTGGACGGCCTAGGAGTATTCGGCGGCGATCAGGCAGGCCACCGGCCGCTCGGTGCGGCTCGCCTCCTCGAACGCCGAGGTTATGCGCCCGGCGTCGGTGTCGCTCTCGATCAGGTAGTAGTTGATCCCCCAGGCGTTGAGGACCGGCTCGGTGTAGCGCGCCGCCGAGTCCCGCGTGACGCCGTGTCGGGTCCAGCCGCGGTACCCGACGAACATCACCAGGGGCAGTCCGATATCCAGCGCCAGGCCCCGCAGTGAGTCGCCCGACTCGAACATGCCCGTGTTCTGGATCATCACGACTGGCTTCTTACCGCCGATCCAGAGGCCGGCCGCGATGGGCATGCTCTCGGCCTCGCGGCAGATCGCCACGATGTCCAGGTCCGGGTCGTCGGACAGCGTGCTATACATGAAGTTGGTCTCCGTGTCGGGCAGCCACACGACGTGAGTCACGCCGTTCTTGCGCAGTTCGTCGACCACCGCCGGCGGTGTGAGACCTGACTCCATCTCAGCCCCCCATTGCCCGATCGGCCGGAGCGCTCATCGCCACAGCTCGGCGTTGTCCTGAGGCTGGTACCCCACCGTCTCGGTGGCGTTGGAGACGTCCCAGAAGCGCCACTGGTTGTTCGATACGCCGTAGAAGGTACCGAAGCGGACCTCGTCGGGGGCGGAAAGGCACCTGTCCACCAGGTGGACCAGGTCGTGATGCGTCAGCAGCGTGGCGAACTGTCGCGGGTTCGACGGCCTGCTCTCCCGGTTGAGTGTCCCGATGCGCAGGCACATCACCGACAGCTCGAAGTTGTCAGAGAAGTAGCGGCCCGACGCCTCACCGAAGGCCTTGGCGATGCCGTACGGCCCGTCCGGTCTGATGGGCATGTCGGTGGTGATCATCGGGATGTCGGACGGGTCGAGGCCGGAGTAGTCTCCCGCCACGATGGACGAGTAGGGAGCATCCGTCTCGTACATTCCGGTGACGTGGTTGGAGCTTGCGAAGATCAGCCTCTTTACGCCGGCCTCCCGTGCCGCCTCCAGCGCGTTGTAGGTGGCCACCACGTTGTTCTTGTACACGCTGTCCCAGGGCGTGTCAGCCGACGAGGCGGCCGCCAGGTCGATCACGGCGTCTTGGTTGGCGAACGCCCCTTTTATGGCGCCCGCGTCTGTCATGTCGGCCACCACCGACTCCATCTCCGTGGCCGGCCTGACGTCGATTCCGGTCAGGTCGTAGTCGTCGGCCAGCGCCCGGCCCAGCAGGCTGCCTATGGTCCCCGACGCGCCGGTAATCAGCACCCGCTTCTTTCGAGCCATCCTTCGCCCCCTTGTACTCGCCGCGGCTTTTGTCGAGCCGCATACAGTATATAGATATACGGCGTCCAATGTGGACGGCGTTGGAGAACGCGCCGCTACAAGCGAACCGTATAGAGAGCTAGACTCGGATGGCTCACTTGCCTACGGGGCCGCGGCCCCGTAGGCGTTCGAATCCCAGATGCCCGCCGCCGTCGCCGCCAATATCAACTGCCTCCGCCGGCTACTCCGTCAGCGCTAGATCGAATCTGGCCAGCATGGACATGATCAAGCGATATGTCTGGTCTCGGCGTAGGGGTCTCCGTGGGACCGCGCCTCGCCATGGAGCCTCGTGACGAGAAAGTGCTTGGACTGCTGTGCCTCGCCAGTTTTCTCCCGGTGGACCAGGCCGGTATTGTGACTCTGCGTGGCAAGAGCCTTTCCACGCCCACGCGGAATTTCATCTCGGTCATGAAGGATACCTTCGCTCCAGCGACCTCCAGACGGTGATCCCGGGTGAACGGCCGGTTCCGGGACGTCCGGGAGCCGAAATCCCACCGTGGCAAGGGCGCGGGTCTCACAGCCGCCGCTCGCACTTGATAGCCCGAGTCCCGATAGACCATAATCGTTAATCCCCAGAGGTCCCACAGAGACTGAAACCATGCCGAACATGACCGGCGACGAGATCCGCGAGACGTTCCTGCGATTCTTCGAGTCCAAGGACCACCTGCGTGTGGCCAGCTCCTCCCTGATTCCCGTCGGCGACCCCACGCTGCTCCTGACCAACGCTGGCATGGTGCAGTTCAAGCCCTACTTCTCCGGCGACTCGACGCCCCCGGATCGGCGACTGACGTCATCGCAGAAGTCTTTCCGCACCGTGGACATCGATGAGGTCGGGGACAAGACGCATCTGACCATGTTCGAGATGCTGGGCAACTTCAGCATCGGCGACTACTTCAAAGAAGGCGCGATCGACTTCGCTCTGGAGTGCCTGGCTACGGCGATGGGGCTGCCCCAGGAGCGCTTCGCCATAACCGTCCACGACACGGACGACGATGCCTTCGAGCTGTGGAGGAAAGTGGGTGTCCCCTCCAGGCGGATCTACCGGTTCGGCGACCAGGACAACTGGTGGGGCCCACCCATACACGGCATCGAGGGCCCGTGCGGCCCGTGCAGTGAGTTGCACTACGACTTCGGCGCCGACAAGGGCTGCGGCGGGCTCGACTGCGGCCCCAACTGCGCCAACTCGGTCGCCGCCACGGGCGAGACCTGCGACAGGTTCGTGGAACTGTGGAACCTAGTGTTCATGCAGTTCTACCGCCACCCTGACGGCAAACGCGAGCCGCTGCCCGCGCCCGGTATCGACACCGGTATGGGCTTTGAGCGGCTGGCCCTGGTCCTTCAGGGTGTCTCGACCCTATACGAGACGGACCTGTTCACCCCTCTGGTCAGCCGTGTGGAGGAGATCAGCGGTGTGCCCCAAGACCGCGACGACGAGGCCCGCTACGCGACGCGGGTGCTGGCCGAGCACGGCCGGAGCGCATCCTTCCTGATCGCCGACGGCGTCGTCCCGGGCAATGACGGCAGGGGCTACGTGCTACGCCGCGTGGTCCGGAGGGCGATCCGCCACGGGCGGGCGCTGGGGATCGAGGGGCCCTTCCTGGGCCGGCTGGCCGACGTAGTCGTGGAGACGATGGGCGACGTCTATCCCGAGCTGCGAAACCACAAGGACTTCGTCCAGACCGTTCTACGCCTCGAGGAAGAGAAATTCCAACAGGCCTTCCAGAGCGGCCACGCCGTGCTTCGCGACGCCCTGGCCGGGGGCCAAAGATTGGGTGGCGACGTGGTGTTCCGCCTCTGGGACACCTACGGCTTCCCCGTGGAGATGACCGAGGAGATCGCCCGCGAGGAAGGCGTCGAGGTCGACATGGGGAGCTTTCGCGGTGAGATGGAGGCCCAGAGAGAGCGAGGCCGCGCCGCGGGCCAGTTCACAGGTGACCGCGCCAGGATCCGGGTCTACGAGGGCCTGGGCGTCGGCGCCACCGGCTTCCTCGGCTACGAGCAGCTCAGGGCGTCGTCTGTGGTCGTCGGTATGCTGTCGGACGGGCAGGCCGTCGACCGGGCCGACAAGGGCGACCGCGTCGAGGTGGCGCTGGTCGAGACGCCGTTCTATGCGGAGGGCGGCGGCCAGGTCGGCGACGCTGGCGACCTGGTGGGCCCCAACGGCAAGGTCCGGGTCACCGACACACAGGAGGTGATGCCGGGCCTGACCGTCCACTTCGGCGAGGTCACGGACGGCTTCGTCGTCCTCGGCGACAGGATCGACGCCATCGTCGATCCCGTCAGGCGTCAGGACGTCGCGCGGAACCACACGGCCACCCACATGCTCCACGCCGCGCTGCGGCAGGTGCTCGGGCCCCACGTCCGGCAGGCAGGCTCGCTGGTGTCCCCAGGCCGGCTCAGGTTCGACTTCAGCCACGTGAAGGCCATGACCGCCGAGGAGATCGAGTCGGTGGAGTGGCTGGTCAACGAGAAGATCCGCGAGAACGTAGACGTTCACCACAGCGAAGACTCGTACGCCTCGGCCATCGACCGCGGTGCGCTGGCCTTCTTCGGCGACAAGTACGACGACACCGTGCGCCTGGTCGAGATCGCCAACGGCGCCACCTTCAGCTTCGAGGTATGCGGCGGCACCCACGTCCACCGCACCGGCGAGCTCGGCGCCGTTTACATCATGGGCGAGTCCAGCATCGGGTCGGGGATGAGGCGCATCGAGGCCGTGAGCGGCAGGGGCGCAGAGCGTACGGTGCGCCGGGGACTCAATGCCGCCGCCGCCGCCGCGTCGGCTCTCAAGACCACCGTCGACGAGCTCGGCGGCCGCATACAGGGTTTTTTGGAGGAGTTGGAGGAGGCCCGCCGCGCCCGCGAGGTCGCCGACAGGCGGCTAGCGGCGTCGGCGGCTGAGGGCCTGCTCGACCTCAAAAAGGACGTCGGCGGCGTGGCGTTGATTGCCTCCAGGGTAGCCGCGACCCGCGTGGAAGCCCTCAGGGAGATGGGTGACTGGCTGCGCGACAGGTTGGGCAGCGGGGTTGTCGTGCTGGGCACGGTTGTTGAGGAGCGGCCGCACCTGATCGCCATGGTCACCTCGGACCTGGTGGCCGACGGCATCGACGCAGCCCAGATCGTCAGGGGCGCCGCCAAGGCGATACAGGGCGGTGGCGGCGGACGACCCGACGTCGCTCAGGCCGGAGGCCGGGACGCCGACAGGCTCGACGAGGCGCTGGGCCTGGTCCCGGGCCTGTTGCGTCGCAAGGGCAGCGCCTCGTGAGGATGCTGGCCCTAGACGTCGGCGACAGACGCATCGGCGTCGCTATGAGCGACCCCATCGGCATCCTGGCGTCGCCGCTCACCACCATCCAGAGGCGTTCCGAGGATGAGGACGTTCAGTCCGTTCTCGATCTGGTCGCCGAGCACGACGTTGGCGAGATCGTTATCGGCCTGCCCCTGACCCTGTCCGGAGAGAGGGGTACTCAGGCCCGGCGGGCCGGCCGGTTCAAGAACGCGCTCGCAGCCCGTACGGCCGTCACCCTCAACGACCAGGACGAGCGGTACTCGACTGTACAGGCCGAGCGGTTGATGAGAGAGTCGGGCGTCGAGCCGTCCAGAGAGCGGGGCCGTGTCGACGCCGCCGCGGCCGCCGTGATACTCCAGGCCTACCTCGATGCCGGACGGTCGTCCAACTCCGGCTCCTGAGAGCCTCCAGCAGAACTCACCGCAGAGCACGCCGAGGTATGCCCTTTCAAGTTGATTTCTCTGCGACCTCTGCGATTTCCGCCAGCAGCAGCTGGTCGAGGTCGGCCACAAGCGGGTCACCTGCCTGGACCCGGAGCGGCTGGGCCTGCTGGACGAGGAGACAGAGTCGGCCTGGTAGCCGTCCAGCACACTGGCGCCGGTGACCTGAAATCGGGCCGCCCCGCGGCCTTGGCGCGCGACGCGGCCGGTTCCTTGTCCGACGGCTCCAGGCGCTGTTATACTGGGCCGCACGGCACCATATGACTCAGTTGGTCGGACTGTTCGGCTACCCGCTGTCCCACTCGATCTCCCCGGCGTTCCAGCAAGCCGCCCTGGATCACTGTGCGATCCAGGCCCGCTACCACGGGTGGGCGACTCCTCCCGAGCAGTTCGCCGCCGAGATTGAGCGTCTGCGAGGCGACGAGTACCTCGGGGCCAACGTGACGATACCTCACAAGGAGGCCGTTGCCCGCCTCGTTGACGAGGTCGACGAGGTCGGCCGCCGGCTGCGCGCCGTCAACACCATCGTCAAGGACGGCGCTAGCCTCGTCGGATGCAACACTGATGAGTACGGCTTCATGCGGAGCCTCCGTGAAAAAGGCGGGTTCGACCCCGATGGCAGGTCAGCGGTGCTCTTGGGCGCCGGCGGCGCCGCCAGGGCCGCGGCCTGCGGCCTGGTCGCCGCAGGAATCGAGCGGCTGACCATCGCCAACCGCACGCTGGAGCGCGCATCGGCCCTGGCCGCCGAAGTGCGAAGACCCGGCTGCGACGTCGTGGCGGCCTTGATGGACGAGCGCGGATTGACAGCCGCCTGCGCGGTGGCGGACCTGATCGTCAATGCCACGTCGGTGGGGATGAGATACGGGCCCGCCGAGGGCAAGAGTCCGCTGCCCGCGGGCGCCGTCCTGGAAGGAGCCCTCGTGTACGACATGGTCTACACCCCGGCCGAGACGCCGCTGCTTCTCGACGCGGCCCGCGCGGGGGCGCGATCAGTCGGCGGGCTCTCCATGCTGGTGTTCCAGGGGGCCGCGTCCTTCCGGATGTGGACGGGCGTCGAGGCCCCGGTGGACGTCATGTTCCAGGCGGCCGAAGAGGCCATGGCCGGCCTGGGCCTTGGTCCGGGGCAGACACGGGAGTGATGCGAGCTTGAGGCGCAACATCTTCATAACCGGATTCTCCGGGTCCGGAAAGACCACGGTCGGCCGGATGGTGGCCCGTAACCTCGGCTGGAGCTTCTTCGACCTTGACGAAGAGATCGTCAGAGCGTCCGCCCGCACCATCGAGGAGGTTTTCGCTCAGGACGGCGAGCCCGCTTTCAGGGACCTGGAGCACGGCCACCTCGCCGCGCTCTGCAAGGACGAGGAGCAGGTGGTCTCGACCGGCGGCGGCATCGTGACCGCCGAGCGCAACCGGAGTCTCATGGGCGATTCGGGCCTCGTAGTCTGTCTGGAGGCCATGCCTGACGTCCTGTACCGGCGGCTGATGGACCAGAGAGACGCCGGCGGCCCGATCGTGCGGCCAATGCTTGCAGACCCCGATCCCCTGGGGCGGATTGTCTCACTCAAGGTGAGCCGCCAGCCCGACTACGCCAGGGCCGACTGGACCGTGAACACGGACCGGCTTGATCCCGAGCAGGTCGCCGCCGAGGTGGTACGTGCCTGGGGCATGCTCGGGAAGGAGGCCCCGCGGGCCGCGTTGAGCGCGTACGACGACCTGAGCGCCGTGGTCCGCACTGCGGCTGGCGACTACCCTGTCTGGACCGGCTGGGGCATCCTGGACGGCATCGGAGAGAGGGCGCGGCGGACGGTGTCGCCGGGCGCCGCCTACGTCGTGTCGGATGAAGGCGCCTACCCTCACGCGAGGCGGGCCCAGATGTCGCTGGAGGCAGTGGGGATAGCGAGCCACCTCTTCGTCCTACCACCTGGGGAGCAGAGCAAGACGTTGGAGAGCGCCGGCCATCTGTACGACTGGCTGGCCGGACTCCGAGCCGAGCGAAGCCACCTGCTGGTTGCCGTGGGCGGAGGGATGGTCGGAGACCTGGCCGGCTTCGTCGCCGCGACCTACGTCAGGGGCATGCGCTTCGCCCAGGTGCCGACGACGGTGCTGGCCATGATGGACTCCGCCATCGGCGGAAAGACTGCCGTGGACCTGCCCCAGGGCAAGAACCTGGTCGGCGCCTTTCACCAGCCCAGCTTCGTCCTCGAGGACGTGGAGGTCCTGAGGACTCTGCCGAGACGAGAAGCGGCGTCCGGCTGGGCCGAGGCGATCAAGCACGGGCTCATCCTCGACGAGGGGCTCGTGAGGCTGCTGGACGAGCAGGTCGGGCGAATCCTCGACCTGGACGAGGAGGTCGCCACTGAAGCGATCAGGCGCAGCGCCGCCGTCAAGGCCGACGTCGTGTCGAGGGACGAGAAGGAGACGCTGGGCGTCAGGGTGCTGCTCAACTACGGGCACACCATCGGCCACGCCATTGAGGCCGCCACCGACTACGGCTCGTACCTGCACGGCGAGGCCGTCGGCGTGGGAATGATGGGCGCGGCCTTCATCGCCGCCGATCTGGGTATGCTCTCCTCGGGCGACGTCGCCAGGCAGCGCTCGGTCCTCCAGCGGCACGGGTTGCCCACCGCGGTCGAGGGCGTCGACCCGACGGCCGTCCGCGCGGCCATGGGAATGGACAAGAAGACCTCCGACGGCATAATACGCTGGGTGCTGCTAGAGCGGATTGGGCAGGCGGCCACTCGAAACGACGTTCCGGCCGAGCTTGTCGATGCGGCGCTCCGGAGCGTCTGCCGGTGAGCCCGGCTTCGGGGGTCTGAGCCGACTTGGAGCCGTTGGCGCTGGCGCTTCTGGGGCTCGGGGCCGGGGCCTTCGGCGTGATGGTGGGAGCCGGCGGAGGCATCATCATGGCGCCGGTGCTGCTCCTGTTCTTCGATCTCGAGCCGCCCGTCGTCGCCGGCACCTCGCTGGCGCTCGTGTCGGTCAACAGCTTCTCCGGGACTCTCGCATACCTCCCCATGAGGTTGGCGGACCGCCGCAGCGGCCTGCTCTTTGCCGCCGCCGCCATCCCCGGCTCCGTCGCGGCGCCCTTCGCCGTCAGGGAGCTCGCGCCGGACCTGTTCAAGACCATCTTCGGCCTGCTGCTTCTGGGGCTTGCGCTCCACATGCTTTTGCGAAGGACTGGCGCCGACGATCGGCCGGCAAAGGCCGGGGCGGGGCGGCGTATCAGGAGGAGGCACACGAAGCGCAGGGTAGAGTCTGACTCCGGCGTCTACGAGTACGAGTTCAACGAGGGTCTGGCCACGGGATTCAACGCCATTCTAGGCTTCATATCGGCCTTCCTCGGCACCGGCGGAGGCTTTCTCAGGACGCCCGTGCTGGTGGCGGTGTTCGGTTTCCCGGTGCGCGTCGCGGTCGCGACGTCGGTCTTCGCGCTTTCCATCTACGCGACGGTCGGTGCCACGGTCCACGCCGGGCTCGGGCACCTCGACTGGTACCCCACTTTCGTGTGGGCGGGAGTCGGTTTCCTGGTGGGCAGCCAGATTGGGACTCGACTCGTCGGGAAGGTTCCCACCGTCTGGTTGATACGGTTGCTGGTGGCAGTCCTGCTGGCCATGGGCGGCCTCCTGCTGGCGCAGGCGGCCGGGGTCTAACGGGCTGATGAGAACTGAATGTACTTGGGCCGCCTAACGTAACCGCAGAGAGCGCAGAGGTCGCCGAGAAGTCAACTCTGAAAGCTACCCCTACCTCCGCGTTCTCGGTGTGCGCTGTGGTGAGTTGTGTCAGAGGCTCTTAGGGAGCTGGGTCTGTTCCCCTTTCGAAAAGAGGGGAAAGGGGGGGATTTGACCCACCGTGATTACTTCTAGGTAGGCGAGGCGATGGACTCTATATTCACCCTTAAGGCAAACGATGGTACGGCGCGCGCCGGCGTGCTGCACACGGCCCACGGCGACGTGCCCACCCCGGCCTTCATTCCGGTGGCGTCACAGGGCTCGGTCAAGGCCCTGGACCCCGCGGACCTACGTGCCGTCGGCGCCACCATCGTCCTGGCCAACACCTACCACATGTACCTGCGGCCGGGCGTGGAGACTGTCTCAGGCCTGGGCGGCCTGCACGGCTTCATGTCGTGGTCTGGCCCGCTGCTTACGGACAGCGGCGGGTTCCAGGGCTTCAGCCTGGAGCACCTGCGCGAGCTCAACGAAGATGGCATCGTCTTCAAGTCGCATCTCGACGGCAGCCTCCACGAGTTCACCCCGGAGGCGGTAGTCGACTACCAGCGCGGTCTGGGGGCCGACGTGATCATGCCGCTGGACGTGTGCGTGTCGTCGGACAGTGACAGAGAAGACGTGGAGGCGGCCGTGGCGCGGACCGGCCGCTGGGCGGAGCGCTCCCTCAAGGCCCACGCCTCCGGCGGCCAGTCGCTGTTTGGGATAGTGCAGGGCGGCGTATTCGAGGACCTGCGCGCCCGGTCGGTCTCGGAGATCACGTCGATGGGCTTCCCCGGCTACGCCATAGGCGGCCTGAGCGTCGGCGAATCCAAGGCCGAGATGTATGGGGTAGCCGGTTCCACGGCGCTGCTTCTGCCCGAGGACCGCCCGCGTTACCTGATGGGCGTCGGCGCCCCCGAGGACCTAGTGGAGTGCGTGGCCCGAGGCGTCGACATGTTTGACTGCGTCCTGCCAACCCGCATCGCCAGGAGCGCCGCGCTCTTCGTGCGGGAGGGACGGGTCAACGTGGACACCGCACCGTTTCGGAAGAGGGACGCGCCCGTCGATCCCGGGTGCGACTGCTACACCTGCACGACCCACTCGGCTGCCTACCTGAACCACCTGTTTCGTGCCCGGGAGCTGCTGGCATACCGGCTGGCGACGATACACAACCTTCGATTCGTGCTGCGGCTTATGGAGCAGATGCGTGCGTCCATTGTCGCGGGCCGCTTCGACTCCTACAGGCGCGACTTCCACGACCGTTTCGTGCCGCCCAAGGCTGAGGTGCGCCGCGACCAACAACGCAAGTGGAAGCAGTCACGGCGCAGGGCCCACGAAGATCTATGACCGGTGGGGTCTGACCCATGTCTCGGACAACGCGAGGCAGCAGGAGCTGCTGGGCCGGCCCCCGTGCTCACGCTGGAAAGCGTCGCCCGATGCGACGCGGCCGTCCAGCGTCACCTGGGCTCTCGCCGCCGGAACGATGCAGCTATACACGCCGTGGGGCTGGTCGGGAAGGCTTCCCGCCTCGTTTCTGACGACGAAGGCCTCTCCCATCCCGTACCAGGTCACGGAGAGTGATTCGTCGGCCGAGTCGATGCGCTCGGTCCAGTAGGTGGCGACATCTCCCTTTTGCGAGAAGCTGGCCTCGATCACAGGCAGAGACGTGTCAGCGTAGTCCGGCCTCATGGAGGCCTCTATGTCCTCTTGAAGCCACCTGGCCAGAGCGATGTTGTCCGAATAGATCCTGAGCCTGTTCTGGGTTAAGTCGCTCTTGAAGAACAGCGCGTGGCCCGCTCCGGCAGGCGACAGGATCACACGCCAGTGGCTGGCGTGGGTCGTGGGATCGCTGCCGTCCTTACCCGCGAGTCGAATGAACGAGTTCTCTCCGGTCAGTCGGACTTCGTTTGGGTCGACCGGGTCCATTTGGCACACCTCGGGAACGGGATTGAGGCGAAATGGTAACAGACGGAACTCGGACAGCGCCACGGGTGTCGGACGGCCTCCAGGAGAAACGCATTTAAACGAAGTTTAAGACAAATGATAGTGTAGAGGCCAACAAAGACTATTAGCAGACCTGTTAGGAAACAGAGAGGGCCTCGCGCGCACAAGAACCGGACAAGAGCTCGGTACGATCGGCAAGCGCTTCGGCGACCTGGAAGACCATCGGTTGGATATACTGCATCGACAGGTGCACATATAGATCGCCATTGGCTGCGACTGAGTGGCCGGCGATGATGAGGGCGGTGGGGGCAGGCTAGGGGAGAATGCCCGCCAGCAGGCTCCTGACCTTGGCCGCCTGCTCTTCGTCGCCGTCCTGCTCGTACAGCAGCAGCGCGCGGCGCAGGTCGGGGATGCCCAGGTTGAGGTCGCCCCGGTTCGTGTACAGAACGCCCCGGTTCCTGTAGGCGTCCGCGTAGTCGGGCTTGAGCTCTATGGCCTTGTCGAAGTCGGCCAGGGCGAAGTCCCGCCGGTCGTCGTTGTAGTAGGCAAGCCCTCTGCCGTGGTGCGCCTCGGCGAAGTCCGGAAAGAACCGCAGCACCACGTCGAACTGTGGGATGGCCTGGTCGTACTGGCCGGACCGCAACAGCCCCTGGGCCCGCAAGTATCTTGTGAAGACGGCGCCGGAACGCGGGGTCGGGGTGGCCTCGGGGGTCGCGGTGGCGGTGGGAGCCGCGGTGGGCGTGGGCTCTGCCGTAGCGGCCGGCGTCGCGGTAGCCGCAGGCTCGTCGGAGCCGCACGCGGCCAGCAACGCGGCCGCGGCCAAGACGCCCATCAGTGCCGTGCCGACTCTCGCTCGCATACAGACGCCACCGTTTCCGTCTCCGTAGCTGGTGGCTAGCATAGCATAAGCACCAACCATTTCTGATAGACTGGCGCCGTTGCGCCGCCTCGACAGGAGGAGCTCTTTGTGATTCGAAGTCTCGACGGTATTACGCCGCTCATACACCCTTCGGCTTTCGTCAGCGAGTTCGCATACGTGGTCGGAGACGTCGAGATCGGCGAGGACTCCAGCATCTGGCCCGGGACCGTGATCCGTGCCGACTCCGGCAAGATCGCCATCGGCAGCCAGACCTGCATCCAGGACAATTCGGTGGTGCACGGCGACGCCGACGTGGTAATCGGCGACCGGGTGGTGATCGGCCACAGGGTGGTGTGCCATGCCCGCAGCGTTGGCGCGGGAGTGATGATAGGCAACGGTGCGGTCGTCAACGACGGGGTCGAGATAGGCGAGGGCAGCCTGGTGGCGTCGGCGGCCATGGTCGTGGAGAACATGATCATCCCGCCGCGCTCGATGGTCGTCGGCGTTCCCGCGCGAATCAGGGGGCCCGTGGAGGAGCGTCACTCGCGGCTGATCGAGGCCCGGGCGGAGAGCTACGTCCGCAAAGCCGAGCGCTACAAGATTCAGGGCGTCCTGGAGGCGGAGCGAGACCAGTGGCCGGTGAGCTAGCGCTGGTAGCCCGGCGGTAGCGATTCAGTCGGCGCGTGAAGAATTCGCTCAACGTCCGGAGAGGGAGCGATGCCTCTAGGACGGGGTGATGGCGAGCCGGGTGCCCTACACTCAGACTCTATACCCGGTACCCGTTTTTTTCTACATCTCCTCCGGCACCGACATCAGCATCAGCGCCAGGCAGCGGGCCAATACCGTCTTCGTGGCCTCCACAAGCCTGAGCCGTGCCTTGGACAGATCGAGCTCATCGGGCTCATTGGAGACCACCCGACAGCGCTCGTAGAAGGTGTGGAACGCCGTGGCCAGCTCCACCGCGTAGTGGGGCAGGTGATGCGGCTCCAGCCGCTGGGCCATCATCTGTACCAGCTCCGGCAGCGCGACCATCTTCCGGATCAGCACCAGCTCGGCCTCGTGCTCCAGCAGCGAGACGTCGCCGCCTGCGTGGTCGATGCCACGCTCCAGGGCGGTGCGAAGGATGCCCGCTATCCGGGCGTGGGCGTACTGCACGTAGTAGACCGGGTTCTCGTCCGACCGCTTCTTGGCCAGCTCGACGTCGAACTCCATCTGGCTCTGAGCCGACCTGGTCAGAAAGAAAAACCTGCATGCGTCGGCGCCCACCTCGTCGACCAGCTCGCGCAGCGTGACCAGGTCCCCGGTCCGCTTGGACGCTCGGACCACCTCGTCGCCGCGCTTGAGCGTGACAAGCTGGTAGATGATTAGATCGAGCTTTTCCGTATCGACCCCCAGAGCGGTGGGCACGGTGCCCATAAAGCGTACGTGGCCCTGGTGGTCGGCGCCCAGCACGTCGACGACGCGGTCGAAGCCCCGCTCCAGGAACTTGTTGTAGTGGTAGGCGATGTCCGTTGCGAAATACGTCGGCGCCCCGGTGCTCCGCACCATCACCTTGTCGTCCTCGTCGCCCAGCGCGCTGGACTTGAACCAGGTCGCCCCGTCCCGCTCGGTCAGATAGCCGGACTCCCTCAGCAGCGCCATGGCGTGGTCGAACTGGCCGTTCTCGTAGAGGCTGCGCTCGGTGAACCAGTTGTCGTAGACGACCCTCAGGTCCCGCATGTCGGCGCGGGCGGTGGAGGTCATGCGCTCTAAGCCGGCGGCGCCCAGGCTTGCGACCGCCTGCTCTTCCTCGGCCATGTCGAGATACTTCCCGCCGTCTTCCTCGACGATCTCCCGCGCCAGGGCGATCATATACTCGCCCCGGTACCCGTCCTCCGGCACCTCGGCGTCTCTGCCGAGCTGCTGCAAGTAGCGGGCGTAGAGGCTCTGGTAGAACCGGACCATCTGGCTGCCGGCGTCGTTGAAGTAGTATTCCCGCTGGACATCGTATCCCGCGGCGGCCAGCACCTCCGCCAGCGTGCTGCCAAAGACGGCGCCGCGGGCGTGGCCGACGTGCATGGGGCCGGTGGGGTTGACGCTGACGAACTCCACCTGGACGCGCTGGCCGGTGCCGAGGTCTACGTTTCCGTATGTCGGACCGGCCTCGATGATCGTGTCGAGCTGCCGTGCCAGCCACGCCGCGCTCAGCTGGATGTTGACAAAGCCGGGCGAGGCCACCGACACGGCGCCGACGGCCTCGTCGTCGGGCATCGTCGAAGCAAGCTTCTCGGCGATGCCCTTGGGGCTCATGCGCATGGTGCGGGCCAGCCTCATCGGGATGCTGGAGGCGAAGTCTCCGTGCTCGGCGTTCTGAGGGCGTTCCACCAGAGGCCCGTCGGCAGCGCCCTCTGGCAGTAGCCCCTGGCACTGGGCCTCTGACAGCGCAAGATCCACCAGCGTCGCTATATGGTCTCGTATCGTGGTCAAGTCCCGTCCATGGTCAGGCGATCGAGTGTGGCGTACAACTTAGCAGACCGCGGGCGGGAGCCGCCAGCGATTCCGGGTCTGCCCAGGGTCTTTTCAAATTCCCGATTCATAGTGCTCTCCCGTTCGCCCAGAGCTTGTCGAAGGGTGTGCTCTGATATGGAATCCCATGCTTCGACAGGCTTTCAAGTAACTGCTGGTACCGTAGGGGCGGGTTTCAAATCCGCCCCTACGGTACTAGGACAGGGATCGTTCTCGCGCCAAAGCGCCACAGTTACTTCCATTTGCCCGGCCCGACTTCGGAGGGCTTAGCATTGCCCAGCGCGAACGGTGATGAGGTCCGTTCGACTTTGAAAAGATCCTGAGGTCTGCCGCCTTGCAGCGTGGAGATGGCCCGCCTACACGAGAGCGCCGGTGAAACGTGCCCGCGGCCGGCCGAGCCATGATGGCCGCGCACCCTGCTAGGCAGTCACCTCGAGGAGGCCGTCGCCGGTGGCCGTTCGCTCCAGTACCTCGCCGATGGTGGCCCGAGTCTCGACGCCGTGACGCTCTAGAGACTCCACCAGGGCGTCCCGGTTCTTCGCCGCCACGGCCATGAGCAGGCCGCCCGACGTCTGGGCGTCGCACAGGAGCAGCCTGGCTTTGTGGTCGACGGCGTCGCTCCAGGTAACCTGGGGATCGGCCGAGCTCAGGTTCCGGCGCGTCCCGCCGGGCACGATGTCCATCTCCAGCAGCTCCGTCGTGCCGTCCAGCACGGGCACGGCGCCGAGGGAGATCCTCGCCCCGGCCCGGCTGGCACGCAGCATTCCGAACAGGTGGCCTACCAGGCCGAAGCCGGTGACGTCGACGCACGCATGCACGCCGACCTCCTTCATAGCATTGGCCGCGGACTCGTTCAGCGCGCTCATCGTCGCGATGGCGCCGCCCAGCACGTCGGACGAGACCTGCTGATTCTTGCCCGCGGTCGTGATGATGCCGGTGCCGATGGGCTTGGTCAGCACCAGAGAGTCGCCGGGCCGGGCCCCGGCGTTGGTGACCTGCTCCCCGGGACCAATGAGGCCCGTTACGGCCATGCCGTACTTGGGCTCCTTGTCGTCCACGGTGTGTCCGCCGACGATGAGCATCCCCGCCTCTTGCGCCTTGGAAGCGCCGCCCTGGAGGATTTTACCTAGGATCTCCTTGGGCAGCTCGACCGGGAAGCCGACGATGTTGAGGGCGAGCACCGGGTGGGCACCCATGGCGTACACGTCGCTCATGGCGTTGGCGGCGGCGATTTCTCCGAAGCTGAATGGGTCGTCGACGATCGGGGGGAAGAAGTCAACCGTCTGGACCAGGGCCAGATCGTCGTTCAGCCGGTAAATGGCGGCGTCGTCCTCCGTACCGGGCCCGACCAACAGGTTCGGATCGCTTACCTTCGGTAGCTGGCGCAGGACCTGCGCCAGGTCCTGCGGACTAAACTTGGAGGCTCAACCCGCGCTGCTCGCCAGGGAGGTCAGCCGCACGTGCTCTTCGGTCTTGGTCATCTTCTCCTCGCAATGCTCCGGGCGCCTGCCCCGCGAGCCCTGTGACATGGGCGCGAAGGGTGGTGCTCAGTATAGCACGGGGCCTCTTCCGGCCCATCCCGTTGGAACTGCCGGACACGAGGGCGTAGAATGGGACTTGGTTTGTCGCCGTTCGTTTGGTGAACCCCGTGGCACCGTGTTGGAGGGTTTTCTTTGACCTCAGGACCGACCGCGGAAGAGGTCTATCGCGATGCGGTCGTGATAGACGGCCTGAACGTAAGCCGGTGGGGCAGTCCCGCCGTCTATGATAGCCTTCACGCCGGTGGCGTGACCGCCATCAACGCCACTATCGCCATATGGGAGGGCTACGAGCAGACCCTCGACAACATCGCGGGGTGGCTCCGCCGCTTCCGCGAGCACGGCGACCTCATATCTCAGGCCAGGAGCGTCGAGGACATCCAGCGCGCGAAAAGGGAGGAGAAGACAGCGGTCATTTTCGGGTGGCAGAACGCTTCCCCCATCGGCAACGACCTGGACCGGCTGGCCCTCTTCCACGCCTTGGGAGTGCGGATCGTCCAGGTCACCTACAACGAGCGCAATCTCCTCGGCAACGGCTGCTTCGAGCGCACCGACGACGGGCTGAGCAGGTTCGGCCTCGACGCCGTCCACGAGATGGACCGGCTGGGCATACTTATCGACCTGTCCCACGTCGGCGACCGGACGACCCTTGAGACCATCGAGGCCTCGGAGAATCCTGTGGCCTTCACCCACGCCAACGCCCGGTCCTTCTTCGACCACGTGCGCAACAAGCCCGACGACGCGCTGCGCGCCCTCGCCGAGAAGGGCGGCGTCGTCGGGGCCAATGCCTTCCCCATCCACCTTCGTACCGGCTACGAGTCGACTCTGAAGGACTACGTCGACTCCGTCGACGACCTGGTGAAGAGGGTGGGCATAGACCACGTCGGTATTGGTACTGACTTTTGCCAGGATCAGCCACACTCCTTCTTCGACTGGCTCTTCGCACAGCAGGGTGCGAAGCCACGGCAGAGGTCGGTACCCATCGCCGATCCGCACTTCCACCCGGAAGGGCTGGAGACTCCGGACTCGATGCCCAGCATCGCCGTCGAGCTGCTGAGGCGGGGCTACGGCGCCGAGGGCGCCACCAAGGTGCTGGGCGGCAACTGGCTGCGCCTCTTCCGCCAGGTTTGGGGCGACGGGCCGTGACCGGCCAGGTTTCCCGTAACGCCGCTTCGTCGGGTCCGTCGTCGGTCATATCGGACGCCGAGCGGGCCTTCATCGTGGCGCACAGGGTCGGGCACCTGGCGACCGCCGACGAGACCGGCAGTCCCCACGTCGTGCCGGTCTGTTACGCCTTTGACGGGCGCCGCATCTACACGGCCATCGACCGCAAGCCGAAACGCTGGCCTGCCCGCGGTCTGAAGCGGGTGCTCAACGTGCTCGCCAACTCCAGCGTCGCGCTGGCCATAGACGACTACTCCGAGGACTGGGCCGGCCTCGCTTATGTCCTGGTGCAGGGCTCGGCGGAGCTGCTCGAGGACGGCGACGAGAGGGCGGCGGCCGAATCGCTACTACGAGAAAAATACCCCCAGTATCGCGACCTCCTCGATTCTGGCTGCCCGGTCATCGCGATAACGCCTCAGATGACGGTTAGCTGGGGCCGCGTGTGAAGCCGCGCCTCCCCGGACCGCGGGAATAGCGGTGGGACGCCTGGGCGCCGGTGCGAGAAACGCCGTGTGGCTCGTGCTGATGGCGGCGACGCTGTTCCTGATCTTGCTGCCCATCTCCAGCTATGTCGCGGCGGTGCCGGTGATCCGGGACGAGTGGGGGCTGAGCAACACCGAGGTCGGCCTCGTGTTCTCCGCACTATTCGTCAGCTACGCCCTTGCGGCTCTGTTCGTCATACCGATGACCGACCGGCTCAGGCTGCGGTGGATCATCGTGGGATCGGCCGTCCTTTTCGCGGCCGCCAACCTGCTCTTTCCGCTGGTAGCTCGCCATCTGGTCACTGGGCTGATTCTCAGGGCGGTCGCCGGGGTGGGGCTGGTCGGCGTCTACATGCCGGGGCTCCGGGTCGTCTCGGAGAGATACTCGGGAGGCGCCCGCGGATGGGCTGTGGGGCTGTGGGTAACGGCGTTCTATCTGGCCAACAGCGGCTCCCTAGCCATCACCGGAGGGCTGATGGCCTGGCTCGACTGGACCCAGGCCTATAGCGCGATGTCGCTGGTCTCGGCGGCCGGCATTCCCCTGGCGTTCCTGCTGCTGAGGTCGTATCGGGAGCCTGCCCTACATTCCTCGTCGGGAAAGCTCGACCTTTCGGTGTTGAAGGACCCGTCGGTCCGGTATCTGGTGTTGGGATATTCTCTCCACGCCGTCCAGCTTCAGTCGGTCCGAGCGTGGCTGCCGGGGTTCCTGCTGGCCGCGCTGGTCGCGGGAGGCGCCGACGCCGACACCTCGGTGGCCAAAGCGGCCGCCGTTGCGGGGGCTGCGCTGACCGTCGGCGCCGTAGGCCCGCTCATCGGCGGTATCCTTTCCGACAGGTGGGGCAGGGCGAACACCGCGGCGGCCATATTCGCGGTCAGCGGCGGCTGCTCCTGGCTCGTCGGGTGGACCGTTGGCATGCCGTGGGCATTCATCGTGGCGCTCAGCTTCGTCTACGGTTGGTCCATCTCCGCCGACTCCGCCATCTACTCCACGGGTCTCACCGAGGTGGCGGACCGGGGTAGGCTGGGCTCGATTCAGGCCGTGCAGGCCTTCCTCGGGTTTACGGGCGGCGCTGTAGGCCCGGTGGTTTTCGGCGGCATCCTGGACATTTCGGCCGAGTCGATCAGATGGGGTCTCGGCTTCTCCGCGCTCGGTCTGATGGCCGTCGTGGCGGTGCCCGGCCTGTTGAGGCTCCGGTCTCTCCCCCAGAGCCGAGGGCTAGCGGGCGGAAAAGGCTAGCCAAACTGGGGGAGTTCGCTCATGTCGATAGTGACGGTCAAGAGTCTGGAAAAGCTTCAGCAGGTCGTGGTGACGACCGATCACGCCTTCATCGCCGACGAGCCGGCCGGCGACGGCGACGGGCTCGGTCCCAACCTCTACGACCTCTTGCTGGCGGCGCTCGGCAGCTGCACGGCATGACGGTTTTCCTGTACGCGCGGAGAAAAGGCTGGCCGCTGAAGTCCGTTGCCGTCAAGTGCGAGCACGAGCGGGTCCACTGCAGGGACTCCGAGCGGTCCGAGGAGCATAAAGGGGCCTTCATAGAGGTCATAAGGCGGCGGATTGAGCTCGACGGTGACCTGGACGAGGAGCAGAGGGAGCGAATCGCCTACATTGCGA
>CAZENU010000012.1:22331-51492 GCA_964513735.1 uncultured Dehalococcoidia bacterium
TCATAGAGGACACGGTCGAGTTCATCGGCTAGTATCGTGTCCCACTTATCACTTGCCACAATGACGCCGCCGGAGTGTTCAACACAGCCGTCCCGATCGGCAGCGTGAGGCGGCAGGGAGCTGTGCGCGTGGATGGACCGAGGGCCTGTCGCGAGTCCGAGTTCGAAGACGTCGTCGCCTTGATCAATAGTGTCTTCAGGGCCGGGACCGACCAGGACATCGGCACCGACTACCCGCTGATCTTCGGTCAGCCCACCCTCGAATACCACCGCGTCCTGAGTGTGAACGGTCGGATCGCCGCGCACGTTCCGGTAGCGCCCCGAGAGGTGGTGGCCGGCGACAATGAGTTCACCATCGGGTTGATCGGCCCAACTGTGACCCACCCCGATCACCGTAGACGCGGCTACGCCGCCCTCTGCCTTCGGGACGTCGTCCGGATTATGGAGGAGCAGGGCTGGCCGGTCTCCGTCCTTTGGACCCAGGAAGCGACGTTCCCATTCTACTGGCAGTCCGGCTGGGAAGCCGTGGGCCCTCAGGGCCGGGTCCATCAGCTCGGAAACGACGACGCCCGGCTGTTCGCCCCGGGCTCCTTCGACTTGGTCCGCTTCGACCCGGGTGAAGAGAGGCACTTGGACGCCATCGTGGCTATACACGACGCGGAGCCTCAGCGCATCCTCCGCTCTCGTGACGACTATCGCGTTCTCCTGACGCTGCCCAGGGTCTCCACATATCTGGCGATGGACGGCAAAGGGCCGGTCGCGTACCTGGTCATAGGCGAAGGCGTCAACAAGCCGGGGCTTATTGAAGCCGGGGGCGACCTCAAAGGGCTGGAGGCGCTGGTCCGCTGGTCGTTGTCTCGACTGGAGCCCGGTTTGGAAATACAGGTACCCGTGCCGCTGACGCCGTCCGGCCTGGGGTGTCTGATTGAGGCGCGAAAGCCGTCGGGCCCACGGTCCGTCGAAAAGGCTGCCGGGATCGGCTACCAGATGATGCGGGTGAACAGCGTCGAGAAGCTGATGAGGGGCATCGCCGGCCACCTCAGGAGCAGGTCGGCGGGGGTTCGGGCCGACGTCTCCCTGGTCTGCGTCGACTCGGGCGAGGCGGTCACCCTGAGCTTCCGCGACGGCGACTTCCAGATCGGCCCGCGCCGGTCTGGGGACGAGGTCGAGCTGACGCGGCGCCAGATGGCCCAGCTTGTGTTCGGCCCCCACCATGACGCGACGCCTCTGGAGCTTGACGGTGCGGCGGGCGACGTCCTCCGAAGGGTGTTTCCCTTCTACTTTCCGATCTGGGAGTTGGACCACTGCTGATCGCTGCTCCCGGTTGACCGGCCCTGTATAATTAGCCGCGCCGACCAAGGAGGTATCAATTGGCAGAGCTTCGCCCCAACCGCGTCAAGAACAAGCTGGCGGCCGGCTTGGCCGCGACCGTAGTCGCGGGGCCGCACAACGCTGAGATGATAGAGCACCTGGGCGCCCTCGGAGTCGACGGCGTCTGGATTGAGGGAGAGCATGGCCCGATAGACTACGCCGACATCCCCGACCTGACCCGCGCCTGCGACCTGTGGGGGATCACCTCGGTCGTCCGCGTCAACCTGAACCTGCCAGGCGTCATCTACCGGACCCTGGACGTCGGCGCCCAGGCCATAGTCGTTCCCCACGTCAACACCGCCACCGAGGCCCGTGAAGTGGTCGACGCCTCCAAGTTCTACCCGATGGGCCACAGGGGCAACTACACCAGCCGGCAGGGCATCGGCGTGGCGGACTACGCCAAGAAGGCCAACGCGCAGACGATGGCGATCATCCTCATCGAGGACATCGTTGCCGTGAATAACCTGGCGGAGGTACTGGAGGTCGACGGCATAGACGTCTTCTTCGTGGCGTCCGGCGACCTTGCCCAGAGCATGGGCCACCTGGGCGAGCCCGAGCACCCGGAGGTCCAGGACACCGTCGCCGGCTCCATCAAGCAGATCGTCGCGGCCGGCAAGGCCGCCGGCACGGTGGTCAACGAATCCAACGTCGACCGCTTCCTGGACCTGGGCACGCGCTTCCTCAATACCCAGTGGCTGCCCTGGGCCCAGGCCGGCGGCAGAGCGTTCCTGGACAAGGTGGCCAGGGCCACGTCTTAGCAGGCTTATGAAAGGAAGGGTGTGCGGCCCCGATGCCGAATTGGGGGTTGCCGGGGGTCTGCGGTCCGATGATGCTCCGCTCATCGCGACTCGCAATAGTCACGATGCCCCATCTGGGCGTATCGGAGGTGTCCCTCAGATATAAATTCTTCTCGCTTCCTGCGAGGAAGGGGGCTAGGGGGATGGTCGAAAGGGTCGTTCACCACCCTGCTAGCGCCCGTACCGCGCGGCCCGACGACTTTCCACCCTGTCGCCGCTGGAGGTCCGCGATAAGCAAACGAGACCGCCCGAACATCCTCTACGTGTTCACCGACCAGCAGCAGGCCGGGATGATGAGCTGCGCCGGAGACGGCTACCTGCGGACGCCGGCCATGGACAGCCTGGTCGCCGGCGGAGTCCGCTTTGAGCGGGGCCTACTGCGCCAACCCCATCTGCCTGCCGTCACGCTACGCCATGATGACCGGCCACATGCCCGGAGAGGTCGGCATTCGCTGCAACTTCGATGGCGAAGGTGCCGGCGTTACAGCCGAGATCGCCTCCAGGACCCTGGGCTGGCTGATGCAGGAAGCGGGCTACGACGTCGCCTACAGCGCCAAGGTGCATCTGCCGCCGGGTATGGCTGCCGAAGATATGGGGTTCCGATACCTCACGGAAGACCAGCGTGACGGGCTCGCCGACGCCTGCGTCCGGTTCATTCGCGAGGATCGAGACAGGCCGTTCATGCTCGTCGTGTCCTTCGTCAATCCCCACGACATCTGCATAATGGCGCCCAGGGACATGGAAGGAGACGAAGCATTCGGGCTCGCACCCGCGACGGAACGGCGGAAGGCCGAGGTCCGCAACCTGGACGCCGCTCTGAGGATGCCCGATGCGGTATCTCGCCGGGAGTTCTTCGATCGTCTCTGTCCTCCGGCCCCGGCTAACTTTGAGATCCAGGGCCCGGAGCCCGAGGCGGTGGCGATGGCCCTGGACCAGAGGCCGTTCAAGAGGCACGCCCGCGACAACTGGACCACGGAAGAATGGCGGATGCACCGCTGGGCCTACCGCCGTCTGACCGAGATGGTGGATGCCCAGATCGGCCGGGTCCTGGAGGCATTGACGGATAGCGATGTGGATGAAAACACCGTCGTTATCTTCAGCACCGACCACGGCGACATGGACGGCGCGCACCACATGGAGCACAAGACGGTTCTCTACGAGGAGGCCACCCGGGTCCCCCTGATCGTGAGCTGGAAGGGCGTGACTCATCCCGGCAGGGTGGACCGCAACCACCTCGTGTCCAACGGCCTCGACCTGCTACCGACGGTGTGCGACTACGCCAGCGTGGCCCCGCCCGACGGCCTCGAGGGCGTAAGCCTGAGGACGCTGGCCGAGGGCCGGCCGCACGACGGGTGGCGCGAGCGGTTGCACGTCGAGAGCGAGTTCGGCCACATGGTGGCGGGCGGGCGGTACAAGTACGTGCTATAGGACGAGGGCATGGATCGCGAGCAGCTCGTCGACCTCGACTCCGACCCAGGCGAGATGGGCAATTCCATCGACGACTCCGAGCTCCGGGAGGTCGCGGAAGGCCACCGCGACTGGCTCCTGTCCAGGCTCGCCGCTCGCGACTGACGCCCGTCGGCGGGCGTGGATGCTACAATCGACCGACTCCACCTGACCGCGCGGCCCGTCATGCCTTCGATTGCCGACCACCTCGATCGTCATCTCGCCCAGGAGCAGGTTCGCCTTCTCCGGCGCGCGTCGTCCATCGCGGCTGAGCATGGTGCGAAGTTGTACCTGGTCGGCGGCACGGTGCGCGACGTGCTGCTCGGCGGGCAGCACGTCGACCTCGACTTGACCGCGCAGGGCGGTCCTCCCGAGCTCGCGGACGCGTTGGCCTCGGGTCTGGGCGGCGAGGTGACATCGCGCTCCCGGTTCGGAACGGCCAATCTGAGCGTCGGCGGACTGGAGCTGGACTTGGCTGTGGCCCGGACCGAGTCATACGCCCGTCCGGGAGCCCTGCCCGACGTGAGTCCCGGCACCATCGAGCAAGACCTGGCGCGCCGGGAGTTTTCGATCAACGCAATGGCGGCCGGCCTGTCCGAAGAGGGCTGGGGCCGTCTGCTCGATCCCCACGACGGGATGGCAGACCTCCGAGCAGGGATTATCCGCGTCCTGCATTCCGGCAGCTTCGTCGACGATGCCACCCGCATCCTGAGGGCCGTCCGCTACGCAGGCCGGCTCGAGTTCGAGATCGAGCCCAAGACCCGCTGCCTGCTGGCCCGCGACCTGCGCCACCTGGACGGTATCAGCGGCGACCGGCTCCGCAACGAGCTTGAGCGTCTGTTCGCAGAGGACAGGTGGGCGGAGTGTCTGCAACGAGCTCAGGACGACGGTGTCCTGCAGGCGGTCCACCCGGCCCTGTCGTTGGAGCAGCGAGCCCTGGACCGTCTCCGCGCCGAGTCGGGCGTGGCCAAGTCCTTGCGGCTTGCGGCGACCCTGTACTTCGTCGCGCCCCGGCAGGTGGACGCGGTGATCGCGCGGCTGAACCTGGCAGGCAGGTGGGTGGCCATCGCCAGGGACGTAGCCGGTTTCGAGGAAGCGCTGGAGCGCCTCGATGCGCCGCGGATACGGCGCAGCCACGTGTACGACCTGCTCAACGGCAGGGCTCCCGCGGCCATCGAGGGCGTCGCGCTGGTGTGCGACCGGCCCCGCGCCGTCCAACGGCTGCGGCTGTACCTGGACGAGCTGCGGCACGTCGGTCCGCTGCTCGACGGCACCGACCTCCTCGCCCTGGGCATACCCCAGGGACCGCGCGTAGGCGAGCTGCTGCACGCACTCCTCGAGGCCAGGCTGGAGGGCCTAGTCTCCACCCGCGACGACGAAGAGGCCTACGTCAAACGCAGCCTGGCTCCCGGCTGACCGCCCCGCCGTGCTTCTGAGCCCTCACTACTGGGCTGCGCCTTCCGCATGGCGTAGGATTGGAGCGTTCAACAGCTGTGGGTCTGCTGCTCAATTGGAGGCGGCCGTGAACCAGGATCAACTCCTCAAGCGACTTGACGTCCGATGGCAGGAGTTTCGGGCGGCTTTCGCCGGCCTGTCAGATGAAGCTGTGTTGACGCCCGGGGTAACGGGAACATGGTCCGCGCGAGACCTCATATCCCACGTGGCCACGTGGGATATGAGGCGCTGAAGGCGCTGCCGATGGTCCTGGAGGACAAGCCCTTGCCAAGGTATGCCTCCATAGGCGAAATAGACTCGTTCAACGCCCGAGAGCAGTGGCGGAAGCGCGGTATGACCCTGGATGAGGTGGTGCGGGATATGGAGACAACCCACCGGCGCTTGCTAAGCTTCCTTAGAATTGTTCCCCCGGCCGCTTACGCGTCGGAGGGGCGATTTGTGAAGCGCCTCCGACTGGATAGCTACGGTAACTACCGCAAGCACGCGGCCGGGCTCCTGTCATGGCGAAAGTCGCGCGGCCTATGAGGCTGACCGTGAACGGAGTGGAGTAGACACAATAGCGACACTCGGGAGACAGACGGCGATGGAGTCGGAGCGCCGTTGCAGGTCCGTTGGGCCAGCGGTTCTGGCCGCGTCCCACCCCGCAAGTCGCTGCCCGAGTAGCTGGAGCCCCCGAGGTCGCGGCGCCCGCGACGACGCAGAGGCTGCCGCTCGAGGGCAAGTGGATTTACTGAGGGGCCGCCAATCCTCCGGTTTCAGTTGAGGGTCTCATCGACCCCCTCGACTGCTTCGCCAAGACCCTTCTGCTCACTGCAATACTGCTCCGCACTGCCTCACCGTCGCGACCAGACCGCCTTGGTGTACGCCACCCGCAGCCCGGCGCGCTCCATGTTGCGCTGGCTCACCGAGCCGGGTGTGGCCTGGCTGGCTATCAGGTCGCACCCGGCTACGGCCGCGTCGGCGGTCCTCCGGTGGAGCAGGGCCGTCTGGCAGCCCCGGCGGCGGAGCTCCGGCACCGTGGCGGCGCCGGCCAGCGATCCGACGCCGTCGCTCACGAACAGCGCGGCGAACGCGGCCGGAGTCCCATCTACGGTCGCGACGTACAGCCGCCAGCCCGGCAGCGGGTGCTGCGACTCAACGTTGGCCCTCGCGCGCTGCCGCGGACCTCGGGCGATGTTCAGGTCGTCCATGTATCCCATGTACAGCTCGGCGAAGACCGCCATGTCGCCGGCTCCGACCTCAGTCACCTCGACTCCTTCTGCAGGTCGGTGAGACTCGACGCCGGGGCAGCCGTACAGCGCCGTGTGGAAGCCAGACTGGTAGAACCCGCGCTCCGCCAGGCTTCCAAAGATCCGTGTGGAGCACAGCATCGGGACGACGTCGAAATGGCAGTCGACCCGGCGCTCTCGGTACCACACCAGGAGCGACCTGATCTCGGCCGGGCTCTGGTCGCGCAGCCCTAGCACCCTGTTGAACTCCCAGTCGGCGAGGCCGGTCATGGTGAGCGCGGTGGCACCGCCGAAGCTGCGGACCTCGACGCCGAGCGGGTTGTCGTCGCCGTTCCGCAGCGCCAGCATGTCGGACGCCATGTACTCGGCCTCCGACCTGTCCAGCCGGTCGGCGATCTCCGGGGTGATGACCGGCTGGCTCACGGCTTCTCTGCCTCGATGACGAAGTGGCTGTGGGTCAGCACGACGCCCTCGTCACGCCGAAAAGCCCGCTCCAGCGCGAGAAGCGCGTCAAGGTCCTGCTCGAGGTCGAAGCCGGGTACCGCCCAGGGTACGGCCATCAGCATGTAGACGACGTCACCCAGGCTGCGATAGGCCATGCTCAAGTCGTGCTCACGCGCCATCCCAAATATGCCACCGGTGTCCCGGACGCCGTCTTCATAGCGCTGGAAGAGGTCGCCGCTGCCCCCGGTGGCCCGCGGGAAGACCTCGCGGATCTCCCGCCAGTGGTTCCGGCCGATCTGCTGCGTGAGCACGCGGCCTCCGGGGGCCAGGACCCGCGCAACCTCTGCCGGCTCCAACTCCTCGTGGCGGTTGAGCATCAGGTCCAGGCTGGCGTCGCCCAACGGCAAGTGCAGCCTGGAGGCGTGCAGGACGTCTATCCCCATGGGCGCCAGCCGCGTTACCGCCACCGGGACGTTGGGAGGCCAGCCCTCCGTCGCGAGAGCGATGCCTGGGTAGCCGTCACAGAGTCTGGAAAACGTTCGCCCTCGCCCGTGCCCATGTCCAGCACGACCTTCGCGCCGAGCATCAGCTCCCGCGCCCGCTCGTCGTAGTCCCAGGGCATCGCGGGTCTCAGACCGACTGTCTGCGTGTCGAAGCTCCAGCCCCGCATGCGTTGGGCCTTGTCGACGTACGACCTCAGCTCGGCCAGCCGCAGCTCTCTTGAGCTCACCATGGGCCGCTCCAGAACATTTTCTTTTCCCTGTGCCCTCTGTGGTGAGTTCTTCTTCCCTCCGGCTAGCCCAGGGAGACCCGAGGCGCCAGGCGGGGGTCGGTCATCGTCGCCGGGTCCAGGATCCTGTCCAGCTCCTCGTCCGACAGGTCGGTCCTGACTGCGGCCACCTCCCGGACGGTCTGGCCCGTGGCCTGGGCCTCCTTGGCGATGGCCGCCGCCTGGTCGTAGCCGATGTGGGGCACCAGCGTCGTCACTATCGCCAGCCCACTGTGCACCATGTCGGCACCGCGACTAGTGGCCTTCAGGCCGCTGATGCACTGGTCCGCTAGGTTGCGCGACGCTGACGCCATGATGTCGATGGATTCCAGCAGGTCGTGGGCCGCCACCGGCATCATGACGTTGATCTCGAAGTTGCCTGACTGGCCCGCAATAGTTATCGCGGCGTCGTTGCCGATGACCTGGGCCGCCACCTGGCACACCGACTCTGGGATCACCGGGTTGACCTTCCCCGGCATGATGGAGCTGCCGGGCTGCACCTCGGGCAGCTCTACCTCGCCAAGCCCGGCGCGGGGTCCGGAGCCCAGCCAGCGTATGTCGTTGGCGATCTTCATCAGGCTCACCGCCACTGTCTTGAGCGCTCCGCTGCACTCGACGACGCCGTCCAGAGAGCTCTGGGCCTGGAAGTGGTTGTCGGTCTCCGTGACGGTCGTGCCCAGCATCGCGGACAGCCGGGCGCAGACTCGGCCGGCGAGCTCGGGGTGACTGTTCACCCCTGTGCCTACCGCGGTGCCGCCCAGAGCCACTTCCGATAGCCCGGCCGCGGCGTCGCGCAGCCGCCTGATGCCCCGTTGGATCTGCCCCGCATGGCCCTGAAACTCCTGCCCCAGCCGAATGGGCGTGGCGTCCTGGAGGTGGGTCCGGCCCGTCTTGACGACCGGCATGAACTCCTCCGCCTTGCGCTCCAGCTCTCCTTGCAGGTGTTCCAGCGCCGGGATCAGCGCGCCGTGAAGTCCGCTCAGCGCCGCGATGTGAATGGCCGTCGGGATGACGTCGTTGGACGACTGGCCGGCGTTGACGTGGTCGTTGGGGTGCACGGGGTCCCGGGAGCCCATCTCGCCGCCCATCATCTCGATGGCTCTGTTCGACACGACCTCGTTGGCATTCATGTTGGTCGACGTACCCGAGCCGGTCTGGAAGACGTCCACCACGAACTGGTCGTCCAGCTTGCCGTCTACCACCTCCTGGGCCGCCTGGACTATGGCGCCGGCTATTGCGTCGTCCAGGAGCCCCAGGTCGCGGTTGGCCTCCGCCGCGGCGAGCTTGATCTGCCCGATGGCGCGGATGAACGACGGTGGAAACCGCAGCTTGCTGATGGGGAAGTTGAGGACGGCTCGCATCGTCTGGGCCCCGTAGTACGCATCCGCGGGCACCTGCAGCTCGCCCATCGAGTCGCGTTCCGTCCGTCCTTGGCTGGCCATGAGCCTCACCTGCAAAGTTGATTTCGGGTGGTGTGCCGTCGCCTCGATGTTAGGCGACGGTATGGCCTATTACAAGGTGTCGAACGACGCGGTAGCCCTGGGGCAAAGCCCCGCGGCTACGGCAGGCGGTCCTTGGGCCCGGCGCCGGTGACCGGCACCAGTACCGACTCGCCTTCTCCGATCGTGCCATCGGCGACGAGCCAGGACAGCCCGGCGAACACCGCGGCCGAGGTCGGCTCGGCGAAGATGCCCTCGCGGCCCGCCAGCAGGCGCTGCCACTCAACAATGGCGGCCTCGTCCACCGTCACCGCCGTGCCGCTGGTAGCGCCCAACGCTTCCACGATCTGCCGCAGCCGCGCCGGCGCGGCCACCGCGATGCCGCCGGCCACGGTCCTGCCTGCATTCGCGGGCGACCACTCTTCGGCGTTGCGGGCGGCCGCGATGGGCCTGACCGCCTCGGACTGAACGCAGTGTAGCTTCGGCATATCTGCGATCTGTCCCGCCTCGAAGAGCTCCTTGAGTCCCTTCCAGGCGCCCAGGAGGAGCGAGCCGTTGCCGACCGGGAAGACGATGTGGTCGGGAAGGCCGCCGCCGGACTGCTGAAGGACCTCGTAGGCGAATGTCTTGGTGCCTTCCAGGAAATACGGGCTCAAGGCATGCGAGGCGTATACGAGATCCCGGTCCCGGTAGAAGTCCACTGCGGCCTGCGCGGTCTCCTCCCGCGTGCCGTCGACGGCGTGGACCGTCGCGCCATACACCTCTATCTGTGTGAGCTTGGCGGCGGGCGCGGTGGCCGGGGCGAAGACGTGGGCCCGGATGCCGGTCCGCGCCGAGAAGGCGGCCACCGATGCGCCGGCGTTGCCCGAGGAGTCCTCCACCAGTTCGGTGACGCCCGACTCGACCGCGACGGCGATCATCACCGAGGTGCCGCGGTCCTTGAACGAGCCGGTCAGGCTCTCGAACTCCAGCTTGGCCGACAGGCGTGCCAGGCCGAGCTCGCGTCCCAGCCTGGGAAGGCGGACCAGCGGCGTCTCGCGGGGTGGCAGCAGCGAGCGCGACTCCGCCTGGCGGAAGGGCATTGGCGTCGTTCCGCCGGCGACCGCGGACCCGTCGTAGACGACCTCCAGCGGCGCCGCGCACTCCCGGCACCCGAGGGTCGTCATGTCGGGAGCGTGCCGCGTCCCGCAGGCGGTGCAACCGAGCTCGAAGTCCGCCATCGGCGCCAGATCAGAGGCCGACACGGGTGAAGTGTTCCAGCCGGCCGTTGACTCCCGGCCGCAGCCTGAAGAGGGCGCCGGCCTCCGGGCCTACCTTGTCCCTCATGTGGCCGCCGATGGTGGTCACGTACATCTCGGTCAGGTCTTCGCCACCGAAGGCCACGCTGGAGGGAATGCTCGCCGTGGGAAACGGGACGACCATGTCTTCTTTGCCGTCGGGAGTGTAGCGATAGACAGCGCCACCCATCGCTCTGGCCGACCAGACGTACCCGTCGGCGTCAACGGTCATGCCGTCGGGGACGCCCCGGTCGGGATCCGTCTCGACGAATATCCGTCGGTTGGACAGCTCGCCGCTCGCCTGGTCGTAGTCGAACAGGTAGATCTTGTAGGCGGTCGAGTCGGTAAAGTACATCCCCTTGCCGTCGGGCGTGAAGCCCAGCCCGTTGGGGAGGCCCACCTCCCGCAGGAGCGGGCTGACGGTCCCGTCGGTGTCCAGGCGGTAGAGGCTGCCCGCATGTTCGCCGACCATGGCCCGCTGGTCGTCCACGGGCATCGTGCCGCAGAAGACGCGGCCCGCGGGGTCGGCGATCACGTCGTTGAAGCGGTTGCCGTCCTCTCCGGGCAGCTCGTCGACTACGTAGTCGAGCTTGCCATCCCGGAGCACCGCGATGGCGCCCTTCTCCATGAAGAGCAGCAGCGAGCCGTCCTCCTGCATCGTAAACCCGCCCATCATCGGGCCGTCGAAGATCTGGGCGTGGTCGCCGCTGGCCGGGTCGTACCGGAAGATGCGGCCGTTGGGAATGTCGATCCAGTAGAGTTTCTTGTCCCGGGGGTCCCACGTGGGGCCCTCGCCGACGTGGTTGCGGTAATCTGCTACGATCTCGTGGTCCATGGTTCGCTCCTCTCCTTCAGGTAGAGCCGCATGATGTTGCGAGTGCTCGACCGGTCCGACGCTTGCTCGAATCCCAGCCTCTCGAACGTCGTGGAAAACCCGAGGTAGGCTTCGCCCATCTTTCGGTACTTTCTCTCCCGCCAAATGATTGGATAGGCCTCGATGACCTCGGCGCCCTTTTCCCGAGCGTAAATGACGGCCTCCCTGACGAGGAAGGCCGTCATCCCGGTCCTGCGGTTGTCCTTGGAGACGAAGAAGCAGGTGATCGCCCAGACAGGCTCGTCGTCTATCGCCTTCAGCGTGGGCGAGCGCTCCAGGGCTGGATACTCACCTCTCGGAGCTACGGTGCACCAGCCGACGGCTCGCCCGTCCCTGTATGCGAGGGTGCCCGGCGCAGCGCCCGACTCGACTATGCGCCTGAGGTCCTCGCAATTCTCTTTCCCGAGCCCGGCCCACTCCGACCGCTTCTTGCGCCAGTACATACACCAGCAGCCCGTCCAGCCGTTGTCGGTGAAAAACTGGACGAGATCATCCCATTCGGCAACGGTGACCGGTTTGAACTCCAGATACTTCTTCACGACGCCTCCGAGGCTGGTGGCGGTCAAGGCGGATTATACACACTAGTTCGGCGCGTAGAGGACGGCGGGTTGATGCGCTCCAGCGACCCGCTATCATGGTGGCCGCCCAACGAAGCCTCTGGAGGTCGCAATGAAGATCACCGACGTCTCGGCCGTCTACCCGAAGTGGCGGCATGCCGGAGCGCCGGGACGGTGGCAGCGCCACTTCTGGCAGATCGTGGTCCGGGTGGAGACCGACGTCGGGGTCGCCGGTCTCGGCTACGGCGGCGGGGGGCCGCCCGGCGTGGCCGTCGTCAACACCCATCTGAGGGAGCTGCTCCTGGGCCGCAGGGTGGACAGCGTCGACGACATTCGGGCCGCATGGGACGCCTTATACGCGGCGTCCATACCCTACGGCCGCAAAGGGCTGGCGGTAATGGCGCTGAGCGGCGTTGACCTGGCGCTGTGGGACATGCTCGGCAAGGCCGAGGGCAAGCCGGTCAACGAGCTGATCGGCCCTCGTGTCAGGGAGCGCGTCCGGGCCTACGCCAGCGGGCATGACCCCGAGTGGTATGCGGAGCTCGGCATCACCGCGCACAAGTTCTCCGGCCGATGGGAGGGCGACGAGCCGAGATACGACGACGTCGTCGCCAACGCCGCCCTTGCCCGCCGGTTTCTCGGCACCGACGCTCTCGTCATGATCGACGCCTACATGGGCTGGGATGCAGAGGTCGCCATCGAGATGGCCTGGCGGCTCAAGGAGTTCGACATCTACTGGTTCGAGGACCTCTTTACGCCCGACGAGTTGGAGGCCCAGGCGGCGCTGCGCGACGAGATCAAGCCGGTCCTGGTCGCCGGTGGAGAGCACGAGTTCACACGCCACGGCTTTGCCGACATAGCCCGAGTCGGCGCCCTGGGCCTGTGGCAGCCCGACGTCACCTGGTGCGGCGGCATCACGGAAGGGCTGCGGATCGTCGAGCTGGCGGCCGAGCACCGGGTTCCGGTCGTCCCCCACCGCGGCGGCGAGATTTGGGGCCTGCAGCTCATAGTCTCCAGCGGCTGCGACGACCTGGCCGAGTGGCTAAGGGTCGGCAGGGACGCACCGCGGGACGAGCTCTGGCTGGGAGAACCGGAGATCGAAGACGGCTACGTGGCGCCGTCGGACCGTCCCGGGTTTGGGGTCACGCTGAACGAGGCGATGCTGTAGCAGCTTGAATTAGTCGGTACGGCCCGCTCGTTCAATGACGTAGGGGCGGGTTTGAAACCCGCCCCTACCAGCGCATTGCGTGAGTCGATACGCCCAGACCCGGGCAGAGGCTACCGCACCGCCCGCAAACGCGGCTGGGTGGCGTAAATCAGTAACGTCACGCCTATCAGTAGCGCAGCCATCACTCCGAGCGACACCTGCACCCCGGCCCAGTCCGCCAGTAGGCCCGCCGGCAGGACGCCGATGGGTATCAGGCCCCAGGAGAGCATGAACACGCTCATGATCCGGCCCCTGTACTTCTCGCTGACGACCTCGATCATGAGCGCCTGATTGATCGTCATGCGCGCTGTCCCGCCCAGGCCGAGCGGGATCATCAGCAACAGGGCAGCTACGAAGAACGGCAAGACCGCCACCAGCAGCAGCGCGACCCCGGTCATGAGGCTCGCGCCGATCATCAGGAGCCCCCGGCGCCGTTCCTTCATCGACGCCACCATCAGCGAGCCCGCCAGCGCGCCGACTCCCGTCGTGGCGGCCAGCAGTCCCAGAGCCTCGGGGCCGCGGCCGTAGGTGTCCACCACCAGGGCCGGCATCAGGAACTGGAACGGCGCCGCGAGGATTGCGGTGGTTATCGAGGCCGCCAGCAGCACCAGCACCAGTTTGCTGTGCCACGTATACACCAGCCCCGCCTTGATCTCTCCGGCGATCTCCGAGATGGGTCGCGGCTCGGCGGACTCATGGGAGTCGCTTTCCGGCAGCCTGCCGGTCAGCAGCAATGCCCCTGCCGCGAACGCAGTCACCAGGAAATAGACCGCGTCCGGCCCGGCCACGCCGTAGATGGCTCCGCCCAGGGCCGGCGCCAGGAGCGTCGTCAAGCTCATGCCGGCGGCGTTGAGCGCGATTGCGTTGTTCACCTGCTCCTTGGGCACCAGCTCCGGTATCAGAGCCTGACGGGCGGGTGCCATGAAGGCGAACAGGCCGCCCTGGACCACAGCGGCGGCGAGCAGATGCCACCAGACGATGTTGTTTGTGGCGATCAGTATCCCGACCACCAGCGCCAGCAGAGCGGATGCGGCCTGGAAGCCCAGAATCAGGTGCTTTCGGTTGGCCCGGTCCGCGATGGCCCCGCCGACCAGCGATAGCGCCGCCATGGAGATAGCGCCGCCGGCAGTGATCAGCCCGAGAATGCCGGCCGAACCTGTGAGATCGTAGGCTAGGAATCCACGGGTCAGCATCTGCATCGCCAGGCCGGCCCACGCAAGCAGAAAACCGAGCCACAGGTACAGGAAGTCTCGGTTCTGCAGCGATATGAAGGTCCGTCGCCAACCGACCGGTGGTGCCGGCCTCGCTGGCGTCGCGCGCTTGGGCGCGACCGCGGGCGGCAAGGGTGCCGTGGTCGCTCCTTCGATGCGTCCTGCGATGGACACGTCGGCAAATGAAGATACGGCCGGACGCTGCGGCCCAGCCGTATCCAGAAAAGCTGCAGTCCGTTTCATGAATTCTAGAGTACGCCCACATAGCTTTGCAAGTCAAGGCCTTGGATACCCAAGAATCGCAGGTGACTCCACCCCGAAATTCTCGGCGTCCCCGGTCACAACGCAAGGGCCGTGCTGCCTGCACCGAGGGACGGTGATGCACCCGACGAGCGCCGTCGCGGGGAACTGGAAGCGCTGTGGGACTGTCGCCTGCGCGGCGAGGGCCACGAACACGCGGGGCCCCGCTGCGCGCATGGACTGAAGCAGCGGGGCTGCTGGGCTCCGGCGGGTCGACGCGATGGCCGCGGCTAGCGGGGGAGGCCCACCTTCAGAGGACGGGTGTGGATCCCGCATTCGCCGCCGCATTTGCTGGTCCCGACCCACCGCCCGGCGCGCTCGTCGGGGCCTGTGCTTATGCTAGTGCAGGGTGCGCACCCGAGGGACCGGTACCCCTGCTCGTACAGCGGGTTCACGGCCACCTGGTGGATGGCTAGGTACTGCCACACCTCCCGCTCGTGCCACAGAAGGATTGGATTGAGCTTGATCAGACCCACGTCCCGCTCTTCGATCTCCTGAAAGTCGGTCCGCGTCCGGCCCTCGGTGCACCGAAGGCCGGTGACCCAGCAGTCGACGTCCATCTCCTCAATGGCCTGTTTCGTCGGCACGACTTTGAGGTTATTGCAGCACAGGTCCGGGTCCCTGAGGTACAACTTCTCCGGCTGGGAGAGGTTGTTATTGAAGACCTCAAGCTCGGGGTATCGTGCCACCTGCTCGCGCATGAATGCGACAGTCTCGGCGGGTTTGTACCGCGTCGTCACAATAAATCCGCGAATGAGCGGGCTTACACGTTTGGCCAGGTGCCAGACCACCACCGAGTCCTTGCCGAGGCTGTTGGCCACCACCATGCTGTCGCCGTGCTTCCTGTGGGCATCGCTGATAAGGTCGAGGGAGCGTTCCACCTTTTGCGCGAAATTGAGGGCGTCGACGAGGGTCGTTACGTCCTCGCGGACAAGTTCTTGGACCATTTCTTATCTGTTCTCCCTGTATTTGGTTGTGTTGCCCTCGGTACTGATCGCTGACCGAAGGCAACAAAAAAGCCGCGCCCGCTAAACGCATTTGAGTTCAACGGGCGCGGCATGCAGTCGGATTGGACTGCTATGGGGGCGCTCCTATGGAGGCCCCGTACACAGGTGGAATAGGTCGTCGTCGTACTTCATCGCAGGTGAAATTGTATGTCGGCGGCGACAGCCCTGTCAATGGACGGGCCGAGATGACGCGGTCCGTGCTCGACGGTCAGGGAGTAGCGGCCCAATTTGAGCGCCGGTTAGCGCGTGGTTCCGACGGTAGGGCGTTCGGCCTCAAAGGCATGATGAAGTACAGTTCGCGAGCTTCGTCTCCGCTAGCAGTCTAGCGATCTCGCTAGGGACATCGCTGTTTCCTGCAGCCTTACTCCTTTCCGCCTCCGGCGAAACTCTGGCGAAACGACAAACTCCATGACTTTTCCCTGCAACAACTCTCGGTGGCTGACCCTCACTGCCGGAAGGTCATTTTCTGGGCCGATTGGAATAACGATCAGTGGCAGCGCTCCGGCGAGTTCAGTGTTGACGGCAGCGACGAGGACCCTTGAGTCACGCTGATCGTAGTCTCCAATCTGATCGGGTAGTCCGAGTAAGTGTTCGTCGAAAACAATCCACAACTTTCGGCCACCGCGGATGAGCATGATTCCACTCGGAGATACTGAAATCGTCATCCACAGCGATATTCCTCAGCGATAGCCGCCCTCACAGCCGCCCTCGGCGAGTCCAGCGGTCAGGGCGTAAGGTCTACGTAGTCGTGGTCTTTCTGGTACACCTGCAGCCGGCCGCGGCTGTCGGCGACTATGATTCGGTCCTCGTCGTCCACCGCCAGCGCCGACGTGCGGCCGAACTTGCCCAGGACCTCGAAGCCCCCCGAGTCGCTGTTCTGGTTGAAGACCTGGGCCGTGGACGCGTTGCGGTTGAAGAGGTATTCCTCAGCCTTGGAGCGTTCCTTGGCGTCGCCGTACAGGGCCGTGATCACGTCGCCGTTGGCTTCGTAGATCTGGACCCGCCGGTTGCCCCAGTCGGCCACGTAGACGTCCCCGTCGCTGTCCACCCCCACGTCTGCGGGATGGTCCAGCTCGCCGCCGTCGTCGATCTCCGAGCCGAAGGTCAGTATGTGTTCGCCGTCGGCCGTGAACTTCTGGACACGGTCGTTGCCCCAGTCGGCCACGTAGACGAAGCCGTCACCGTCCACGGTGATGCCCCAGGGCCGCTTGAACTGCCCCTCGGCTGAGCCGCTCTCTCCCCAGCCCGACAGGTACCGGCCATCCTTCGTGAAGTGTTGCACGCGGTCGTTCCTGCTGTCGACCACGTACAGGTTGTCGTCTGCGTCGAAGGCTAGCCCGGCGGGGCCGTTGATCTGGCCGGGGGCGGTGCCCTGCTCACCCCAATCGCCCAACCGCTCGCCCTCGGGGTCGTACTCGGGGAATGCTATGACTCCATCGGAGTCATAGAAGGATATATCGTTCTCGTGCTCGTCGGCGCAGAAAACTCGGCCGTCTCCTGCTACGGCGATGCCCGACGGCCACGTGAACTCGCACCGGGCGAAATCGCCGATGTGCTCCTGGTCGATCCTGACTTTCCCGATCCGCCGGTAAATGTCTGCGACGCCGTCACTGAACGAGGGCAGGCCGAATCCCCGGCTGAGCACGAACAGGATGCCGCCCGATACGGCGGCCACCCCGATGGGGTACATGAACCCGCCGGTCTTGCCGTTGTGCTCGGCCGTCGGACGGCCGATCGAGTGGCTGAACTGCCAGGTTCTACCCGCCACGACAGTCGTCAGCATTCTTCGTTCACCCCCACTCACGGCCTTTATCGCACACGACTAGCCGCCGTTCTTCTGTATGAATCTCGGGGCCTCGAAGGTGCCCTTGACGATCGGCACCGCGTCTACCTCCAGCCAGTCTTCCAAGATGGTCGTGTACACGCCCCTGAAGTCCTGGGTCGGGACCAGGTCGCCATCGTTGAGGGCCTCGGGTCTGAGCTCGGGGTAGGTGCTGTACGTACCGCCATTGACCCGCTTGCCGATGGCGAACGCCACGCCCGCGGCGCCGTGGTCGGTGCCGGTGCCGTTCTCTCGCACCCGGCGTCCGAACTCGGAGAAGATGAACATCACGACGTTGTGGTCGGCCTCCTGCTCCCGAAGGTCGTCGAAGAAGTCGGCTACGGAGGTCGACACCTCGGTCCAGAGTTTAGGATGCGTGGTCGCCTGGGCTGCGTGGGTGTCGTAGCCTGTGTGCTCCAGGTAGAACACCTGAGTGCCCAGGTCCGCGACATGGACCATCGCCACGTCCCTCAGCTTGCCCGCCAGCGTGGTCGAGCCGTACTCGACGCTGGAAGCGTAACCGGCCGGCGCGCTCCTCAGCATGTCGGCACCCTTGAGGGAGTCGCGTCCCGTCTGCTTGAGGTAGTCGACAACCGGGCCCGTGCCGATGGCCGGTGCGTACATGTTCGCGAACCGCTGCAGCATCAGGTCTCGCTCCTGCTGCTGCTCCACCGACGTCAGCAGGCCGTACGCGTTGAGGTCGGACACGGAGGCGGCCGATACTCCGGGCGCCACCAGGGCGCGGGGTAGCCCCTGGCCGACGTTCACCGCCTTCACCGGGTTCTCGCCATTGTGGTCGATCTCGGACACTGCCATTCCGAGCCAACCCTTGTCGCCTATCGTCTCGATGTCGATCGTGTGCCAGATGTCCATGCAGCGGAAGTGGGAGCGGTTCGAGCCCTCCCAGCCGACGCCGTGGATGATGGCCATGTCGCCGCGGTCGTAGGACTCCTTGAGGGGAGCCATGACCGGGTTCAGCCCGATCTCGTCGTCGATGCCGAGGACAAGGTGCTCGGGTACGCCGAGCGTCCGCCGGTTGTCGAAGTAGGCGGGATCGTCCCGAGGCACCACCGTGTTCAGGTAGTCGTTCCCGCCGTTGAGCTGGAGCACCACCAGGACCGGCTGTTTCTGTGCAGTGGTCATCTTTCCTTCTCCCTCTGGGAGGTTACGTCGCCCTGGAGGCTCATCGTTCCGCAGAGCGATACGTCCTTGATTTGCCTCCCCTCCCTTGCTGCGGGAAGACCGAGGTGGGAGTGACTATTATCCGAACTGGTACTCGGTAGTCCCGGCGATCAGCGCCAGGACACCTCCAACGCGGCCGGAGAACTCCCGGTACTCTTCTTCGGTACCCCAAGAGATCGGCCCTCCGGCCTCGGCGTGCTCGACCAACTCGCCCTTCGTTTCGTCGGCGACCTCAAGCGGCCCCATCAGGTCGAGACATCTGTCCACGAGCGTCTCCGGCGACATCTCCGAATCGCTGGCGGCCACGCGTCTTACGATGTCCTGCACACCCGGCAGGTTCGTGTTGGTCACCTGGTCTGCCACGAAGTTGACGCGGCCCATGAACGCGCCGCTGTTGATCCACTCACGGCCGGTGTGCCAGCCTTCGACACTGGGCGGGTCGAGCAGGGCTTGGCCCATCAGACCGGTCGAGGTACACACGCTGAGCCAGCGCGGGTCGGGCTCGCTCAGGTCTCCGGTCATCTTCAGCGTCCCTGCCACTACCTCGGTCGGGTTCTTGACCTTCTCGTACATCGACTCTTTGAAAAAATCGGACTTGAATAGCGTCCTGAGCACCGGCCGCATCTCCAGGCCAGAAGACACAAAGGTCCCGGCCAGAATGTCCACGGCCGCCTGGTCCTTCGGAGGCTCGACGGGCCAGGCCGGTACTTGGGGCTCGTCGGCCACGAAGAAGTTGTACAGGTGGCGTGCGACGAACCGGTGGCAGGTGGGCTGCTCGACGACGATGTCGATCACGTCCTCGCCGTTGAACCGGCCCGTATGTTCCAGGAAGCTCTTCTCGCTGGCGTCGTGGTCCTCGGCCCTGTAAATGAACTGCCAGTTGAAGGCGCCCAGGCCGAAGATGTTCGAGATCTTCCCATCGTACGTCCAACCGGTAAAGGCGCGGGCGCACTCGAACACGTCCTTCTCCGTGTAGTTGCCGACCCCGAGTGAGAAGAGCTCCAGCAACTCCCGGCCCCAGTTCTCGTTGGGCGCCCGCTTGTGGTTCTCGTCGTTGTCGAGCCATTTGATCATCGCGGGGCTCTTGGCGAGCTCCACCAGCAGCTCCTTGTAGTTGCCCATGCCGTGCCGCCGGAACATCTCGATCTGGGCGATCATCGCGTGGATGCCGCCGACCTTCGAGTTGCCGGTCGCGAAGACCTGGTGCCAGAAGAGAGCCATCTTCTCCTGAAGAGGACGGTGGCCGTTGACGATGCGGTACATCCAGTTGACCTGGCCGTGGTAGATCATCTGGCCCGACTCGGCCATCGGCAGGTAGCGGTAGAGCTCGTACTCATCGAGATCGGGCTGGTCCTCGGGTCTCAGGAGCTGCTCGACTGTATCGTCGTAGCCCTGCTCCGCCAGCACCTCTATCTCTGTGCGGGACGCTCCGAATCCGGCCCGCCTCATCAGGTGGGCCATGAGTGCGATGTCGTCGGCGTTACCCATGACACTCTCCAGGGCTCGGCGCGCGAGCGCCGCAAATACGGATGTGCTATGGAACACAACGATATTCCGGTGGCCATTCCTTGTCAACCGGAAAATAGCAAAGCTGGAGAGGAAGCGGACTCTGATAGAATGCCGGCAGCCTTATCTAAATAGTGCCCACGGCGGGATGGTATGAGCAACGATACCGTCGTCGTGCTGTTCAAGGGCGGCCGGCTTCCGAGCTGGCACGGCCTGACGTCAGCCCAGCGAGACGACTACGAGCGGACCCACGTCGACCTGATGCTGTCCGTGGCCCTGGAGCACAAGATGATGCGGCTCGAGGGCTACCGGCTGATCGGCTCCCAGGAGCACTGGGGGCGGTTCTGGGTGATCGAGTTCCCGACGCTGTCGGGCGCCGAGGCGTGGATAGACGCCGAGATAGAGCCGCCCTTCGGCGCCCACGGTCAGTTCGAGTACCACCTGGCCAGGCGATGGGTCCCGCGCCATCTCGCCGGCCTGGCCACCGGGCCGCCGCACCGCCGCCGGCAGCCGGGCGTCGACCCGCACGAGATACCGGGCCTGGACATCGACCGCAGCAAGGTCGTCGTGCTCCACTTCGGCCGCCACCTACCCCCGGACGACGTGGCGGCAAGGACTGCGGCTGACGAGTCACACGCCCGCGTCCTGGCGCGACTGGCCGAGGAGTACGGCTTGGCGCGGCTGGAGGGCTTCAGGCTGATGACCCCGCAGCCGGGCTGGCAGTGGGTCTACGTGGCCGAGCTCCCGAGCTTCGACGTCGCCGAGGCGTGGGCCGAGGCCGAGACGGGGACCGACCGCCAGGCCGGCATCGCCGCCACCGTTTTCCTCTCCCGCCGCTGGGCCCCGGACTACTTCGACCTCTGGTCGTCCGAATAAGCCAAGCGCCCTCGCATAAAGGCGAAGGAGGAGCTGATATGAGACCGGGTTTCGGCCAGTTCAGAGAAGCCATCACCGAGTACCTCCGCTTCTGCCCCCAGTTCGGCGCCACCGACGTGCTATTCAACACTGCCGACCTGCCGTGCCGGGGGCCGCTGGGAGCTGAGCGACCTCGTCAAGCTGCGGCTGACCGTCGAGCAGCATGGCCTGAAGCTGTCGGTGCTGGAGAACGTGCCGACGATTTTCTACGATCACATTATGCTCGCCGATCTGAGGCAAGACGAGCAGATCGAGAACATGCTCCATACCGTGCGCAACATCGCCAGAGCGGAAATTCCGATATTCGGCTACCATCGGCTACCACTGGATGCCGTCCCAGGTCTGGCGCACGACCCTAGAGTCGTGCCGCTGCGGTGCGGTGGCAACCTCATTCGACTACGAGCAGGCCAGGACGATGCCGCTGACCGACGGCCACGAGTACACGGAAGACGAGATGTGGGAGAGCCTGGAGTACTGGATTCGCATCGTCTCCCCGTCGCGGGAGGAGGTTAGGATGAGAGGGTTCAAGCTCGAGAAACACGAATAGGTCTAATCTGCATGAGAAAAAGCGACCTGCTTAATGCCCGTCGTGAAGCTGCCCATCGCAAGAGGCGCATAATCCTGGACGACGACGGCGACCTCGTCTTCTCCGACGATGCCAGGCGAGGCCCGAAGCCGTTCCTTCATCAGCGCTTCATGCCGGTGCTGGGGAGGCCCGTGGACTCCGTCGCCTGGTGCATCATGTGGGGCATCGCGGTGGGCAAGGGCGAGACCGCCTACTGGCGGACCCAGCAGCGCGGCGAGCCGCTAAATGACGCTATTGCCGACCCCACGCCGGTCATGGCCGACGCGGCCCGCGAGCACGGTGTCGAGATCTTCGGTTCCATCCGCATGAATGACACCCACGACGCCTTCGGCAAGCCTCACGGCCGCCTCGACTACCACCTGAAGCTCGACCACCCCGAGTGGCTTCTCGGCGACGAGAGCATGAAGACCGATATCCGCACCTCGGCGTCAGCCCTGTACTGGTCCGCCCTGGACTACGGAGTGTCCCAGGTACGCGACGACCGGCTGTGGTGGATACGCAACACAGCTCAGAGCTACGACCTCGACGGCATCGACCTGAACTTCTTCCGTATGCCGTACTACTTCAGACCGGGTGCCGAGAGGGACGGCATCCCCATCATGACCGAGCTCATCAGCACCGCGCGGCGAATAGTCGACGAGGCGTCCGTGCGCAGGGGCCGGCCGCTGCTGCTGGGCGTCAGGACGCCCGGTACCGTCGAGACGTGCATGGCGCTCGGCCTCGACGTAGAGACGTGGCTCGAAGAAGGCTTGGTGGACCGGCTGCTGATCGGTGGGGGCTACGTGCCCTTGACCAACCCCGCCGAGGAGCTGGTCCAGCTCGGCCACCGACACGACGTGCCCGTCTACCCGTGCATCAACGGCGGCGCCCCGACTCAGGGCACCGACGCGGAGATGCGGGCGGCGGCGTCTAACATCCTCTGGGCCGGCGCCGACGGCATCTATCTGTGGAACTACCAGTACCGTGACGTCCAACAGCTGGGCTACGGCCGTCCGGTGGACGAAGCCTACGGTTTGCTGGACGAGATCGGCTCGGCCGCCGCGCTCCGGTACAGCGACAAGAGCTTCAGCTTGGAGCGCGAGGTTACGGTGGCGTCCTACGCACGCGCCTGCCACCCGGCGCAGCTTCCCGCGGAGATCGCCACGGGCGGTCCCGGCTCAGCCCTCAGGCTCCGTGTCGGCGACGACGTGGACGCGGCCTATAGGGCAGGGCGGCTGGCTGATACCATCCTGCGGTTGCAGCTCGACGGCCTGCCGCATGGCGCGGATGTCGTCGCGGAGCTCAACGGCGGCGACCTAGGCTCGGAGGTCGGGCGTGACGGTGCCGTAGGGTTCGATGTCCCAGGCTCCCTAGTGCGGCCGGGCGACAACCAGCTCCGGGTCCGTGTCGGTGGACCGGCCACCGGCAAGGTCACGTTGCAGGCCGTGTCCCTCGACGTGGGCTACCGGTAGGTACGTAGCTGCGGGTACCCGACGTACAACACCGCGACGGACGCCAGGACCCCGCCCGCGCCGACCAGCGTGGCGAACGACGCATCCTGCCACTGGGCCATGGCTCCGAACACGAGGCCGCCGATCCAGGACGTGCCGTTAGACATCGTCGTCAGGGCGGCGGCCCGTCCCCGCAGATTCTCCGGCGTCAGGTCCTGAATACCGCTGCTCTTGATGGCCGTCATGGCCACCAGGGACCCGTTGAACAGTATGAGCATGGCGATCGCGGCCGGCATCGAGCCCGTCTGCGAGAAGGCAACCATGGCGGCCGCGCCCATCGTCATGATCACCAGTGTGGCCCATCCCCGGTGCACCGCGCTCCCCAGGGAGGCCATTATGAGCACACCGCCGATGGCGCCTGCCCCCAGCGACGAATTCAACAGGCCCAGTCCCGCCGGGCCAACCTCGAGCACGTCGGCTGCGTAGATGGGCAGCATGCCGTACACTGCCGGGACCATCATCGCGTACACCACCACCTGGTTCAGGAAAAGGGCCACCACCACCGGGTGCCGCTTCATCGCGGCGGCGGCCTCGAGGATTTCTCTCAGCATCGACCGCGTCTCTCCTGAGCCCTCCGGCCAGATGGGCCGTAGGCTCGCGATGATGGCAATGGAGGCCAGCATCAGCCCGACCGGGACCAGCATCGTGCGGCCGGCCCCGTACGCGGCCAGCATCAATCCGGCGATGCCCGGCCCGGTCAGCTTGGCGATGTTGTAGGCAAGCGACATCAGCGCGTAGGCGTTGAGAAGCGAGCGGGGCGGGACGACGTAGGACGCGTAGGAGGTCCGGGCCGGCTGCCCCATGGCGACGCCCATTCCCACCACCAGCACGTAGACGGTCACGTGCCATGCCGACGCGCGGCCGAGCAGCAGCAGCGTCGCCAGGCCGAGGGTGAACAGAGCGTGATAGGCAGCCGACGCGGCCATGAGCTTTCGGCGGTCCATCCGGTCGGCTAGGACGCCGCCGATCGGGTTGACGACCAGGTTGGGGAAGGTCTCCAGGCCCAGCGTGAACGCGGTCAGCAGGGGCGAGCCGGTGACGTCGTAGATGAGCCAACCGACGACGACGGACTTGAAGTAGTCGCCGGTGCTGTTGAAGGTCGCCGACAGCCACAGCAGACGAAAGTCCCTGTGAGCCATCGACTCCAGCGTCTGGAAGCCGAGCAGGGTGTGACTCCGCGCCATGTCGAGACCGCCTGGCCTTGCTCGCGTGAATATATCACAGGGCCGGGGTCGCTGGCGGCGGTCTGGACGGCTGACGTAAGATGTGCGGCGGAGGTGAGAAATGATCGATCTCAACGGCAAGGTCGCGCTGATAACGGGCTCCTCTCGCGGCATTGGTCGCGGGTGTGCCGAGGAGATGGCCCGTGCAGGCGCCAACGTGACCGTCAACTACCACAGCCACCGTGAGGACGGCGAGGAGGTCGCCGAGTCGGTGCGGTCCCTCGGCGGCGAGGCAATCGTCGTCCAGGCCGACGTGTCCAATCGAGCCGCCGTCGACGCGATGGTGGCGAAGACCGTGGACCGCTTCGGGCGCCTCGACGTCGTCGTGTGCAATGCCTACTACAGCCGCCGACAGCCCTTCCTCGAGATATCGGCCGAAGGAATGCAGCGGACCCTGGACGTCAGTCTGTCAGGCGCCTTTCACGCCGCCCAGGCCGGCGCCAGACAGATGGTGCCCCAGGGCGGCGGCGGGTGCATCCTGTTCATAAGCTCCGTCCACGCCTTCATCCCCGTGCGCACGGCGCTCTCCTACAACGCGGCCAAGGCGGGCATGAACCACATGTCCGCAACCATGGCCCGGGAGCTTGCCGAGCACCGGATCAGGGTCAACGTGATCGAGCCCGGGTGGATCGACACCCCGGGCGAGCGGCAATTCGCCACAGAGGAGCAGATGCGGGAGGGTGGCAAGAGCCTGCCCTGGGGTCGGCTGGGCGTCATAGAGGACATCGGCCGCGCCGCAACCTTCCTCTGCTCGGACGCCGCCGACTACATCACCGGCGCCGTGCTACGCGTGGACGGAGGCTTCTGGCTGGAGAAATAGTCTCGGTGGGCCGAACGGCGCATATCATAGCCAATCCCTGTCTCGCCTGGCCCTCTCCACGAGAACCCGCAGTCGATCGGCCTCTGTCAGGAATGGGTCGACCCTGGCCGCGAAGTCCAATACCGTCTTCTCGATCGTCGCCGAGCTGGTGTCTAGCTCGATCTTGTTGCGGATACTGGACTCCTCGTACTCCTCCCGGAACCGGCGAAGCACGAGCTCGACATCCTTCTCCTGCAGTACGGCGTTCTGATGGGGGCTCTCCCTCATGCGCCGGCGGATCACCTCCGGAGCGGCCTCCACCAACACCAGCACGGTATCGGGAGCGTAGCGCAGAATCTCTCCTTCGACAAGCGGCGACACAACCTTCCGGGAGTTGGGCTGGTCCTCCCTGCCGTAGCCGAAGTAGAGCGGGCCGTAGACTGCGTCCTCGATGTGCAGCCCGATCAGGATGTGGTCCGGCCGCTCATAGTTCGTGGGCTTGATGTGGTAGTAGATGTTGTGGCGCTGGACCATCTCCTTCAGCGGCGGGCTGATGGCCAGGAGCTGCCGCTGCTCCTCTTCCGTCATCTCGTGGCCGTGGCCCGACGTGTGCGGGAACTTGTAGTGGTCGTGGAGCAGGAAGAAGTCGAATCCGCCGCCCATGACCTCCTGCCCCCATTTGCAGATCGCGACGGCCAGCGTACTCGTCCCCGAGTACTCGCATCCGACCAGAATCAGTCGCACTGCACGTCCTCCCTGGCAGCCTCCAACGTCACGAGAATCGCAGAGACGGAATACGGTCTACAGCTTCTGGGCCTGCCCTGTGTCCGACGAGCGGTAGATCGCGTCGATCAGACGGCGCCGGGTCACCCCGGAGTCGAAGTCAGGCTCCATGCGCTGCCCGGTGGTGATCGCCTCGCCGAATCGGGCCCACGCCTGGGCCAGGTAGAAGACGACGCCCTGGTTGTCCTCGACCAGGCTACCGACGCGGTCCAACCGGCCGGGTATCTCAAGCTGCTCGAGCTCGGAGCCATCCCGGGAACCGAATATCTTCATGCCGCCGATCAAGTTGGTCTGCGGAGACTTGAGCAGCAGGCTGCCCTTCGTGCCGTAGATCTCGGCCCGGTAGTCGCTGCTGTAGTTGTAGCCAGGCAGCCAGGCAACCTGCGCCGAGACCACCGCGCCGCTCGTCACCCGGCCGCTCACCAGTATGTTGTCGGGCGCCGTCACGTCGATGGTCCCTCCGGTGTCGGTCAGGTTCCACTGCTTCACCTGCGTCGACGCTATGGCGGCCAGCTCGGTGAACTCGCCGAGGGCGGCGCAGAACGGGTCGATGACGTGGCCGAACCCGATGGTCAACGTGTTGGCGCCGCCTTCGCGCTGGCCCCGCCAGGCGCTCTCCGAGGTAGTGTTGAACGCCGGGGATGTCTGCTCTGAAGCCATCCAGCTCACCTTGGCCGCGAGCACGTCGCCGACGTACCCCTTGTCGACTAGCTCCTTCAGCCGTATGTAGGTCGGCGATGACCTGGCCTGGATGCCGACCATGGTGCGGACGTCCTTCGCCTGGGCCAGCTCGGCCATCTGCTCCGATTCCTCCAGGTCCTTGCCGAAGGGCCACTCGGTGTACACGTGCTTGCCCGCCTCCAGTGCGGATGTGGTTGGGCCCATGTGTCGGGGCGCCTGAAGGCATACCAAAACGGCGTCGATGTCGTCCCGGGCCGCCATTTCGCGGTAGTCGTCGAAGGCCAGAGGCGCGCCGAACGCCTGGGCCGACTCGCGTGCCGACTCCATCCTGGTCGTGCATGTGGCCACCAGCTCGAACTGGGGCAGAGCTGTGATCGCCTGCAGATGGGCGTTGGCCCAGCCGCTGATATTCGCCCCGACGGCCCCGACCCTGATCCTGTCCTCTGTCATAGTGTGTCCCCTCATCCGGAATCTGTCGGAGCGCGAAGACCCAGCCCAACCGTTCGGCCTGAGCCCGTCGAAGGCCCTCCTGTCGGGTTGGCTAGCTCCTGATCAGTCCTAAACCTCATACGTGCTGGATCGGTGCAAGTCATAACACACCGGGGTCCGCTATCCAAGCCGCCCCGGCGGCCCCGTAGGACATACACCCGGTTGACCGGGGGCCCAGTTTGGCGTAGCTTACCGCCCGTAGGTCCAATATCCCACCTTGGAGGGCGATCAGCATGTCCGACTTCGTGCGTTTGAGCGAGCACCTGATACAGGACGGATTCACCTATTCCTATGCGGTCTCAGCCGCCGATCTGACGGGGAGCGGCAGCCAGGATCTGGTGGTCTGCGACACAAACGTGGGCCTCTACTGGTTCGAGAACGACGGCAGCGGCAACTTCACTCGTCACGTGATACGCAGCAGGGTCGGGGAATGGCTTGAGCGCCACGTCATCGCCGACATCGACGGAGACGGCAAGCTGGAGATCGTGTGCGTCGACAACATCAACGGCTGCCTGGTCTACTTCCGGTGCGACGGCGACCCTCGTGAGACCTCGTCGTGGAGCCACGGCTACGTCTCCGAGGGAGGCCTTCCCGGTGCCTACGACCTGACCATCGCCGATCTGGACGGAGACGGGGACCTGGACGTAGCCGCGTCGGGCTGGCGGATCGGCAACCAGTTCGCCTGGTTCGAGAACCAGAACGGCGTCTGGGTGCGGCACTTGATCGAAGAGGGCCTGCCCGAGACCCGCACCATCTGCGCCGTCGACTTCGACGGCGACGGCCATATGGACCTGTTGGGCGGCGTTGCCGATGGCAACCAGTTGCTCTGGTACCGTAATCCCGGCGACCCTCGCACCGCCCCCTGGGAGCGGCATGTCATCGACACGCCGCCCGGGCCCTACCACGGCCATCCGGCCGACATGGACGGTGACGGCGACCAGGATGTGGTCATAGCCCTGCGCGGCCCCGACACCTACGGCTACGAGGGCGGCCAGATCGTCTGGTACGAGAACGACGGCGACCCGGCTGCCGGCCCGTGGAAGAAGCACGTCATCGCCGACCCGTTCCCCTTCGCCTTCGAGGCCGTGGCCGGCGACATCGACGGCGACGGCCAGGTGGAGGTGGTGGCCACCCAGTGGGGCGACACGGGCGGTATCGCGATCTTCAAGCCAGAGGGCGATCCACGCGGTCCCTGGCGGAAACAGGTGCTCAAGGACGAGTGGCCCAACGCGACCCAGCCGATACTGGTCGACATCGACGGGGACGGCCGTCTCGACATCGTCGCCACTTCGGAGCGGGGTGCCAACGATGTCCGTTGGTGGCGCAACGAGGGACCGATCAGCTGACCCCACCGCCGATCTGACATGAGGTGTACAGCCCCGATGGAGAATCGGGGTTGCCCGCAGTCTGAGGGTGTTCCTCAGATGTTGCTGATCACCCCCTACTAGACTATGACAGCTACGAGGTGTCATGTGAATGTCGATGAGATCGTGCGACGCGTGGGCATGGACGGCTGGTGCATCATCCCCGGGGTGATACCGGCAGACGAGGTGGCTGGCGTGCGGGAGATGGTCATAGAGGAAGAAACCAGGACCCGCAAGGAGCATGAGGCTCACGTCAGGGAAACCAGGGCCAAGGGCCACCGGCTCAGCGGGCAGGGAATCGGCTCCGCCACGGGCCTCGTGAGCCTGCTGCCCGACATATCGAAATACCTCGCGAGCGAACAGCTCCTTGGGCCCGCAGAGGCCATGCTTGGTCAACACGTCCGCATCTCCACCGTCACGGCGCTCATCAACAACCCCGGCGTCCAGAGGGGCTACTGGCACTCGGACTGGCCCTTCAACCAGACCGTTGCGTCACACGTGCCGGCGCCGTACCCAGACGCAGTAATGCACCTGTCGTCGATCTTCATGCTGACCGAGTTCTCCAAGGAGACCGGTGGCACGCTGATCGTGCCTGGCAGCCACCGCTGGCCCGACAACCCGTCCGGCGACAACGGCGTCGACGCCGACGCGCCGTATCCATCCGAGATGACCGTGGTCGGTGGACCCGGCGACACCGTATTCTACGACAGCCGCCTCTGGCACTCCGTCGCTGAGAACCCGGGTACTACGGCCCGCGTGGCCATAAGCGTCCGATATGCGCCGTGGTGGCTCAACCTCAACGTGCAGAGGGAGGGCCATCCCGATCGCGAAGGCATCGTGGTCGAGACCAACGGCAAGGACCACGTCAACCCCACGGTCCCGCGAGCGACCTACGAGGCCCTGCCCGAACGGGCCAGGCCGCTGTTCAGGCACTGGCTC
>CAZENU010000013.1:0-25014 GCA_964513735.1 uncultured Dehalococcoidia bacterium
TGAGCGTTTGGTCATGCTTGTTTCTCATGATGGTGTGAACTGGTCCAAAAACTACTATCAAGTAGTCGTGGAAAATGCGGATGGTAGCGAAGTCGCTGTTGAAGACTCAAAGAACCCCGCCGCAGTTCTTCTTCCCGACGGGTCCCTGCGCGTTTTCCTTCAAACTCGTCACGGCGAGCGCATATACTCCATTAAGCCAGCAGCAACACTCCCCAAACTTACTCCATAACCTAGCGGCGACCTTGTGGCGTCTAACATGACTGAAGGAATGCGGTGGCCGGCGGCCCTCTCGGGCTTTCAAGCCCCCGACAGATAGAGAAAGACCCCCAGAACCGACACCGCCATCTCTTGTGAGATAAAGTTCCTAGACTCGAACGCCAGGAGACGTGTCCGCCATGTCCGGTATTCAACGACCCACGGTTACAGTGGATACACCGACGACGCCGCCCGAGTGGGCGCTGCTGGAGCGAGAACTGATAACGGCCCAGTCGCGCGCATGCCGGGAGTTTTTCGACCACTATTTCGACGACCAAGGGTACCTGCTGTGCGTGCCGCGGTGGGGCGGTAACGACGGCCCGGACGATGCGGCCGAGAACGTCCTCAACTGGACGACGTTGCACGCGCTGGGCGCGCCGGACTACGTGCTGGATATGTACAAGAAGGCCTGGGAAGGGCACCTGCGCCAGTACACAGAGGCCCGGACGGTCGACGTGCCGTTGGCCCGCGACGGCATGTACTACCGCGAGTTCCCCGTGATGTTCGACTGGTTTCACCACGGCGAGTGGCTGTCGGCCTTCATCCTCCAGGGACTGTCGGAGCCCAGGGACTCCGGCTACGTCGGCCGGACCAGGCGGTACGCCGGACTATACATGAACGAGGACCCCCTCGCGCCCAACTATGACCCGGATAACAGGATCATCCGAAGCATGTTCAACGGCAGCAGGGGCCCTCTGCTTCGCAAGGCCACAGCCCTGGACTGGACGGGCGATCCTATCGAGATCGAGGGACGCTTCAAGGCAGGGCACGGCGAACGCAACTTCCAGGAGATGCTGGACCACTTCAAGGACTACACCGACGTCGTTGGCGACCATCCCCTGAACCTCGGCGCCACGACCCTCGCTTTCAACGCATATGTCCTGACCGGAGAGTCCAAATACAGGGACTGGGTGATCGAGTACGTCGATGCGTGGGTGGAAAGAACCGAGGCCAATGGCGGGATCATCCCCACCAACATCGGGCTGGACGGCACGGTCGGGGGCGAATGTGACGGCAAGTGGTATGGAGGGACCTACGGCTGGGGCTTCACGGTCGAGGTGCCTCAGACGGGCGAGATGGCCCATCGCGCGTACTTCAGTCGCGCCGTGTTCGGCTTCGGCAACGCCCTGCTGCTGACCGGCAAGAAGGAATACGTGGACGTATGGCGCGGGATGCTGCACGCCGTCAACGTCAACTCCAAGGAGATCGATGGCCCGACGCTGTACCCGCATATGCACGGAGACCAGGGCTGGTACGACTACACGCCGGAGAGGTACTCGGAAGGCGCGCCGGAGATCTATTACTGGTCGATGGACCCCGAGGACGCCCGCCTGGGGCCCGCGGACCGATGGCACGCCTATCTGAACGGGGGCGATCCCGCTTACCCCGTGGACGCGCTACGGCGCGACTTCTCCGTCCTCCGCGAGAAGGTGAATGAGATGCACCGGGACGACATGACCCCGGACACACGGATGTCGGACGACCCCAACCACATCAACCCGGCCACCGTGGACGCCCTGACGCAGCTCATGCTGGGAGGCCTGCCGCCCGGTAGGCAGGGCTCTCCGCTGCACTGCAGGCTAAGGTACTTCGATCCAGCGCGGCGCCGGGCCGGCCTCCCCGAGGGCGTGGGGGCGCTGGTGGAGCGGATGACCGATGATGAGACCAGCCTGTCGCTCGTCAACATTGACCAGGTCGCCGGACGGACCGTGGTAGTCCAGGGCGGCGCCTATGGGGAACACCAGATACTCAGCGCCGACCTCGACGGCACGCTGACGGCTGTCGGACAGCCGTCTCTGGTGGTCCGCCTGGCGCCCGGGTCCGGCGCCAGGCTGGTCCTGCGAATGAAACGCTATGCCAACCAGCCTACACTGGAGTTCCCCTGGGCATGACCCCGACGCCGATCCTCGCCAAGAAGAGGCCTGGAGACCCTCCATCTCCTCCCTGTTGACAAACCCCAATCTCTGAGCCTCTACGGGGTGGGACACTACCTACACGCCGATGTCCTCGGGGTGCCGGTTGTGCCAGTCGGTCAGCCCTTGGTAGGCACGCGCCGCCGCTATCATGGTGTTCTCGTTGTAGGCCCGGCCCAGGAACTCGATTCCGGTCGGAAGCCCGTCTCTAGAGAAGCCGCTGGCCACCGAGATGGCGGGGAGTCCGCAGGCGTTGCCGATGGCACCCATGTAGTCCGGCAGCCCGTCCTTCCGCTCCTTGCTGTCGGCAGGCGGGTGAATCGGTGGGGCAACCGAGCGCGACGTGGGCGCTACGAATGCGTCGTACCGCGCCAGGACCGCGTCGATCTGCCGGCCCATCTCCCGCCGAACGCGAAGCGCCCGCAGGTAGTCGACAGCCAGCACCGCCGTCCGGGCGTAGGGCTGGTAGCGGCCTTTGGGAGCGGTGAGCCCGTCGAGCCCGCCTGACTCGGCAAGTTCGTCGAAGGAGCTGCCGATCTCAGCGTCGAGTATCGTCATGGCGACGGCCCCATAGGGTAGATCGGGCAGCACGACCTCCTCGACGTCGGCGACTTGCTCAAGGTCCGAGAGCGCCCGCCGAAAGTTGGCCTGCACGTCATCGTCCCCGTACGCTGAGTCGGGTATCAGGCCGAGTCTGAACCGCCTGCCCTCGGGGCCGGGACCGTACCGGTACTCGCGGTCGGTCGTCGACAGGTCGTCGGCGTCCTTCCCAGCGATGGCCTCCAGCACGAGCCCGCAGTCGTCTGCGTTCAGGCACAGCGGCCCGAGCTTGTCGAGCGTCCAAGACAGCGCCATCGCTCCGTAGCGGCTGACACGGCCGTAGGTGGGGCGGAGCCCGGCGACACCGCAGTTGTTAGCCGGGCCGAGGATGGAGCCCCAGGTCTCCGAGCCGATGGCGAACGGCACCAGCCCGGCGCTAACCGCCGAGGCTGAGCCGCTAGACGACCCGCCGGCCCACGTTTCGGTGTTCCACGGGTTTATGCCCGGGCCGTTGAACGCCGACTCGGCCGGCTCGTAGCCCATGCCACCCGCCAGCTCCACCATCGACAGTTTGGCCGCCAGCACCGCGCCGGCGTCCTCCAGCCGGCGTATGACCGTGGCGTCGTAGTCGAAGGTCTGGCCGCGGAACGGCGCCGCGCCCCAGGTTGTGGGGATTCCGCCCGAGGTGGCCAGCAGGTCCTTGGCACCGTAGGGTATGCCGTGCAGAGGGCCTCGGTAGACCCCAGTTGCGATCTCGTCCTCGGCGCGGCGAGCCTGCTCCATCGCGCGGCCGCGGGTCACCGTGACTACCGCGTTGTACCGCGGGCCGAGAGTCTCCAACCGCTGAAGGAACGTCTCGGCCAGCTCTACGGGCGAGACCTTACGGTCGCGCACCAGCTCACCGAGCTTCCGCACGCTCGTGAATACGACTCCGGGCGTCTCCGATCGCTGCGACATGGTCATCGCACTCTAGCACACGCCGGGACGACACGCCCCCGTTGGGCCGAAAGCGGTGCAGTAGAATGCGGACCTGCGTGGAGCATGAGTACGCGGCCGGTACTCGACCGGCGGCCGGAGTACGTGTTTGGCGAAACTGGACCGGGAGAGTCTCGCGATCTACAAATGGATGGCCTACGGGGCTGGCGCGACCGGTCTGTTCGCCTCGGCCTCGGACAACGGCAGTGCACGGTAGCGCTGTCGACCATTGCCGACCACTTCGAGACGGACCTGCCGACGGCCCAGTGGGTCATCATCGCCTACGCGCTGACGATCAGCGCCCTCCTCTTGCCCATGGGCCGGCTCTCAAACCTTGTGGGCCGGCGGCGGGTCTACATGGCAGGCTTCGGGCTCTTCGTCGCCGGCGCAGTCCTCTCGGCGCTGGCGACGAGCGTCTTCGGCCTACTCGCGCCACGGGCCCTGATGGGCGTCGGGGCCGCCATGACCCAAGCGACTGCCATGGCCATCGTCATCTCGGCGTTTCCGGTCTCAGAGCGTGGCAAGGCCCTGGGGCTTCAGATGAGCGCGGTCGGCTCCGGGGCCATGGCCGGACCGGCGCTTGGCGGGATGATCGTGAGCCTGGTGGGCTGGCGTGGCGTCTTCGTTGTCACGGCCATTCTGGGCACTGTCGCGATGGTGGCCGCCTACTACCTGCTGCGGCCGGACGCGCCCAGGGCGCAACGGGACTGGCGCGACCATGCGATCCTCCCCTACCCTGTGCGGCTAGACAGGCATCGTGGGCGAACCCGGCGACGCCCCGGGGGACGAGGTCGGACGCCGGCTACCGGCCTCTATGATCTCACGAGGGACGCCGGCGCGCGTACAGACGGCCACCGAGGCAAGCAGCAGCAGCCCGGCAATCACCAGCAGCGTCGACGTGAAACCGACCGAGTGTACCAGCAGGCCGGCGGCGATGGGTCCTACCACCTTGCCCGTGTTCTTGAGTGTGCCGATCATCCCCATGCCGGCACCGAGGTGGGTCTCGTCAGCCTGCGCCGACACCAGTGCTATCGTGGACGGGAACACGAGTGCTTGCGCGACCCCCATGAGCAACGCTGGCGCCAGCATGCCCAGGCCGTCGGCGGCCAACGCCATGAGCGCCAGAGCGGCTGCCATGCTCGACATGCCCACCAACACGCCCTTCACGTAACCGATTCGGTCGCCGACGCGGCCGCCCAGCGGGCTGAGCGCCATGTTGGCCGACTCCTGGGCGGCCAGTACGAGGCCCACGACGACGGGGCTGACTCCCAGCGACAGCGCCTGCAGCGGCAGGAATGTCTTGACCGCGTACTTCGCAACCATGAACTGGGCGTCGAGACCGCCGGCCAGCCACACAGCGGGCGTCCTGCTCACCGACGCCAACGCCTGTCTAGCGTGCCCGAGGAGCGGTATCCGCGGCCCTCCAGAGGGACGCGGGGTCTCGGGCAGCAGCAGCACAGGCAGGAATGCGAGGGCGCTGACGACGCCGACCAGAGTGAAAATCGTGACGGGGTCCATGAACAGCAGCATCCCTCCGGCCACCGCAGGTCCGATAACGTACCCGGCGTTGCGCGCTGAAGAGAACCAGCCTATGCGTTCAGCCCGATTGAGTGGGGACATCTCCGCCACGTAGGCAAGGGTCACGGGACCATAGATCGCGGTGGCCACGCCGTGTAGCAGACGGACCATCAGCAGGTGCTCCGGCGACGCCACGAACTGGTAGGCGAATGGCAGCCCTGCGAAGAAGCCCGTACCCACCAGGAGCCACAGCCGGCGGCCCCAGCGGTCGGACAGAATACCGAACAGCGGTTTCAGCAGCATCCCGGTCAGCGTGGAAACCGAGACGATGACCCCGAGAAAGACCTCGCCGGCGCCCAGGGACAATGCGAATATGGGCAGCAGGGGCGTTTTACCGACCTGGTACGCCGACCGCACCACGAAGTCGGCGCCGGTGATCAGCCCGAACTCGCGCCTGCTGGTCATGAAGCGGTCTCGACCAAGATGGCCGGAATCTCGAGCTCGTGGACGAGTCCGGCGAACTCCGCGACGTCGCCGTCAACGACGTCCTCAAGAGCCGCTAGCTGCTCGTCTACCTGGGCCGCTATAGTCTCGAAGACCTCGTAGGTCTGCGTCGTGGGAGCATAGTCGGCGAACGAAGGTATGGCGCCAATGGCGGATAGCTTGGCGCTGAGACGTCCGGGCCGGCTCCAGTGGTCCAGGCCGTCGACGGTTTTGGGATCGAAGAGCTTGTCTTCGATGGCCGCCAGCTTGTCGTTAAGCTTCTTCGCATGGGGCGCAAGCACGCTGGCGGCGTCCGGCCGGGCGCTCGCCCGCGAGGTCCACTCGTCCACCTGCCGGCGGATTCGGCGGCCACTGTTGACGGCCTCGTGGGTCGCCGACAACCTGTCGCGGATGCGGATCAGGAGATCGAACTGCGCCTGAAGGTCTTTCTGGGTCGCCGGGCCTCTGGGATCGGCCAGCAGCTCCAGGGACCGGGTCTGAGATCTGTCGCCTACGGAGAGCATGACCTGGTATCGTCCGGGCGGCGCGACAGGCCCTGTCATGGGCTCTTTGGGGACGCCCTCACCCTCGATGGCGGTGGCCCCGGGGTACCGGGTGTCCCATACGAACCGGTTCATCCCGACCCGGGTCGGGACGACAGGATCCTTGCTGCCCTCTTTGACTTTGCTCGTGAACGCGCGGATAGCCTCCCCATCCGAGTCCAGGAAGGTCAGGGTGACATCCTCATCGGTGTCTTCGTCAATCAGGTAGTGGACCACCACGCCCTCAGGCGGATTGGCTCCGGCGTCCAGCATTCGCCTCTCTCGCTCGCCGCTGGGCAGCCTGGTCTCGTAGAACGTCACGCCCTCGGTGAAGCTCTTGCCGGGCGTCGGCTTGGCCGTCGCCGGTTGCACACGATACGTCGGCGAAGGCTCGAACAGACGGGGACCCGAGCCACTCGAACCGTCGGAGACCTGACGCAGCAGTGCCAGATCGCCCAGGAGCCAGAACGAACGGCCGTTGGTGGCCGCCACCAGCTCTTCTCTCTTCACAACCAGGTCCGTGACCGGCACGACGGGCATGTCGCCCCTCAGCGAAGTCCACGAGCCGCCGTCGTCCAGCGATATGTAGATGCCCAGCTCGGTGCCTGCGTAGAGTAGCCCGCGCCGGACGCTGTCCTCGCGGATCACTCGTGTGAAATCGTCGTCCGGGATACCGTGGGTGATCCGGGTCCAAGTCCCCCCATAGTCGTTGGTCTTGTAGAGGAACGGGCGGTTGTCGTCCAACTTGTACCGGGTGGCCGAGACGTACGCCGTCGCCGGGTCATGGGGCGACACCTCGATGACGTCGATCCGCGTCCATTCCGGAAGGTCAGGAGGGGTTACGTTGTCCCAGGTCGCCCCTCCGTCCCTTGAGATGTGGACGAGCCCGTCGTCTGAGCCGGCCCAGAACAGGCCCTTCTCGTGAGGCGACTCAGTGAACGCAAAGATGGTCGAGTAGTGCTCGACATAGGTGGTGTCCAGCGTGATCTCTCCACCCGATGGCCCGAGCTTCTCGACTTCGTTGCGGGTAAGGTCGGGACTGATCTCCTCCCAGTTCTTGCCTTCGTCGATGGACCGGAACAGCACGTTGGCCGCAACGTACAGCACGTCCGGATCGTGGGGCGATATGACGATCGGGTAGGTCCACTGGAATCGGTAGCGGTGGTCCTTCGGGCCCAGACCGGTGACCAGCTCGGGCCAGACCGACACGATCCGCGACTGGCGTAGCCGGTGGTCATAGCGCATGAGTGAGTCACCGCCGCCCGGCGAGCTCCCGATGGCGCCAGAGTAGACGATGTTCGCGTCGTCCGGCCGGACCGCTATATGCCCGCTCTCGGAGAAGCCGACCGTGTAGCAGTCTCCCCAGGGGATGCCGTTCCTGTCCGGCGACCGGCTGGGGACGCTGATGGCGCTGTTGTCCTGCTGCGTGCCGTACACGCGGTAGGGAAACTGTTCGTCGGTGGTGAGGTGGTAGAACTGGGACGTAGGCTGGTTGTAAATGGTCGACCAGGACTCCCCTGAATTGAAGGAGACGCAGGCGCCCCCGTCGTTCCCTTCGATCATCCTCGTAGGATCGTTCGGGTCGATCCACAGGTCGTGGTTGTCGCCGTGGGGGGTCGTGATCTGTTCGAAGGTGCGGCCGCCGTCAACCGACTTCCAGGCCTTCAGGTTGAGGATGTAGACGGTCTCGGCGTCCTGCGGGTCGGCGAATACGTGGCTGTAGTACCAGGCGCGTTGTACCAGGTTGCGGTCGTCGCTGACGCGCTCCCAGGTATCGCCGCCGTCATCGGAGCGGAACAGGCCACCCTCCTGGGCCTCCACGACGGCCCAGACGCGCCCCTGCCTGGAGGGCGAGACCGCGACGCCGATGCGGCCTTTGACGCCGCCCGGCAGGCCCTGATTCTCCGTGATGTCGGTCCAGGTGTCGCCGCCGTCGGTCGATCTGTGGAGGCTGCTGTCGGGCCCGCCGCTGCTGAAAGTCCAGGGCTCTCGCCGGGCCTGCCATATGGTGGCAAAGAGCACTCTAGGATTGGTCGGGTCCATCGACAGGTCGACCGCGCCGGCGTTCTCGCTCTTGAAAAGCACCCGCTCCCAGGACTCCCCGCCGTCCTTGGACCGGAAGACGCCGCGCTGGTCGTTGGGCCCGAAGGCGTGGCCCAGGGCCGCCACGTACACCAGGTCCGGGTCCTGGGGGTGTACTCGAACGCGGCCGATGTGCCGGGTGTCTTCCAACCCCCGGTGGCTCCAGGTTTTACCGCCGTCCGTTGAGCGATAGACGCCGTCGCCGTGCGAGAGGTTGCCGCGGATGCAGGCCTCGCCGGTGCCGGCGTAGACAACGTTGGGGTCCGAATCGGCGACGGCGATTGCGCCCACGGAGGCGGTGTTGAGAAAGCCGTCGGATATGTTCTCCCAGAAGGTCCCGCCGTCCTCGGTCTTCCAGACGCCACCGACGCATGCGCCGAAGTAGAACACCATCGGTTCCGTCGGATGCCCGGCCACCGCGATGGATCTTCCACCGCGATAAGGCCCGATGTTCCGCCATCGGATTGAGGTCAGCAGGTCCGACGTCCGGCGGCCATTCTGTGCGTTCGTCATTTCGCCTCGCATTCTCTGTGGCGTTGGAAACGGCGACATTCTCGCACGGGCACCTGTCAGGTTCAACAGTCCCGTGGACGTACGTGGGGCACTCGCCAGGTCAGGACTCGACGCGGATCGGCCGCCTTCATTCGGCATACAGGCCGGGAAGAGACCCTGGATTACCTTCCAGGCGCTATCCGGACGGGGGTATGGTAATACTCTCTCTTGCGTCCGCGTGCTGGTTCCGGCCCCGGTCCCGGCCGTCGGGCGCGGCTCAAGGAGGAGCGGATGGTGGATCCTACGGGTCGACCTGTGCGCAAGACCGGACGGAGATATTGGCCCGTCGGCAGGAGTATCAGTCTCCCGCCCGTCAGCTCCGACCGGGACCTCGGTGCCAGCCAAAGGGGATACGTGATCTCCAGGATCAGTTCCTTTGTCGTCTGGGTCGCGCGCGAGCTGCGGGTCTACCGGATGATGTCGAGAGACTCGCGGACGCCTGTCCGCTCCAAGATACTCCTCTGGGCGGCCGTGGGGTACGCATTCTGGCCCCTTGGCCTGATCCCCGATTTCATCCCTGTAGTCGGCTATGTTGACGATCTGATTATCGTCCCGACACTCATTTTCATCGCGGTGAGAGGCTTGCCAGACGAGGTCGCTCGCGATTGCAGGCACCGCGCCGGCTAGCCTCAGTCGTCCCCGACTTCTATCTGGCCGACCAGCTGGTCCGCGTCTCGGGCACCGCCTCCTCGGCAAACCCATCCTCGTTCGAGCTCCGGCGCGGCGACTCCGAACATCGACGCTGCCAAACTCTCTCGGCCGGCCATGAATCCGAAGGTCGCTGTGGTATCATATGGCCGCTTTCGGAGATGCACATCTGCTATGGAGCGGCTCCCTCATATCGTGGTCGACGGGCTCGGCCACGTTTACGCCACGAGCCCCCAACCGCTGACGGCACTCGCCGAGGTTGACCTGCGGGTCGACCGCGGCTCGTTTGTGTCGATCATCGGCCCGAGCGGGGCCGGCAAGACCACTCTCCTCAAAGCCATCGGCGGGCTTATCGACCCCACTGAGGGCAGCGTCGTGGTAGACGACGTGACTCCGGCGGTCGCGCAGAGGTCCAAGACCTTCGGCTACGTGTTCCAGGACCCCTCGCTGTTACCATGGCGGACCGTCGTCGAGAACGTTTCCCTGCCGTTGCAGCTCAACCGGAGCGGCGGTCAGCGCTCCCCACACGCGACCGAGGTGGCCGTGGCGGCGGTCGGGCTGGCCGAGTTCAGCGACTACCACCCACACCAGCTCTCGAGCGGCATGCGCCAGCGGGTGGCGCTGGCCAGGGCGATGGTCATGGACCCGGCCGTGCTACTGATGGACGAGCCCTTGGGCTCTCTCGACGAGATCACCCGCACCGAGATGCGCTACGAGATCCTGCGACTCTGGGAGGGCACCCTGAAGACCGTTGTGCTGGTAACCCACAGCATCGCGGAGGCGGTGATGATGTCCGACGTGGTGGCGGTCATGTCGTCCGCGCCGGGCCGCATCGTCGACGAGATCAGGATTGACCTGCCCCGTCCTCGCGATTCGACGCTGGAGCGCTCGAGCCATTTCCTGCAATACGTACGCGACCTAAGAGATGTCCTATCGGTGGGGGCTGCGCATGGTCCGATTCCTCTCCAGGCGACGGCTTGAGCGAAGCGGCCCCGTGGAGGTGGCCAAGAGCCGCCCCGTCCTGGGCGTTTGGCGCCTGGGAGACTGGTCGGGCTACCTGTTGCCTCCGGCGATCGCCCTCGCCGCGCTGACGGCGGTCTGGGAGGCCTGGACCCGCTTCGCCGACGTCCCCACCTACGTGGTCCCCACCCCCATGAAGGTGCTGGAGCGGCTGTTCGGCGACTTTGGCTTCTTCATGGGGCACGCGGCCACCACCCTCCAGACCGCGGCCATCGGGTTCGCCATCGGGTCGGCCATCGCCATCGGACTGGCGACGCTGATGGCCCACTCGCGTTTCCTCGAACGGAGCCTCCTCCCCATCGCCATATTCGTCAGGATCACCCCGCTGATCGTCTGGGCGCTGATGTTCGTAGTGTGGTTCGGCTTCGGCTTTCTGCCCAAGGTGCTGATCGTCGTGCTCATCACCTTCTTCCCGATCATGACCAACGCGCTGACCGGGCTCAGGTCGGTGAATCCGGGCGCCCTGGACTTCTTTCGTTCGGTGCGAGCATCCAGGACCGAGGTCCTGCTCAAGCTAAGACTGCCCGGCTCGCTACCATACCTGTTCGCCGCGTTCCGCACGGCCGTCCCGCTATCGGTCATCGGCGCCTTCGTCGGGGAGCTGTTCCTGGGAAACCGGGGCCTGGGCAGCGTGATATTCGTGGCCCACAGCAACCTGGACATGCCCACTACCTTTTCTGCGATACTGGTTCTAGCCTTCATCGGCATCTCTCTGACGGTGCTCACGAGTTTACTGGAAAGACGTGTGCTCTTATGGCACGAGTCTTTCATAGCGTCTTGAAGCCGCGCCTGGTCATGCCCTCTTTCTTCACAACCGGAACGCTGCTCGGCCTGGTCGTCGCGCTGTCGGCCCTTACATTGGGCTGCGGCGGCGACCCTCCAGGCGACGCTCCCGAGAAGGTCGTGTTCATGGCGGGTTTCAAGCCCCAGGCCAACCTGCCTTTCGTCGCCGCATACGTGGCGCAGGAGAAGGGGTACTTCAGAGAACAGGGGCTGGACGTCGAGATCAGGCACGCGCCGACCGGCGGCCATCTGCAGCTTTTGCTGAGTGGCGACGTCGACTTCACAACCGCCGCGGCCACATCGGTGCTGAAGCGCAGAGCGGACCCAGAGATCAAGGTGGTCGCCTTCGTGCTGTTCGGGCAGCTCGGTCAGCAGGCTTACATCGCACTGGAGGAGTCAGGGATAAAGACACTCGAGGACTGGGAAGGCAAGACCTTCGGCTACAAGATTTCGGTGCCGCCCGACTACCTGGCGATGCTCAAAACCAGCGGTGTCGACCGCTCCAAGATCACCGAGGTCAACGCGGGATTCGACCCACGGGTGCTCACTGAGGGCAAAGTAGACATCCTGGCCGTGTTCAAGAGCAACGAGCCCAACATCATTCGCAACCTGCCGGGCGGCGGCTTCGGGGTCACCGTGTGGGACCCGGCACAACATGGGGTGCCAACTCTCGGCCTGACCTACATCACGCGACAGGACGTCGCCGACGCCCGGCCCGAGCTGGTGGAGAAGTTCCTCAAGGCGACGCTGAAGGGCGTCGAGTTCGTCCTGGACGAGGGCAACATGGAGGAGACCCTCGACATCATTCTGAAATTCGCCTCGGACGAGAACCGAGAGCACCAGCGTTTCATGCTCGAGGTCGAGCTACGCGACGCCGTAGGACCGGTGACGGACCGGAATGGCGTCGGCTGGATGACCTCCGAGCAGTGGCAAGCGCTGTACGATCATCTGATAGAGTTCGAGGCGCTGCCGGGCCCCTACGATTTCAGGACTGCGTTCACCGACGAGTTCCTGCGAGCCGTGTACGACGGGAACCGGCTCCGCTGGCCCTAAACAGGTTGCTGAATAGCCCTTTCAGCCTGCCGGGGCGGCTTTGTCTTTATCGACGACTCTTGGCAGCCACGTCGTCCCGTCCTCGAACGCGATCTGCCGCATGCCATCCAGCCTCGCTCTGCGTCAACTTCGTAGGTGCGCGCACGACCCCATCATAGGTGGCTAGCCCCAATCCGAGCCTCGTGCCAACACGGGCACCAGGCATGGATTACCACGCCTGTCACGAGCGCGGTCTCCAAGCAATACTCTGATATGACGTTCTTACGATGTAGGCACTCTGATAGATATCGGGCAGCCGACATCTTGGGATCGGTACGCTTACCGATCAGGGCCGTCGGCATACTGAAGAAGAGAGGGGTAGTCGCCGTTATCGCGCGGCCGGGCGGCTCGAGGAAATCGCCCGCAGCCAGGAAATCTACGACGCGACGGCGGCGCTGGGCGATCTCGAGACCGCCCTCGGCCTGCTTCAGCGGGCGATGGCACTGGTCAGGAGCGGCGGAGGCGCCTGACGACTGCCCCGTCAAAGTCCGGTCCGCGGCTAGGCCACGTAGGGGATCGTCTGCGGACCCTGGGGGAGCACGCATATGCTCGCCTGCGGGCCGTGCCGCGCCATCGAGTCGGCAACGGCCGACTGCAAGTCGTCCACTGGCTCCAGGTGGGCGGCGCGGACCTGGTCATCGGCCAGATAGCCCGACTTCAGCAGCACTCTGGCCCGTAGCAGGATCTGGGCCTGGAGCTGCACCTGCCACTGGTCATGGTGGCTATAGCCCGGCTCCTCGATCATCTCAAGCAGCTCCCGCGGACTCGCCCGGGAGCTGAGGAGCCGCTTGTATTCACCGTGGTCCGGAATGCCGTCGCTGCACTCGGCCACGCAGATGATGGTGCCACCGTCTCGGACGACCTGGGCGCCAGCCGACATTCCCTTGACGGCCTGATAGAGGTTCAGGTCGAGAGGGTAGCCGCTGTTGGTGGTCAACACGACGTCGAACCGCTCGTTCACGTGTTGCATGGCCGTCCGTTTCGCCACCTGGCAGGCCGCACGGTGTACCGCGAACAGCTCTCCGGCGTAGACCGTGGTTATCCCGTGGTCTCGATTGATGGTCACGTCAACACTGAAATCGACGCCGGTCTGGCGGGCGATCGCACGGATGGCATCGTGTACCTGGTTGCCCTCGGTCACGCCCCAGACAGAGTCGGGGTGGCCGATCATCGCCGCGCCGTGAAGCTGCATCACGGTGTCGATGCCAGCCAGTCCTGGGGCGACCATCTTGGGCCCTCCGCTGAAGCCCGCGAAGAAGTGCGGTTCGACGAAGCCCGTGGTTATCTTGACGTCGCTCTCGACCCAGTGCCGGTTCAGCCATAGCGGTATCCCGGCCGCCGTGCGACCCAAGTCGGCCAGACCGGTTCGATCGAAGGCGTCGTGGTTCACGATCCGGTAGTCGCGAACGACGTCGCGACCCAGCATCGTCTCCAGCTCCTCGGTCGAGTTGGCGCGATGAGTGCCCGTGGCCACCAGGACGGTGATCCGCTCCCGCGAGACATGGGCGAGCTCGCCGAGCACGACGGGCAGCACCGTCGCGGACGGCATCGGCCGGGTGATGTCACAGACAGAAATCGCGACGGACTGGCCGCGCTCGACCAGGCGGCGGAGCGGCGGCGCGCCGATGGGGTTGCGCAGGGCGTTGACGAGCGCGCCTCGAGTGTCGGGCAGCGCAGGCAGATACGTCGGCTCGATGATCGTAGTGCGCTCGTCCGGCAGCTCGACGACGAGCCCGGTCTTACCGTACGCTAGCTCGACCCGCATCCCTGGCTTCGCTCCTCTGTGCGTTACGCTCTCAGCAGCGTCTCGCAGAGATGTGCCGCGTCTACCAGGTCGGGAATGACCACGTACTCACGCACCGTATGCATGTTGTGGTCGGCCATTCCGACGACGACCGCGCTGATGCCCTTGCGGCGGAAGATGTTGCCGTCGGTTCCTCCGCCCGACGGCAGCATGGTCGGCTTCAGGCCGAGATCGCCCAGGGCCGACTTGACCCGGTTGGTCGCCGGGTCGTCGTCGTCGAGGGTGTAGGTTTCGAAATTGGTCTCCATGTGCACCGACACCTCGGCCTCTGGATAGGCCTTCCGGACCTTGTCCAGAGCCTCGGTGAGCTGCAGCCGCACGTCGTCGAGGGTCTCCAGGTTCATGCTACGGAACTCGCCCCTTAGCACGGCGTTCTCCGGGACCGAGTTCCTGACGTTGCCAGCCTCGATGGTGCCGATGTTAAAAGTCGTCTCGGAGTCGAGCCGCCCATTCGGCAGGCTTGAGATCAGCTCGGCGGCGATCCGTATGGCCGAGAGCCCCTTCTCCGGCTCCATCCCCGCGTGGGCGGCCCGGCCGGTTATCTCGACGTCGAAGCCGATGTAGGTAGGGCTGGAGGCGGTGATCTGGCTGGGCGGCCCCTCGCCGTCGAACACGATCGCCTCGGTCGAGCGGATCATCGAAAAGTCCAGGTTCCGCGCCCCGGTCAGGCCCAGCTCCTCCTCGCGGGTGCAGACCACCTCGATCGGGATGTGGGGTGCCCCGTCTTCCTGCAGCGACTCCAGCGCCTCGAGGATGGCCGTCAGTCCTGCCTTGCAGTCTCCACCCAGGATGGTCGTGCCGTCGGACGAGATGCGGTCGCCGTCGACCACCGGATTGACCCCCCTGCCCGGCTCCACGGTGTCCATATGGGCCGACAGCATGAAGGGATTGTCTCGCCCGTCGCTGGCGATCAGGTTGCCATAGGCGTCCTCCGCAACCTCCAACTCCAGCGACTTCAGCCGCCCCGTGAGGTGTTCCGCGATGGCGGCCTCCTCACTCGAGGGGCTGTCGATGGAGGCAAGCTCGCAGAAGGTCTTCACCAGGCGGTCGCGGTCAATCATGGGCACCTCTCGGCTGGGTAATCGTGGCTGGCATATTGTATTTGATCGTCTTTGCCTGTCAAGGCGAAGCCCGTCGGCACCCACGTTCCTTTACGGCCAGGCCGAAAACCGCGTACCATTGGCTGCTTGAATCAGCACGACCGCTTCGAGGAAGGTTACTCATGCGTGTCAACTGCGGCGATCTCTCGTTCGAGTGGATCGAAAACTGGGCGAACATACCGATTACCGACAGCGCTAGGAACGGGTGGAGCCATCACGACGTTGTGATTACGGAGTCTGGGGACCTGTTGATGGGTCATCCGGACGACCCGTTGGTCCTGGTCCTAGACTCGGACGGCAACGTCAAGGACTCCTGGGAGAGTGGCGTTTCCGACCCTCACGGGATGACCCTCGTCAAAATATGATCGGCGTCGTCCTTGCGCTGACCGCGTCGGTCGGCTTCGGCGCCACGGCGGTGTTCGCCCGGCTGGGCGTGCAGCACATCGGCGCGGTGCCGGGGACTCTTATCTCGCTTACGGTCAGCATGGTCGTGACCGTTATCATCGCCACACTACTGCACCCGCGGGACATGATCGGTATCAGCGGAACGGCCCTCGCCCTCGCGTTCATCGTGGCGCTCCTCAGCTACCCGATCGGGCGGCTCCTGAGCTTCACCGGCGTGAGCCTTGTCGGGATATCCAGATCGAGCACGATAGTCGGAGCGGCGCCGCTTTTTGCCACGGCCCTGGCCGTAGCCCTCACCGGCGAATCGGTGAGCCTGCCGCTGTTGCTGGGCAGCGCTTCGATCATCGGCGGCATGACGCTGATCCTGAGCCAGCGATGAGCGGGACATCGCTGGGCGTCGGGACCGATCGCAGACGCGTGCTGTGGGGCTACGCAGCCTCTATAGGCGCCGCCGCGGGCTACGGGACCGGCGCGGTGGCCAGTCGGGCGTTGGTGGCCGACCACTCTCCGCCCATGGTGGCGTCAGCCTTCTCCCTCATATTCGGCACGGCGATGGTCGCCGTCCTGTTCCATCGCAACGACGTGGATGCCCTGGCAAAGTCGGGCCAAGAGGCCTGGCTGTTCATGTCGCTGTCGGGTGTCGCGTCTGCCTGGGGCGTGGCGTTCCTATTTCTCGCGTTCAAGGAGGCGCCGGTCGTGCTCGTCGCGCCGCTTTCGGGCTCCTACCCGTTGGTCGCCATCGTGCTGACGCACCTGTTCCTGCAGCGTCTCGAGAAAGTGACGCTGCGTACGGTTGTGGGAGCGATAATGGTGGTCGCCGGCGTAGCGCTCATCGCCGCGACACGAGCGTAGGCCATCGCCACGAAGTAAGTACTGATTCGACGGATGAGACAGTATCAGGAGGTGTTCAAGTGTCGAGAGGAAACGAGCCCCTGGGAGAGATAGCCAGCAAGGTCCTCTTCGAGAACGACCGGGTGAAGATATGGAACCTGACGGCCGAGTACGAGGACGGCACCACCGAATGCAACGAGTACGAGCTCGGACAGTGGGGGTATCAGGACCAGCACCAGGTGCACCAGGTCATCAACCACACCGGCCGCCGCTACAAGAACGTGCTCATCGAGCTCAAGGACTGACCCAGCGGCCTCGCCGCTGGCCTACCCCGGCCTTACCATGACCCGCGTTCCGACGGCTGCGGACAGGCGCGTCGCCGCGCTGCCGTTCTTCTCGGCGATCTCGAGGAAGCCGTGGCTGCCGACCAGGACGCGCAGCCCTTTTCCATCGGCGTAGGACCGGCGCAGACCTGCTATGGAAGCCCCGCCGACGTCCACTTCCACGTCGCCGCCGGGGAGTTGACGGGATGTTCCCACGCCGGGGTCGACCACAGCGACATGAACGGTGTCCGGCGGGAAGTACGGACAGGTCGTACCGAGGACAAAAGCGGCGTGGCCGATATCCTGCGCAGACACGTCATGCGTGATGTCGACGACGCTCGCCGCCGGGTTGATGCCCAGAATGACGCCCTTCATAGCGCCCACGTAGCCATCCCTGGACCCGAAGTCAGTGACAAGGGTTACGGTGGATGATGACATCGCGCCGGAGATGTGCCCGCCTACGGCGGCTTCAGAAGATACGGACGCTGACGATCGAGGTGGTCAAGAAGACCACGACCAGGACGATGGTGAACTGGAACAGGGTCTTTTCAATCCCCCGGCGGGTCCTGTAGGTGCTCTCGGAGGAACCGAAGAGCCCCCCTCCTTGTCCCCGCACCTGGATTAGCACGACCGTAATGAGCAGGATGGCCGTGATGATCTGAACGATATGGGTGGCGCTTTCCATGTCTGATCTATCAGATAGGGAGTGTGACCGGACCCCGACGCTAGTGTGCCGCCGGCGCACTTTCCGCTACTCTCCACCTACCATGATACACATCCATGATGACCTCTGCCAGCTTGATCGAGTCGTGACGAACGGGATGTTCGCTGTCCACGAGAGGCTGGCCGATCAACCCGACCCCTTCGATGCGGCTGCCGTCGTTCACCACCGGCTCCCCGGGGAACCGGTCCCCCAGTGAGACAGGCCTGTCGTTGTAGACAGCGTAGTCGACCACGGTGGCAAAGGTATGCTCTTGGAGCGCTGCCAGGTGCTGGGCCACCGTGTAGCCGTCGGTCTCTCCAACCTGAGTTGCAACGTTGCAGACGTAAACCTTTGGGGCGGAGGACTGTCGTAGGGCTTCCGAGATACCGGGCACCAGCAGGTTCGGCAAGATGCTCGTGTAGAGGCTCCCAGGGCCTACCAGTACGAGCTGGGCCTCGCGGATCGCCTCGACGGCTTTCTCGTAGGCCCCCGCGTTTTCCGGCTCTATCATGATCCGGTCGATGCGGCCACTCTGTTTGGATATGGTGGACTCCCCACGGACGACCGATCCGTCGGCGAGCCTGGCGGATAGGCTGAGATTGGTCATCGTCGACGGCAGGACACGGCCGTGGATCGCCAGGACTTTGCTCGACTCGTAAAGGGCCTCTTCGAAGCTGCCGGTGACCTCTACCATCGCGGCGATGAACAGGTTACCGAAGCTGTGCCCTTCGAGGCTGTCTCCCTGGTCAAACCGGTGCTGGAACAGCTTGCCGACCAGCGACTCGTCGTCCGTCATAGCGACAAGACAGTTGCGGAAGTCGCCCGGCGGGAGCATTCCCAGTTCTTTGCGAAGTCTGCCAGAGCTGCCGCCGTCGTCCGCCACCGTTATGATGGCCGAGATGTTGTCGGTGTACGTCTTGATGCCGCGCAGGAGCACCGAAAGGCCGGTGCCGCCGCCTATGGTGACGATCTTCGGTCCACGGCCCCGTGACCTGCGCGTGTATATCGTGTCCGTCAGCCTGTTGATGGTCGCCGACGCGAAGAGGATCGGCCGCAGAGTCCGGTACAGCCCGTAGACAGAGGCCAGTATGATCGAGACCCCGAATACGCCGACCATCACACCCTCCCAGAGCCAGGGAAGGAAGTCCGGCACGTCAAGGTCCAGAATGTTCTTCAGGACGAAAGCGAGGCCGACGGCGCAAACGCCGATACCGATGGCACCCAGCAGGAGCCACCGCTTGACCCCGAGGCCGACGTAGAGGAACTTATTCAATACCGCGAATCTGGGCGGACCTGCGACGCCAGCCGCGCCGTTTGTCGTATCACGCGTGCTCATCCAGAGGCTACCTCATCGACTCGAGCTTCTCGCGAACCAACTCGAAAGCCACCTGCGGGTTGGCCTTACCTCTGGTGGCCTTCATGACCTGGCCTACCAGGAACCTCATCGCGTTCTCCTTGCCGCCCAGGTAGTCGGCCACCGGCTGCGGGTTCTCGGACACCGCCTTGTCGACCGCCGCCCGGACCTCGTCGGCGTCGCTGATCTGCGACATGCCGGCCTGCTCCGCTATTTCGCCGGGAGAGCGCCCTGTATTGTACATCTCCTCGAACACGCTCCTGGCCATGCTGGTACTCAGCCTGCCGGCGCCGATCATGTCCAGGAGCTCGACGACATGGGCCGGCTCGACCTGCTTGTCTTCGATGGCCACCCCTTCCGCGTTGAGCAGCCTGGTCAGCTCTCCGGTGATCCAGTTGCAAGCCGACTTCGCTCGCTTCAGCAGGGCATCACCGGCCATCGGACCGGCGCTCACGACCGAGTCGAACAGGTCGGCGGCGGCCTTCGACGAGACCAGGAGTTGCGCGTCGGCGGCGGGGAGGCCGTAGTCGGTCACGAACCTCGTCTTGCGCACCTCCGGCAGCTCTGGCAGCCCTTGCTTGACGCGCCGTGCCCATTCACGGTCGATGGCTATCGGTGGGAGGTCCGGCTCAGGGAAGTACCGGTAGTCCGACGCGTACTCCTTGCTGCGCTGTGACACGGTGACGCCCCGGCCTTCCACCCACCCCCGCGTCTCCTGGACGATGCGCGAGCCCTCGGCCATCATCCGGCTCTGGCGCTTGATCTCGTATTCAATGGCGTTGTACACCGAGCGGAAGCTGTTCATGTTCTTGACTTCGACCTTGGTGCCCAGATCCTCGGCGCCCCGTGGCCGGATGCTGACGTTGGCATCACATCGAAAGCTGCCCTCCTCCATGTTGGCGGTGCTCGCCCCGATGTAACGCAGTATCGACCGGATGGCCGTCAGATATGCTCTGGCCTCCTCAGCCGAGCGCATGTCCGGTTCGCTGACGATCTCCATCAGCGGGACCCCGGCGCGGTTGACGTCAAGCAGGCTGTACCTCTCCGCGCTATCGTCCCGATGCATCAGCTTGGCCACGTCCTCTTCAAGGTGCACGCGGGTGATTCGAACGGTCTTGATGGCGCCTTCGACATCGAAAGCGAGCCTACCCTCGTAGGCTATCGGCCAGTCGTACTGGGAGATCTGATAGCCCTTCATCAGATCGGGGTATGGGTAGTTCTTGCGGTCGAACTTGGTGTACTCCGCGATCTTGCAACTCAATGCCAGCCCGGTCGCTATCACCATCTCGACGGCCTTCTCGTTGACTACCGGCATGGCCCCAGGCATCCCCATGCACACCTCGCAGACGACCGTGTTTGGGGGAGCGTCCTGGTACCCCGAGGCACAGGCGCAGAACATCTTGCTGCGGGTCAGCAACTGGCTGTGTACCTCGAGGCCAATTACGGCTTCGTAGTCAACACCGGCTATCGTCGTCATACCTACCTCCGGCCTTCGACTCCGGCCAGGCCTCGTCCCCGATGAGCGGGATGAAGCGGCAGGGCCCAAGGTCCTCCATCGAGAAGGTGTCGCCGGACCTGGTGACCTTCATGAGCTGCTGGGACTCCAGCGAGCCCACCGGGATAACCAGCCTGCCACCTGTCGCAAGCTGCTCCATCAGACCGTGAAGGAGCTTTGGCGCCGCCGCCGCCACGACTATCGCGTCGTACGGGGCTCCCGCCTGCCAGCCGATCGGGCCATCGGCGACTACCACCGAGACCCCGTCGTAGCCCAGTGACACCAGCCTGTCCCGGGCAATGTCGGCCAGGGTGGGTATTCGCTCGACGGATACGACCTCGTCGACCAGCTCGGCCAGTACCGCTGCCTGATATCCGCTTCCGGTACCCACCTCGAGGACCTTGTCGCTGCGTCGCAGATCGAGGGCACGAAGCATCATCGCGACTATCATGGGTTGGGAGATGGTCTGCCCCAGCCCGATAGGCAGGGCGATGTCTTCGTACGCGAGGTGCCGGCTCTCCTCTGGGACGAAGCTATCCCTGGGCACCCTGGCGATGGCCCCTATGACCCGATCGTCGGGGATTCCGATTCGGAGGCGATCCAACAGGCGGTGCCGTGCATCCACCAGTCGCGTACCTCGTCCGGGCTCACGATAGCACAGGCCTTGCGGTGAGACAACGCGGCCGCCGCGATCGGCCGCGTACACGCGATACGAGATGAGTGCGCTGGTGCCCGACCTCCGTCTCAGCGGCTGGAACATACCGACGCTTGGAGCTCCCGGCGCACCACGTCGGCCAGTGCGCGAATGAACTGTGGCATCGTGTTGAGCGACTCGGTCCGCCGCAGCTCGATGCCGGCTTCGTCTGCCTGCTCACCGACCACGACGTCGATGTCGAACAGCACTTCGAGGTGGTCTGCCAGGAACTAGACGGGGACGATCAGCACGCTCTGATGGCCGTCCTCCTTGAGCGAGGGAAAGAGATCTTTGATGTCCGGGCTCAGCCACTCCTGAGGCGTGTGCCCCGCGCTCTGGTAGGTGAACTGCCACCGGTCGTCGTCCAGGCCGGCCCGCGATGCCACCTCTACGGCGGTATCCTTGAGCTGGTCGATGTAGCCAGGTTCCCTGTCGGCAACGCTCTTGGGCAGGCTGTGGGCGCTCATGATCACGGGCACGGCGTCTCTGCGCTCAGATGGAAACGCCTGCAAGGCTTCATAGACGCGAGTTGCCAACGCATCCAGGAACGAAGGCAGCAGGTGCCACACGCCTGTCACGCTGACCGGGGCGCCTTGGCCCACCACCGACTTCGCTTGCTCCACGGCGTCGACGTAGCCACTCATGATGATTGGCGAGTACTGGGGCGACAGCACGATGGCGACGACGCGGGTCGCGCCGCGCCCGGACAGCCTGGCCATCCCCTCAGCGATCAGCGGCGGAGCATGCCGCATGCCGGTCTCCACCGCGAAAGACTCGCCCCCGGCGGCTTCAGAGTTGAGCAGCGATTCGAGAGCTGATGCTTGCTCACGCGTGATCTTCAGTAGCGGTGAGCCGCCGATGACCTTACAGCGACGCTGAAACTCCGTGACCAGATCGTCGGGCGCCGGACGGCCGCGGCGGAGCCGAAGCTCATGAGCAGGACACCCATCACCCTGCCGGTCGCCGGAGCGACTGGCCCTGGTTCAGGCGGTCTGGATTGACTCATCGTGCACCAGGTCCACCAGTCGGGCCAGGTCGCTCGGGTCGGTGTCGGGCAGCACACCGTGCCCCAGATTGAAGATGTGGCCGGGCCTGCCCGCCGCCTTGCGCAGAATGTCTCGGGCCTCGTCGGCAACTCGGTCGAAGCCGGCGAGCACCACGGCCGGATCGAGGTTGCCTTGAATACCGTACTGGTAGCCGACGCGTTCCCACGCCTCGTCGAGGTTGACGCGCCAGTCGACGCCAATGACGTCGCAGCCGGCGCCGGCCATCTGTTCGAGCAACTCCGACGATCCCGTACCGAAGTGGATCGTCGGCACGCCTAGAGCGCTGATCTCCCTCAGCACCCTAGTGGAGTACGGCAGAGCGAACTCCCGGTACTGCCGCGGACTGAGTATGCCGACCCAGCTATCGAAAAGCTGCGCCACTTGGATGCCTGCCTCGACCTGCGCTCTCAGGTAGCGGACGACGACCTCGGTGACCTTCTCCATAAACCGATGCCACAGATCGGGTTGCGTGAACATAAACCGCTTGGCGTTTTCGTAGTTGCGCGACCTCACCGGACGGCCCTCGATCATGTAGCAGGCCAGAATGAAGGGCGCGCCCGAAAAGCCGATGAGAGCGGCCGTATTCCCGAGCTCCTGCCGCAGCCCTCTCACTGTCTCGAAGACGTATGGCGTCGCCTCCTCGGCCTCGATCACGCGAATCGCCTCGACGGCTGCTTGCGAGCGCACCGGCTCGTGGATGATGGGGCCAATGTCGGGCTCGATGTGGTACGGAACACCCATGCCGTCAAGGGGCAGCATTATGTCCGCCAGCATGACCGCGCCGTCGACGCCCAGCTCGCGCACCGGCATCATGGTGATCTGGGTAGACAGCTCTGGTGTCGTAAAGAGCGCCATGAGTCCATGCTTTTCCTTGAGCGCCCGGTACTCCTTGAAGCTACGGCCCGCCTGCCGCATGAACCACACCGGCGTGGCGTCCACCGGCTGCAGCCGGCATGCGGCGAGCATGCGCTCGGCGCCCGTCATTGCCGTCGTCGCAGTCACCCTGAGCCTCCTTTGGGACCATGCAGCAGCCTCACTAGCATCCACCTTGGAATAAGCCGCGACCACATCCCTATCACCCTGCGTTTGAAGTAGTCGTGCTTCCCAAACATCGAACCCACCGCCACCAGGGTCAGGGAATAGGACGGCGGGATCACGAGCAGATACGTTGCCCGGTAGCTCCACGGGCCTGACCATAGATTGCCTTCCAGATCGAAGACGCCGCTAAGGAGGACCCGGCTGAAAAGCGCCGATATGAGTCCGGTGACGCTGAACACAAGCAGGACGACGGCATAGTGCGACCATCGACCGGAAGTGGCTTCCGGGCCGGACGCGTTACCCAAGACGGCGTCCCTTAGCGGCATTTTTCACAAGGCGAATCATATGAAACCCTCCTGGAACGTGTCAACACGATCGAGACCTCCGGCACGGCGCGAGCGGCTTCGTTGACCGGCTCAGAAGCCGCATGCTAGTCTGGTGTTCGGTATGAGCATTCCACGCTCGCGGGTTCCCGCGCCCTACTTGGACAGGTGCCGCGGCACCCTCGGAGCCCTGAAGAGGGACAGATATACAAACCCTTAGGTGCCCCTCGCCCCTACCCCACCGTCGGTGGCCAAGAGCGTCCTTGACATCCACCGTGCCCGCCCGGAGTCAGGTTTGCCAGCGTACTATCCGGTATATCTAGACCTTAGAGGGCGGCGCTGCGTCATCCTGGGCGGTGACGACATGAGTGAGGAGAAGGCGACCAGGCTGCTTGATTACAGCGCCAACGTCGTCGTGATCAGCCCGGCCGTGACCGAGCGCATCGCCAGCATGGCCGCTGGCGGAGAGTTAGAGTGGGTCCGACGCGGCTACCGGCCTGGCGACTTGGACGGCGCCTTCATCGCCATCGTCGCGGACACCAGCGACCCGGAGGTCAACCTTGCGGCGAGCGAGGAGGCGCGCGAGCGCAACGTACCGCTGAACGTCGTGGACGTCACCGACCTGTGCACATGGATCGCACCGGCGATCATCCGGCGAGGCGAGGTGACGGTGGCGGTGTCAACGGGTGGCACGAGCCCCGCGCTGGCCCGCAGGTTCAGAGAGCAGCTATCAGGCACGAACCGGGTTTCCACCAGCCACGGGGTGATGGAGATGGCGGACCTGGCGCCGCTCCTGTCCGAGGCACGTGCGGAGCTGGCGCGACGGGGGCAACGGGTCAAAGGCGACCACTGGCAGGCTTGTCTCACCGACGAGCTGGTCGACCTGGTGCAGGCCGGGCGGTCCACGGGCGCAAAGGACCTCCTCATGGCCTATCTGCAGGAGGGGGTCGACTGCGACTGCGAGGCCGGCATGTGCAGGATGCTGGAAGACCTGGCGGCGGGCGACGCGGCGCGACCTTCGTCTGCCTCGGATTGATGTGGTAGCAGTACCTTGGCCACCCGCAAAAAGGTGAGATTAGGCGCCAGGTCAAGCCCGCTCTCTCTGGCACAGGCCGAGGAGGTCCTTGCGCCGCTCCGGCTCCGATTCCCCGATCGTAGCTTCGAGATAACCACCATCTCCACCGGCGGCGACAGGGACAAGGAGTCGCCGCTTCTCAGCCTGGGACGCGGCACGTTCGTGAAGGAGATCGAGGCAGCCCTGCTCGGCGGCCAGATCGACCTGGCGGTCCACAGCGCCAAGGACCTGCCGGCCGATCTGCCTGACGGGCTGACTCTCGCTGGGACCGTCCCACGGCAGGACCCCCGAGACGTGCTCGTCGACCGGTGGTCGCTGACCCTCAACGGGCTGCCGAAGGGAGCCCGAATAGGTACCAGCAGCCCCAGACGAACGGCGCAGCTAAAGGCCAGGCGACCGGACGTCCAGATGATCCCTATA
>CAZENU010000013.1:25024-25940 GCA_964513735.1 uncultured Dehalococcoidia bacterium
CGATTCTCCGACGCCGAATGGAAGGAACTGCGCGGCAACGTCGGCACGCGCCTGGACAAAGCCCGCGGAGCCGACTACGACGGCGTCCTGCTGGCCGCCGCCGGGCTGGTCCGCCTGCGCAGGCAAGACGAGGTCAGCGAGTACCTTTCAGTAGAAGTCTGCACGCCCGACGTAGGTCAGGGCACCCTGGCGGTCGAGGTCAGAGAGGAGGACGAGGATCTCGTGGAGATGCTGGCGCAGATCGATCACGGCCCGACGAGCGCCGCTCTTCGAGCCGAGCGTTCGTTCCTCGACACCCTGTGCGGCGGCTGCACGGTCCCTGTCGCCGCCTATGCGAGAGTCGACGGCCGACGGCTTCGCATCTCGGCGATGGCCGCGCTGCCGGACGGGTCGCGGGTCATTCGCAAAGACGGCGATTGGGCGTCCGACGATCCCGTAGAGGCGGGCCTGGAGATGGCTGAGAAGCTTCTGAGCGCCGGCGCCCGCGAGATACTGTAGATGACGGTGACTCTGGAGCCATCGAGACACGGAGTCGAGCGATCCCCATGAGCCCGCACTTGACCCGCTCCGGCACCGTGTATCTCGTAGGGGCGGGCCCTGGCGAACCCGGGCTTATCACCGTGAAGGGGCTGCGCTGCCTGGAGTCGGCGGACGTCGTGGTGTACGACCGGCTGGTCGACCGACGTCTGCTCGCCAGGGCCCCGCGCGACGCCGAGCGGATCGACGTCGGCAAAATGCGAGGCGAGCGCCCCGACCGCCAGGCTGGCATCAACGCGCTCCTGGTCGAAAAGGCGAGAGACGGCAGCCGTGTGGTGCGCCTCAAGGGAGGCGACCCCTTCGTCTTCGGCCGGGGTGGCGAGGAGGCCGCGGCGCTGACCGAGGCCGGCGTCCCGTACGAGGTGGTGCCGGGCGTCAC
>CAZENU010000013.1:25950-44017 GCA_964513735.1 uncultured Dehalococcoidia bacterium
CCCCGGCGTACGCCGGCATTCCTCTGACCCACCGGGGCTACGCGTCGACGTTCACGGTGATCGCCGGTTCCGAGGCCCCAGACAAGACCGACAGCTCAATCGCCTGGGACAAGCTGGCGCAGCTCGGCGGCACCATCATCGTCCTCATGGGCTGGTACAGTCTGGAGGCCATCGTGAACAGGCTGGTCCGCGAGGGCCGGTCTGCGGACACGCCGGTGGCCCTCGTTCAGTGGGGCTCCGAGAGCTACCAGCGAACGGTCGTCGGGACGCTCTCCGACATCATCTACAAGGCCGGTGACGCCGGGCTCACGCCGCCCGTCGCCGCTGTCATCGGCGAGGTGGTCAGCCTCCGCGACAAGCTCCGCTGGTTCGACAGCCGACCGCTGTTCGGCAAGCGCGTGCTCGTCACGCGCTCGCGACAGCAGGCCAGCGCGCTGTCCGAGCTGCTGTCACTCGAAGGCGCCGAGCCCATCGAGCTGCCCACCATCGAGATCCGGCCTCTGGACGACACTTTAGAGCTGGACGACGCCGTACGGGACTTCTCGCGGTATCGGTGGGTGGTGTTCACCAGCGCAAACGCCGTCGAGGCCGTCTTCGCCCGGTTGACGGCGATGGGACTTGACGCAAGGGCGCTGCACGCGTCAAGGGTCGCCGCCATCGGCAGCGCCACGTCGGCCAGCCTGTTAGACCGTGGCATTGCCGCCGACCTGGTGCCCGAGAAGTCGGTCTCAGAGTCCGTGTCGATTGCTCTCGGCGACCGCATAGAGGCGGGCGAAACCGTGCTCCTCCCCCACGCCGACATCGCCCGGGACGCCCTCCGCGAGGGTCTGGCCCAGGCCGGTGCCCAGGTCCACGACGTGATAGCCTACAAGAGTGTGATGCCCGAGGATTCCAGAGTGCGGATCGCGGCCCTGCTGGAGGAGGGCGTGGACGTGGCGACCTTCACCAGTTCCTCCACGGCAAGCAACCTCGCGAAGCTTCTGGGCGGCGACGTTGGGCGGCTGGGGAATACGCGCATCGCCTGCATCGGCCCCGTGACGGCCGCGACGGCAAGGCGGTTGGGAATGAACGTCCACATAGTAGCCGAGAGATCCACGATAGCTGGACTGGTGGACGCGATCAAAGCCCATTACGACGAGGAGGTCCCACAGTGAGCAGCTTCCCCAGGGTTCGACTCCGCAGGCTCAGGCAGACGTCGGTGCTCCGCACGATGGCCCAGGAGACCCGCGTCTCGGTCAGCGACCTGATCTACCCCATGTTCGTGACCCACGGTCGCGACGTCAGGGCGGAAGTCGACTCGATGCCTAACGTCTACCAGCTCTCCCTCGACCATCTCATACCCGAGATCGGCCAGGTCGCGGCGCTGGGTATCAGGGCGGTATTGCTGTTCGGCATCCCGGCGACGAAGGACCCCATGGGCACGGAGGCCTACGAGTCCAACGGGATCGTCCAGGAGGCGATCCGCGTCATCAAGCAGACGGTGCCCGACCTGGTGGTGATCGCCGACCTGTGCCTGTGCGAGTATACCGACCACGGCCACTGCGGGGTCATCGACGACGGCAATCTAGAGAACGACCAGACGCTGGAGCTGCTGGCGAAGACCGCCGTCAGCCAGGCCGAGGCCGGCGCCGACATGGTCGCGCCGTCCGGCATGATCGACGGCCAGGTGGGCGCCATACGAACGGCGCTGGACGATGCCGGCTTCTCCAACACCCTCATCATGGCGTACTCGGCCAAGTACGCGTCGGCCTTCTACGGTCCCTTCCGGGACGCCGCGGGCTCAACCCCCCAGTTCGGCGACCGGAAGACCTACCAGATGGACCCGCCCAACGTCCGGCAGGCGCTGCGGGAGATCGAGCAGGACATCGAAGAGGGCGCCGACATCGTGATGGTCAAGCCCGCGATGCCCTACCTCGACGTGCTTGCCAAGGCGAGGGAGACCTTTTCCCTGCCCTTCGCCGCATACAACGTCAGCGGCGAGTACGCGATGGTCAAGGCCGCCGCCCAGAACGAGTGGCTGGACGGCCAGCGGGTGGCGATGGAGGTGTTAACCTCCATCAAGCGCGCGGGCGCCGACATGATCATCACCTACCACGCGAAAGAGGTCGCCCCGCTCCTAAACGCCGACGGATAGAGTCGATGACCAAGCGGGAGACGGCCAACGGCGCCCCCGGGAGTTCTGGAACGCGACGTAGGGGGAGCACGCCGAGACCGGTGCCGTCCCCGACGAGCTCCTGGCCACCGAGACCGCGGGCCTGACTCCTGCACTGGCCCTCGACATCGGTTGCGGCACGGGCCGGCAACGCGGTCTGGCTGACAGAGCGGGGATGGACGGTGACCGCCGTGGACTTCTCCCCGACCGCTCTCGAGCGCGGCAGCCGTCTCGCCGAGAGGTACGGGGTGCGTATCGACTTCGTGGTGGCCAATGCGGCCGCTTACGAGCCCGACGGCGAGTTCGAACTGGTCACCTCGTTCTATATCCAGCTCCCACCGCACCAGCGCGCCAGCGCGCCGCGATGCTGGCGATGGCAGCAACTGCGTTGGCGCCCAGCGGCTCGCTGCTGTTCGCCAGCCACGACCGGTCGGGTCCGCCCGAGGGCTAGACCGACGAGGACGTGACCACCCTGACGACTCCGGGAAGTCTCACAGGTTCCGGAACACCGTCGTACGCGCAGTGCGTCCCTGATGCCGCCCCCGTAAGCGTCGCGGAAGCGGGCTCACTTATCCCCGCCGGGCCGGCTCGTACGCCGCGATGAAGTCGTCCACCGGCGTCCGGGCGATGGCCTCGCCTATCAGGTCCAGGGGCAGGGGCAGGGCGTCGAGCTTCTTGAAGCAGACACGCGACTTGCCCATATCCAGCTTCTTGCCACTGTCCCGGAAGCGGCCCACGAACCACCGCTTCGTCTCCGCGTCGCCATAGACACTCATCAGGTATAGCGAGATGTAGCTCTTCTGCGACGCCAGCGCAGCGTATTGGAGCGGCCGGCCGTTATAGGTCTTCGGGTACCTGTCCAGCGAGACGACATGCCCGATCATTCCGAACTGCATCGTCTCCTCGTATCTGTCGGGTAGATCCTCGTTGACGACGCCGCGAAACGCCTCTACCGCCTCTCGGCGCTCTTCTGGCAGCTCGTTCAGGTACTCCTCCACCGTCGTCGCTTCGTTGCGCGCCATGTCCACCCCTCCTGACGTCTGGCCGGGTACCGGTCACCTCTGGCTCGCTACCACACCGGTCCCCACCTTCGGGGCGGCCAGTATCGGAACCTCGCCTTGCCGATCAGAATGTCTACCTTCACGGGACCATACTCGCGGCTGTCGGTGCTGCGAAGGCGGTTGTCCCCCATTATGAAGTATTCGTCGGCCCCCACGTGCCAGTCTCCAGGGGCCAGTCCCAGCGTCGCCGGCAGGCCACCGAGGTACGGCTCGTCGAGGACCACCCCGTCCACGTGCAGCAGCCCGTCCTCAATGCGTACCTCCTCGCCGGCCAGGCCGACGATGCGCTTCAGCCCGTGCCGTGCCGATTGGCGTGGGTCTCGGACGACGACGACGTCGCCGCGCGCCGGCGTTGAGTCGCGGTACGAACGCCGGTCTACAACGAGCCGGTCGCCCTCGTGAAACGCCGGTAGCATGCTGTCGCCGCGGACGATGTAGAGTTTCATGTCGGCCTTACCGGACGATTCTCAAGCAATTGCCAAGTGACGTTCCAGGCTCAGTGCTCAACTAGGATGCCGTCCGCGCCCGCGGTGAGATTGGTCGGGTTATCTGTCTCATCGTGACTCAATTTGTCTCAAGTTCCACAGGCTCTTCGGACTCAGAAAGGGACGAACCCGATGAGGTCCGTCCCTGTTGACAATGATAGTACAGACGTTCGGCTTAGACAAGAGGGAGGGATGACGGAAACCGGGTCAAGGGTGAAGGGCAAGCGTATGCGCGGGGTCAAGCTTTCAGCGCGGTAAGAACGCTCGCAGACGATGATGCCACCGATGTTCTGCGCGAAGGGAGCCGTTCGGCCTGAGCGTGTCGAAGGCCCTCTTTTCAACATGGTCTGTCTCCGGGGGAGTTTCTGTCAAGCGGCAGCGAGTTTGGTTCGCCGAGGTGCGGGAAGATGTGGTTCGGCAGGCTCACCACGAACGGTAACGAGTAAGCCGTCCGGCCGCAGTGTGTCGCCGTTTCCAGGCCTAAGGCCTTAACATAACCGCAGAAAGCGCAGAGGCCGCCGGGAAATCAACTTTGCTACCTCTGCGTTCTCGGCGTGCTCTGCGGTGAGCTCTGTTAGAGGCTCTAAGACTCGGGGCCGGCAAGCCGGGCTCGGGCTTGCGTGCCAAAGGGCATTCATGTAATCTTCAATTCACTGCTAGAAAACGCGAAACGAGGAGTACCCCAGAATGAAATTGGTGACACTGAGGCGCTGGCTGCCCGTCCGCGAGGCCCACGCGCACTGCGACATACCCTGCGGGATCTACGACCCGGTCTCGGCGAAGATAGCGGCGCAGACGGTGCTCAAGATGGTGATGCGCATCCAGGCGCTCAAATACCCCAAGGACGGCTCACACGAGCAGTACACAGCGTATCGAAACAGCATCGGCCGATACATCACCGTGAAGGAGCAGCACGCCGACTTGGTTAAACACGAGGTCGACATACTCTGGCACGACTACTTCAAGCCCGAGCATCTCGACAAGTACCCAGACCTCCACACCACGGTCTGGGAGACGACCAAGCTGGCGTCGGCCAACAAGCAGAACGTGGACCTCGACTCCGCCAAGCAGCTCGTGGCCTCGGTCGACAAGGTCGCCGAGACATTCTGGGCTACCAAGGGAGTGGAGTACAGCGACACCAACGCCGACGTTCGTTTCGGCACGTAGGCATAGGCCAGGCGGACCGACCGCAAGACCTAAACGCGGAAGGGCGCGATCCCATGAGGAGATCGCGCCCTTCCGCGTTTAGCCGCTGTGGGGACAGACACTTTGCAGAAGATGGCAATCATAGCCTCCGGTGGCTCGGGAAAGTCTGAGCTCGCCCGCCGTCTTGGGACCATCCTCGGACTCGAAGTACACCACCTCGACGCGCTGCACTGGAAAGCCGGCTGGGTCGCGACACCAAAGCCTGAATGGCGCGCGCTCGTGGAGGAGTTGGCGGGTCGCGACTCCTGGATCCTGGATGGCAACTACGGAGGCACACTTGACGTGCGCCTCACGGCCGCCGGCACCATCATCTTCCTAGACCTGCCATGAATGACCTGCATTTGGCGGGTTCTGAAGAGGTCGGTCCAATCCCGAGGTCGCCGCAGGCCTGACAGCGCCCTGGGCTGCCCGGAGCGGTTCAATCGCGAGTTCCTTTAATTCCCAGGCTGGATCTTGGAACTATCCAAGCAGTCGGCGTCCCTCCATCCTGGAGAAGATCGAACGCCATGCCGATGGAGCCCAGGTACACATCCTACAGAGCCCCGACGACGTGGAGCGTTTCGTGAGAGACGTCAAGGGTGGCGCCGGCCCCTCAATACGCCCCGACGTTGCGTCGAGGCGCTCGGGATAAGCGGAGCGTGGCACACCGAGGGCAGAAAGAGAGCCGTTGCTCGGCGAGAGATTGATCCGTGTAACCCGAGTGCTCCCCAAAGACATCGTGATGAATCTAGGGGCCGGTCCATCGAAGGCTGCACTCTGTGCATCGAGCAGCGGCGACTGCCGCTAGCACGTAGGAACGGGTCTTATCCTGAAGCCATGAGGGATGCGCGGTACTCGCTGTCTCCCACCCCCATTACCTCGGTCTATTCAGATGGGATGGACTACAAATCCGCTTATGTCTCCTGGCCGCCCGAGGCGGACTTTCGGCCGCGTCTCATGAAGGATGAGTGGTCTTCCCGGTCAGCGAAAGCGACAGCGCGCTGCTTATGGCTTATGACAGGGACTACCCAGGCCGCAGGGCTTTGGTGGGAACTGTTCTAACCCCAGTCTCCGCTGGATATCGCGAAGTGCCGCAACCCGCGGAATGTCCTTCTCGCGGCGAGGGACCGTCAAGCAGGCAAGTATCTCGTCGATGTGCGCCAACCACACGTCGAACTCCTCACGAGATCCCAGGCAGGCTCGGCCCCGCAGGGTGTCGTAGGTCCCTCCAATCTTGGGAACAACATCGAAGTTCCCAAACCGTGTCACATACAGATGATCGAGAGTCGAAAGATTCCCGGCATCAGGCATCCATTCCGCCAATTCTCGCTCCGCCGTGGGCCTGGAACTCCACTCCACTCTCCACGACGGTCCAATTCCCAAATGGCCCAAGAGGCCTCGCCTCCATCTCCCGGAGTGCATCCTCCAAGCTTCGGAGGTTCGCCGTGTCTATCTCCGGCACAATGTCGAGATCGGCGGCCTGAAGCTCAACTCCGTAGACCGCCGCAGCGACCGATCCGATGACAACATATAGAATGTCCCGACTCTCGAGTATCCCCAGTAGTGCGGCCACATTAGAACTGCGACTGCTGTTACGAACAAGGGGAAATGTGCTCATTCACTCCTCATGGATTCTCGGCTGAGCGACCACGTAATTTGCTCATGGCCCTAGTGACCAAACTCACCCGCGAACGGTCAGGTTGGGTTTTTCGTCGCCGCCCATGTAGTCCTCACGGGGGGGCGAGAAGATATCCAGCGCCAGCGCCCAGCCGTCGCCGCACTGCACGCTATGCTCGACGCCGCCCGGGATGATGTAGGCGTCGCCGGGCCTCAACATCCGGGTCTCTCCGCCGATGGTCATCTCGAACTCGCCCTGCACCATGATTCCCGCCTGCTCGTGCGGGTGTGTGTGGTTGGGGACGACGGCGTGGGGCGCCGTCTCTACCAGGCTCATCATCACCTTATCGCCCCACATCGTGCGTATGGTGACGCCCGGCGCGATCTCGTTGCGGTCAACCTCGGACGCGTCGTAGAAAGGCATGGGACCTCCTATCGTTAACAGGCTCCTGAAAACCGACTTCGAACATCCCCCTGAGCCCATTCCCTTCGTCAGGCTCAGGAGAGACCTGGTCAGGAAGGGGGAAAGATTGTATCTGAGGGACACTCTCAGGCTCCCGGCAAAGGGGGCTGGGCCCCTCTGCACACCCCCTTTTCCAGCACTCCGTTAGGTGGAGCGATCGAACCGCTCGGCTACGGCCTTTTCGTGGGGCACCGTCAGGCAGGCGGCTATGAACTCGTTCACCGGCGTCTCTACCCCTGCCTCCGCGCCCATTCTGGCCAGCGCTCCGTTGAGCACACCTATCTCCAACGGCTTGCCGGCCTGAAGGTCGATGAACATCGACGAAACGGAGTCTTCGCCTGCGTCGCGGAACGACTGCATCGCCGCCTCTACCTCACTCTCCGGGAGTTGGATGCCTCTTGCCACGGCCACGGCCTGAGCCTCCTTCAGCACCCGCAGGGTCATCTGCTCGGTGGCGGGTGACGCGAGGACTCGGTCCATCGATGACCTAGTTATGCAGATCATGCCGCTCCAGGCACAGATGAATTGAAACTTGCGCCACAACTCCTTCCCTATAGTGGAGGACAGCTCGACGTCGACGCCCACGCCGGCGAACGCGTCCCGTATCGTGACAGCCCGGTCGGAGTGCCTGCCGTCGGCCTCACCGAAAACGAGTCGGGATGGGCCTCCGAGTTCCGCCACCAGCCCGGGACCGTTGAGGGTCGCGTCGACGTAGGTTACGCCCAGCAGGACCTTGTCGTCGCCGAAGGCAGCACCGAGCCGGACGCCACTGCCTATCCCGTTCTGGAGAGTGAGCACGGCGGTATTCTCACCCACCACGGGACGCAGCAGCTCGATGGCGGCGTCGTTGTCGTAGCCCTTGACGCAAAAGAGCACGAAGTCGGCGCCGTCGGACGCCTCAGGACGGTCCGTGGCGTCGGGACGCACGGTAAAGGTGCCCGAGCTGACGCTCTCGACCTGGAGGCCGTGCTTGCGGATGGCCGCCAAGTGCTCGCCCCGCGCGATAAAGGTGACATCGTGTCCGCCGCGGTGGAGGATGCCGCCGTAGTACCCACCGACGGCGCCGGAGCCCATGACGAAGACCTTCACGGCGCGCCCTCGCCCCGCGATCCGCTGTTCATCGGCGGCTGCCTCAGGACGCGGCGGGGTCCAGCTCGTCGACGAAGCACCACATCCAGTCCTCGCCGGGTTCGAAGGCCCGCATGATGGCGTGGCTCGTCTCGTGGGAGTGGCCAGTTGCATGCCTGTTCGAGGTACTTGCTCTCGTTGATGGGAGCGATGAGGCTGTCTATCAGCGGCTCCGGGAACCACGATCCATCTAGTCTATCAGGGGGTGTTGTAAAACCTTCGACCATCCCCCTGGCCCCCTTCCCTTCGACTCGCTCACGACAGGCCTGGTCAGGAAGGGGGAAAGAAAAACATCTAAGGGACACCGTCAGACTCCCCACAAAGTGGCTTCGCCCCTCTGCACACCCCGTATTTCCATAGATGGTTAGTTCCTGGGACCCTTCGAGGCCCGCCTTGATGACCTTGAGGTACTTGCGCTCGTTCATGGGACCGATGAGACTGTTGATCAAGAACCTCAGGGGCAACGGCCCTTCATTGGCCTTCGCCTCGCGGGGTTAGCAGCGTACCCTCGTCCTGGGGCTGAACGGTCATCGTGAACTCGAACACCAGGTTGCCCGGTGGCTCGCTCCGATAGGTGATACTCGCATTATGCTCAAGACCAGTCACAGTGAGCTGGTCCGGACCCTTGGCGTTAGGCGGCGCCGAGGTGAACTTCCTGCCGACGGCGAGCTCGCCGCCGTCGGCCGCCTCGATCGTGAGCTTCGGCGTCCACTCCACGTGGCGCGTTAGGTCGCTGATGGCATTCCACACCGTGTCCGAGGGAGCGTTGACGAAGGTCCGGGGCATTCTTTTTCTCCGTTGTGGGGTCCAGCCTGGGCGCTATTCTCCAGCCGGTCGCCCTCCGAGTCAAGCATCACATGGAGGCAGCAGGAAAATACGTTGGAGACCCCGGCTGGGCAAGACCCACCCCAGATCCTTCGTCGCGGACTCCTCAGGATGACATTGGGACGATGGCGCACTGACGCGAGATGGTGTGGTCCGACAGGCGTTCAAGTAACTGGGTGCCGTACCGCGCTGGTAGGGGCGGGTTTCAAAAGCCGTCCTTACGGTACCAGGACAGGGATCGTTCTCGCGCCAAAACGCCACAGCTGCTTCCGTGTGCCTAGCCCGAATTCGGCGGACTTAGAGCCTCAGGCAGAACTCACCGCAGAGCACGCCTAGATCGCGGAGGTAGGGACCTTTCAAAATTGATTTCTCGGCGATCTCTGCGGTAGGCGGTCTTAGCATCGCTCGCCACGAACGGCCGCAAGTATGGCGGCTACTGAGACCTGGGGCGCCAGCGAGTGCCTTCGGGCTTGTCCTCCAGCACATATCCGAGGTCGGCCAGGGCGTCCCGAATGCCGTCCGCGTCGGCGAAAAGCCTCGCTTCGCGTAGGGCCGCCCTGGCATCGACCAGCACGTCCAGCAACGGCGATGAGTCCACACCCTCGTTACCCTCGGGCTGAGCGAAGTCGAAACCCGCCGCGGCGACGCCTGTAGCGATTTTTTCCGCCAGCTCTCCGTGCCCGTCGGCCTGAAGGGCCTCATGGGTCCGGGCGAGGAGGCCGTGCAGCGGCATGAAGTCCCCCGCGGCCGTGGGTGCCTCCAGGGTCAACCCCAGGACCGCGGCCCGCTCTCGGAGGGCGGTCTGCGCGTCCGAAACGTCGCGTCCGCTCTCGCCGGCGCGGTTGATCTCGTGGGCCAAGTCGAACAGCGCCGCGATGGCTCGAGGTGTGTTGAGGTCGTCGTCCATCGCCTCCGCGAACTGCTCCGTGAACCGGTCTGCCGAGAGCGGGTCGATGCCGTCGATGCCGCGCACCGTCACGGCGTTCCTGAGACGTGCCACGGCCCGCTCCTGCGCCGTGACCAGCTCGTCGCTGTAGGTGAGGGGACTGCGGTAGTGTGAGCTCAGGAAGAACAGCCTGAGCGTGTCGGAAGAGTACAGCTTGAGGGCGTCTTCCATCGCGACCAGGTTTCCCAGCGACTTGCTCATCTTGTCGCTGCCCATCATCAGCAGGCCGTTGTGGACCCAGAACCGCGACATCTCCTTGCCATCGTTGTAGGTCTCGGACTGGGCGATCTCGTTCTCATGGTGCGGGAACATGAGCTCCTGCCCGCCACCGTGGATGTCGATGGTCTCGCCGAGGTAGCTCAGCGACATGGCGCTGCACTCGATGTGCCAGCCGGGCCTTCCGGCTCCCCAGGGGCTGTCCCAGGCAGGCTCTCCCGGCTTCTGGCTCTTCCAGAGGGCGAAGTCCATGTCGTCCTGCTTGTGCTCGCCGACTTCCACGCGGGTGCCCGCCCGCATGCCGTCCAGGCTGCGGTGGCTGAGCTTGCCGTAGTCGTCTTTCTGTCGCACGCTGAAGTAAACGTCGCCGCCGGAGACGTATGCCGCCTCTTTCCGGACCAGGTCCGCTATGATCTCGACCATCGCCGAGATCTCCTGGGTCGCCCTGGGATAGACGTGGGCCCTGAGTACGTTGAGGGCGTCCATCTCCCGCAGATAGGTCTCGATATTAGAGTCGGCTAGCTCCTGCACGGTGATGCCCCACCTTGCCGCGCCGACGATCATCTTATCGTCGATGTCCGTGAAGTTCTCGACGTGCCTTACCTCGTAGCCCGTGTACTCCAGATAGCGGCGCAGAACGTCGAAGACAACGGACCTCAGCGCGTGGCCGACGTGGGAGTTGGAGTAAGGCGTGATGCCACAGACGTAGATCTTCACCACGGCAGACGACGTGGTGAAGATCTCGACCTGGCGGCTCAGGGTGTTGTAGAGCTTCATGGGGTTGGGTGGAGTGTCGCCACCGCCATCGCGGCAATCCCTTCGCCCCGTCCGACGAGCCCGAGACCGTCGGTAGTGGTCGCCTTGAGGTTGACCGAGTCGGGGTCGACGCCCAGCCTCTTGGCGAGGTTACGTGAGATGTGGTCGATAATCGGGCTCAGACGGGGCGATTCGGCGAGTATTGTAGCATCGACATATGTGGCCTGCCAGCCAGCCTGGCGGGCCAGCGCCACCGCCTGCTGAAGCAGCGTGGCGCTGACCGCGCCGCGATAGCGCTCGTCGTCTGACGGGAAGTGCCTGCCGATGTCGCCGAGACCGGAGCCTCCCAGCACCGCGTCGATGATCGCGTGGACAAGAACATCGCCGTCGGTGTGCCCCTGTAGCCCGCGCTCAAAGGGGACCGTGACGCCGCCCAGCACGAGAGGCCGCCCCTCAACCAGTGGATGAACATCGAACCCTATGCCGGACCGCGTGCTCATGCCCCGGCGCCCGATCTGCTCGCCAGGATTGCCTCGGCGATGGCGACGTCCTCAGGGGTCGTCACTTTGATATTGTCGTAGGAGCCCATAAACAGGCTGACCGTCCCACCGCGGGCCTCGACCATCGCGGCATCGTCGGTGAAGTCGCTCTCCAACGCGCCGTGGGCGTCCTTCAGCACCTGAGTCCTGAACACCTGGGGTGTCTGGGTGGCCCACAAATCCTCGCGGTCGATGGTTTTCGTGACCCTCCGGTCTCTGGTGGCCGACTTGATCGTGTCCTTCACGGGGACGGCGGCGACGGCCGCGCCGTGACGATGCACGGCGTCGATACCCCTGGCGATGGTGGCCGCGTCGACGCACGGTCTGGCCCCATCGTGCACGATCGTCGAACCGGGGTCGGGCATGCCTTCAAGCCCGAGTCTGACCGAGTCTCTACGGCGCTCGCCACCGACCCGCACGTCGGTCACCTTCCGCAGGCCGCGCTCTTCGACGAGTCGGCGGCAGGTGTCCAAGTTGTCCGCGGACACCACCAGCACGATGGCGGACACTCCGGGAGCGTCATTGAAGACTTCGAGGCTATACATTACCAACGGCTTGCCGAGTAGCGCGGTCAGCACCTTGTCCCGGCCGCCCATGCGCAGACCGCGGCCCGCCGCCACGATTATCGCCCCGGTCGCGCTGGCGTGGTCGCCTTTTCTCAAGCTAGGGTTCCTTGGCATGTGAACTCAGAAGCAGCGGCCACGATATCATACACGGCGTGTCGCGCGCCGTGTCCATCGGACCCCGATGTTAGAATGGGTGGGTCATCCGCGAGAGAGGTGCCGGGAATGGCGAAGAACTACTGGATGGTCGTGATGACGCCCGAGAACTTCGTGATAACGAAGGAGCGGGGGTTCGACCTGCATGGCATGCGGTCGCGCCAACGGCGTCGGGCACAGAGGATGGAACCCGATGACATGGTCCTGATCTATGTAAACGGGATCAGGAAGTGGACGGCCATAACGCATATCACCTCCCGATACTTCGAGAGCGACGAACCGATCTGGCAGTCCCTGGGAAGGAGTGACGCCTTCCCCTTCCGTGTTAAGACGGCGCCCTCGATCGTGCTCGAAGAGGACGACTACATTGACGCCCGTATCATCGGTCCGCGCCTTGAGTACGTCAAACGTTGGGTGCCGGAACGGTGGCCGCTGGCCTTCATGGACACCCTTCACCTTCTTCCCCAGCGCGACTTCCGCCTCATAGAGGGCGAGATGAGGAAGATCGTTACCGGGCGGCCCGGCCGGAGGCGTCGGTCGAGGGGAGGACGAGGCCGCGACCGGCAGCGTTCGCAGTGGGCGTCGGGTCAGGACAACGATCGCTCCGGGCAACGCAAACGAGACGCCGCACCCGAGTCCGAAAGCACGGACTAGGGACCGGGATAAAGCGTAGCATACGGGCCATCGGGTTAGCTCTCCGCGAGTAGCCAGGGGAGGGTTGCGGTGCTCTGCGACCTGAACTGCTGCACTGCCCTCCTTACAGGAGGCACCAACGGCGAGCGGCTGTAAGCAGCACCACGGAGGCAATCATGTCGCCCGACGGCATCGCATCGTACAGGCCCAGCGTCAGCGGAGTGACCCACATGGTGTCGTCAGGCCACTACCTGGCCGCGGCGGCCGGATATCGAATTCTGGAGCAGGGCGGCAACGCGGTGGACGCTGGGGTAGCGTCCGGCATCGCAATCAACGTCACCCTGCCCCACATGACCGGCTTCGGCGGCGTCGCGCCTATCATCATCTACACCGCCGAAACCGACGAGGTCGTCACCGTCAGCGGGCTGGGCAGGTGGCCTAGGTCGGTTTCGCTGGAGCTTTTCCGGAACACTTACGGGGAGATCCCGCCCGGCATCCCGCGCAGCGTCGTCCCTTCCGCATGCGACGCGTGGCTCACCGCGCTGGAGCTATTTGGGACGATGAGCTTCGAGCAGGTGGTCACGCCGGCCCTGGATCTGACCGAGAACGGGTTCCCAATCTCGCACCGCCTGGCAGCCGCCATCTCCGGCTCGAAGACGGAGCTCGGCAGCTCGCCGGAGTCAATGGCCGCCTTCATGCCAGACGGTAAGCCTCCGGCGGTCGGCGACACTCTGAGGAGGACCGGGCTGGCGCGGGTGTTCCGGTGGATGATCAACGCCGAGCGCGGCGCATCCGGCGGCAGGGAGTGCGGCGTACGGGCCGCGCGGGCTCTCTTCTACGAGGGGGAGGTCGCCGAGAGGATGGTCAGCTTCTGCCAAGAGCAGGGTGGCTATCTTACGATGGACGATTTCGCCGAATTTCACGTCCGCATAGAGCCTCCAGAGACGGCCTCCTACAAGGGCTATCAGGTCTACACCTGTGGCCCGTGGTGCCAGGGCCCGTCGTTGCTCCAGGTCCTCAACATCCTCGAGGGAGTCGACGTGGCCGACATGGGGCACAACTCGGCCGCCTACATTCACACCGCCGTCGAGGCGGTCAAGCTAGCCTTCGCCGACCACGACGCTTACTACGGCGACCCCGACTTCGTCGAGGTGCCGATGGAGGCGCTGCTGTCCAAGGACTACGCCGCTCGACGCCGCGAGATGATCGACCCCGACCGAGCATGGCCCGAGCTCCCGCCCGCGGGAGACACCGGCATTCAATTTGCGTCCATCACGCCGTCGTCCTCACCCGACGGCTCCTGGGAGGGTGACACCAGCTACACATGTGTGGTGGACCGATGGGGCAATGCCTTCTCGGCCACCCCGAGCGACGGCGAGCTGCGCACGCCGTTGGTGCCGGAGATAGGGATGGCGATCTCTACCCGGGGCTCACAGAGCTGGCTGGACCCCGACCACGCGTCGTCTTTGGTGCCCTGGAAGCGGCCGAGGCTCACGCCGAACCCCGCGATGGCGCTGCGCGGCGGCAGGCTGTTCATGCCCTTCGGAACGCCGGGCGGGGACGCCCAGGTGCAGGCCATGGCGCAGCTCTTCCTCAACGTGGTCGAGTTCGGCATGGACCCGCAGCAGGCCATCGAGGCGCCCCGCTTCGTCAGCATGAGTTTTCCCAACTCGTTCTGGCCCCACGCCTACCGCCCGGGCGAGCTAGCGATCGAGTCCCGAGTCCCAGGCGACGTGTTGTCCAGGCTGATGGACCGGGGGCACAAGATCGAGCGGTGGGCGGACTGGGAAGCGCTGACCGGAGGGATGTGCGCGATCAAGGTCGACCGAGAGCGCGGCGCCCTCTTCGCCGGCGCCGACCCCCGGCGAGAGTCCTACGCCATCGGCCGGTGAGCTCGCCGCCGCACTTTACGCGCTAGCGGCTGTAGACAACGACCTGCCAGAGTAGGGTCTTGCGGTAGAATCGCCGGGTCAGCCCCTCGGCCCAAACCAGCCCGTCGACGGTTGACGACGGGTGCACGTAGGCGCGAAACGAGCTCCGTATCAGCCACATGTACACGTTGGTGAATCTGACCCCGATCTTGAACACCCAGTTGTCTCGCGGGTACACGACTCCGTACACCCTTCCGGCCAGTCCCGCCGACCTAGAGACGAGCTTCTCCACATCGTGGTCGCAGCAGATCACCCTGTCGAGGATGACGATGTCGGCCTGCTCCAACTCGTCCGCCACGTCGACGAAGTTGCCGTGGCGAAAAGAGATGCGGGCCTCGTGGCTCTGACGCACGGCTTCGTCACGGGCCGCCTCGATGTATGCCGATGAGGCATCGACATCGGAGGCGGCAGATATGCTGGTCCGCAGCAGCTCGTGCTGGATGGCCGCTATACCGCCGCCGACGTCGAGCAGCGTACGGCCCTCGACACCGCCCTCCGAGACCGCGTCGATGAGCATCCGGGTGGTTCTCGACAGGCCCTTCTTGCGATACTTTCGGAGGTCCTTGCGAGCCTCCCTACCGTCGAACACTTCCTCGATTCCCTTGCACTGTGGACACGCCTTACCGTACCTCCGTCCGCTACCTCCAGCCATCGTATCGGGTACCGTCGCCGACCGCTACCGCCGGGCCGCTCGTTTGACATACGCGCCCGACTGGCGGATATTCAGTGTGGCAACCCTACCGAGGAGTTTCTTGTATGACAGCATCGACCGGGCAGATCACCGTTTACGTCGGCACCTACACGCAGGGCGACAGCGAGGGCATCTACACCTACCGCCTGGATATGTCGACGGGCGCCTTGCAGCCCGCCAACGACCCGGTGGCCATTGCAGACCCGTCGTTTCTCGCGATCGATTCGAGGCGTCGGTACCTGTACTCGGTGGGCGAAGAGGGAGACCTCGACAGCGGGTCGACCGGCTCGGTGAGCGCCTTTTCCATTTCGGCCGAGGACGGCAGACTCGGCTACCTGAACACGCAGCCGTCCGGCGGCGACCTGCCGTGCCACCTGAGCGTGGACGCCACCGATCGGCAACTGCTGGTGGCCAATTACAAAGGAGGCAGCGTGGCGATTCTGCCGATCGGCAGCGGCGGAGAGCTCGGCGAGCCCACGGACGTGCCGCGGCATGCGGGGACTGGCCCCGACCCGGAGCGGCAGGAGCGACCCCATCCGCACTCCATCAACGTCGACCCTACGAACCGGTTCGCGTTCGTGCCGGACCTGGGCACAGACAGGGTTGTGGCCTACCGCCTGGACCTCGTCCTAGGGCGGCTGGTTCCGGAGGACGGGCTGGCGGTCACGCTGGGTGCCGGGGCCGGTCCGCGCCACTTCGACTTCCACCCGAACGGCAAGTACGCCTACGCGGTCAACGAGCTCGACTCGACGGTGACGGCGTTCTCATATGACGGGCCGACGGGCATGCTGGCCGAGCTGCACACCGTCTCGACTCTGCCGGAGGGCTTCGGCGGGACCAACTACCCGGCCGACGTCCACGTGGCGCCGTCGGGCAGGTTCCTGTACGGGTCGAACCGCGGCCACGACAGCATCGCGATCTTCGCCATCAACCAGGACACGGGCAGGCTGGCGGCAGTCGGCCATGAGTCGACGCGGGGGCAGTTCCCGCGTAACTTCGCCATCGACCCCACGGGTACCTTCCTGCTGGTGGCGAACGAGCACACCGACGACATCGTGAGCTTCAGGATCGACGGCGAGACGGGCCTGCTGAAGGCCACGGGACACGTGACGAAGGTGCCGTCACCGGTGTGCCTGAAACTGGTGCAGGGCAAGGACTAGCGCGCCGTTCAGGATTTGACGGTCGTTTACTAAGCGGACGCGTTCGTTTTCCACAAGTTCGTTTACTTGCAGATCGGTGGTGCGTCTTTGCCTTTTATTAGACGAATCTCACGAAAACGACCGTCTGCGCCGGTGTCCGTATCTGAAAGGACTCGCCTTTTCTTATACTTGGCCTAGCGTTCGACGAATTGTCGATGGTAGAAACCGTCTCGCATCTGACTCGACCGGCGCATCGATGGATCGTGTGACGGTAATGCGGGACATGTCCTCTCCTTAGGCGAACAGGCTAATGGCAAACGCGGCTGTCCCGGGACCAACGGCCGGCGCCGCCAGACGGCAGCCACGGGATGACGCTAGGGAGTTTGGGCGCCCTGGACGTTTAGCTGGATGGAGTAGAGGGACTTGTCGGCGGTGATGTACAGGCGGGACTTGTCGGGGCCGCCGAAGACGCAGTTGGCGGTGCGGTCTTCGGGAACGAGGATCTTTCCCAGCAGCTCGCCCTCGGGGCTGTAGACCTGAATGCCGTCCCAGGCGCTGGTGAAGAAATTGCCGTCGGTGTCCACGCGGAAGCCGTCGGCGGCGCCGGGTCTGACGACCGCAAACAGGCGGTTGTTTGCGAGCCGCTCGCCGTCGACCACGTCAAACACCCGGACGTCGCACGGCTCTCCGGTGTCGGCCACGTACAGTAGGCTCTCGTCCGGCGAGAAGCAGATGCCGTTGGGCCTGTCAAGCTCGTCGCTGACGATGCGCAGGTCGCCGGAGTCGAGGTCGAGGCGGAAGACGTAGTTGGCGCCCAACTCGCTCTCGGACTGGTGACCTTCGCGGTCGGTCAGGATTCCGTAGGGAGGGTCGGTAAACCAGACGGTGCCGTCGGACTTGACGGCCAGGTCGTTGGGCGAGTTGAGACGCATGCCCCGGTAACGGTCTGCCAGCGTGACGACGGTGCCGTCGGCCTCGGTCCTGCTGATTCGCCTCTCGCCGTGCTCGCAACTCACCAGCCGGCCCTGCCGGTCGAGGTAGTGGCCGTTGTGGTACCCGGCCGGCTGCAGGTAGACGGAGCAGCCGTGGGCTGCCGACCACCGCATGACGCGGTCGTTGGGGATGTCGCTCCACAGCACGTAGTCGCCCTGGGCGAAGTAGACGGGACCCTCGGCCCACTCCATGCCGGTACAGTGACGCTCCAGCTTCGCCCCGTCCGGCACCATCGCGGCGAACCGGTCGTCGTAGGACTCGAAGCCCTCTCTGACCTCCTCTTTGGAACGATAGGTCGACATCTTTGTTACACCTTCATTCTTCGCCAGGTCCAGCCACGCGGGAGGGCGGGTTTGAAACCTGCCCCCAACACAAGCTGGTCCCCGGATCCCGTCTCACCCTCACGTCGGTCCTTCCTTAAGGGAGAGGAAGCAAAGCCTCCACCATTTCACTGCATCTATTCTTGCCCTAGCAGTCTGCTGTGAAAACTTCGGGCATCCCCCTAAACTCGTTCTTGCCAGGAAGGGGGGGGGGGGGGGGGGAGAGAAATATATAGTAGGGACACCCACCGACACCCGGCAAATGGGA
>CAZENU010000013.1:44027-50042 GCA_964513735.1 uncultured Dehalococcoidia bacterium
TTCTTTTACCCCCCCCCCCCTCCCCCCCTCTGGTGGGTGGTGGGGGGGGGGGGGGGGGGGGGCGCCAAAGAATTATATCTGAGGGACACCCTCAGACTCCCGGCAAATGGGACTTCGTCCCTCTGCACACCCCATATTCGATCAGTCTGCCGGCGCGGTGTCTGATATATCACTTGCCATAATGACGACGCCGAAGTGGCGATGAGACCCGTCTGGTGCAGCATGGGGTCCACCGGGAATCCGCCGATTGTCTCCCCGATGCCGAATCGGGGTCTAGGCAGGGGTCCCCCCGGCTCCAAATGCTTCGCGGATCCTCAGCATGACATGCCCCGTTTAGTTTCATCCAATATAAAGCCATTTGCGGGACAGTACACTAGAACGCGAGCTTAGACTCGCGGCCGTGCTTCTGGAGCATCTCGGATGCCGCGCCCATGGTGACGCCGAACGCGTTGACAGACTCGGTGTGGTCGGCGATCCAGACCTTGCCCGCGGCACGGATCTTGGCCCGGGCCTCCTCGTAGGCCTGCTCGACCTTCGGGTGCGTGTGCTGGCCGACCAGGCCCATCGAGATCGCCATGTCTTCGGAGCCACCGCCGAAGTAGTCCAGGCCGTCGACGGTCAGGATCTCGTCCAGGTTCTCTAGGACCTCGACGCTCTCGAGCTGCACGGTGACCATGGTGTTGTCGTTGATCGCCTTGAAGAGCTCGGCGCGGCCGCCGGGGCCGGACTCGAAGGCCACCCGGAGGCTCGTCGAGCTGCGGACGCCCTTGGGTCCGAAGTACGAATAGTGGACTATGGCCTCGGCCTGCTCTCTAGTCCGGAGGTTGGGCACGGTTATCCCCTTGATACCCCGGTCGAGGTAGCTCAGTATCGTGGGTTCTTGATGGTCGGGGATGCGCATCGTGGGCGTGATGCCGAAGCCGTCGGCGACGCGGCACATGTTCTCGATGGTCTGAGGGTCCTGGGGCGAGTGCTGGCCGTCGAACGACACGAAGTCGAGTCCCATGCGGCCGGCCATCTCTACAAGTTCCTCGGAGGGCTGGCTCATGTTGAGCCCGAGGGCCTTCTCTCCATTGCGGACCCGCTCGAGAATCCTGTTGGCTATCATGGTCGCTACCTCGCGCACACTTGCGTTGGGAATGTATTGCGGTCCCGACTCTTGGCGACGCGAGTGTATTAGCGACCACATCGGGTGTCAAGGCGCACAGAAAGGCCCCGTCACCGTGGGCGGCGGGGTCTTTCTGACTCGACGCAGGGCCAGGCTTGAGTGCCCGGCGCGGCGGCTCTAGGCGGCTACTTTGTCCAGATGGCTCTTCAGCGTGCCCTTCGGCACAGCACCGACCACCTGGTCCACGGGACTCCCGCCTTTGAAGATCAACAGCGTCGGGATGCCGCGGATCCCATAGGTCATGGCGACCTTTGAGTTGGTGTCCACGTCCAGCTTGGCGAACTTGATTTTGCCGTCATACTCGCCGGCGAGTTCCTCGACTATCGGTGCGATCATCTTGCAGGGCGCGCACCAATCGGCCCAGAAGTCCACGAGTACGGGGACATCCGAGTTGATCACTTCCTCGTCAAAGGTGTCGTCGGTTACGTTGATCGGGTGGGCCATCTCTTCCTCCGGTTAAGATTCACTCTGGCGGTTAGGATTCACTTTTCGAGGCGTCTCCGCCCAGTCTAATGATAGGATGCAAGAGCGATTCCAGCGGTTCGCGGCAACGTCAAGAGCCGACCCCCGACAGCGACGGCATAGCCCGCAGCTGCTTGACCAGGTCGGGCAGCACGGACAGCAGGTAGTCGACGTCCACGTCGGTATTTTCGGCGCCCAGCGTGATGCGAAGGCTGCCCTGCGCCAGGTCGGCCGCGCGGCCGGTGGCTAGCAGCACGTGGGACGGCTCCAGCGAAGCCGACGAGCACGCGCTGCCGCTGGAGGCGCAGATGCCGGCGAAGTCCAGGCCGAGCAGGACCGGCTCACCCTCCACGCCCTCGAAGGAGATGTTAACGTTGTTGGCGAGCCTCTCGGTCGGATGGCCGTTGAGGTGGGCGTCCTCTATCCGCTCGCGTATGCCATCGATAGTCCTGTCGCGCAGGCGGGTGCAGTGGGTGACGAGACCCTCTCGCTCTTCGACCGCCAGCCTGAGCGCCTCCGCCAGGCCCACGACGCCCGGCACGTTCTCCGTGCCCGAGCGACGCTCTCGCTCCTGGCCACCACCCATCTGCTGCGGCTCTAAGGGCGTGCCTCGCTTGATGTACAGCACGCCGACGCCCTTGGGGCCATGGAACTTGTGCGCCGACAGGCTCAGCATGTCCACTCCCAGGTCGCGGACGTTCAGGTCCACCAGGCCCGCGGCCTGAACGGCGTCCGTGTGAACCACGATGGTGCGCTCGCGCCGTCCAGCGTGATCCTTGGCGACACGGGCGATCTCGGCGATGGGCTGAATGGTGCCAATCTCGTTGTTCGCCATTATCACGCTGACCAGGATGGTCTGATCGGTGATGGCCCGCTCCACGTCGGCAGGGTCGACGAGGCCGTGCCGGTCGACGGGCAGGTAGGTCACCTCGAAGCCAAACTGCTCTAGCTGATGGCACGTGTGCAGCACGGCGTGGTGCTCAATAGCGGTGGTGACGATGTGGTTGCCAGTGTGTCTAAGGGCGTTGGCGGCGCCCTTCAGCGCAGCGTTGTCCGACTCGGTCCCGCCGCTGGTAAACACGATTTCGCTCATTCGGGCGCCGAGCACCTGCGCGACCGCCTCACGGCTGTCGTCGACGGCCTTTCGAGCGGCCTGGGCAAGTGTGTAGATGCTCGATGGGTTGCCATAGCTTTGGCTGAAGTACGGCAGCATCTTCTCGAGCACTTCGCGCCTCACCACCGTAGTGGCGGCGTGGTCCATGTAGATAACCCTGTCAGTGGCAGTCATCTGTCACCTCAACCATCGCCGGGCCGCGAGGGCCCGATAAACGTACGGTAATTGTAGCATGCGGCCCCTCGGAGGCACGGTGTCCGGCAGGCCTTAGAGCAGCTTCTCGGCGGCCTCGGTCTGGACGATGCGATAGACGTCCTGGAGCGGCATGCCGCGGTCCAGCGCGACGCGGCGGCAGGCCTCGTATTCGGGATGGACCGCAACTCTCTCTCCGTGGAGCCGCTTCACCTTCACGGCCACGGTGCCGAGGCTTGTCTCGACCTCGACCTCCTCGCGCTCGGCCTCGTATCGTGCGATGGGCCGGACCCTGACTCCAAGGGTGGAGGTCTCTCGCATAACGATGTCCACGGCGTCGGTCTCCAGATCGTCTGAAACCAGAGCACTGAGCATAGTCGCGGGCCGGTTCTTCTTCATCTGCACCGGTGTGAACCAGACGTCGCGCGCTCCCAGCTCGAAAAGCCGCTCTTGCACGTAGGCCAGCATCTCAGCGCTCATGTCGTCGATGTTCGTCTCGACGAGCCGCAAGCCGGTGACCGGCGCAGCCTCCATCGCCTCGCCTACCCAGATCGCGGCAACGTTGGGGTAGTGCGGCGACCGTTTGGCACCCAGTCCATAGCCAACCCGTTCGACGTTCATGGCGGGCTGCTCGAAGGTGGCCAGGGTGGTGACGATGGCGGCGCCAGTGGGCGTCACCATCTCGCCGGCGTCGGGGACGTTGCCCGGGGGAGGCACCACGGGCGCGCCCGCCATCGCCATCAGCGTGGCCGTCGCGGGCGACGGCACGGGCAGCAGTCCGTGCTCGGTGCGCACGAAACCGGAGCCCGAGGGCAGTGGCGAGCAGTACAGCCGCTGTACGCCCAGCGCGTCTAGGCCCGCCACTCCGGCCACGACGTCGACCAGCGTGTCCAGATCGCCGAGCTCGTGCAGCTCGGCCTCTTCCCCACTGCCGCCGTGCACGGCGGCCTCAGCCTCACCGAGGCGTCGCAGTATGGCGCTCGCCCTGTCAACCACGGTTACAGGCAAATCCGACTCGCCGACCACTTGCAGAAAATCGCGGATACGCCGGCGTTGGTGCCCGTCGGGCGCGGCTACTGACACAAGGGTGCCCGTGACTCCGCCTCGTTCTCCGGCCTCGGAGGATACCGCCAGACCGTCGATCCTCAAGCGAGCGAGGGCTTCGTTGAGGGTGCCCAGACCAACACCTGCGTCGATGAGGGCACCGATCAGCATGTCGCCGCTGATACCGCCGACGCATCTGAGAAAGGCTATCTTCAGGGCAACTACCTCCGAGGCGGGCTCACCGCCGAGCCCGCCGAGAACGCGGAGTCAGAACCTACAAGTTTGGTCTATCGGCGATCTCTGCGCTCTCCGCGGTTATATCAGATAACTCGGAGAAGCGGGGTGTTAAGCGGCGAACTGCTCGAAAGCCGCGCGGAACCCCTCCAGGGCCCCCTTCAGCGTGGCGTCTTCGACGCAGTATGCGATACGGAAGTGGCCCGGGGCGCCAAAACCGCGTCCCGGTACGACCAGCACCCTGCGCTCTCGCAGCGCGTCGACGAAGGCCACGTCGTCTTCTGTGGGCGCCCTGGGGACCATGTAGAAGGCCCCCTGGGGTCTGACCACCGAGTAGCCGATGTCGGTCAGGGTCCCGTGAAGCAGGTCGCGCTTGTCCTGGTACTGCAGGACGTCGACGGTAGTGTATTGGAGGTGCCGGACGATCTGCTGCATCAGCGCCGGAGCGTTGACGAAGCCCAGCGTCCTGTTGCAGAAGGTGAGTCCTTCCACGAGCTCGTCGGCGTCGTTGCACCGGGGGCTGACGGCGACGAAGCCGATGCGCTCTCCGGGCAAGGCCAGGTCCTTGGAGTGAGACGTCGCGACGATGCTCCGGTCATGATGATCGAAGATGTGGGGGAACTCCATGCCGTCGAACAGTATTCTTCGGTAGGGCTCGTCGCTTACGAGAAATATCTCGCTGTCGAGCTCCGCTTCTTTGCGCCGGATGATCTCCGCGAGCCTTGCAAGCACGTCGGCACCGTACACGACGCCGGTCGGGTTGTTGGGCGAGTTGACCAGCACGATACGGGTCCGAGGGCCTATGGTCGACTCCAGCGCGTCGAAGTCGGGCAGGAAGTGGTCGTCCGGGGGCACGACCTTGCAGGACGCGCCGTGGTTGTCGGCGTAGTAGAGGTACTCGACGAAGTACGGTGCGAAGATCACGACCTCGTCGCCGGGATCAAGCAGCGCCTTAATGACGATGTTCAGCGCTCCGCCGGCGCCGCAGCTCATGACGACGTGGTCGGCGGTGAAGTCCAGGCGAGTGTCCTCGCCGAGCCGGGACGCCACGGCTGCACGGGTCTCTGCGTAGCCGGCGTTGGGCATGTAGCGATGTAAGCCCGTGGGCTGCTCGTCCACGATCTTGCGCAGCTCATCGAAGAAGCGTTGGGGAGGCTCGGCAACGGGGTTTCCGAGCGATAGGTCGAAGACGCCGTCGGGGCCATATCGCTGCCTCAGCGCGATGCCTTCCTCGAACATCTTGCGGATCCAGGAGCCCTGCTCCATGAACCCCTTGACCTTGTTGGACACCGCCATAGCAGTACTCCGGATTCGCCGCGCTGCTCCGACTCAGAGGCAACGCGAATGTAACGGCAGCATAGCGGGCTGTCAACAGCGCTTCCGGATGGCGGCCGCAGCCCAGCCGCCAGAGGGCCGAGCGACGGCTCCACAATCGCCTCCGCGGCTAGCTTGACACTTTGAAAAGGCCTAGGCTACGCTACGAACGCCTTATTGTGGGCCCGTAGCTCAGTGGTAGAGCGGTCGGCTCATAACCGATTGGTCGTAGGTTCGAACCCTGCCGGGCCCACCATCACATAGCTGTCCAGCTATAAGTTTATTTCCTCTGCCCCTCCAAGAAAGGAGGGTTTCTTGTTTAGAGCGGATGGTTACTCAGAACTGTTTCATGGATTTCAGCTTGCTTTGGAGGTGCCTGATCTTAGGCCAAGTACCATAAAGCACTACACTACTGATGGAGGGAGTGCCTGTCGATAAGGGCAGATCGGCACATCAGGTCCTCCGACGTGATCGAGACGCTGACCGA
>CAZENU010000014.1:0-40322 GCA_964513735.1 uncultured Dehalococcoidia bacterium
AAGGAGGGAGTCGAACCCACACGCCCTTTCAGGCACTGCGTCCTGAACGCAGCGCGTCTACCATTTCGCCACTTCGGCACGTAACGAATCCCGGCCTGCCTGCTGGTGGGCGGTAGGGGATTCGAACCTCTGGCCTCCTGTGTGTAAGACAGGCGCTCTAACCGCTGAGCTAACCGCCCACGTTTCATGGGTCCTTGTCGCCATGCAATGGCCGGCTGAGCTAACCGCTCCGGCAGCAGGAGGGTGTTAATGTGCTTTCGGGTCAACGGTGGCAACGACAGGGCTCGAACCTGTGACCTAGCGCTTATGAAGCGCCCGCTCTGCCACTGAGCTACGTTGCCCCGTCTGCCTCGCCCGGACGCCAATCTTATTATACGTTTTCGAGAGGTGTCAATTCCAGCCTGAATGAGCCAGGCTCTTTTCATCTGGCCCCATTCGTAGCGCTCTCCCGTTCGCCCTGAGCTCGTCGAAGGGCATAGGCCAATATGGAACGCCTTGCTTGGATAGGCTCGCGTATCGAAGCCCGTGTATCATCGGTGAAACCCCTCAGGAGACCGGCCGTGCGCATCGGTATCGCCGTGTTGCCGACCCATCGCTCCATCGACGTGGCCGTGCTGGCGGCCCGCGCCGAGGAGCTCGGGTTCGAGTCGCTGTGGGCACCCGAGCAGCCTACCCTGCCGGTCGAGACCGTGCAGGACATACCCCGGGCGTGGGGCGACATCGTCGACCCGTTCGTAATGCTCGCGCGGGCTTCGGGGGTGACCACCAGCCTCAAGCTCGGGACGGCCGTCGTGGTCGTCCCCGAGCACTCGCCGATCTCGCTGGCGAAGCGGGCCGCCTCCCTCGACGCGTACAGCAGCGGCAGGTTCCTGTTCGGTATCGGCGTCGGCTCGCACCCGGAGGAAGCCGCGCTTCTGGGCAGCGACTTTCCTAAACGCTGGACGCAGGCACGCGAGGCGGTGGCCGCGATGAAGGAGCTGTGGACCCGGGAGCAGAGCGAGTTCCACGGCCGCTACTACAGCTTTCCGCCGGTCTACAGCTACCCGAAGCCTGCCCAGCGACCGCACCCACCGCTGCTGCTGGGAAGCAAGTCCCAGAGGTCATTTCGACGCATCGTCGAGTGGGGCGACGGCTGGCTGCCGATCGGCGTGACTCCCGACCAGGTGAGCGAAGGGCGGGTTACCCTGGACAGGCTCTGCGACGCCGCCGGACGCGACCCGTCCTCGATCGAGATATCGGTGGTGGACGTGCCGGCTGACCTGGATGTCGTCCGCACCTATGCGGAGGCGGGCGCTAGCCGGGTGATCGTGGGTATGCCGGAGGAGCCCGAAGGGCCAAGCCTCAACCGACTGGAGCGGATCGCGGCGGCGGTAGTCCGGTAGCCCACGGCGCGTTCAGGGTTGTCGTGAGACAGGCTTGGGGCTAGTATGGCTGATACAGTCGGCACCGTTCGCACAGACCCGGATACAGCAACAATTAGGAGCCCGTCCCATGGCCGTTGACACCGATTCCGTCCAGCGCGCGGCAGCTCAGCACCTCTGGATGGCCGGACGCGATTGGGCTCAGATGGCCGAAGAGGGCGGCCCCATCGTCATCGTGGGCGGTCAAGGAATCAAGGTCACCGACTCCGAGGGCGATATGTGGATCGACGTGAACGGCGGCTACGCGTCGGTAAACGTCGGCTACGGCCGCACCGAGATCGCCGACGCCGCCTACGAGCAGATGAAGCAGCTCGCCTATTTCCCTACGGGGACGACTACGGAAGTGACGGCCAGGATTGCCGGGAAGCTCGCCCAGATCGCACCTGGTAACCTCTCCAGGACGTTCCCGGTCAGCGGCGGCTCCGAGGCGGTCGAGACCGCCATCAAAATCGCCCGGGCTTACCACCGGAGGATGGGTGACAAGGGCCGCTACAAGATCGTCAGCCGAAGGGGTTCGTATCACGGCGGCACCGGCGGGACGATGTGGCTGGGTGGCGGCCACATCGCTCGCCAGGACTACGAGCCCGCTCCCGCCGGCATGATCTATGTCCCGCAGCCCAACCCCTATCGGTGTGAGCTCGGCGGTCAGAGCTCGTCTGAGTGCGCCGTCAAATGTGCTGAGGAGGTCGAGAAGCAGATACTGTTCCACAATCCGGAGACGGTCGCCGCCTTCGTAGGAGAGCCGGTTTCCACGGCCGGAGGCGCGGCCGTCCCCGGCGACGAGTACTGGCCGATGGTCAGTGAGATATGCGGCAAGTACGGAGTGCTGCTGATCGCCGACGAAGTCGTGACGGGGTTCGGGCGCACCGGCAAGATGTTCGCGTCGGAGCACTGGGGCCTCGAGCCCGACCTGATGGCCGTCGCCAAGGGGATCGTGAGCAGCTACATCCCCCTCGGAGCCGCCATGGCCACCGACGAGGTGGCGGGAGCCTTCGTGGGGGAGGGCAAACAGTTCCACCATGTCTTCACCTTCACCGGCCATCCCGTAGCGGCCGCGGCGGGACTGAAGAACATCGAGATAATCGAGACCGAGGGGCTGGTGGAGAACTCGGCTATCGTCGGGGCGTACTTCAAGGAACAGCTCGAAGGGCTGATGGTCGACCACCCGACCATCGGGGACGTCCGTGGGATCGGGATGATCGTCGCGGCCGACCTCGTAAGCGACAAGGAGACCAAGGCGGGGTTCTCGCCGGATCTCAAGATCTCGGACCGTCTCAACGAGAGCTTTAAGAAGCACCGGTTGCTCTATCGCATGGCCGGAAACGTCATAGCGATGAACCCACCACTGTGCATCACCAAGAGCGAGGTGGACGAGATCGTCCACGCCGTCGATCTCGCGCTATGGGAGATGGAGGGCGATCTGGGCCTGTCCAAGCCGCTCTGACGGCTATCGGTCCGGGCGCCGATGCTGGATCCACTCCACGGCACTGGCAACGAACGCAGGGGCATGCCGTGCCCCTATGCCGAAGCGCCTCTCCCACGGAGATTCCAGAGGCCCTAGTTCTGCCCCGAAAGCGCACCCATTCTCCGAAGGGCCCCTCGTTGTGGCGTGCTACCATGAACGCATGGGTAACACACAAGATGAACCCGCCGGCGACGTTAAGCACGAGCCTGGGCGCCACCTGAAACGGGTGGCGATTTTCATTGACGGCAGCAACCTCTACCACAGCCTAGACGAGAACTGTAAGCGCTTCGATCTGGACTTCGCCGCCTTCGCCAAGAAGCTCTGCGACGGCCGGTCCCTGTACCGGACCTACTACTACAACGTGCAGCGGGACCCGGAGCGTAACCCCCAGGCCTACCTGGACCAGCAGAGGTTCCTCGGGGCGCTGTACAATACCGCCTATCTGGAGGTCCGGCTGGGCGGCTACAAGCTGAGAGGCGACGTGGCCGTCGAGAAGGGGATCGACATAATGCTGGCCACCGACCTTCTGCGGCTGGCCTGGAGCGACCTCTACGACGTGGGAATCGTGGTAAGCGGCGACGGCGACTTCGCCTACGCCGTCCAGGCGGCAAAGGACCTCGGGAAGCACGTGGTGGTCGCGGCCTTCCAGGCCAATCTCTCGGGAGAGCTCGCCAACGTCGCCGACGACCGGCAGCTATTCGTGCCCGAGTACTTTGAAGAGCTCTGGAGCTCCAAGCGTAATCCGAGGAAGAGCGCGCCACGCGTCGAGCAGCAGCAGAGCGACGGCAACGGCCGGCGGCGCGGCTGGCGTCTCGGCCGCTCTCGCAGCACCCGGGAGTCGGAGTAAGCGACCGGCCGGGCCCGATTCCCTGTCCGCTCTAGATCGCTAAGGACTACTGGCATGATTGGCGTCCTGCAGATCACGAACTTCAAGTGCGTTCGCTCCCTGAGGCTGGAGGAGTGGATACTAGCGGCCGCCAACGAGGCAGGGCTCGACGTTCGCGCTTACGGGCTGCCGAGGACACCCAGACAACTGCACGGCGCAATCAACACGAATCTGGATAAGTTCGAGCGACTACTACATGTGCTGGGCTTCCGGCCCTCTCCGCGACTCAAGACGCTTGGGGAGCTCCTGAGCTAGCCGGTCTCGGTTGTCGTGCTCTAGAACGCATCTGGGGCTGCAGCGATGTCGTCCAGGTCGGCCCTGGAGTACGAGCCCAGGCTCCTGAAGTCCAACTCCGTGTAGTTCCGAACCCATCGCATGGCGATTTTACACGCCTTGCGGTACCGCTCTCCGGTCGCCGCCAGCTCTTCTGCGTCGGCGATCTGCTTCTCGCGTAGGGCCAGAATGGCGTCCAGCTCTTCGGCCAACAGTCGCTTCACCAGCGTGGAGTCGTGGGTCTCGCCTGTATCGGAGTCGGCGGCGCCGTGGATTATTCGCTGGGCGATCTGGGCCACTGACATGCGCCCAGTGGCCAGGTCTTCCATCAGTGGCGGGTGGACCCCCGGCTTGCCCTCGAGGCTGTCGATGCCCCTGGCTCCACGACCGTTCAGCCAGCCTTCCAGGTACTCGATTACCATCCTGGCGTTTCGCCGGGTCCCCTCCATCGTGATCGGTCCATCGGGCACCTTGATCTCGATGGGGAAGTTGTCCGGATCGGCCATCTCCGCGGAGGGCGTCCAGCCGGAGCCCCTGAGTTCCTTGAACGGCCGGGCCGCCGTGTCCATGTGGAAGATGTGGGCAACCCAAGCTCGTAGGAAGCCCTGGCGGGCTTCCCACTCCTTGTCGCCCTTGATCGAGGCCGCGGCGAACCGGTTGACCTCGTCGTCGCGGCTGGGCAGCGCAGTCGCCATTCCGCCTATGGGGACCGCGCCTCTCTTGAGGCACACGGCCACCAGGCGCCGGAAGATGTTCGCCAGGAAATCGGTGGTCTTGATGTCTACCCCGAAGCGGTCGGGCCAGACCGAGTCCGGGTCGGTAATGATGAACTCGAATATGCTCGCCTTGAAGTCCCAACGGGCGGCGTTCAGCCCGGCGGCGTAGGGGCCGAGCTCGTACAGCATCTCCTCCATCTGGTAGGCGGCGGGTAGCGACTCGACCAGCGGTATTCCCCTTATTATCGCGTTCTCGGGCAGCCGCAGATGCTCCGCTGAGAAGTCGAAGAACTCGCGCCAGAAACCCGCCTCCTCGGCGGACTCCATCTTGGGCAGATAGAAGAAAACGCCCTGGCCGCGCTCAATCTGGGCTCGCCCGGCGTGGAACAGGGTTAGCGCCGTGCCGAGGATCGCGGCGGGCATGGGATCTCCGTCTATGGTTACCTCAGGCTCGTCCAGGTGCAGCCCTTTTTCCCGGTGCATGAAGAACGGCAGGTCGCCATCCTGAATGTTGTAGCGCTTGCCCGTGTCGGGGTTGGTGTAGGTCAGGGTGCGCTCAACGGCCGAGAGGCGGTTGTGTGCGGCCGTCACCGTGTCGACGAACCGGTGTCCGCCGGCGTCCTCGTCGTCGTCCAGATCTCCCGTGGCCCGGCTGCCGCCGGGACCCGGGTTCAGAGCGTTGATGAACATGCCGGTGATGGAGGCTGGGCCGGTTATCTCGATCCCCGGAGCGGTGAGCTCCGGCGGAACGGGCGGCACCCGCCAGTCGCCTGTGTTGGCCTCTGAGGTGGGCAGGTGGGACGGCGGGACACGCTCGTTGAGGGCCTGGTCCAAGACGTGGGCCCGCTTCTCGCGCAGAGCCAATACCCGCGAAGTGAACCTGTCGTGAAGCGCCGTCAGGTACGCAACGAACTCGCTCGTGAATAGCGCCTTGGCACCGGGCACAAGCGAGAAGCCGATTCTCTTAGTCGTCAATGGAAAATCCCTCCAATTATCCCTCAACGGACGGTGCAAATCTTACCACACGCCCTGTCGAACGCAGGCCGTCCCCGGCTTTCAAATCGGAGGTCGTTCTGGTATAATACTTGACGGCATTTTTCAGGTGGTCGAGCCTCCGAAAAACGCAGGCTGGTCGCTTTACACAACTGGCTACTCGGTCTCCAACGGGCCTCGTTTCTCCTTACTCAACAAGTCCGTGGGGGCGCTCGGCCAGCGTCAACGACATCTGGCCCGAAATAGCGAAGATACAAGGTGGTGACCCATGACGGTTCGAGCCGTTCTAGGCGGGCAGTGGGGCGACGAGGGCAAGGGCAAGATCGTCGACTACCTCTCCTCCGACGCCAACATAGTCGCCAGGTTCTCGGGCGGTAACAACGCCGGGCACACGGTCATCAACCCGATGGGCGAGTTCAAGCTGCACCTTGTGCCGGCCGGGATCTTCTGGCCCGACGTGATCGGTGTAATCGGTAACGGCGTGGTCGTCGATCCCGACGCCTTCCTCGACGAGGTCAGCGATCTGAGTCGGCGAGGCGTGGACCTGACGGACCGGCTCATCGTGAGCGAGCGCTCACACCTTGTGATGCCGTACCACGTGGTCCTGGACGAGCTGGCCGAGAAGGCGCTTGGCAGCCAGGCTATCGGTACGACGGGCCGCGGGATCGGCCCCGCGTACACCGACAAGGCCGCCCGGGTCGGCATCCGCGCCGCGGACCTGCTGGACATCGAGTCTCTGCGGCCGAGGCTGGAGGCCGTCATGGACCACGCAAACGCGGTGATCGAGAATGTCTATGACGGCACCCCTCTGTCCATCGACGACGTGTTCGACAGGTGCCGTATCTGGTCGGAGAATTTTGTCCCGTTCATCGGTCCCGTCGAGCACATCGTGTACAACGCCGTCGAAACAGGCGAGACGGTCATCCTCGAAGGGGCACAGGGCGCGCTGCTGGACCTGGACCACGGGACCTACCCCTACGTCACTTCGTCACATCCCACCATCGGCGGAGCGCAGACCGGCCTGGGGCTTCTGCCCCGCCACATAGACCACATTCTCGGCGTCTTCAAGGCCTACAGCACCCGGGTCGGCGGTGGCCCGTTCGTCACCGAGTTGTTCGACGAAGTCGGCGAAGAGATTCGCGAGCGGGCTCATGAGTTCGGCACCACGACGGGCAGGCCGCGCAGGGTAGGGTGGTTCGACGCCGTAGCGGCTCGGTACAGCACGAGGATGAACGGCTACAATGCGATGCTTCTGACCCGGCTGGACGTGCTGGACGGCATGGACACGATCATGATCTGTGCCGCCTATGAGCTGGACGGGGAGATAGTCCACGACTTCCCCGGCAGCGCGGCGGCCCTTGAGCGCTGCACGCCAATCTATGAAGAGCACCGCGGTTGGTACAAGCCGACGGCCGGCGTAAACACGCTGGCGGATTTGCCTTCGGAGGCTCTGGCCTACATGACCCGGCTTCAGGAGCTTGTCGGCATCCCCATCGACATCATCTCCACCGGTCCCCACCGCCACCAGACTACGGTCGTCCGCCCGTTCAGCACCGTCTGACCTACCAGGGCGGTGGCGGCCAGGTGCCCATCCGGCGGCGGCCGCGGGCGCCGGGACGGCTGGTCCACCACCGGCGAAGCAGGACAGCAGACGTCACCAATGCGATCATGGTGGCGATTATGCTCCAGCCCAGAACCGCACGGGTCCGGGGCGACAGCGGGGCGGGTGTTGGCGTCCGGATGACCGTGCCGAGCTCCAGGTTGCTGCCCTTGAATACACCGCCTCCCCATGTGCCCGCGTAGATGGTCTGGTCCGCCTCAAAGGCGGGAGACAGCGCCACGGCCAGGACGAAGGTTACCGTCAGCCCCAGGTTGACCTGCTCCCAGGTGTCGCCGCCGTTGACGGAGCGGAAGACGCCGCCGCCTTCGGTACCGACGAACACGGTCGAGTCTTGAGCGAAGTTTGGCGAGATGGCCACGGTGAGCACGACCGGAACTGCAAGTCCCTTGATCTTCTGAATCCAGGTGTCGCCGCCGTCTGTGGACCTGATCACACCGTCCTGAGTCGTACCGGCGAAGACGATCCCGTCTTCGACGAAGTTGGGCGATATCATCATGAGGGCGGTCTGGTTCGCCCTGCCGATGGCGGCTGGGATAACCCTCACCGTGGGACTGGCTTGCTCCCATGTCTCGCCTTCGTCGGTGGACCTGAAGACGCCGTCGGCCACGGTGCCCGCAAAAATAGTCCGGTCGTTGGCGAAGCCAGGCGATATCGCCAGGGACCAGACGAACTCGCTGGCCAGGCCCGCGTCCCGGACCTTCTGCCAGGTCTCGCCTTCGTCGGTGGACTTGAAGAGTCCGTTACCGGTGGTTCCGGCGAACAGGGTCGAGTCCATCGAAAATGTGGGAGACAACTCGACCACGTTTACGATGTTAGCGGTGAGGCCGGTGGATACCTTCCTCCATGACTCGGCGCCGTCATCGGAGCGAAAGATGCCCTCCGAGGTGGCGGCGAACATGATGGGTTCGTCGACGAAGTCGGGTGACAGCGCTAAGCTGTAGACGGTGACGTGGGGCAGCCCGCGATTCACCTGCTCCCAGGACGTCCCGCCGTCGCGGGACCGAAGGACGCCACCCCCTGTCGTACTGGCGAATAAGGTCCTGTCTTCAGCGAACCCCGGCGACAGCTTCAGAGCACGGACGAAGGTATCGGTGCCCTGTGTCGCTTGAAGCCACCTGAAGCCGCCGTCTGGCGACCTGAAGATTCCTCCCACGCCGATGCCGGCGAACACGGTGGGATCGGTTGCGAAACTGGGCGATATGACGAGAGCACGGACCGGGTCGTGAACTCCCTTACGCCCCTCGTCGACCTGCTGCCAGGTCTCGCCGCCGTCGGCCGATCTGAATATGCTTCCGGATACGCCTGCGAACAGGGTGCGGTCTGTTGCGAAGGACGACGAAAGGGCCAGTGCCCTTGTGTTCGGCCGGCTCGGGTCGGGGTCCAAGCGCCGCCACGAGACCCCGTCGTCGGTGGTCCGCAGGATGCTGCCGCCGACGGTGCCGAGATACACGGTCGTGTCAGTGGCGTAGGCGGGGGAGAATGCGACTGAGAGGATGTTGGTGAGAGGGTTTCCCAGGTCGACCTCGCGCCAGGTGTCGCCAGCGTCGTCGGAGCGAAATAGCTGGCCGCCCCACATCCCCGCCAGGACGGTTGAGTCGGTTGCGAAGTTCGGCGAGACGCCCAGGGCCACCACGCGGTCGTCGGTCAGGCCGGTGTTCGTCTGCGTCCATGAGTCCCCGCCGTCTCTTGACCGGAACATGCCTTCTCCGAAGGCCCCGGCGAAGACGACCGGGCTGTTCTCGAAGTCCGGCGAGATCGCCAGGGCCTCGACGGCCGATTGCATGAGCACCTTGTCGGGGTTCTGCACCCAGGAATTCCCGCCGTCGAGGGAGCGGAAGACGCCGTCGCCGGTCGTTCCCGCAAACAACGTCTTGTCTGACGCGTACCCGGGCGAGACCACGATGGTCGGCACGAACCGGCTGGTCAAACCTTTGTTTGCCCTGTTCCAGGAGTCGCCGTGGTCCGTTGATTTGAGGACTCCCCCGGAAATGCCCGCGAAGACGGTGCCATCCTGCACGAAGGCCGGCGAAATGGCCATGTCCCAGACGAAGCCGCTGCGCGGTCCCAGCGACTCCCATCCGGCTTGCGCCCGTGCCGGCCCCGCTGAGACGATCGTTGACGCGATGAGCGCAGCCGCTATGATAAAGAATAGTCGTACCATGTCTCGTTTCTCTTTCAAGCCGACCGCAGAGGCACGGGCAAGGTGGATCAGAGAGTCCTAATGATATCCATGATCGAGAAATTGTGCAAAAGTTCACAGGACGCCAACAGGATCGAGCGTCAGGTTGGAACGGGTCTCGGTCCGGCGCGACCAGGGTGGCTGACGGCTGGAATAGACTCGGCCACGCCGGAGTGGGGAGGGCATCAGGCATGAAACGCTTAGGGCGGGCACTCCTCGGACCGCGAGCGAGAGGGCCGCATTTGCCTAGACGGGGAGGTCGATCCCGTACCGGTCCATGACCGGGTCGAACTTCGCCTTGAAGGCGTCGTCCGCCTCGGCCATCGGCAGCCTGGGCTGCCCTGCGTCGAGGCCGGCCCTGTTGACCGCGTGCTTGATGGGGACCGGGTTGGTGACCCAGAACAGCGCCTTGAAGATGGGCAGCATGCGCCTGTGCTCTCTGGCTGCACTCTCGACGCCGCCCTCTAGGACCATGCCCATCATCGCCTTGATCTGGTTGCCGATGATGTTGGCGGCCACGCTCACGATCCCGTAGCCGCCGACACACATGATCGGGAACGTCTCGTCGTCGTTGCCCGACCAGACGTTGAACCCGGAGGGCGCCGCGTCGATGATCTGGGTGATCTGGACCAGGTCGCTGGACGCCTCCTTGACCCCGACGATGTTGTCGATCTCCGCCAGGCGCAGGGTGGTCTCGGCGGTCATGTTCAGGGAGGTGCGCGATGGGACGTTGTAGAGGATTCCCGGAATGTCGACTGCTTCGGCGATGGTCTTGAAGTGCTGAAACAGTCCCTCCTGCTGGGGCTTGTTGTAGGCTGGGACCGTTAGCAGCAGGCCGTCGACACCTACTTTCTCCGCTTCCTGCGAGAGGGTCACCGACTTGCGGTGGTTGTTGTCTGTCGTGCCGGCGATCACCGCGGCCCGTTCCCCGACCTCCTCCTTGACCTCGGCGAAGAGACGTATCTTCTCCTCGTCGGACATCGAGGGAGACTCGCCGGTCGTGCCCCCGATCACCAACCCGTCGCTGCCGGAGTCGACAATCGCCCTCGCGAGCTTGCGGACCTGGGCGTAGTCGATCTCGCCCTGCTCGTCGAAGGGTGTGATCATCGCCGTGAGAAGCCTGCCTATCTCAGCCATGGCTGGTGCCTCCTTCTCGGTGCCGGGGTTGGTTGCCTCCCCGTCGTCACGTCGACTGCGGGACGACATGAATGGACGCTATGCTCGCGCCTTCGCCCCCTCGGGATGCCTCTCAAACGTCAGCAGCCCTCTGCGGACCAGCTCCTCGGCGATCTGGACCGAGTTCAGCGCCGCGCCCTTGCGCAGGTTGTCGCTGGACAGCCAGAGCGCCAGCCCCCTCGGGTGGGAGACGTCACGGCGAACGCGTCCGACGAGCACGTCGTCCTCTCCCTCGGCGTGGATGGGCATCGGGTAGACGCCAGCCGCCGGGTCGTCCAGCACCCGGACTCCGGGCGCCTGTGACAAGGCCTCGCGGGCCTGCTCCACGGTGACTGCGTGCTGGAACTCGATGTGGACCGCCTCGCTGTGTCCCACGGTCACCGGCACCCTGACGCATGTAGCGGACAGTGCAAGGTCCGGCTCGTGGAGTATCTTTCTGGTCTCGTTGACCAACTTCGTCTCTTCCGTCGTGTATCCGTCCTCCAGGAAGGTCTCGACCTGTGGAAGAACGTTGAAAGCGATCTGGTGGGGGAGCTTTCGGGCCTCGGCTGCTCCGCCGTCCAGCAGCTGGGCCGACTGGAGGCGCAGCTCCCGTACCGCCTCCGCTCCGGCACCCGAGACGGACTGATAGGTGTCCACGATTACCCGTTCCACGGCGCTGATGGCCATGATAGGCTTCAACACCATCGCAAGCGGGGTCGTTGAGCAGTTGGGGCTGGAGACGATGCCCCGGTGCCATGTCAGGTCGTCGCCGTTGATCTCCGGGATGACCAGAGGCACGTCTGGGTCCATACGGAACGCCGAGCTTTTGTCGATGACCGCGGCGCCGTTTTCGACGGCCTGTGGCGCCAGTGCGCGGCTCGTTTCGCTGCCGGCGGCGATGAACACGATATCCGATTCGGCGAGCACTCGGGGCGTCGTCTCCTCGACGGTCAGCTCGCTGCCATCGAACGGCAGACTCTTGCCCCAGGAGCGTTCCGACGCGCAAACGCGAACGGCGCCGGCGGGAAAATCTCGCTGCGCGAGCACCCGAAGTAGCTCATGACCGACTGCGCCGGTCGCTCCGACTATGGCTAATCTAGGTCCGGCCACCGACTTCCTCAAGGCACGCCGTGTAGGCGACGATGATAACCCTTTTAGGAACCCAATTCCAGATTCACGAACCCGATTCCAGAGCAGCCAAGCATCTCAAGGCCGGTGGCCTACGTTAGAAGCGATCGTTCTCCAGGATGCCGACCACCTCACCAGACCAATCGGGGTGCACGTTCGGCAGGATTTTCATGCTTGCCTTTTTCATCACCGCGATAGATCGAGCGTTGTCGTCGCCGGTTATGGTGATTATCCGCTTGAGCCTCAGCTCGCTGAACCCATGATCGATCATCGCCCTCGCGGCCTCGGTGGCGTAGCCCTTGCCCCAGTGAGCGCAGTCCAAGTCGTATCCGAGCTCGACTTCTAAACACATGTATGGGTCGTCGAGGTAGCGGCTCGGCTCGATCTGGATGAAGTGCGCCAGATACGACGATAGCCCGCACCGTCCGATGAAGCGACCGTCGGACTTCAGAATGACCGCCCTGTAGCCGAATCCCGGGTCGAGCCTCGACTGGCATGGCATGATATGTCGTCACTCTCACGCCTCTCTGCAAACGTCAGACGATATTCGGGCGGTTGCACATGAAGGTCCAAGTCCATGATCTTGTGGATGTCTTCCACGTCGTCCATCTCAAGATGCCGTAGGATAAGGCGTTCAGTCTCGATTGGAGCTCTGAAGGCAGGCACAGAAGTGACCTCCGAGTTGACTCGGAGACCTGCTCCTAGACCCTCCATGTGGGGTCTAGGTGGGGCAACGTGAGGAAGGAGGCAGGCGGTAGCTCCTAATAGCAGGCCGGTACCGCCGATAGTCGACAACGGGCCTAAAGTCCGAGGATCTTGTCCAGCCCGACCGTCAGCCCGGGCCGGTTGCCTACCGCCCGCACGGCCATCATCACGCCGGGCATGAAGCTCTCGCGGTTGACGGAGTCGTGGCGAATGGTCAGCGTCTGTCCGAGGGCGCCGAAGACCATCTCGTGGTGGGCCACGCGCCCCGGCATGCGAGCGCTGTGGATGGTGACGCCCGACGAGGTCCCTCCCCGCGTTCCGGCGATAATCTCCTTCTCAGCGGCTGGTGCGACAAAGCGGCCGCCTTTGCCTTCGACCGCCGCCGCCGCGATGGCGATCGCGGTACCCGACGGCGCGTCGATCTTGGCCTCGTGGTGCATCTCGGTCAAGTCCGCGTAGTCGAAGAACCGGGCGGCCTGTTTCGCCAGGTGGATCATGACGACGGCGCCCAGGGCGAAGTTGGGCGCGATGATGATGCCGGTCCCGTGCTCCCCGGCCAGAGCCGCCGCTTCAGCATACCCCTCCTGGGATATCCCCGTAGAGCCCACGACCACGTTCACCTTACGTTGCGCGGCCGTTCGGATTGCGGAAAGAGCACCTTCCGCGTTGGTGAAGTCCACCACGACGTCGGCGCCGTCCAGGACTTCGCCCAGGTTGGCGGATATGAGTATGGAGCCCGAGCCGTCCGGCAGTGGCAGCAGGTCGCCGCCGAGTAAGTCAGCCCCGGCTACAGGCGTCATTTCAGGCTCCCGGCAGAGTGCGGCGAGCACCTCTTGCCCCATCTTGCCTTTGGCGCCGCTTACCACTACGTTGATCGAAGCCATCTTCCTGCTCCAGGCGTCTGAAAAGCTAACCGCAGAGCCCGCCGAGCGGTTCGAGATTCTTCTCTATGCGCTACCTGCGAACTCTGCGGTAGGTTCCCGTGTAGGGGTCGAACCGGCTTATTCGGGTGTGCCCGCTAGCGCGGAGGCCGGTCCTGTCTCGGGCCACCCGCGGGCCCGCCATCACCACGGCGTTCGCCACGCCAGCCACTGCCGGAAGGTGGGCCGCCATCCCCGGAGCGCCGGTCGTCGTTTCGCCTCCGGTCGTCACGGGGCCGGTAGCCGCCGCCTCCGCCCGGGCGACCTCTGTCCGGGCCGCCTTGCTCACGCCGCTGCTCACCGCCGCCCGCTTGGCCGTCTTCTCCCTGCAGGAGCATGCGTCGCGAAAGCGACACCTTGCCCGAGGGATCGATGTCCTTTACGACTACGGTGATCTCTTCCCCCAGCTTCACGACGTCTTCGACTGTCGCTACGCGATAGTCTGCCAGCTCGCTGATGTGGACCATCCCGTCCGTACCGGGCACCAACTCGACGAAGGCGCCGAAGTTCATGATCCGGACGACCTTGCCGGTGTAGATCTCGCCGATCTTCACCACTTTGGTGAGCCTCTCGATGATCTCTATCGCCCGCCTAGCTGCCTCGCCGTCGGCGGAGCCTACGACCACGGTGCCGTCGTCCTGGACGTCCACGGTGGCTTTCGTCTCTTCGACGATGCCCCGGATGGTCTTACCGCCTGGGCCTATCAGCGCGCCGATCTTGTCGACCGGTATGGTTATCTTCGTCATTCTCGGCGCGAAAGGACTCATATCCTCGCGCGGACCGTCGATGGCCTGTCGCATAGCGTCGATGATGGTCAGCCTGGCTTCTTTGGCCTGTGCCAGCGCCGCCTCGATGATGTCGAACCCGATGTGGTCGACCTTGATGTCGAGCTGAATGGCCGTGATGCCCTCGGCGGTCCCGGCGACCTTAAAGTCCATGTCGCCGAAGTGGTCCTCCATGCCCTGGATGTCGGTCAAAGTGGCGAACTGCCCGTCATCTCCGGTTATCAGGCCTATGGAGATGCCGGCGACAGGTGCCTTGATCGGCACTCCGGCGTCCATCAGCGCCAGAATGCCGGCGCAGGTACTGGCCATAGAGGTGCTGCCGTTGGAGCTCAACACCTCGGACACCAGCCTCACTGTGTAAGGGAAGTCGTCCGGACCGGGCAGGACCGGCGTGATGGCGCGCTCGGCCAGGGCGCCGTGGCCGATGTCACGCCTCTTGGGAGAGCCTATGAAACGGGTCTCGCCGGTGCTGTAGGGTGGGAAGTTGTAGTGGAACATGAACCGCTTGGTCTCGTTGGGGCTCAGGTTGTCGAGCCTCTGCGCGTCTCCGGGTCCCCCGAGGGTCGCTACCCCCAGCGCCTGGGTCTCTCCGCGCTCAAACAGCCCGGTGCCGTGGGCCCTGGGCAGGATGCCGACTTCCGCCGAGAGAGGCCGAATGTCTTTCAGGCCTCTGCCGTCGGGCCGCGCTCCATGCTCGAGGATGCGCGTCCTGAACTCCTTCTCGACGAGCTCCCCGAAGGCATCCGACGCGTCCTTGGCCTCGAACTCGTTCTTCAGGCCGTCTACAACCTCGGCCTTCAGCGCCGAGATTAGCTCGGCCTGCGCGGCCTTGCTCTTGCGGGCAGCCAGCGTCTCTGTCAGACGGCCACTGACCATCCCCTCGACCCGCGACTCGATCCCTTCGGGAAGCGACGCCGCCTCGTATCCTATCTTGGGGACGCCCACGGCCCGGATGATCTCATCCTGAAGGTCGATCACCTCCAGGTTGGTGTCCTGGGCGAGCTTGATGGCGTCCAGTATCTGGTCGTCTGACAGCTCATTGGCGCCGGCCTCCATCATCATCACGCCGGCCCTGGTCCCCGCCACCACCAGATCGAGTCCGCTGACGTCGAGCTGCTGGTAGGTGGGGTTGATGACGAGCTCGCCGTCAATGTACCCGATCCGGGTGGCCCCGACCGGGCCGCTGAATGGGATGTCTGAGATCCCAAGAGCTGTCGATGCCCCGATGATCGTCATCAGGTCCAGCGGGTTCTCCTGGTCGGCTGAGAACGCCGTGGCGATGACCTGGACCTCGTTGCGGAAACCCTTTGGGAACAGGGGTCGCAGTGGCCTGTCGGTCAGCCTGTCGGTGAGAATGGCCTCCGTGCTGGGGCGGCCCTCTCTTCGGAAGAAGCTGCCGGGAATCTTCCCCCTGGCGTACATCCGCTCTTCGAAGTCGATGGTGAGCGGGAAGAAGTCAATCCCTTCCCTAGGGGAGCTCATGGTCGCCGTGACAAGTGCCATTGAGTCGCCGTAGCGGATCACCACTGATCCGTTGGCCTGCTGTGCAAGCCGGCCGGTCTCCATGCTTAACGTGTTTTCGCCCACGCGGCGTTCAAAAGAAGACATAGCTATCCGGTATTACCTCCTGCGGGGAACCCCAAATAAGAAAAAAGTCCCGATGGTTCGGGACTATCTCCTGAGACCAAGCTTGGCAATGAGCGACCGATAACGGTCCACGTTCTGTCGGTTCAGGTACTGGAGGAGGCGCGTGCGCTTCCCGACCAACCCTAGCAGACCCCGACGCGTCGCTTCATCGTGCTTGTGGACTCTCAGATGCTGGGTCAATCCATTGATGCGGGATGTCAGCAGTGCGACCTGGACTTCGGTTGAGCCCGTGTCGCTCTCGTGCACCTTATGCTCTTGGACTATTAATTCTTTTTCGCTCTTCTGTAAGACCACTCTTCTCTTCTTTTCTTCTTTTTGGTTCCGTCGCTTTTTAAATTTGGGCAGATTCTAACACACGCCAACCGAGGCATCAATGAATTCGACATCGACGAATCTGACCCATCGTGACGTAATGAGCTCGGGGGCTCAACGGTAGTAGTGAAGGCCAGCGTTGCATGCTGCGCGTGTAGCATGGCCCGCGAATACAGAGACCGCAACGACGCGGCTTCGACTCTGCCACCGAAGTGGCGGAGTAGTCCTGGAGCAGCCGTACCTATGGAAGTCCGGAGTGCCTGGCGCCGAACGTGTACTCCGACCGGGCCGGACTCGGGTCGGCCGGCCTTTCGGCTATTCGGCAACCTGGTTGAAAGAGACGATGACTGTGGACCCGCGGCCGACCTCAATGCTGACCTGGAGGCTGCCGCCGGCGGCGATGCAGTAGTCGCGCATCGTGTGAATGCCGAAGCCGGGGCTGGTGTTCGGCACGCTGAAGCCCAGGCAGTTGTCCCGAATTCGAAGCACGACGGTCTCGTCCGCAGGACTATCCAGCTCGATATCGAACGTGGTCGCCATCGAGTGCTTCAGCACGTTGTTCATCGTCTCTTCCGCCACCCGGTAGATCGTCAGGCGAAGGGCTTCGGGTAGCCCTCGTCTCCACATCTCGGGCGTCGTGTCACCGGCCCCGGAGGCATGGACGCTGATCTCGATGTCGGTCCGAAACTCGTCGACCATAGCCCTGATCGTGCCCTCCAAAGCTGGAGCGAATCAGCGGTGGGGACAGCTCTTTCACGACCGCCCGGAAGTCGTTGCGGTTTATATCATGGGGAGGTCCTCAGCGTCGGCCAGCCGCGCGGCAACGTTGCCGTCGCCGTCTTCAAGGGACTCGCGAGCCATTCTGAGCCAGGCCGCCGCTACCAACAGGCGGTTCTGGATGCGGCCGTGAAGCTGTTCGGCCAGCCGCTTCCGGAGGTCTTCCTGGGTGGTGACCAGGCGGTGCTCGGGGAGTCCGAACCTGTCTGTCGTAGTTTCAGTGTCGGAGAGGCCCGCTACCTTATTTGGCCAGGACCAGTTCACCACCGGAATCGTCCATCTGCTCGGCTGGAAGAGCCTCCATCGAATGCCCCCTTAGGTAAGGCCTGAATCTGGGTCTCGCACAGTTCTTGTGGCCTCCGTGCCGATACTAGGCCGGGGCAGGGAGGGGCACATCACTCGATGGAGTGATTCGTGGGACTAATATCAGGCTAGTCCGTTGGGGGGGTGGCGGCATACCGGGCTAGTCCGTCCGGGCGGGACGGCCAGTGCAGCGTTTCTGCTGGCGGACCGGTGGTCGCGGGTGCGACGGCGGTGGCGCTAGAGCCGGTGACCTGCACCAACCGTTCTTCATCCTACGAAAGTCGGTATGATATACTGCCTGAGTTGCGACAAAGGGTACTGACAATCGGTCCATTTTAGGTACGCGTGAACCTCAGAAAGTTGCCGACGACCAACCATAAGGGGCGTCATTAAGGAAAGTACATGGTTCAGCAGCTTGAGAAAGAGCGGGTCGAATCGGAACGCCCGGCCGTAACGATGAAGTCGCTGTTGGAGGCTGGGGTCCATTTCGGCCATCAAAGACGCCGCTGGAACCCGAAGATGAGGCGGTACATTTTCGCTCATCGCAACGGGATACACATCATCGACCTTCAGCAGACCCTCTACTTTCTCGAGGCGGCCGCGGATTTTGTCGAAGGCCTGGCTGCGGACGGCAAGCATGTGGTCATGGTGGGTACCAAGAAACAGGCCCAGGACACGGTGGTGGCCGAGGCGGAGCGTAGCGGTGCCTTTCAGGTAAGCACCAGGTGGCTGGGCGGCACCCTCACGAACTTCAAGACCATCCAGACCCGCATCGACTATCTGGTACAGCTTGAGAGAAGGCAGGAAAAGGGCGAGCTCGACCTCTTGCCGAAAAAGGAAGCACTGCAGCTCACCAACGCGATCACAAAGCTGAACCGCTACCTGGGCGGCATCAAGGAGATGACGGAGATGCCCGGGGCGCTTTTCGTCATCGACGTTGGGAAAGAGGCCATTGCCGTCGCGGAGGCGCGTCGGGTCGGAGTGCCGGTGGTCGCCCTGGTCGACACCGACGGTGACCCGACGTTGATCGACTACCCGATCCCCGGTAACGACGATGCAATCAGGTCCATCCGGCTGGTCACGTCCCGCATAGCCGATGCATTCTTGGACGGGGTAAACCGCCGACTGGCCATAGAGGCCGAGGGAGAGGGTCCGGACGAGGACTCGGCCGAAGGCACGGACGAACTGGACGAAAATGACGAGGCGGGTACGGCGGCGGACGATACCGCTTAGGAGGATCATTGTCAGACATCGTTGAAGCCATCAAGGCCCTCCGCGAAGAAACGGGGGCTGGGATAATGGACTGCAAACGGGCGCTGGAGGAGTCAAAGGGTGATCTTGACCAGGCCCGGGAGATTCTTCGAAGGCTGGGAAGCGCTTCCGCGGCGAAGAGGGCTACGAGGACCACTGACGAAGGCCTCGTAGACGCCTACGTACACAGTGGCAGCCGGGTTGGCGCGATCGTGGAGTTGAACTGCGAGACCGACTTCGTGGCGAGGACGCCGGATTTCCGGAGCCTTGCTCATGACATCGCCATGCAGGTCGCGGCCATGTCTCCGAGATATATCGATGTCTCGGACATTCCTGACGGCGAGGAACGCGATCCTCAGGAGGTCTGTCTGCTCCAGCAGCCGTTCATCAAAGACACCTCTATGTCCGTGAGCGATAAAGTCAGCGAGGCTGTGGGGAAGCTGGGCGAGAACGTCCGAATCAAGAGGTTCACCCGGTTCTCCCTCGGAGAATAGAGCCAGTGACGGCTGGAGAGGCCAAATACGGCCGCGTCCTGCTCAAGCTAAGTGGTGAGTCTTTCAAGGGCAACCGGGGCTTCGGTATCGACCCCGAGGCCGTCGAGTTCATGGCCCGTGAGATCCAGAGCGTCCACGACCTTGGAATCGAGATAGGCGTCGTCGTCGGTGGCGGCAACATCTGGAGGGGCTCCGAGGCCGAGGCCGAGGGAATGGACCGGGCCACCGCGGACTACGCGGGGATGTTGGGGACCGTCATCAACGCGCTGGCCCTGCAGGATGCCTTGGAGCGCGTCTACCGCGTCGATACCAGGACCATGACCGCGCTACGCATGGACATAGTTGCGGAGCCCTATATCCCCCGGCGGGCCATTCACCACCTTGAAAAGGGCCTGGTGGTGATCTTCGCCGCCGGCATCGGCAGTCCCTACGTGACGACGGACACGGCGGCGGCGCTACGCGCACTCGAGATTGACGCCAAGGTCGTGCTGATGGCCAAGCACAACGTCGACGGGGTGTACGCGGCCGACCCCAACGTGGAGCCGGGCGCCGCGAAGTTCGAGTTCCTGACTTACCAGGAGGTGATGGACCGGCGCCTGGAAGTCATGGACATCACCGCGCTTTCGCTATGCATGGAGAACCACGTGCCTATCGTGGTGTTCGACGTGTTCTCGGCGAGCAGTGTTAGCCGGATTGCCAGAGGAGAGCACCTAGGCTCCCTGGTAGCCGAGACCCGGTCCGGCTGACCGCCCCCGACGCGCCTCGTTTCCGGAGGACCGCGCCCAAAGAGGGCCCGGCAAATAAAAGCCTACCGGGAGTCTTCGACATGAGTACCGAACGAGACCCGCTGGTCGACAACGATGGCCGAATGCGGAAATCGGTCGAGGCCCTGTCGCGAGAGTTGAACTCCATCAGGACGGGGCGCGCCAGTCCCGCCTTGGTAGAGGGGCTGCTTATCGACTACTACGGGACGCCGACGCCGCTGAACCAGCTCGCGTCGATCTCTGTCCCGGAGGCCCGCATGCTGATGATCCAGCCCTGGGACAAGCAGGCACTGGCCGACGTCGAGCGGGGGATCCTAAAGTCAGACCTGGGGCTCGTTCCCAATAACGATGGCACGGCTATCAGGATCAACATCCCGACGCTGACCGAGGAGCGCCGTCGCGATCTGGTACGTCTGGTCGGCCGGAAGGTCGAGGATGCCCACGTGGCCGTACGGAACGTACGGCGTGATGCCCTGGAGCAGATCAGGGACATGCAGAAGAACAAAGAGCTATCCGAGGACGAGTCCCGTCGCTCCCAGGAGGAGATCCAGCAGTTGACCGACTCCTACATACAAAGCATGGACGAGATGCGTGAGGCGAAGGTGGCCGAGGTCATGGAGGTCTGATGAAGCCGGCCTCGCCCTCGGCGACACCCAAACCGGCATCCGGCGCGACCCCGGGGGCTGCCGGCGGTCAGGTCCCCCAACATGTGGCAATAATCATGGACGGCAACGGTCGCTGGGCCCGGAGCCGCGGACTGTTGCGCCCCGAGGGTCACCGGGCCGGAACCGAGAACGTCCGGCCCGTACTGCGGAGCTTCGTGGAGCATAGCGTCAAGTACCTGACGCTCTTCGCGTTCTCGACCGAGAACTGGGAGCGGCCGGACGACGAGGTAGGCGCCCTCATCGAGCTGCTGGGTGAAGTCCTTCGGAGGGAAACCCAGCCACTGCATGAAGAGGGTGTGCGCCTGCGACATGTCGGACGGCTGGACCGCCTTCCCCAGAACCTACAGGACTCAATCAAGTCGAGCATGGAGCTGACCAAGGACAACGACGTCCTGACCCTGAGCCTCGCCTACGACTACGGAGGTCGTCACGAGATCGTCGAAGCGGTGCGCTCCATCCTGGCGGAGCACCGGTCCCCGGAGGAGATAACCGAGGAGACCTTCGGGCGCTATCTCTACACCCATGGCCTTCCCGACGTCGACCTGATAATCAGGACAGCAGGCGAGATGCGACTCAGCAACTTCCTGCTCTGGCAGTCTCATTACGCCGAGTACTATTCAACCGATGCCTACTGGCCCGACTTCAACGGGGAAGAGGTCGGACGGGCGCTGGAGTCTTATGCGCGGCGAAAGCGGCGGTACGGCCGGGTCGACCCTGCGGAGCAGTCGTAGAAGCCCGGCATCCCGCGAGGACGCCGCCATGCCCCTCTATCTCCGCGGCTCGAATGGGCCGGTACTCTTTCAGAAGCGCCCGCCGGGCGTTGACGCTCGTGGCAGGCCGCCGGCGCGTGTGAATCTCTGATGGCACTCAGGCTGGCCAGCGCCGCCGTTGGGCTGCCGATGCTTGTGGGAGCCGTGCTGGTGGGTGGAGCCTGGTTCTCCGCGCTGTTGGCGGCCGCAGCTGCGGTTGGAGCCGTCGAAGTCTGTCGTATGACGGCCCGTAAAGGTCGGCACCCGGCCGCACCGCTGGCTGCCCTGTGGGCCGCCGCCATAGTTGGCGCGGGCTACTTCCTGGCCGACGGCACGGGTGCAAGTACTGTTCTTGCCGCGATCGCCGGGCTCTGGGCGGCTACGGGCGCCATCTGGGCGCTGGCCAGGTTGCGAGCTGGCACCACGGTGTCAGACTGGGGGTTGACGGTTGCCGCGGCGCTGGTGACCGGAGGACCCCTATCCTACGGCCCGCTGATCCGCGAGCTCTCGGAGGGCAGAGACTGGGTATTCGTCGTTCTATTGGTGACTTTTGCCGCGGATACCGGTGCCCTGGCGGTTGGAAAGAGCATCGGCCGTCACCGTTTGGCCCCTACAATGAGCCCTGGCAAGACCTGGGAAGGCGCCGCCGGCGGACTGGTAGCCGCCATCGCCGCCGGACTGGGTCTGAGATACATCTTCGACCTCGACGTCTCTCCCATGACGGCCGCCGTCCTGGGGGCACTCATGGCCATCGCCGGCATGTTGGGAGACCTGGCCGAATCGCGGTTGAAACGGGCAGCAGGCGTCAAGGACTCGGGATGGCTCATACCCGGCCACGGTGGAGTGCTCGACCGCATGGACTCAATTGTGCCGAATATGGTGCTCGTGTATTATGTTTTGATATGGGTCGTTCAGTAAAAGGGCTGGCCGTACTTGGCTCGACCGGGTCCGTCGGCACCCAGACGCTCGACATTGTGCGTTCGTTTCCGGACGATTTTCACGTTGTGGCCCTGGCCGCCCGTAGAAGCGTCGACCTGCTGGCCGACCAGGTCTCGGAGTTCCGTCCGAGTCTGGTGTCCTGCGAAGGCTCGCGGGAAGAGAAGGCAGCCCTCTTCTCCAACGGGTGTGTCGAGTCGTCCGTCGAGGACATGGTTCGGGACGACAACGTCGATCTCGTCGTCAACGCCATCGTCGGTGACGCAGGTTTGGATCCCACGCTCGCCGCGATCAAGGCTGGCAAGGACGTCGCCCTCGCGAACAAAGAGAGCGTGGTCATGGGCGGCGAGATGCTCACGTCGGCGGCGGAGGAGCACAACACCAGGCTGCTCCCAGTCGACAGCGAACCCAACGCCATCTGGCAGTGCCTTCGGGGCGAGGGAGAGCAGGTCGCCCGTCTGATAATCACGGCCTCAGGCGGTGCGTTCCGCAACCGGCCGCCGGACGAGCTGGCAAACGTGACTCCGGAGGAGGCGCTGGACCATCCCACCTGGACCATGGGGCCCAAGATCACCGTCGACTCCGCGACGCTCATGAACAAGGCGTTTGAGGTGATCGAGGCCCGCTGGCTGTTCGACGTGCCCTGGGAGAACATTGAGGTGGTGATACATCCGCAGAGCATCATCCACTCAATGGTAGAGTTCGCTGATGGCTCCGTGAAGGCGCAGATTAGCCCGCCGGACATGCGTCTGCCCATCCAGTACGCGCTCTTCTACCCGGAGCGGCTGCACAACAGTGCCGTGGAGCGCTTCAACCCGGTCAAGACCGGCGCGCTCACCTTCGAGACGCTGGTTCCGGAGCGATATCCCTGCTTCGGGTTGGCCCTCGAGTACGGCAGAAGGGGCGGCACGTGGCCGGCGGCGTTGTGTGGGGCCGACGACATGGCCGTGCAGCTTTTCCTCGACCGGCGGATCGGCTTCCTGGACATCCCCGTCGTCATTCAGGAGGCCCTCGAGGCGCACAAGCCGACGATGGAGCCTTCAGTGTACGAAATCACGGCGGCAGCCGCCTGGGCCAAGGAGCGAGTGCTGGCCGCGGCGGAGCGCTAGCGGATGATGGGCGTCCCGCTCTGGCTACTGATCTTCCCCGTCCTGGGCCTGCTGGTCTTCGTGCACGAGCTCGGCCACTTCGCCACGGCCAAGTGGTTCGGTATCAAGGTGACCGAGTTCGGCTTCGGGTTCCCGCCGCGCATCTACGGCGTCCGTTTCGGCGAGACGGTCTACTCCATCAACTGGATCCCGCTGGGCGGGTTCGTACGCATGACTGGCGAAGAAGACCCGACGGAACCGGGGAGCTTCGCGGGCAAGGCAGTGGGCGTAAGGTGCGTGGTCCTTGCGGCCGGGGCGTTCATGAACCTGATGCTCCCCGTCGTCATTTTCAGCATTCTTTTCATGCTGCCGCACGACGAGTTCGTAGGGGCGGTGACCATCGGCGCGGTGTCGCCCGGATCGCCGGCCGAAGAGGCCGGCCTCCGAGCCGGCGACACCATACTGGCGGTCAACGAGGAACGTACCAACAACCACCTTGACCTTATCCAGACCATCCTGGCCAGGCTCGGCAAAGAGACGGAGTTGACCGTCCGCCGCGGGCCGGCCATCGCGGGCATGGGCTTCTCGCCCGAGACCATGACCATCGACAAGATCCGGGTCGTGCCCAGGCTCAACCCGCCTTCTCAAACGGTGGTCGAGACCGTGACGGACCCGGCCACCGAGATATCTCTGACGGATGCCCGCCGGGCCCGCCCGTCGTTGGAGCTCGGCGACAAGCTTCAGCAGGGCTCGATCGGGGTAAGTATCTTCACGGCCAACCCGCGGCCGGTCCGAACGAGCTACCCTGTCTGGGAAGCCGTACCGATGGCGGTCGAGCGCATCTGGAACACGCTCCGCATCTTCAAGAACGTCATGGAACGGTGGTTCGCCGGGGGACCGGAGCCGGGGCTCACCGGGCCGGTGGGCATTGCCCAGGTGACCGGGGAGGTGGCCGGGGTGGGCGTGTCGCCGCTGTTCGAGCTGGTAGCCTTCCTGAGCATCAATCTGGCCATCATCAACATGCTGCCCATCCCGGCCCTCGACGGTGGCCGTTTCCTTTTCGTCGTCATCGAGTGGGTCCGGCGTGGCAAGCGCATCTCGCCTAAACGGGAGGGTCTGGTCCACCTCGTTGGGTTCGCCGCCGTGATAGCTTTGATCCTCGTTATGAGCTACCGTGACGTCGTGAGAATCCTGGGTGGCGAGAGCATTTTCTAAGGGGCTGGCGCACCTTCTTACAGGTGGCTGAGTCTGGATGTCGGTGTCTGAATGAGCAACCGCAGGCCAACAAAGCAGATTAGCGTCGGCGACGTCCTGGTTGGCGGTGACGCACCAATCACGGTGCAGTCGATGACCAAGACCGATACGCGGGACGTGGCGGCCACGGTCGAGCAGATCCGCGGGCTCGAAGAGGCCGGCTGCGAGATCGTCCGATGCGCGGTGCCTGACATGGAGGCCGCCGGGGCCCTATCCGCCATCGTTCCGCAGGTCAAGATTCCAGTCGTTGCCGACATCCACTTCCACCACGAGCTCGCGCTGGAGGCACTGCGGAGCGGCGTCCACTGTCTGCGCCTCAACCCGGGTAACATTCGCAATCGGGGCAAGGTCGAGTCGGTTGTTCGCGAGGCACGCTCACGACGCGTGCCCATCCGCATCGGTGTGAACTTCGGTAGCCTACCGCCGGTGGGCAAGATCGGCATGACCGGCGGCCTATCGCGTCACACCGACGGGGTGAACGAGCTTCCGCGGGCAAGCGAGGCCGGGGTCGGTCAGTACACTGTTGTCGACCACATGGTCGACACCGGGCTCTGGGAAATCGGAATCCTGGAGAGCCTTGACTTCGACCTGATCAAGATCTCGCTGAAGGCGTTCGACATCGAGACCACGGTAGAGGCCTACCGGCGGATGGCCGGGTTGGTCCCGTACCCGCTGCACCTGGGCATCACCGAGGCCGGCACGGCCACGTCGGGAAGCGTCAGGACCGCCATCGGTCTGGGAATGCTGCTGTACGATGGGATAGGGGACACCATACGGGTGTCGCTCAGCGACGACCCGCGTAAGGAGATCGCCACGAGCTTCGAGATTCTGAAGTCTCTGGAGCTGCGGAAAGAGGGCGCCGTCCTGGTGGCGTGTCCGAGCTGTGGGCGCGCCGACGTGGACGTCATCCGGCTGGCCAACACGGTCGAGGAGCTGCTGCGGCAGATCAAGACCCCGATCAAGGTAGCCGTCATGGGCTGCGAAGTGAACGGTCCAGGTGAGGCCAAGGACGCCGACGTCGGCATCGCCGCGGGGGCCGGTCGTGCGGTAATATTCCGCAAGGGCAAGAAGACCCGCGTCGTCGCCGAGGCGGACATGTTGTCCGCGCTGATGGAAGAGGTCCACAGCGCCGAGGCCGAGCTGGCCGCCGTAGACTAAAGGGCCAAACTCATGGCGACCAAGACCAATTATCAAAGCGTCGTCGACACCCTGAAGGACCGTCTGCTGACGGAGCTGCGCGACCGCATTCACTCGATCGTGCTCTTCGGCTCCGTGGCCCGCGGCGAGGCCACCGGCGACAGCGATATCGACGTGCTGGTCATCACCGACGGTCGATCGGCGACGGAAGACCGGATCCAGCACGTGCCAACGACTTCAGTTTGGCGAACGAGGTGCTTGCGGAAGTGACACCTTCTCAACGGAGATGTTCCAAACAGAGGTTAGGATGCGCTCCTGGTTCGCCTCCGATGTCCTGATGCCCGAGAGCACCGGACGGACAGTACGTACGATCCGTTCCCTACGGTTACCCATAAAATTGCCGAAAAACGAGGTCCGAAATGCCGAACGTTTTCTTGACGCCGCGAACGCTCTATTGAAACCAGACTAGGACTTCGAACCATTCGTTACTCCAAGCTGTTCGGTACCACTCTGCGCGACGATCCGGCTGAGGCCGAGTTGGCCAGCCACCGGCTGATGCTGAAAGCCGGGCTGATCTACCAGGTCGCATCCGGCGTCTATAGCTACATGCCCCTGGCCTGGCGCTCCCTGCGGAAGATCGAGCAGATTATCCGCGAGGAGATGGACGCGGCCGGCGGACAGGAGCTGCGCATGTCGGTGCTCCAGCCCCGCGGGCTGTGGCAGCAGTCGGGACGTGACGAAGAGTACGGCCCCGACATGTTCCGGCTGGAAGACCGCCGCGAGCGTCCCCTGGTGTTGGCGCCGACGCACGAGGAGCTGCTGATCAACATGGTCAGCGCCAACGTCAACAGCTACCGTGATCTGCCCGTAAGCCTCTACCAGATCCAGACCAAGTTCCGCGATGAACCACGCCCCCGAGGAGGACTCATCCGGGTGCGCGAGTTCGACATGAAGGACGCCTACAGTTTCGACACGGACGAGAAGGGCCTGGACCTGAGCTACCAGGGCATGGTCAAGGCCTACCAGAACATATTCCGGCGCTGCGGGCTGCCGGCGATCATGGTCGAGGCCGACAGCGGAGCTATCGGCGGCAAGGAGTCCCAGGAGTTCGTCGTCCTGGCCGACGCCGGGGAGGATACCATAGCCCTCTGCGAGTCATGCGGGTACGCCGCGAACACCGAGAAGGCCGAGTTTGTGAAGCCGCAGCAGGAGATAGAGGCCGCCGAGCCTCTGGAAGAGGTCCACACGCCGGGCGTCAGGACTATCGACGATCTCGCAGCGTTCCTCGATGTCCCGACCACGAAAACGCTCAAGGCGGTCTTCTACGTGGCTGACGGCGAAATAGTGTTCGTGACTATCCGGGGCGATCTGGAGGTCAACGAGGTCAAGTTGCGCAATGTTCTCGGCGCGATCGACCTCCACGTCGCCACTCCAGCGGAGGTGCGCGCGGCGGGCCTCGTCGCGGGGTCGGCGTCGCCGATCGGCCTGTCTGGGGTAAAGACCGTGGCCGACTACTCGATAGACCTGGGCTCCAACTTCGTGGCGGGTGCCAACAGAGAGGACTACCACCTGCGCAACACCAACCATCCGCGCGACTTCGACGTGGACCTCGTCACGGACATCGCTCTTGCCGAAGAAGGCCACGGCTGCCCACGCTGCGATTCGACGCTGGCCATGCGGCGGGGAATCGAGGTCGGTCATGTCTTCAAGCTAGGTACCCGGTACAGCGAGGCCATTGGAGCCTCTTTCTCGGACCAGAACGGCGACCAGAAGCCGGTTATCATGGGCTGCTATGGCATCGGAGTGGGCCGATTGCTGGCCGCTGCGGTTGAGAATAGCCACGACGACAGAGGAATGGTCTTCGTCCCGGCCATCGCGCCATATCAGGTGATGCTCGTCGCCCTGAACGTCAGGAACAAGGAGGTCGCCCGGGCCGCCGACGCGATGTACGAGGAGCTCCAGGCCGCCCGATTTGAGGTGCTATACGATGACAGGGAGGACTCGGCTGGAGTCAAGCTCAACGACGCCGACCTGCTCGGACTGCCCGTCCGCGTGGTCGTCAGTCCGCGTAACCTCAAACAGGGCGAGGTCGAGGTGAAGGCGCGTTCGGCACCCGATGCGGACATGGTCCCCAGCGATCAGCTGGTCCAGAGCGTCCGCGGGCTGCTGGCGTAGCCCGGCAGCGCCCGGTCATAGCACCCGTCGGTCATTTGACACTCTCGGCGGGCCTGAAAGCTCGTATCGGCATCAGCGAAGGGACCGATTGTGAACACAGCACGGAAGGACCAGACCCGAAGCAGGCTCTGCTCGGCCTTCTCGTCAGAGAACGGAGAAGATCCCGCAGGCTCGGCTACGTGGTGGCGCCGATGTCTGGTCGTGGAGGTGCCGGAGCCCTGGGCGTCGGAGATCACAGAGTCGCGCTACTTCCCACCGGAGGTATCGACCGAGCTAGCCAACGCGGCCGCGGAAGGGCTCGACACCCGACTCCAGTGCGTTACCCCCGATTCCGGGTACTCGGCCGACGGCCAGTCCCGGGTGATGCTGTTCTCGAGGCCCGACGGCCCGTTCTCGTCCTACGCCAAGGAGGAGTACCAGGTGCCGGCCGGCGAGGTCGGGTCCCTGGCGGCGGTGCTGCTCACTCGGCGCGTGGACCTCGGACGCTTCGAGAGGTACCGACAGGACACCGCGCACCTGCGCGACGTCCTCGTGTGCACCCACGGGGCACAGGACACGTGCTGCGGCTCCATCGGCTATCCGATCTACGACGCGCTGCGGCATCGGTACTCCAGGCAGCCCGGCGCGAACCTGCGTGTCTGGCGGGTGAGCCATCTGGGGGGCCACCGCTTTGCGCCTAACGTGCTGGACATGCCCGAGGGCCGCAACTGGGTTCGCGTCGGCACGGATCAGCTCGATGCCCTCGTGCGTCGGACCGGGCCGGCCTCCGACCTGCGCGGCCAGTACAGAGGCTGGGTCGGCATGGAGAGCCCCTACGAGCAGTTCGCCGAGCGCGAGGCTCTCATGCGGGAAGGCTGGAGCTGGACCGACCGCCTTGTCGAGTCGCGGCTCGTCGCCGTCGACGAAGCTCAAGGGCGCGCCGAGGTCCGGCTGGACTTCTATGCTATGTCGGGCGCGAAGTCAGGGGCCTACGTCGCGAAGATAGAGCGCACCGGCAACGCGTCGCGTGCCGACTGCGTCAGCGGCACCGCGGGAGGAGACGTGCCCCAGTACGCCGTGACCGAGATGACGGCAGCCGGGTAGCGAACCCGGCCTCCGGACGCAATCCCGCCCTAGGTCTCCCTTCGCAGCTTCTGGTCGCCGTCCAGCACCTGGTGCCACCCACCCCGGTCGTCCAGTTCGAAGTCCTCGGCGCGGCCGCGCGGCTCCCACCCCAGGGCCTGTTTCGGATGTTCGATGTCGCGCCATCGGTCCCGATTGTTCGAGATGGCGTTGAAGATGTCGTATCTGAGGGACTCGGGCGCCGACAGGCACTTGTCGATCATCTGGACGCAGTCCTGCTGGTCGAGCCAGCCCGGGTATTGCCGCCTTAGTGTCGGGCGGTTGGTGTCGAGGACCGCTCCCAGGCGAATGCACAGGACCGACATGTCGTACCTGTCCGAGTACCAGTGGCCCAGCGCCTCGCAGAAGACCTTGCAGGCGCCGTATACGCTCTTGGGCCGTGTCGGCTCAAGATGGGTCAACATCTTCCAGGGCTCCGTCACCGTGTCGTACTTGCCCGCGGCCAGCTCGCCGTACGGGTAGTCCATCTCGTAGCCTGTCATGGTGTCGCCGGTGCTGCCGAGCACGACACGCTTTACGCCGTTCAGCCGAGAGGCCTCGTACACGTTGCGCGTGCCGATGATCCCCATCTGCAGGTGCTTGTCCCACGACTCCACGTCACTCGTGTAGTTGGCCATGTGGATGACCATGTCGATGCCCTTGAAGGCCGGAAGGATGGAGTCGAAGTCCGAGATGTCGGCCTCGGTATTGGGGATCTCCGGGACGGCTCGCCTGTTCAGGCCGCTGAACTCGTACTTGTCCCCGAGGTTCCGCCACGTAAGTCCGCCGATCAGGCCACTGGCTCCGGTGATGAGCACCCTGGGCTTTCCTGCAGTCATCTGTACAAACTCCTTGCTGGTTTGCCGCGCCATGGACGTGTTTGCAGAGCCGGTCCACGGCCAACGGCGTTGTCGTTTCGCGCTTACTCGATCTCCGCCAGGACGCTCTTGACGTACTCGAAGCTGCGCCGGTCGGAGTAAAGCTGGTCGCCGTCGGTGGCACCCTCGATCGCCAGGTAGCCGTCGAAGCCGGCGTCGACCATGGCCGAGATGGCGAACCTGTAGTCGATGTCGCCGTCCGACAGCGGGACGCGGACGAAGTACGAGTGTTCCAGCTCCGGCACGTGGACCCGTCTCAGGTTCTTGCAGTGCCAGTACTTAGACCGCGGCGCCAGCGCTAGGATCGCCTCCTCGGACGTCTCGTCCGGTGTCTCGTAGGTCCACAGGATGTTGCCCAGGTCCGGGTTGGCGAATACGTGAGGGCTGTCGGCCAGGTCCAGGATGTGCAGCGCCGAGCTGCTGTTGTCGGCGATGGAGTGCTGATGGACCTCGATGGTGACGTTGACGCCGTTGGCGCCGGCCATCTCGCCAAACTCTCGCAGACCCTTCGCGGCCCTGACGAAGTCCTCTTCGGTCGCCTGCTCGCTGGAGCCCTGAGAGACTAATCCTCCGCGCTCCGATCCAAACCGCGGGTCCGTGTAGCCTCCGACACCGGTGTTGACGGTCTCCGCGCCGATCCAGGTGGCGATCTCGACCGCTTTCTCCAGCTTTGCGCGGTTTTCTTCCGCTATCTTGTAATGGTGGAGCCCGCCGCCGCCTTTGACGACCGCGCAAGGGGTACCGTGGTCCCCGAGCTCCTTACGGAGCTCCGTCATCTGGTGTTTGGTGGCATTCAGACCGCCGAGAGCATCCAGGCTCAATTCCAGGCCGTCGAAGCCGATGTCGCTGACGCTCCGCAGAAACCTGGTCCTCGCTTCACCATCAGGGAAAGAGGTCGCCTCCCCCTGGTACGGGTACAGGTTGCTGCGACGGTACGCGTAGGCGATCCTCATAGTGGTCCTCCTCCGGTGGCTATAGGGCCGGACAGGCTGAACGACTCCGCGGCCATCCCTGCTATGTGCTCGCCGATGGCCATCGACGACGTGGCTCCCGGTGACGGCGCGTTGAGAACGTGCATCGCATTGCGGGTGCTGACGATGCTGAAGTCCTGCAGCAGGCGGCCGTCCCGGCCGACGGCCTGCGCCCGGACCCCGGCGCCGGGCTCCCACAGGTCCTGCGACCGCACGTCCGGCACCAGGGCCTGGAGCGACTTCACGAATCTGCGCTTGACCAACGATCGGTAGGTCTCGCGCACCCCTGTCTTCCAGTTCATGGCGGACATGCGCCAGAACCCCGGGAAGTGTGCCAACTCCTGGAGATGGCGCACTTCCACGGCGGTCTTGCTGTAGCCCTCTCGCGCCAGGGCCAGCACCGCGTTGGGCCCGGCCTCCACGCTGCCGTCGACCCTCCGGGTGAAATGGACGCCCAGGAAAGGCAGCTTCGGGTCCGGCACCGGGTAGATGAGTCCCCTCACGAGGCCGGTCCGCTCCGGTCTCAGCGAGAAGTACTCGCCTCGGAACGGGATGATGCGTACGCCGGTGTCGACGCCCATCGTGCGCGCGACCGAGTCGGCCTGCAGCCCGGCGCAGTTGATCAGGCTGCTGGCCGAGAGATCGCCCCTCGTCGTCTCCAGCACCAACCGGCCGTCGCTCTCTACGACACCCGTCAGTCTGGCGTCAGTGAACAGCTCTCCGTTGCTGCCTCTCACCTCGTCGGCGAAGGCGTCCGTCACCTGGTTGTAGTCGACGACGCCGGTGTTGGGCGAGTGGATGGCCTTGATGCCCGCTGCGTGGGGCTCGAGCTCCCGGAGCCGCTCTCGGCCGACCATTTTGAGGCCCTCGGCGCCGTTGGCGGTGCCCCGACGAAAGAGATCCTCGAGGCCTGGCAACTGGGACTCGTCCAGCGCGACCACCACCTTGCCGCACATGCGGTAGTCAATGCCGCGCTCGTCGCAGAAGCGGCGAAGCATCCGTGCGCCCGTCGCGCAGAAGTTAGCCTTCTGCGAGCCCGGGGTGTAGTAGAGCCCAGCATGCATGACGCCGCTGTTGTGGCCGGTCTGGTGCAGCCCGACCCGGGACTCCTTCTCGACCACCACGAGGCTGAGCCCTGGATTCTGGCGACGGAGGGCCATCGCCGTCGCCAGGCCGATGATCCCGCCACCCACCACCGCGATATCGTAGCTGCCTAGACCCATCGACGTTCTTGGCCCAGTCATCGGATTCGGTGCGAAGTCTAACACAGGGCTTCTTGGCCGCAGCCGGCCGTCGGACTCGTTTCCAAGAGACGAGGGTTCGTGATAGCCTCCCGTGTGGAGGTCGATTCGTGACAGAGCTACTGTGCAACCAGGACGCCTATCTCCGGGATTTCGACGCCACCGTGGTGGAGGTGTCCCGTAGCGGCGTCGCGCTCGACCGGACGGCGTTCTACCCGGGCGGCGGAGGCCAGCCTTCGGATACGGGTGTGCTTCAGGCGGACGGCGGCGAGTACGCCGTCAAGGGGTTGTCCCGGTCGAGTGGCAAGCTGGTCCACGAGACCGACTCGGGTGCGCCGCTCGCGGGGATGGCAGTCCACGGCGTGCTCGACTGGGAGCGCCGGTTCAGGCTCATGCGTACCCACACGGCGTTGCACATTCTGTGCGGTGTGGTATGGCGGGACTTCGGCGCTCAGGTGACCGGCGGCGACATGAAGCCGCTGGCGGCGCGGATGGACTTCGAGCTGGAGCAAATGACGGCCGACTTCGCGCACAGGATGGAGGAGCTGATAAACGAGGAGGTAGAGGCGGCGCGCCCCGTCGAGACTCAGACGCTGCCCAGGGAAGAGGCTTTCCAGATACCCGACCTGATCAGGACCAAGATCAACCTGCTCCCCGAGGCCATCAAAGAGGTCCGTACGGTCGAGATCGTCGGGCTCGACCTCCAGGCAGACGGCGGCATCCACGTGGCCAACACCAGAGAGGTCGGCCGGATCAGGGTCGTCAAGCACGAGAGCAAGGGCCGGATAAACAAGCGTCTCCGCATCGAGATAGACGAGTAAGCGAACTGTCACTCTGAACGGAGTGAAGTGTCTGGGGTGGCTGGGGCCATCTGCCTCGACTGGATGGAGGCGTCTCCGCCCCAGTTCCTTTTGTCGCAGACTCCTCAGGATGACAGGCGACTTCAGAATCGCGTCCGGGGATGGTCAACCCGTTAGCAGGTTGATGGGAAATAGGGGTGTGCAGAGGGGCGAAGCGCCCTTTGCCGGGAGTCTGAGGGTGTCCCTCAGATACAGTTTCTCCCCTCTTCTTGGCCAGGAAGGGGTCAAGGGTTTGCAAGGCCCAAAGGCTAGAGACAGACATTCGCCAGGAGTGGACATAAGTGACCGAGAACGAGACCTTCGACTACGATGAGCTATTCGCCGATGATCTGCCGGACACGCCGCCACGAGGCGCGGCGGCCCGCTGCAAGTACGACTTCGCGGTGGCGTACCCCGCTCCGGAAACGCTGCCCCTGGACGGGCTCATCGACGCCCTCAGAGACGGGCTTCGGGAGGAAGGCCGGGACCTGGCCGTCTACCCGCATCCGCAGGGCTATCCGCCCCTTCGGGAGTACGTCGCTTCAAGGCTGGCCCGCGACCGGGACATCCACGTCTCGGCCGACGAGATCGTGCTGGCCGACGGCTCCAGCCAGCCGATACACATGGTTGCCGAGGCGTTGCTGAACCCGGGAGACGTCGTATTGACCGAGCACTTCGTCTACAGCGGGACGCTTGCCACGCTGAGCCGGTTCGGGGCCGACGTTCGGGGCGTCGTCTGCGACGACCGGGGCATGCTGCCCGACGCGCTGCGCGACGTCATCGACGGCGCCATGGCCGAGGGCAAGAAGCCCAAGATGGTCTACACTATACCGACCTTCCAGAACCCTCTTGGCTTCACCATGCCCCTGGACCGCAGGAAGGCGATGCTGGACATTGCCACCTCGGCCGGCGTTCCCATTCTTGAGGACGACTGCTACGTCGACCTGCGATACGACGGCGAGGACGTTACGTCCATCCACTCGCTCGACGAGAACGGTATCGTGATGTACGTCTCCTCGTTCTCCAAGATCATCGCGCCGGGTATGCGCATGGGCTACCTGACGGCCCCTTCACAGCTTCTTGACAAGGCTCGGGCCGTCAAGAGTGGCGGCGGGGTAAACCAGTTCACCGCCCTGGCGATACACCGATACGCCATGGGAGACCTGGACGAGCACATCGCGGAGGCGAACGACGTGCTCAGGACAAAGCGCGACGCGATGCTGGCGGCGCTAGGCGAGAACTTCGGCTCGACGGCGAAGTGGAGCCACCCCGACGGTGCGCTCTTCATCTGGCTGGAGATGCCGGAAGGCGTCGATCTGGTTGCCGCCCGGGAGAAGGCGCTGGAGGCCGACGTCGGCTACCTGCCTGGACCCGGCTTCGCGCCCGATGGGGTGTCCGGCAAGAACTGCGCGCGGCTTTGCTTTGGCTACAACACTCCCGAGGAGATCCACGAGGGCATAGCCCGCCTGGCAGGGGTGTTCGAAGACCTGGGCATGATGGGTGGATAAGAGTATCACTGCAGAGAGCGCAGAGTTTTCATAATCGAATCCCTCTGCGCGCTCCGCGGACTCGGCGGTTCAGTCTCCCTAGTCCGCGCCGAAGCTGCGGCGGGTGAGCTGCTGGGCGACCAGGACCCTCAGCTTCTCCTCCTCTTCCTCCATCAGAGCGAGCTCGCCCTGCAGCCGCCGGGCCGTGGACTGCTTCTCCAGCAGCGCCTGCTTTACGTTGGGCTCTGACTGCAGCAGGGTACCGACGAAGTAGGACAGCGCCGCCGGGTCCTCTGGAGTCTTGGCCTCGCGGACCCAGCCCCCCCTCAACCCCATCGCCAGCCGCACGTGCCTGGTCGTGGCGGTCCTGACCATATCCATGACTTCCGATGCCACGGGCTCCTCGTCGGCCGCGTCGCCGAGAAGCTGTACGTTGGCCTCGATGTAGGACCGCTGCTGGGTGATCCGCAGGATGGCGAACCGCTCGGCGCCCTTGACTCTCAGCAGCATGCGCCCGTTGTCCATGCGGTTGACGTCCTCGATACGCGCCACCGTGCCGACGGAGTGGGGCTCGGCCGGCTCGCCCACCTCCGAGCCCGATTTGATCAGCACGACGCCGAATATCGAGTCGCCGTCCAGGCACATCTGGACCATCAGCCGGTAGCGTTCCTCGAAGACGTGCAGAGGTATCGTGGCGTTGGGGAACAGGACGGTGTTCAGCGGAAACAGGGGCAGGTTTCGTACCAGCGGTGGCATGTGGCACCCGTCGGACGTGTCTGCGCCGAGTATATCGGGCCACCCGAGCAGCGGACAAGTGCCCGTCGCGAACCACGAATCGTCCAGGACAAGGGTGCCAGCCAGATTGACCACATCTGGGCCTTGTGCTATATTTGGTCATCGATTGACAACCAAATTTTGAAGTGCGTTGAAGGGGAGTAGTAGCGGGTAGGCCTCAGAGAGCCGGTGATCGTGAAACCCGGCGCCATCCGTGAACTCGCCCTGGAGCACCCGGCCTGAAGGAAGCAGAGGTGACATGGCGCAGCAGGACACATACGCATTGACCGCGTGTCCTGCGCGCTCTATCGTCGCCACCCGCTTCAGATAGGGTCGGGCGGTCGGCACCGTTAGCGCCTGAGAGTGGTCCCGATCTTGATCGGGACAAATTGGGTGGTACCACGAGATCGGCATCCCGTCCCTTTGAGGCGGGATTTTTTTATGGGCGAAAGACCGACATACGTGGCAGAGGAGACGAGAGGGCAATGAAGTTTACAGGTTCACAACTGGTCTGCGAAAGCCTGCTCCGAGAGGGCGTCGACACGATCTTCGGCCTCCCGGGCGGCGCTATTCTGCCGCTGTACCAGACGCTACCGGAGTACCCGCAGCTCCGGCACATCCTGGTGCGGCACGAGCAGGGTGCGGCCCACGCCGCCGACGGCTACGCTCGCGTAACCGGCCGTCCCGGCGTCGCATGGGCGACGTCCGGCCCGGGCGCCACCAACCTGGTGACCGGCATAGCGATGGCGCAGATGGACTCGGTGCCGATGGTGGTCGTCGTGGGCCAGGTGGCCCGGGCATCTATCGGCAGCGATGCCTTCCAGGAGACGGACACCACCGGCATCACCCTGCCGATCACCAAGCACAACTACCTGGTCATGGACCCGCGGGACATCCCGCGCATCTTCAAGGAGGCGTTCCACATTGCCAGCACCGGCCGTCCCGGCCCTGTATTGGTGGACGTGCCCAAGGACGTCCAGCAGGAGGAGGTCGAGTTCCCCGACGGGTTCGAGTACCCTGAGTCCGTCGACCTGCCGGGCTACAAGCTGACTCTGGAGGGCCACGGCAGCCAGATCAAGAAGGCCGCCCGGCTCATCGACCAGGCCGAGCGCCCCGTGATCCTCGCCGGCCACGGCGTGATATTCTCCGGCGCATACGGGGAGCTTCGGGAGCTGGCAGAGAAGGCGCAGGTCCCGGTCATCACCACCCTGCTGGGCATAAGCTGCTTCCCCGACGATCACGTGCTGTGCGTCGGCATGCCGGGGATGCACGGCATGGCCTACGCCAGCCTGGCCATCGAGGAGGCGGACCTTCTCATTGCGCTGGGTATGCGCTTCGACGACCGGATCACGGGCAAGACCAGCGCCTTCGCGGTGAACTCCAAGAAGATCCATGTGGACATCGACCCGTCGGAGATCGGCAAGAACGTCAAGGTCGACGTGCCCATCGTCGGCGACCTGACGCGGGTGCTCCGCAAGCTGAACCCGCTTGTGGCGGAGACCAGTCGCATCGAATGGCTTCAGCGTATCGAGGAGCTGAAGGAGGCCCACCCGTCGATGAGCATCCGGGAGACCGACAAGCTGCTGCCCCAGTACATCATCCGGGAGCTGTCCGAGGCGACCAACGGCCAGGCCATCGTCGTGACCGGCGTCGGCCAGCACCAGATGTGGGCGGCGCAGCACTACGTGTACACCGAGCCGCGCAGCCTGGTGACGTCCGGCGGCTCAGGCTCCATGGGATTTGAGGTGCCCGGGGCCATGGGCGCTCAGGTGGGTGCGCCGGACAAGGTCGTCTGGTCCATCGCCGGTGACGGCGGCTTCCAGATGACAATGGCCGAGCTGGCCACGATGGTGGAGAACAAGATCCCGGTCAAGTTCGCCATCATCAACAACCGATACCTGGGCATGGTGCGGCAGTGGCAGGAGTTCTTCTACCAGAAGGAGTACGTGGCGACGGAGTACACCCACAACCCAGACTTCGTGAAGCTGGCTGACGCCTTCGGAATGCTGGGGATCAGGGTCATGGATAAGAGCCAGGTCCGGTCGGCGCTTGAGAAGGCGATGGAATACGACGGGCCCGCCCTCATCGACTTCGTGGTAGAGGAAGAAGAGAATGTGTTCCCGATGATCCCCGCGGGGCAGACGGTCCACGACCTGATCGAGGAGCCGGCGCCCGAGGAGGTCCGGCGATGACGACCAACGGCACCGTCAACCGGGGGATTTCCCGTCACACGATCACGGCGTTGGTGCAGGACAGGCCAGGCGTCCTCAACCGCATATCGAGCATGTTCCGCCGGCGCGGCTTCAACATCGCCAGCCTAGCGGTCGGCCACAGCGAGGACCCCGACCTCTCGCGAATGACCTTCGTCGTAGAGGGTGACGACGCCGTCGTCGAGCAGATGGCCAAGCACCTGCACAAGCTCATCGACGTCATCAAAGTGTCTGACATCTCGGACCGGAACATCGTGTCCCGAGAGCTGGCCCTCGTTAGGGTCAGGGCCAACGTCCAGACCCGCAGCGAGATCATGCAGGTCATAGACATCTTCAGGGCCAACATCATCGACGTGTCCGCCGACTCGCTGATCGTTGAGGTGTCCGGCGACGAAGACAAGGTGGACTCTCTGCAGGAGCTGCTCAAGAGCTTCGGCGTCGTGGAGGTGATGAGGACAGGGACCATCGCCATGGACCGCGGTGCGGGCGAGCCGCCCAGCCAGAAGAGAGCACTGCCCAGGGCGGACCGATGGGGGGATGCAGCCTCTGTATAGCCGCACACACAGCAGGTCCCATCCTCCCGTCGAAAAGGGCTGGTGGTCGCACACAAAGTCTCTTGCCCCGGATCGATGGGCTTACTGGACGACACCTTTTCCGAGAGGTGTCTGGCCGGGAGTTCAGAGGGGTTTCCCCCTCTTACGGGGGTCTGGGCGTGTCCCCCAGCCAGCTTTTGATCCTCTTCCTGGATAAAAGAAGGGGCCATGGGATGGTCGAAAGGGTGCGATAGCGGCCTGCTTGCGGTCTGTGCAAGTGGGCCATGACATAGAGAACTGGAGTAGCAACGAATATGGCAACGATGTACTACGACAACGACGCCGACATGTCGCTCCTGGAGGGCAAGACCGTCGGCGTCATCGGCTACGGCAGCCAGGGGCACGCCCACGCGCTGAACCTCAAGGACAGTGGCGTCGACGTAATGGTCGGGCTCTACGAAGGCAGCAAGAGCTGGACCCAGGCTGAGGAGCAGGGACTCAGGGTCGGGCTGGTGGCCGACACGGCCAGGGAGTCGGACGTCATCATGATGCTGATCCCTGACCACTCCATGGCCGACGTCTACATAGAGTCGGTCGAGCCTCAACTGGTGTCCGGCAAGACGATCATGTTCGCCCACGGGTTCAATATTCATTACAAGACGATCGTGCCGCCGGACAGCGTCGACGTATTGATGGTGGCGCCCAAGGCGCCCGGCCACAGGATGCGCGAGGTGTTTACCAGGGGCTCGGGCGTGCCCGGCCTGCTGGCGATCCACCAGGACGTGTCCGGCCATGCCCACCAGACCGGCCTCGCATACGCCCGAGGGGTCGGTTGCACGCGGGCCGGCGTCCTCGACACGACCTTCAAAGAAGAGACCGAGACCGACCTGTTCGGCGAGCAGACGATCCTGTGCGGCGGGGTCACCGCGCTGGTCAAGGCAGGCTTCGAGACACTGGTCGAGGCCGGCTACCAGCCCGAGTCAGCCTACTTCGAGTGCATGCACGAGCTGAAGCTGATCGTCGACCTGCTCTACGAGGGCGGCATGGAGTACATGCGGTACTCGATCAGCGACACCGCCGAGTACGGCGACTACACCCGCGGCCCCATGGTGATCGACGAGCACGTCAAGGACAAGATGAGAAAGGTGCTCGCGGACATACAGGATGGCACCTTTGCCCGCGAGTGGATCGCCGAGAACGATGAAGGCAGGCCCAGGTTCAACCGGCTGCGCAAGGAGGATGCCGAGCACCCCATCGAGTCGGTGGGCAAGGAGCTCAGGGACATGATGTCGTTCCTCAAGGACTAGGACTAGGAGCTATCTGCGGAGGTGGTCATGAGGCGGTATGACAAGAACGACCTGACCGACAGATCCTAGTCGAATAGGGTATATCAACTTGCGAAGAAACGCGTACCTGAGTTTCTGAGAGAGAACGGCGGATCGAGGCAATTCGCGGAGATCCTGGATGATTTCAAGCAACGTCACCCGGATGAGTCTGATGATTCTATAGGGAACCTTCCAATTCGAAGTCCGCCGTCGCGGCCGGGTCCTAGCAGGGCTCGACCGGGCGGACTGCGCTGCCCTTGGTTAGCTCCATCCGCGGTGCTCGGCCTTCTCAGGAAGGCCGAGCTTACGGCGCAAGGGCTACGAAAGGAGAGCCACAGAATGCCACAGGATACAGTAGCGATATTCGACACCACGCTGAGAGATGGCGAGCAGTCGGCGGGCATAGGGCTGACCACCGAGGAGAAGGTGGTCATCGCCCGGCAACTCGACCGGCTGCGCGTGGACATAATCGAGGCAGGCTTCGCGGCCAGCTCACCCGGCGACTTCGAGGCGGTGCAGGTCATCGCCCGCGAGGTCCGCAGGCCGGTCATCTGCTCGCTGGCGCGCTGCGTTGCCGGCGACATCGAAGCCGCCTGGGCCGCGATCAAGGAGGCCGCTCACCCGCGCATCCACGTCTTCATCTCCAGCTCGGACGTCCAGATCTGGCACCAGCTCCGCAGCAACCCTGAGGAGGTGCTGGACATGGCCGTCTCGGCCATCGAGTGCGCCAAGGGCTACTGCGACGACGTCGAGTTCTCGCCGATGGATGCCACGCGGACCGACCGGGAGTACCTGTACAAGATCCTGGAGGCCGCCATTGATGCGGGCGCGACGACTGTCAACATCCCGGACACAGTCGGCTACTCGATACCCACGGAGTTCAGCAAGCTGATCCACGGCGTGATGGACAACGTGCGCAACATCGACAAGGCTGTGGTCAGCGTCCATTGCCACAACGACCTGGGCAACGCGGCGTCCAACAGCGTGGCCGCCATCGAGGCCGGGGCAAGGCAGGTCGAGGGCTGCATCAACGGCCTGGGCGAGCGCGCCGGCAACGCGTCTCTGGAGGAGGTCATCATGGCCATCCAGACGCGCAAGGACCTGCTTGGCGTGACCACCAACGTCGACACGACCCAGATCTACCGCACCAGCCGCCTGGTC
>CAZENU010000014.1:40332-48540 GCA_964513735.1 uncultured Dehalococcoidia bacterium
CAGCGACGTCACCGGCGTCCCGGTGCAGCCCAACAAGGCCATCGTCGGCGCCAACGCCTTCCGCCACGCCTCGGGCATCCACCAGGACGGCGTGCTCAAGGACAGAACTACCTTCGAGATCATGGAGCCGCAGACCGTTGGCTGGCCCAGCAGCTCGCTGGTGCTGGGCAAGCTGTCCGGGCGCGCGGGCCTGCACGCAAGGCTTGATGAGCTGGGCTACCAGCTTGACAAGCAGCAGCTCGACGTGGCTTTCCAGGCCTTCAAGGAGCTGGCAGACCGCAAGCGCGAGGTCGCTGACGCCGACCTCGAAGCGCTGATGGCGAACCAGAGGCGCACTAGGTCGCAGGACGCGGTGTTCACGCTGGAGCTTGTTCAGGTCTCCTGCGGCGACCACCAGATACCGACGGCGACTGTGCGGCTGACCAAACACGATGGGGAGACGGTCACCGACGCCGCCACCGGGACCGGCCCCGTAGACGCCGTGTACCAGGCCATCAACCGCATCGTGCAGGTCCCTAACACCCTCACCGAGTTTCGGGTGGACGCGGTGACCGAAGGGATCGACGCCATCGGCGAGGTGACGATCCGCATCCAGAAAAACGGCGGGACGTACGTTGGCCGCGGATCGGACACCGACATAATCGTGGCCAGTGCCAAGGCATACATGAACGCGCTGAACAGGCTGCTGGCCATCGAGCGCAGCCAGACAGCCGAGGCGGCGCCTTCCGCGACCTAGCCTGAATCGGTACCATGCGGTAGGGGCACGGCATGCCGTGCCCCTACCGCATTCAAGGCACGGCCGCCATACATGGCCCGGAGGCGCCTACCCTGAGGACGACAATGACAGCGCAAACGATGTTCGACAAGATATGGGACGCGCACCTGGTTCACCAGGACGCGAGCCGGGACTCGATAATCTACGTCGACCTGCACCTGCTGCACGAGGTGACTTCGGCCCAGGCCTTCGAGGGCCTGCGAGCGTCCGGGCGCAAGGTCAGGCGCCCCGATCTAACCGTCGCGACCGCCGACCATAACGTGCCGACGTGGGACCGCTCGCGGCCGCTGACCGACGACATCGCCCGCCGGCAGCTCGAGGCGCTGTCGCGCAACTGTGAGGAGTTCGGCGTCACGCTGTACGACATGCACAGCCCGTTCCAGGGTATCGTCCACGTCATTGGGCCCGAGCAGGGCTATACGCAGCCCGGGAAGGTCATCGTATGCGGTGACAGCCACACGGCCACGCATGGCGCCTTCGGCGCCTTCGCGCTGGGCATCGGCACGACCCAGGTGGAGCTGGTGATGGCGACCCAGTGTCTGCTGCAGGCCAAGCCCAGGTCGATGGAGGTCCGTATCGAGGGCCCGTTGCCCTTTGGCGTAACAGCCAAGGACCTGGTCCTGGACCTCATCGGTCGCATCGGCGTCTCGGGCGGCCAGGGCCACGTCATCGAGTACACGGGCGAAGCCGTGCGCAGCCTCTCGATGGAGGGCCGAATGACGGTCTGCAACATGTCCATTGAGGGCGGCGCGAGGGCCGGGATGATAGCGCCCGACGAGACGACCTTCGAGTACGTCCGAGGCCGGCCCCACGCGCCTCAGGGCGACGAGTTCGAGGTCGCCGTGGATCGTTGGAGAGAGTTGCCCACCGACGCCGGCGCACGGTTCGACGCCACAGTCGAGATAGAGGCAGCCACGCTGGAGCCGATGGTGTCGTGGGGCACCAACCCCGGTATGGTGGCGCCGGTGACCGGTCGCGTGCCGGACCCGGCCTCCTACGACGATGCCGGAGATCGGGAAGCCGCCGAGCGGGCATTGGAGTACATGGCTCTGGAGCCCGACACGCGTATGGACGCCATCGAGATCGACCGCATCTTTCTGGGCTCGTGTACCAACGGCCGCATCGAGGACCTCCGAGCCGCGGCTGAGGTGGTCAAGGGGCGGAGGGTCAGCGACAGCGTCTACGCCATGGTGGTCCCCGGCTCCGCGGCGGTCAAACGGCAGGCCGAGGCCGAGGGCCTCGATCGCGTCTTCGCCGACGCCGGGTTAGACTGGAGGGAGGCCGGCTGCTCCATGTGCCTGGGCATGAACCCGGACATCCTACAGCCCGGGGAACGCTGTGCATCGACGTCCAACCGCAACTTCGAGGGCCGCCAGGGCCGTGGTGGCCGCACACACCTCGTCAGCCCCCAGATGGCTGCCGCGGCCGCCATAGCCGGCCATTTCGTAGACATCCGCGACTGGTAGACTGGAGTGGCGGCCGGAGAATAGCCATGGAGTGCGCTATTTGCCGAGGAGAAGCTCGTCTAGGAGAGTGGGCGGCCAGGCCGGACGTGCGCCACTACGTCATCGCCTAGGCCACCACAACCGGCCAGTTTCGTAGACATTCGGGACTGGTAAGAACGCCGGAGAACAGTGCACGATGAGCGACGACGGGCCCAGACTTAAAGGCAAGGCCGCGGAGTTCGCCGCTGTGTTGCGCGACCATCTCCCTGATCTGCGAGAGCGCTACGGCGTCGAGTCGCTGGGCATCTTCGGCTCCTATTTGAGGGAAGAGGAGAGCTCCGAAAGCGATCTGGATGCCTTGGTCGAGTTTGCGCGCATCCCAGATCTGCTACAGTTCGTAGACTTGAAGCTTGTCCTCTCTCATCTTCTGGATGTCGACGTCGATCTCGTGATGAAGCGAGCGCTAAAGCCACGGATTGGCAAGCGCATTCTCGCTGAAGTGGTCCCAGTATGAGCCGGACTCCTCTCGACTACTTGCAGGACGCTCACGAACATATGCGAATGGCACATCAGTTTGTCGCCGGTATGTAGTGTGCGGGACAACAGGACGTCCTTCGCAGTCGTGCGAGCTCTCAAGATCTTGGGGAGGCGACCAAGAGAACATACTGGACAGAATTTAAGATCGCTTCCCAGACGTCCCGTGGCGTCAAATGGCTGGCATGAGAGACGTGCTCATCCACGCCTATTTCGGCGTCGACCTGGAGGTCGTCTGGAAGACGGCGACAGAGCGTGCGCCGGAGACTCTAGTCCCATTATCTAGGGCCATTGAGATCCTGGAGGCCGAGGAGGCGAGCGAGTAGATGGAGCCATTCAGAAAACACAGCGGCGTCGTGGCCCCCATGGACCGGGTCAACGTCGACACCGACCAGATCATCCCGAAGCAGTTTCTCAAGCGCATCGAGCGCACCGGCTTCGGGCAGTTCTTGTTCTATGACTGGCGCTTCGACAAGAGCGGCGAGCCCAGGCCCGAATTCGTGCTCAACCGCCCCGAATACGCCGGCGCGTCTATCATCGCCGCCGGCCGCAACTTCGGGTCAGGCTCCTCCCGCGAGCACGCTCCCTGGGCGCTCATGGACTACGGCTTCCGTTGTGTCGTCGCGCCCAGCCTGGCCGACATCTTCCAGAAGAACTGCTTCGAAAACGGCCTGGTGCCGATCCTGCTTCCAGAGGAGACCATCGAGCAGATCATCGCCCGCGCAGGCGATGGAGGGGGCTACCGGCTGACCGTCGACCTAGAGGAGTGCCATGTGACCGACAGCCTGGGGCTCGACGTGCCCTTCGTGGTCCACAACAACCCGGAGACGCACGCATTCCGACGCTACTGTCTGCTGAACGGGCTGGACGACATCGGCCTCGTACTCGATCACGAGGACAAGATCTCGGCGTTCGAGCGGAGGCAGGGTGCGAGGGCTAGGGCCTAGGCTCCTTCACTCGCTTTTGGCCAGGTGGCTTTCCTGGGCTTCGACCAGCGCTTCCGGCATCTTCTCAGACTGGCCCTTGCCACGGCGGGCTATGCGGCGCACGCCCGTGGCCACCAGACCCTGGAGGGAGTTCGCCTCGCGGGTGATCGCCGCCCGAAAATGGGAGCTGTACTCGCCCATCTTGCGGAACTTCTTGTAGCGCTCCGACATAAGCCGTCTGGCCGACCTGGTCTGCAGGTCCGCTAGCTCCTGCAGCAAGACCCGTCGTAGCTGTCTGGCCGCCTCGTCGGGGTTCTTGTGCGCGCCTCCAGGCGGCTCCTGGACGACGATGTCTACTATGCCCATCTCTCTGCAGTCCTGGGCGGTCAGCTTCAGTGACTCGGCTACCTCTTCGGCCTTGCCCTGGTCCTGGTAGATCAGCCCTGCGGCGTCCTCTGGAGAGATCACGCTGTAGATAGCGTTCTCCATCATCAGCACCCGGCTGGCCACGCCCAGCGCCAGTGCTCCTTCGCTGCCGCCCTCACCGATTACGACCGCGATGGACGGCGCCTCCAGAGCAGACATCTGGGACATGGTCTGGGCGATGGAGTTGCCCAGTCCGCGCTCCTCGGCGTCGAGGCTCTGGAACGGCCCTGGGGTATCTATGAGCGTGAGCAGCGGGACTTGGAACTTGGATGCCAGGCGGATCGCCCGCTGGGCCTTGCGGAACCCCTCCGGCGAAGTCCTGCCGTCGTTTCGGTCCACGGCCTCGTCGGCGCGGCCCCGCTCCTGACCGACTACCACGACCGTCTGGCCTCCCAGGTGGCCGAGCCCGGTGACTATCGCCGGGTCGTCTCCGTGAGCGCGATCGCCGTGCAGCTCGACGAAGTTGCTGACTATGTGCCCGATGTAGTCGATGGCCGTGGGGCGGGACTCATGTCGGGCGAGCTGCACCGTGCGCCACGCCTCCGGCCGCGGCGGCTCGGCTTCGGTAGTCGGCCGCTTGCGGCGCGCGGTGATCCTGTACTGGGCGCCCAGCAGGTCAAGGAGCACGGCCAGCAGGTCGCGAAGCTGGCCTCGATCGACCACGCCGTCAACCATCCCGTGGACAAGGTGTGATTCGGCGGTGTGAGAGCCGGCGGGCAACGGCTTCTCGCTGGACTCCCGGATGGCCCGCATCGGGGCGAGGCCGACGATCGCTCCCGGCTCGGCCAGGATGACGTCGGCCAGGTTGGCGAAGCTGGCGTAGGCTTGTCCGGTTGCCGGGTTGGAAAGCACCGATATGAACGGCAGACCCTTGGCGTACAGCCGGCTCGTGGCGAAGCTGGTCTTCGCCATCTGCATCAGCGACAGGATCCCTTCCTGTATTCGGGCGCCTCCGCTGGTGACCACCGCCACCACGGGGATCTTCCGCTTGGCCGCGTGCTCCATCGCCAGGGCCACCTTCTCGCCCACGACACACCCCATGCTCCCGCCCATGAAGCCGAAGTCCATGATGATCAGCACGGTAGGCGTGCCGCCGATAGCGCAGTTGCCGGTTACCACCGCCTCGGTGAGACCCGTCCGCTGCTGGTCGCGGAATACGTTCTGCCTGTAGGAGACGCGGGACGAGAATGAGAGCGGGTCGAGGGAGGTTACGGAGCGGTTGGTCTCCCGGAAGGTGCCTGTGTCAACGAGGCTGTCGATGCGCTCGCGCGCGGTCATACTGTAGTGGAAGCGGCACGTAGGGCAGACTCTGTAGCGTGAGTACAGCTCTGAGTCGACGAGCGTGCTGCCACACACCAGGCAGGTCTCACGGCCGGTCGGAGGAGGGGGCTCCTTGTCGCCCTTGCGGACGACCGAGCCAAACAGGTCTGCTAGGTTTCGAACCACCGGAGCGCTTCCACCCACCAAGAGAAGACGTGTCCAGGCTCAAAGCAAGGGTGCCAAGCCGAAGGTCGTTGCGGACAAGGCGTCGCATGCTATGCACGAGTCCCGGCGGGCTGAACTGTACACCCGCCACCGAGGGATCACCGCGAGGCCGGACGGGCCGAATAGCCAGACTCGCTATATCTGACTCATTATAACATCCCTCGACTTGGACCCGTCGCCGGGACCGACGACCCCCTCGTCCTCAAGCTGGTCCATCAGCCGGGCGGCACGAGGATAGCCGATACGTAGGCGACGCTGCAGCAGCGAGGTCGACATCTTCTTGTGGTGCTGCGCCAAGTCGATGGCCTTCTGCATCAGCTCGTCGCGGGAGCCGTCCTCAACGCCGTTCTGGGCATCGTACTTGAGCTCATCGCCGTCGCCGACGGGGTGCAGCGAGACCTCGGGCAGCGGCCCCCTGGGAGTGGTCTGCCAGAAGCTGACGATGTCCTGGCTCTCATCGTCGGAGATGAACACGCCCTGCACCCTCTTGGGCCTGGAGGCGTCGACTGCCAGGTAGAGCATGTCGCCCCGACCCAGCAGCTTCTCGGCTCCCACGCTGTCCAGGATGGTGCGGGAGTCGATTTGGGACGAGACGCCGAAGGAGATGCGGCTCGGGAAGTTGGCCTTGATCAGCCCCGTGACCACGTCCACCGATGGCCTCTGCGTCGCGATGATCAGATGGATCCCTGTGGCTCTGCCGAGCTGGGCCAGTCTACAGAGCGACTGCTCCACGTCGAACGAAGCCGACATCATCAGGTCAGCCAGCTCGTCGACCGCCACTACGAGGTAGGGCATCTTGTCTGTCGCCTGTTTGTTGTAGGAGTCGATGTTGCGTACGCCAAGCTCTTCCATGCGGCGGTACCGGTTGAGCATCTCCTGAATCAGGCCCTTGAGCAGGGAAACCACCTGGTCCGTCTCGACCACCACGGGGGTGAGAAGGTGCGGGATGCCGTTGTAGGGGGTGAGCTCGACGCGCTTGGGGTCGACCAGCAGCAGGCGCATCTCTTCGGGATCCTTCTCCATAAGCAGACAAGACACGATGGCGTTGATACACACGCTCTTGCCAGAGCCCGTAGCCCCGGCGACAAGCAGGTGCGGCATCGCCGCCAGGTCAACCACGACGGGCTCGCCGCCGGTGCTCTTGCCCAGCGCGATAGGCAGCTTTGCCCTGGAGCGCATCTTCTTGTACTCGGCGCTCTCCATCAGCCGTCCGAGTGTAACCAGTGACAGACTCGGGTTCGGTACCTCGATGCCGACCAGCGACTCGCCCAGCACCGGTGTCTCAATGCGGATGCTGGGGGTCTTGAGCGCCAGCGAGAGGTCCTTCTCACGGGAGATGATGCTGTCTACCTTGACCCTGGTCTTGCTCTCAACCCTGGTAATGATGGGCTTGCCCGATTCGTCCAGCCTGGGGCGCCCGTCTTCTTCCATCTCCTTGACCTGCTTGTAGCGCCTGACCCAGCCAGGAATCAGCCCGTACATGCTCACGGCCGGCCCGGGCTTGATCTGCCCGACCTCGACCTCCACGTTGTACTCGGCCAGAGTCCGTTCGATCGTCTGACTGGTGCGGTTCAACTCTTCTTCCGAGATGCCGCCCTCGTCCTCGTTCCGGACCATGCTGCTGTCGGGCAGCTTCCAGGACCCCTTCCCCTGACGCACGACCGGTTCAGGCTCGGACTCGAATACCTCTTTGGCTTTCGAGAAGTGGTCTTCGTCGCCGATGGAGGTCTGGGCAGGTCTCGCAGACCGGCTCCAGAACTTGTTGTAACGGCCCGAAGAGCTCGGCTCGGGCGTCTCTTGCCGGGGGACCACGACGGGCTCTGTGTGGATGCGGTCGAAGGTCGGAAGGTCGGGCTGTGGCCGGTGTGCCGGCTCCTCGGCCGCGTTGTCGCCGGCCGCGCCGTCCAACGGCTGGCGGGCCTCGGCGGGCTGGGAGGTCTGCTGCGCCGCCAGGGCTTTGCGCAGCGCTTCGCTGTCGCGGTGGCGGCCCGACGAGGTGCCCTCAGCGGGTTTCTCGTTTGCCCCGTACATGCGCCTCAGCAGGGAGTAGGTCCCGCCGCCGGCAACCATGAGCGCGGCGTAGGTTACAAGAAGAGCCCTTCCGAGCAGTATCAATCCCTCTACCGACAGCCTCGGACCGGCTATCGCGGTCCCGACTATGACGAGAGCGAAGACTCGCAGGGCTCCGAACCAGGCGGAGTCTCCGGCGATACCGTCGCCGGCGGAGCCACCCAGGGATGCGTCGAAGTCGGTCGTCAGGGCGGAGAACAGACCCTCATCCGGGTGGAAATAGCTGAGCACTCCCAGCATGGCCGCTAGATAGGCGAGTGAACCTGCCCAGACGTTGACCCGCCGGAGCCAGTCCCGCCTCCAGATCGCAACGGCGAGCACGGCGCCGACCCAGAGCGCTACCGGAGCGACTCCCAGTCCCAGCGCGTCGACCGCGCCCTCACGCGTCGAGTCGAAGGCCGAGATGATATCGCTGCCGAACAGGAATCCGACCCCACCCAGGGCAGCCAATACCACAACCGTGCCCGCCAATACGAACTTGAGGGAGATAGCCGTCCGCAGGCGCCGCCAAGCCGTCACATCCTTCATATCACCAACCCCACCAGAT
>CAZENU010000015.1:0-47927 GCA_964513735.1 uncultured Dehalococcoidia bacterium
CGGGTAGGGGACGTGTTCACCGTCTCCGGCCGTTCGGTCATCTATGACGACGCCTATTTCATCGTGGAGAACCTCAACCGGTACGAAAGCAATGCCGGTGAGTCCTATGAGCTGCTGGGCGTGGACGGCGACACCCGGATGTGGGTCGAGTGGTCCGGCCGAGGAAGCACCCTGTCCGTGGCGATCAGGGAAGACGAACGGCCGATGGGCCTGGAGCGGCTCGGGCTGACCGAGGAGGACCTCGTCCGCATGGACGAGCAGCACTCCCTAGACAACAGTATTGAATATGAGGGCACGCGCTACCACTACAGCAACAGCGGCGAGTCGTTCTTTTTCGAGGGCGGGTCCACTGAAGGGCAGGGCTTCTATCTGTGGGAGCTTGCCAACGAAGACAACGAGCGGTTCGCGTCCATCGTCAAATGGGAGGGCATGCCCTTCGAGGCGTACCTGAGCGAATCGGTGTCTCCGGACAGTATAACGGTCTACCGTCAGTAGTCTGTCGGTTGCAGGCAGGGAGGACGTAATGGAAGATTTTCTGGATGCCATAGTAGATACGCTGGAGCTCTTTCCCAAGGGCCTAGTCTACGTCGTTCTGGGCATCGTCGTGGTGCTCATCGCAAAGGTCCTCCAGGACCTGATAACGCGTTATAGCATCAACCAGCAGGTGACCGGCGAGAACAACGTCGCGCTGGGGTTGAGCATGGCGGGTTACTACCTTGGCGTGATCTTCGTGTTCGTTGCCGCCCTCTATCAGCCCCTGACGGTGGTGCGCGACGACGACTGGAAGCCGACGGGCTCCGAGTACTGGGGTGATGTGCTGGAGGTAGCCCTGTACGCGTTGGCCGGCATAGTCGTACTGAACGCGGCGAGGATCGTGGTAGACTGCCTCATCCTCCACAGTTTTGACACCGAGAAGGAGATAATCGAGGACCAGAACGTCGGCACCGGGGCAGTCGAGTTCGGTGTCTACCTGGCCACGGGGCTCGTCATCGCTGGATCGATCGCCGGCACAGGCTCGACGGAGGCCGCGGGCGGTGAGGTCAGCAATCTGGACGCAGCGCTGCGCTCTCTTGCCTTCCTGGGCCTCGGGACTGTCGTGCTGGTGCTGTACGGTGTGTTCTACCAGTTCACTACGTCGTACGACATCCACTTGGAGATTGAGCGGAAGAACACCGCGGTGGGTGTCGCCCTGGCGGGCAACATGATCGCCATCGGGCTGGTGACGTTCAAGGCGGTGTTCGGGGAGTTCGCCGGCTGGCCCGAGAGCCTGGCCGGCTTCCTGACCTTCGCGGTGCTGGGGTTCGTGCTGCTGTTTTTGGTGCGCCGCGTAACCGACCTGGTGCTCCTGCCGGGCGCCAGGCTCCAAGATGAGCTGGCGGTGGACCGCAACCTCGGCGTCGCCTTCATCGTCAGCGCCGTCGTGATCAGCTCCGCACTGATCCTGTACGTCGCGATCTGACGGGACGGCGAGGCCCCTAGATACGCCCCGATGCCGCATCGGGGCATTCGGGATGAGCGGTGCGAGAGTGGCGGTCGTAGGCGTTGACGCAAAAATAGGGTGCTGTGGTACACTCAGCCCCGCCAAAATCAGCTCCCTCCGGGCCCGTCCGGTGAGGGACAATAGCGAGGAAAACAGATGGGTCAGGTAGATCTGAATTTCAAGCCCATGGTGCCGGTATTCGACGCGGACGTGGCGCTTGGTAGGCGGCACGACCGTCGGGTCGCCGTAGACACCGCGGATGGCACACTGGAGGCGATGGACAAGGCCGGCGTCGACCGCGCCCACGTCTACGCGCCCCACGCGGCGGGGTACGACTCAAGCGAAGGTAACGAGCTACTGATGGAGACGATCGCGGGCCAGCCCCGGTTCGTGCCGCAGTTCGCTGCCAACCCGTCGTCCGACGACCTGGACGAGTTCAAGGCCAGCTTCAAGGCGGCGGGGGCGCGCTCCATCCGTATCGTGCCGGGGACGCACAACTACCCGTTCCTCGACTGGGTCGTCAAGCCGTGGATGGAGTGGATGGCCCAGGATGGCATTCCGCTGTGGCTGCCGGTCACCTACGACTTCCTCAAGGGCGATGGCGCCATCGACCCGTCCGAGATATACGACACGATGTCGGCCAACCCCGGTGTCACGGCCGTGTTGGCCGAGGTCCACTACAGACAGACGGGCTGGGCTCTGCCGTTGATGAAGAGTCTGCCCAACTTGATGATCGAGGTCTCTCGATTGGTCAACACGGACGGTATCCCCAGGTTCTTCAGGGCGGTCGGAGAGCGCCGCGTCATGTACGGCTCGCGGTTCCCGGACGCGCCGATGGCGCCGAACCTGTACTACCTCCATCGGTGCGGGCTCAGCGACGAAAACCTGGCCGACATCTGTGCGGGCAACCTTGATCGGTTGCTGGGGACGGGTTAGGCATGGACACCCGAGTAATCGACTTCCACTGCCACGTGGGGCGCCAGAGCCAGTACGGCATGGACGACCGCCCCGAGCGGTACCTAGAACTCCTCGACGCGGCCGGTGTCGACGTGGCCTGCATCAACTACGTCTTTCGTGGCGATGCGAAGGAGGCCAACGACGTCGTGGCCAGGTACGTCGCGGAGTGGCCGGACCGATTCGTCGGCGCCGCCTTCGTCACGCCGCACTACCCGGAAGAGGCGGTGAAGGAGCTCGATCGCAGCTTCGACATGTTGGAGATGAAGTTCATCAAGATCTACCCAGACTACTTCGGCCGGCCCAACGACGACCCGGCCTATTTCCCGATCTTCGAGTGGGCCAACGAGCGTGGCCTGCCGATCATGGGGCACGCGACCTTCCCGTTCGACCCGCCTCACCTGAGCATCTCAGAGCGGTTCCTTGCGCTGCACGACCGGTTTCCCAACGTGACGTGGGTGATCGCCCACGCGGGCAACGTGACCGAGGGCCAGATCGGCGCGGTGGAGGCGGCGCGACGATGCCCGAAGGTCATGCTGGAGACGTGCACGTCGTGGGGTGAGCACGGCACCATCGAGAGACTGGTGAACGGCGCGGGCGAAGACCGGGTGATGTATGGCTCGGACATGCCTCTGATGGACGCCCGGCTGCAGATCGGCAGGATCGCGACCGCCGTCATCTCGGAGGAAGCGAAACGCAAGGTCCTGGGGCTTAACGCGATGCGGCTGCTGGGCCTGGAGATCTAGGCCCCTCGATACACCCCGAATGCGGCATCGGGCAATCGGGGTGAGCGGCGGGAGTGTGGGCGAGGCTGTTTGGCAGGGACGCACCTGTGTACGCGCCCCAGGCGTGGGCAGACATGCGGAGCTTGCCCCCTACGAAACCGGCGCTGACGGCGTCGGGCGATTGACGTGGGTCAGCTATTAGGGAAATAGGAGAGGGAGACATGGACGATCAGCTTGCGATTCACGGTGGGACTCCGGTTCGGACCGAGCCGTTCGGCCCGACCCACGATTTCGGCGACGACGACGTTGCGGCGGTAGCTGAGGTGATCAAGGGCGGCAGGATTGGGAAGGGGCCCAAGGTCGATGAGTTCGAGCGTGAATTCGCGGCCAGGCACGGTGTGAAGTACGCCGTGACCGTTAACTCGGGCACGTCTGCGATGCACACATGCGTGGCGGCGGTGAATCCCGACCCCGGATCGGAGATCATCACGACGCCGTGGACGTCGGCCGGCACCCTGATCGGGACACTGTTGCACAACTGCGTCCCGATCTTTGCCGATATCGACGACACCTATTGCCTCGACCCCGAAGACGTCGAGCGCAAGATCACGCCGCGCACCCGGGCGATCATGCCCGTGCACCTGTTCGGCAACCCGGCTGACATGGGAGCGCTGCGGGACGTCGCAGAACGCCACAACCTGTTCCTGATCGAGGACTGCTGCCAGTCCCACTTCGCCGAGTACCAGGGTCGGCGGGTAGGGTCCCTGGGCGACATAGCCGGCTTCAGCTTCGGGGGCAAACACCTGTCGGCCGGCATGGGCGGGATAGTGCTTACCGACAACCGGTCGCTATGGGAGCGGGCGATCCTGTTCCGCGACGCCGCGCTGCCCCGCGACAATGGGCCCTACGAGGGTCGGCCATACGCCAACTACTTCCTGGCGCCGAACTACAAGATCAACGACATGATCGCGGCGCTGCTGCTGAACCAGCTTGGCAAGGTCGACGGCTATATCGAGAATAAGGTGCGCGACGCCGGAAACATAATCGACGGGTTGTCGGACATCGGCGAGATCACGCCTCAGAAGGTGCGTGCCGGAGACCGACATACCTACTGGAGCCTGGGATTCACTCTGGACACCGATGGGCTGAACTGCACCGCGCCGGAGTTCGCCGACGCGGTGAGCCAGGAAGGTGTGCCGATGGGCGGGCCGTACCTGGGGACGCCGGACGAAGGCCCGCTCTACCGCAACCCGTTCCTGGCCGAGACCCTCCTGTACGGCAACAGCCATGTGCCGCTGGACATCGGCCGTGACCGGCCGCTGGACTACCGGCTGGTCAGGTGCCCGTACGGCGAGGAACTCATGACGCGGCAGATCAACTTCTCGATGGTCCCCAGCCTCGCCGAAGAGGACGTTGGGGAGATCATCCAGGCTATCCGCAAGGTGGCGCTGCACTACCGCAAATAGGAAAACGACTGACCGCAGAGGTCGCCGAGAACGCAAAGAGTCAGACTTTGATCTGATATCTCAGCGAGCTCCGCGATCTCTGCGGTTGTTTCTTCGGAGGGCCTGTGCCGGACCTGCTGATCAAGAACGGGCTCGTCATTGACGGCAGCGGGTCGGCTGGCTTCGAGGCCACGGTCATCGTCGACGGCGACACGCTTGCGATACACCGTGGCGAGACCTCGTGTATCGAGGCCGCCCGCGTAATAGACGCCGCTGGGCACGTCGTGTGCCCAGGCTTCGTCGACCTGCACTCTCACGCAGGCCTGACCATCCTGGGCAAGCCCCACCACGACCCCAAGGTGCGGCAGGGCGTGACGACCGAGCTGGTGGGCATCGACGGAATCTCCCACGCGCCCTTCAAGAGCCGCGACGAGCTCCACCGCTACATCTGGCTCGATTCGGGCCTCAACGGCTATCCGCCCATGCCGGCCGACTGGCTCACCGTGGCGGAGCTGCTGGGGAAGTACGACGACAGCATTGCCGTCAACGTCGCCTATTTCCTGGGCAACTCCCCGGTGCGCATCTGGTCGGTGGGGTGGGAGGACCGGCCTGCGACGGCGGCCCAGCTACGGGACATGAAGTCGGTGGTCCGGGAGGCCATGGAAGAGGGCGCCTGGGGTCTGTCCACCGGCCTGGACTACGAGCCCGGCGCCTTCGCCGACACCGACGAGCTGGTGGCGCTGTCGGAGACCGCCGCGAGTCTGGGGGGCTTCTATCACACGCACACCAGGTCGGAGCTCAAGGCGCAGGGGCGGCTGGCGCCGTGGGAGGAGGCACTCAGAATAGGCCGTCGCAGCGGGGGGCCGATACACCTGACGCACTACAGGCAGGGCTATCAAGGCGACGGGAGCCACCTCGACTACCTGGGCCTGGTGGAGGACGCGCGGGCTGGCGGGTTGGACGTCACCTTTGACTGCTATTCGTATCCGTACTCGGGCACATCGCCGGTCATCCACTTCCCCGGGTGGTCGAAGGACGGCGGCCCGGAGCGGCTGATGGCCGCATTCGAGGATCCCGACGACCGCGCCCGCCTTATGAATGACGTGTCCAGGGATTTGCTCGAGAACAACTGGCTACACAACTTCGCCCAGCCGTCTAACAAGCAGTATGATGGCAGGCTGCTGACGGACATCGCCGAGATGCGAGGCCAGGACCCGAGGGAAGCGCTGTTCGACCTGATGGTGGACGAGAACCTGGGGATCTCGATGGTCGGCCTGGGCACCAATGTCCACACGTTGGCGGCGTTCGTGTCGCACCCGTACGGCATGATCGCCAGCGACGCGATCTTGTTCGGCGAGTACCCCAACCCGCGGTCCTATGGCTGCTTCCCGCTGGTGCTGGCGGAGTTCGTGCGTGCCGAGAAACACCTGAAGCTTCCCGAGGCGATACGGAAGATGACTTGGTTCCCGGCGCAGCGGCTCGGTCTGCCGGACCGAGGACTGCTGCGGGACGGCTACCGGGCGGACGTCGTGGTCTTCGACCCCGAGGCGGTAAGGACGGACGCCACTCGGGATGAACCGAAACGCTACCCGGTCGGCATCGAACAGGTGATCGTCAACGGGCAGGTGGTGATCGACCGGGGCGAGAACACGGGCGCGCTGCCCGGTCGCGCTTTGCGTCGGGGGCGGGCGAGGACGTAGACCGGGAAAATACGCCGCCCTCCGCTCCAGGTCCTTCGTCGCGGGGCTCCTCAGGACGACAGTACGTATGCGGCGCTCCGTCATAGCGCGTGCCGTCGCCGGTTGAGTCCGGATCATGCCTCGGTTGCGGGTCGGATGCGGTAGCTCCAGGCCTGCCATTTGCCGGGGAAGATGTAAGTCGCGAATCGCGGGTCGGCCACGAGGTCTGTGAGATAGTGCTTGACGGAGTCGCTGCCGCGCATGCCCTGTGCCCAGTCGGAGAACAGTGAGAAGAAGTTGTCGCTGACCAGAATGCCTCCGACCTAGGTCAGGCGGGCCAGGTCGGGCAGCATCGCTAGGTACTCCCACCAGTCGCCGTCGATGAAGATGGCATCGTAAGGGTCTTCGAGCGTCGGCAGGACATCCAACGCCCGGCCTCTTAGCACGTTCACGCGATCGGCGAGGCCGCGGGACGCAAGCTCCGCTTCGGCCAGGTCGGCCTGCTCCGCCACGCTCGATGGTGTCCACGCGGCTGTCCGGCCCAACCGCCTCCGCCATGAGAGCGGCGGTGTAGCCGAGCCCGCAGCCGACCTCTAGGAACCGCCTGGCACCCAGCGTCGCCGTCAGGAACGGCCAGAGTGGACCGAGTCCAGGCGACCTTGGGTAGACATCGCAATCGCCGCGCTCTGTGCCGTCGGGCGCACCCTCGTTGTGCTCAAGCCGGTGCTCGGCGGACTTGCGATTCAGGCCGAGGTGCAGGTCCAGCCGCTAGCCGTAGATGTCACAAGCGATGGCGTCGGTGTCTAGCTCGGTCATGTAATGCGTCTCCGTCCGGCAAGTCTGTGCGTGCCGACCGTCGGAGTCAAGGCCGGCGGTGCCCCGTGATATATTTGACCGACGAATGGGGTGGTCCATGGACGAACTCACCGCGGCACAGCGGCGCCAGATATACGAGGAAGAGAAGAAGAAGGACGAGGACCGCCGCAGCCGTCTGACTAATCGGAGGAGCATGGGGTGCCTGGTCTTTGTCGGGCTCTTCCTGCTTGGCGTCGTGCTGATTCCGATAGTGGGCAACCCCGGCGGCGGTCGGTCAGAGTCGCCGCCCAACGGCGTGGCTCTGCCGACACAGCCCGCCAACGTTTTCGGGATACCCACCCGGATGCCGGGACCCACTCCGACCGGCGCCCGGACATTTTTTGGAGACGGCGCCTGGCTCATCGGGCCGGAGGTGCTACCGGGAACTTATCGCACAATCGGACCGAGCTCCGATTGTTACTGGGCGCGGCTGGTAGAGTTCAGCAACGTGAAGACGTTCATAGAGAGGTCGGCGGCCGCCAACGAGTCTGGCGTCAGGCCGGGCGGAGCCGCGGACCAGGTGATCGTCGTATGGATCCGCGAGAGCGATACTGCGTTTGAGACGAGCGGGTGCGGGGTGTGGCGTCGGCTAGCGGACTCGAGCTCGTAGGACGGGGAAGAACACCTCTTCTCTCCTCTCCCATCGAGAGGAGAGAAGAGGGTATGGACCGGGTACAAGGGTTACACTTAGACTGGGTACATGGGTGACATATTGGGTGGGTATGGGAAGCGACGCCTTACCCAGGCGAACATGCTCCGACATAGAGCAGGGTTTGACGTGCGGCGTTTTCGCTCTCAAGCCGCGTGCCGCTGAACTGCACCGCTGATCCCAGGAAAACAATTTCACCTATGTCCCCGGTCTGACGTGTACCCATCTCCCCGGTTGTACAGACGGAGGGGAGAGCCCGGCCGCTGCTCCTGCTGCTACCCGGCGGATGCCCTGTGGCGCTCAATGAAACCCCAGTCGAGCTCGTGGCCTAGGCCGGGCCGATCCGAGAGGGTTATCTGACCGTCGTTCACGCCGAAGGGCGGGTCGTACATCTTGGACCAGATCTCGTGAGGCTCGCAGTCGGGGTAGGTAGAAACCATGAGCCCGTTGGGCACGGCGGCCACCAGGTGGGAGTTGAAGTCGGGGAACTGGGCGCCGTGGGGAGCGATGGGCACGTGGAAGGCCTCGGCCAACGCGGCGATGCGGAGTAGCCCGGTGTAGCCGCCTCCGATCAGAATATCGGTCTGCACGAGCTGGAGCGCGCCCTCGGTGAGGAGCCGCCGGATGCCGTAGAGGGTGCCCTGGCCTTCGCCGCCGGCCACCATCGCGCTCGTCGCCTGCTGGACCATGCGCATGTTGGCCGGCTCGTCGTCGTGGCGTACCGGCTCCTCGATCCAGTACAGGCCGTAGGGCTCGAGCCGTCGCGCCAGGTCGACGGCGGTCTTTCCATCCCAGGCCTGGTGCAGGTCCACCATCAGCCTGACGTCGGGGCCTATCAGATCCCGGCAGCTACGCACGCGCTCTACCACGTCCTCGGGCCGGGCCGCCCCGTACATGTGGACCTTGATCGCTTGGAAGCCAAGGTCGGCGTGCTTCTTGACCAGCCGGGCGATGGCGTCGGCGGACTGGTCTTCCTCGTCAGCGTACCCGCTTCCGTCGGCATATGCGGGCACGGTGTCCCTGAAGCCGCCCAGCAGGCGCCACAGGGGCTCTCCGCACGACTTGCCGTACAGGTCCCACAAGGCTACGTCCACGGCCCCGATGGAAGCCATCCCCGGGGCGCCGGGACCTCCGAAGCGCCACGCAGCCTCGTACATGCGGTCCCACAGCATAGAGATCATGCGCGGGTCCTCTCCAACGAGCAGCGGGGCGAGCACGTCGGAGACGATACCGACGTCGCCGCCGCGGCCTATGCCGACAGTGCCGTTGTTCGAGCGGACGACGACGACCGTCCACGTGTCGCGTCCTCCGGGCCACGCCGCGGGGACCTCGATGGTGATCGACTCCACGCCGGTTATTCTCAATTGCGCCTCTCTAGCAGGGAACTGAAAGACCTTTCCTACCGTCCGCTTGGCCCCCTTCCTAGCCAGGAAGGGAGAAGAAGCTATATCTGAGGGACACCCTCAGACTCCCGACAAAAGGGCTCCGCCCCTCTGCACGCCCTATTCTTCATCAGTCTGCCGGACGAGGATGCCGAAGCCGGATCTGGTGCAGATCTCGATCTCGTTGCCGTCGGGGTCCCAGGTCTTGAATGCGCGCTGGCCGTCGTTGCGGGTGGATATGACGGAGCAGGTCGCGCCTTTGGCCTCCAGGGACTTCACGGTCGCCTTGATGTCCTCCACCTCGAATACTCCGTGGTGAGGAGGGTTGGAGGGCCCCTCGGGCTTCTCGACGAGGTGGACCATGGCGCCGCTGGGGAGCTGCAGCCAGACGATGTGGTCGCCGTCCACCTGGCTCGGGATCCGCTGGACTCCCAGCACGTACTCCCAGAACCTCAGCGCGCGAGCTTTGTCGGTGACGTTGTAAGTGACGTGGTTGACGCCGAGGAGCCGTGTGCCGGTATCTGAGGTCGCCACTGGATTCTCTCTCCATAGGGTCGGAGACCGCGTCCGTCAATGGAAGGGTTCTAGAAACTTCCACACCTTTCGCACGGTCCTGCTGAACAGCCACTCCTTATCGTCGTCGTTGAGGAAGCCGAGCTCGTCGCGGGTGAGCTCCAGCGCGGGGAGGTAGCCGCCGGCCGCGAGCACGTGGGGGAAGTCGGTGCCCCACATTAGCCGCTCGGGGCCAAAGGCGTCGTAGATACGTCGGACCATGTCGTGCGTGTCGCGATGAGGGTAGGGGAGCCGCGATAGGCGGTTCATGTTGGAGACTTTGACGTAGACATTGGGATACTTCGCCATCCTCAAGACGTTACCGAGAAGAGGGTGTGGCGGCTCTTCGCCGACCGGTGGGCCGCCGAGGTGGTCGAGGACTACGTTGACACCGGGGAAGCGGCCGACGATAGGCTCCAGGGCCGGTAGCTCAGCGGCCTTGCCCAGGACGATGAGGCAGACGTTCAGCTCCTCGACGCGCCGCCACAGCCGGTCCTGGTCCAGCGCAGCCAGGGCCGCGGGGTCCGCCTGCCGCGACAGGTGCAGGCGCATGCCTCCGAAGCCTTTTTCGAGAACCAGCTCCTCGAGGTTGTCGGGCGCTTCGGCATCGGTGGGGTCCACGAGGGCCACCGCGGCGAACCTGCCGGGGAACCGGGCGAGACATTCGGCGACATATCGGTTGTCGTAGAGGTAGTGGATGGGCTGCACGATAACGGCCTTGTCGACTCCCGCCTTGGCCATGTGCTCGTTCAGCAGCTCCACCGAGGCGCCGTCTCCGGACGCTGGCCGCGACACCTCGCCGAAGGGGTAGCGCGACTCGTCGTCGCTCCAGACGTGGAGATGGGAGTCGATGATCACAGCAGGCTTCGCAGCTCGGCCGCCGCCTTGCGCACCGCGTCCACCCGGTCCTCACCCTGGGCCTGGCCCTCGTACACGATTGACAGCGGGCCGTTGTAGCCGACGCCTCGCAGGATGGCCATGATCCGCTCGTAGTCGAGCCACTCCTCTTTGCCGGAGTCGTTCCTGTAGAACTTCGTCCGCACGTATACGGCATGGGGCATGGTCTGCTCGATGTAGTCGTAGAAGTCCACGGCCGGGTCCGACTCGCCCTTGGGACTGGCTCCGGGCGACCCCTGCCATTGGCCGGTGTCGACGATCAGTGAGAAGTTGGGGTGATCGGTCTCCTTCAGAATGCGCAGCACGTCTTCGGCCGTCGCCGCCATGTTGCTGTTGTCGTGGTTCTGCAGCGCGACGATGACACCCTTCCGGGCGCCGTACTCGGCGACCTCCCGGTTGCATCTGGCGAGCGGCTCGAAGAGGGGCTCGCGGTCCTCGATCTCGGGTGGCACGTGGCCGCCGAAGACGCGGATCAGCGGCGCTCCGATGAACGCGGCCACGTCAATGGACTCCTTGCACATGTCGACGTGTTCCCGCAGCTCTATGTCCGTACCGACGAACCTGTTGCTGACGCCCAGGTAACCGATGGGCAGCCCGAGTCTCAGGCATTCCATTTTGATGACGCGGAGGTACTCGGGACCGGTGGAGGTGAACGCGGAGCGGTGCAGGTCGATGACGTCCAGCCGAAGGTCGTAGGCCGTTCGGACGAAGGTCTCGACGTCCATACCGGGAAAGCTTAAGTAGTTACAGCCGATCTTGATCATTCTGGCCTCTCATCGTCATATCGCCATCGCGGCCACCAGCAGGCCGGTGAAAAACCCGTTCGAGCACTCCTGTGCCCCGTGCCCTTAGTCAGGCCCAGGACAGGCCCGACAGGTAACGGGGAAAGGTCTCAGTCAGTTCGCCGCCGGGCGACAAGGCGTCAGTCCTCTTTTCGGAACGCGTAGTTGGCAGTCATCCCGGTCGTAAACACCATGGTCACCGGCCAGAAAATGTAGAAGGTGAGGGCGGTCACCGCGATGAAGGTCAGGCCCCACTTGCGCTGGCCGTAGATGATCAGGCCGGCGCCTGGGAAGAAGAAGTTCGTGATCAGGGCGAGCGCGGCGGTGGCCGGCCGCTTCTGGGCGTCGGAGCGGTCGACCTCGTGCGTGACCGGCTCCGCGTACCTGGGCCTGGTCGCCGATGCGCGCTTCCGGGCCACCCGGCGCCTGCGGGAGGCCCAGTCTGCCCGTGTGGGCGCGCTGTTGCGTCTGAGCTTCATCCTGCCGGCCTTTCCCAAGGCCGCCCCACCGGGGCTTCCCAAAGAGAGCGGACCGCATTGCGGACGGTGATCGTTCAACACAGTGTATTGCGGCGGTCAGTCGCTATGCAAGGAGGCGGAACGGGCTGATGCTTGACAAAACCGCAGATATCTTCCCATTTGCCAACCAGCAAAAGTGGGACACTTTGAGACCCGAGAGATCAGGTGTCGGATGGAGGTCTAGTACAGTCACGGATGGCCGTCCTCGGAGGAGTCAATGACCCGGCCGCAGGTACGTGGTCGCATCGGCAGTGGCGACGCCGAGGCAGGATCAAAAGATAGCCAGCGGGTTGACGGGCGAGCCGGTGCTGTTGGAGAGCTTCAGCGGCGCGATGTTGAACATGAACTCCCACCGGCCCCTGTCGGCGCACTGCCGCCCAAGCTCCTCGAGGTCGGCGTTGTCGAGAATCCACATGCCCATCTTCACGAGGCCGACCTGGTGGATGGGGTTTGGCACGGACGGGTACTGGGCCGGCGCGACGTCGTTGCCGGTGTCCGTGCCGAGCATGGCGATGCCCCGCTCGTGAAACAGAGGGAGGCAGGCGGCCTGACACGCGGCCGAGCCAACCGCGGTGGGGTCGACCGGGCCCTCGACGTTCCTGCGGTGTAGCTGGCCGGTCCTGATCAGCAGCACGTCGCCCTCTTCCACGGTGAAGCCACAACGGCGCTCGGCCTCGAGGACGTCGTCGGGCATGACGCCCTCGCCGCGCTCAACCCAGTCGACGCCCCTGACCATCGGCACGTCGACCAGCACTCCACGCGTCACGATGCCGCCGCCGGCGTTTTCCACCGACGCGACCGTCGCACCGGCGTTGGTGGAGACTAGGTGGGCTGGCCTGCCGTTGTACATCTGGCCCTGCCAGAAGAAGTGGGAAAGGCTGTCGATGTGGGTGATCGTGAAGCCGTGGTAGGCCATCCCAAAGAAGTCAGAGGCACCCTGAACGACCCTGTCGGTGACCTTCTGGCCGGTGGCCCAGCCCTCGCCGCTCTCGATCATGAAGTGGACCGGTGGAATGTTGACGTCGGCTGCGGCCTCGAACAGGACTGTGCGCGCACACGAGACCTGGTGGCCGTCCCGGACCAGAGACGCGGCCTGGCGGACCTTCTCCGGCGTCAGGAAGTTGAGGGCGCCGAGCTGGTCGTCGTCGCCCCAGCGGCCCCAGTTGCTGAGGGAGTCGAAGTAGCCGAGCACCTCGGCTACGGTGGGGATCGTCGCGTCGGTCATAGCGTCTCCTTGCGGTGGTGGCGTCGTCTGTCGTGTGGGCGGCGGGCACGGGCTTGCCAATGCTCGGTTGCTCGTCGAAACAAGGCTCGGTGCCGCGTTCCTTAGCAGCGTGCCGAAAAGGCCATCCCCCATCCCCCTTCCTCGCGACGCGAGGAAGGGGGATGAAATAATATCTGAGGGACACCCTCAGACTCCCGGCAGATGGGCATTGCCTCTCTGCAAACCCAAAAGCTCATCAGCCTGCTGGCGGACCAACCTGTCGCCGGTGGGGGCCTCTAGTCCATCTGAGCCTCTCCGTGACCTCTTTGGTCCTTCTCCGATCTTGCGGGTGGTTTAGAGGGTCGGTTAGGCTGAGGGGCGTATTGTATCGCAAAGGGGTGGCCGTGCCATATTAGGGCGCGGCTCACATGAGGTTGGCAGTGTCGAAGCTGCGGTTGGGTTTTCTCGCGTCGCACGGCGGCAGCAACGTTCAGGCGATCATCGACGCCTGCAAGGGCGGCTCGCTCGATGCGGAGCCCTGTGTCGTCATCAGCAACAACTCCGACAGCGAGGTGTTGAGACGGGCTGCAAAGGAAGAGGTCCCAAGCCTTCATCTGAGCTCCGGGACCCACCCCCGGCCCAGGGATCTCGACGCGGCAATCACCGGCACGCTCGAGAGCCACGGCGTCAACCTGGTGGTCCTGGCCGGGTACATGAGACTGCTGGGCCCACAGACGGTCGACTGCTACCGTGGACGCATTCTGAACGTCCACCCGGCGCTGCTGCCGGCGCACGGCGGGAAGGGGATGTATGGAGAGCGAGTGCACGCGGCCGTACTCGCCGCGGGAGAGCGGGTGACGGGCGTGACCGTCCACCTGGTGGACAAGGAATACGATCAGGGGCCGGTCGTGGCGCAGACCGAGGTGCCAGTGCTGGAGGACGACACGGTCGAGTCGCTGCGGGAGCGGGTGCTGCGCAGGGAGCACGAGTTCTACGTCGAGACACTAAAGCGGATAGCCATCGGCAAGATCAAGCTGCCCGGGCAGCCGTCGGCCGGAAAAGAGACATAGCAGAGTGTCTCAAGTGACACTTGCCGCGATGACGCAGAAACAGCGTAGACGAGGCCCGTCTGGCGTAGCATGGAGCGGAGTGGGAATCGGTCTACTCTCGGTCTGAGCCGCGATGCCGCATCTGTGGTGAGGGGACCCTCCCCACGCCAGATGCTCCGTTCGGGCTCACCCTGCCGTTAGCCATTTTGCAGGACTGTAGACGCAGGACAGTAGACTAGGACCGCCGGGCCCTGGCCGCGAGCCACCGGCGTTGGGCGTCCCGCTCCGCCTCCTCCTGAAACTGCTCGAGGTGGGCGAACCCGGCCTCGACGATCGCGTCGAGCACGTCGGCGTCGATGGGCTCGCGGTCGGCGAGGTCGATGAGTAGCTCTACGAAGAAATCTTCGTCGAGGACTGCTTCCCGCCAGTCGGCGTCAAGGCCGTCCAGCGTGCCGTCGTATAGGTGGCGAAGCAGCACGGTCTCAGCCGAGTCGAGTCCCTCGGACTCGTACACGTCGACGCGAAGGTCCGAGCCCCGCCCGGTGCCGAACTCAATACGGCCGTGATCGTCGTATACCACGTCTGCAAAGAGGTCGTAGAGTCGCACCGCGGCTTTGACCTCAGAGTCGGCTCGATCGAGCCGCTCCTCGGCGTCCTCGGTGAGCCTGTAGACGAGGCCGTCGGACGCCGTGAGGGCGCCATGCTCGGCCAGACGCTCGGCGATGTGCAGCACCCCGCTATCGACGGGGGACTTCGGCTCGGCCGGGAGCCGGTAGCCGAGGCGGCTGGCGAAGTAGAGGAGTACGTGCTCTTGCAAGCGGTCGACGAGCAGCCCGAGGTCGCCTTCGTACCAAAGGCCGGCCGCGTACTCCAGCGGCGTATGGAGCTGCTCGACCACGACGTCGAGCAGCGGCGGGAGTGGTTCGACGGGCTCACCACGAACGGAGCCTTGGGCGCCGTCACGAAGGGAACCTTGGGTATCACCACGCACGGACCGCAGAGTATTACTTTCCGGCGCATCCGATGACGCACGCAGGTGCGTGCCGAGGTCGTCGGTCGGCGCCATCTCAGGCCCGTGGTTGCGGTGGAATCCCAGGGAGCAGCGGTTGTCGCGCCAGTCGACGAAGACATCCAGCAGAGCTTCGTACATCTCCGGTAGGTCCGGGTTGTGCCGCGCGTCGAGCCGCCGGGCGATGGATTCGTCGCGCGCGCCGTCCGGGCCAAACAACTGCTCGAGCAGGTCGCCGATGTGGAGGCGCGGGTCGACGTCCGACAGGTTGATCTCGAAGGCATCCGCCAGCGGCATGTCTCCCAGAGTCACCCGAAGGTCAAGGGAAAGCCGGCCGGCGTCGGTGCTGTACGGCAGCGGCAGCGGGCCCTTGGCGTAGGCGGTCTCGGTCATCGCTGATTCGGCGTTGGCCGAGCCCCGGTCTTGGTTTCCCCCGATAGGCCTCAAGGCCTTAAGACTTTCGAGAGTATCGATGAACAAAGTGCCATAGGGCCGCTCTCCACCCCCGACTGCGGCGGGGCTAAGGGATCAGGTGACGAGACCGCGTCGATGAAGTTGGTCGTAGAAGAGGGAATCATAAGGGGGTGTGATTGGAGCCGATGTACTTCGAGGGTCTAGAATCTGCGAGATAGTCACAGCTCAAGTACTGGAGGCCGCTATGAGTCAGATCGGTTCGCTCAACGAGGAATACCGTAAGAAGGTGACGAGGGAAATAGAGCAACTGCAAACTAGGGTGATCCAGACCCTTGTACCCACAATTCTTGCCTTTGGGCTAGTCACGCTTGCCGGCGTTGAGAAAATCAGCTACCTATCGCTGGGAGGTGCTATCGCTGTGCTATTCACTTCTAGCCTATACATCGCTACCGTGAGCAAAAAGATTTTCAAGAAAGCCGCGTTCCTGGTGGTGTTTGACACCGCTCGGCAGGCAACAGGTCAGATCCTTTATGAAGAGGTGAATAAAAGGTACCGCGACAAGGGTGGCGATCTGCCGATCGTCAATGCTGAAACAACCGCAGCGTCCGCCATATACATAGTTCTTTCACTAACGTTCTTTTCCGTGTTCTTTATGGAGAAACGAGGAGAGCTAGGCTTCTTGGCTGCCAATACATTCCTAACCGCGATGCTGCTGGGCAATTGCGCGATACTACTACTTGTGTACCTCAAGAGGGGCCACACTGAGACGATTTGGACGAGAGTTCGTGATGAACTCAACGAATCCCAGGGCTAGGCCTTCTACGAAATCCCAGCGCAGGTTGGGCAGCCGATTAGTCAAGGCACCCTCCATGCGCCTGGCGGCTAAATGGCGAACGGAAAGCCGTTCGTTGCCAACGTTCGTCTGAGAGACTCGCCCGCGCGACCTCGGTACAGTTCTGTGCGCCGCAAGTGATATGTGTTCCCGTAGGGGCGGCTAGCCGCGCGGGCCGATGATGCGTTGGCCTCCCCCGCCTCCGCGGAATCCTCCTCGGCCGCCGCGAAAACCGCCGCTGCTGCGGCCTCTGGCGCCCCAGCTGCTCCTGACGCCGGTGCCGCTTGTCTTGAACTTGCCCGTGGTCTGCTGGCGAGACTGGAAGGTCTTGCGCGCCGTGCTCTGGTTCCGGCCCGCCGAGGCGTATCCGGACCCCGCGAATTTCTTCTGGTTGCCGAAGTACTTGGAGTTCCTGGAGACCTGCGACTTGTAGCGGCTGCCCTGCCGGTAGCTGTCCCGTTGTCTCTTCACCGTGGTCCGGGCGTAGCCGGGAGGCGTCGAGTAGTAGTAGCCGCGCGGCGACAGCGACGAGATGAGGAGGTAGGTGAACAGGAAGTCGCCCCCACCGAAGCCGCGGTTGTAGTAGCCGTTCGAGCCATAGCCCCGCATATTGTTGCCTTGGTCGTTCTTCACGATGGTGAAGAGGAGGTCGTCTACTCCATCGTCAATCTCGTGGTTGGCCGGGTCGCTGAGGTCCTCCCAGCCCTCGAGTGTGAGACCGGCGTCGTCCTGCTTGGCGCGAATCAACACCAGGCCGTCGCCCTCGTAGATCTCGTTGACCTTGCGCTCGAACTCGGTGGCGCTCTCCGAGTTCTTGAACGCCTGCTGGACGTCGTCGAGGTTGATGCGTCCGGCGGCGCCGTCGGTGGCCGCCCACTGGTCGTAGGTCGGGCCCTGGGCGCAGGCGGCAGCCACCGGGACGGCGGCGACCATGGTACCTGCAATGGTCCTGATTCCCAGCCTGCCGTATTTCGTGGCCATGGTGCTTCCTCCGTTGTCTGCCTTACAGTCGTCTCAGTGTGGGATGCCCCACCCAGGTCCGTGCCCGCCCCGCTCCAAAGATATTCACCACAGAAGGCACAGAGAACACAGCTTTATCACACAAGGATCTCCTGAAGTTCTTCGGTTAGCTCGTGCTGTTCTTGTACATCGGCCTCGCGATACGCGACCAGCCTTATTATTAAGCCGTCGGCCGCGGCCTCGAGGAACCGGCTGTACCCGTCCGCGGCCGCGAAGGCGTACTCCGCCGCGGCCCGCTCGGGCGGATAGCTCGGGAGGTGAACACTCAGCATCATGTCGTGCAGCCGCGCTAGGTGGTCCGGCCACAGCTCGTCGGCCGTCTGGACCAGCAGCAGTCGCTCAAGCTTGGCGAAGTCCGTGAGCCTGCACCCGGCCCTGACGTGCCGCACCCGGGCGGCTATGAGCCCGCCGACAGCGGTCCTGAGCGCCTCGATGCCGAGGCCAAACGAGGGCCACAGGTCTACCTGGTAGTCGAGCTGCAGCTCTTCGGCGAGCCGGGGGAATCGGGTAGCATAGCAGGCTATGGCCGACTCCGGGAGGTGACGATCGACCAGCCTGCGGGCTAGCATCCGCGCGAGATCGATGGACATAACAGGGTCCGTCTCGGCCTCTAGGACCCGCCTGCGCAGGGCGTAGTAGGCCAGGGTCTGCCGCTCGACGACATTGTCGAGCTCCCAGGATGCAACCCGGTCCAGTTCGTCCTCACGCTCGACCAGCCGCTGCGACTCGTCAATGCGTCGTTGTGTCCGCGGTCCTTCCAGGTAGCGGAGACCACTGGCTCCAGTACGCCGTTCCGACCGGTCCGACGACCTGCCGCCCGGCTTCATGAACCGAGAACGGTCCCCCAGGGACGCGAGGAAACGGGTCGACCCAAAGGCTCCCTGCCGGCCGACGCGACCTCGAAGCTGATCGTCGCTGCGTCGTGATTCATTGAGCTCGGTGCCGATGACGTGCAGGCCGAGCCCGAACTCGAACACGACCGGCAGGCCTGGCCGCGCTGGTGCGCCCGGCGGCCTTGCGACCACCTCTAGCGGCCGGTCGCGGCGCCACGTCGTGAGGCCGACCGCGTCCAGGGCGGCCTCGGCGATAGCGGCCTCTTCAGGGGTCGAACACCGCAGGACGACCTTCGGCGCGCCCGAGGCGAACGCCTCACATACGAGATCGGCGCATTTGGCGGCGATACGAAGATCGAGGCTGGGCTCAAGCAGGATGTCGGTGCCTCGTCCCGCCATGTTGGTGGCCACGGTCACGGCACACGAGTCGCCCGCGGCCCTGACTATCGCGGCCTCCGAGGCGCTGGTGACGGCGTTGAGCACGGTATGCTCGATCCCGTGCTGCCGGAGCAGGGCGCTTATTTGAACGGACTCGTCGACGGCAACGGTCCCGACGAGGACCGGCCGGCCCATTCGGTGCCAGTGGCGTACCTCGTCCAACAGCGCCGCCACCTTGTCGGGCCGGTCGGCAAAGACCCGCGCGGGGTGGTCTGTCCTGACGGAGCGGGTCGTGGGTGGCACGGCCTCGACGCTCAGACGGTAGAAACGGCGAAACTCGTCCGCGGCTGCCAGTGCCGTACCGGTCATGCCTGACAGGTGCCGATACAGGGCCACGTAGCCCTGCACGGAGATCTGAGCCTGGACCTCGGGCTCGGGCTGAGAGGGCAGACCCTCCTTGGCTTCGATGGCCGCGTGCAGGCCGTGCTGGTACTTGCTGTCGGGGCGCCGTCTGCCGGTAACCGGATCGACCAGCACGACCTCGCCATCGGTGACGATGTAGTCGACGTCGCGGCGGAGCAGCATGTGGGCGCGCAGAAGCTGATGGACCTGATTCGCGAGGTTGCCGCGCCGGGAGATCTGACGCCTCAGGGCCTCGGCTTCTCGGCGTCGTCGATCGAGTGGCGCGCCGCCGGTCCCGTTCTCGACCCGGTGGAGGTGGGCGTCCAGCTCGGACATGTCGGCCAATGGCCCCAAGTGCTGCTCGATGAGCTCGTGCCCGGCTTCGCTCAGCGTAACGGTCTCGCGCCGGAGGTCCACGAGGTAGTAGAGGCCGCTCTTGATCTCATCGTCGGCCTCGCTGGAGGCGACGTCGGTCCGGACCTGGTTGCGCAGGCGTCGGTCGGCGGCCAGGTGTCGGACCACCTCGGGGTTCTCGGGGTCGGCCACGGACAGGCGCGCCAGCAGCTCGCGACGTCGGCCGGCGCTTACCGCAGGCCGGCGGAGCTCGGTTGCGATGCCTTCGACGAGCTCGGCCTGTCTGCCGACCAGCCGCCGGACCGCCTCGTTGGCCCGCCGGACGCCACGCATGTTTGCGCCTGGGCCGCCGGAGATGATCAGGGGCGTTCGGGCCTCGTCGATCAGCGTCTGGTCGGCCTCGTCGACGATGGCCACGTCGTGTCGGCGCTGGACCAGCTCGTTGGCCGAGAGCCGCAGGTTGTCGCGGAGGAAGTCAAAGCCGAGCTCGCGCACCGTCCCGTATGCGATCCGGGCGCGGTATGCTGTCCTCTTGTCCTCGTCGCCCATGTGGCCCAGGACCGCGCCGGCTGTGATGCTAAGCGACTCGTAGACCGGGGCCAGCCACTCGGCATCTCGGGCGGCCAGGTAGTCGTTGGCAGTGATGACGTGGACCTGTCTGCCGGCAAGGGCGTGCATTATGGCGGGGAAGGCGGCGGTGACGGTCTTTCCCTCGCCCGCGTTCATCTCTACGACGACGCCTCGATACAACATCAGCGCGGCCAAGAGCTGCTCGTCGGTGACCCTGAACGCAAGCTCGCGTTGGGAGTCCAGTGCCGCGACGGCCCGGTAGAACTCCGCGGGGAGCAGAATCTGCGAGCCGTATGACACCTTGCTCTTTTCGGCTACGTAGACCATGCCTGCCACGACTGCGCTCTCGTCGGGGTCGAGGCGCATTCGGTCGAGCAGGGGTTGCAGGCCGGCGGCGAAGCTAGGGCCATCCAGGAAGTCTTCGTCGGTGTAGTAGTCGACCTGGGCCCGGTAAGGAGCCGCGTCGACGATATCGGCGGCGCGGCGGCGGCATTCGTCAAACGGATCGAGACCGGCGTCGTCCGCGAGGACGCGCCATGCACCAAGGCGCCTGTCGACCGCCTCACCCACGATGGCGTACACGACCGGGAGGACGCCGTCGTGGCCGTCGTGGGCGGTCACCGCCGCCAGGGCGGACCTGAGGTCCGCGTCGGAGTGTCGGGTGTAGACACGGGCGCGTATGTCGGCCAGCAGGGCGCCGTCTGACCGGCGGTCTTCGCCCAGGAAATGGCGGGTGGCCGTAGTGCCGAAGAGCGGCCCGAGTATCTTCCACAACCGATCTTGCTTCGTCATGCCTACCTTACGGCCCGTCCGCGCATATGCGGCCCATTCCGTTGATTGCCAGGGAGTACGCCGCCGCCCACCTCGCCCGGTGATTGTACAACGTGGCGGAGGCCGGTGCCGCGCTTGACCTCGGGCGGCCAGCTATTGGAGACCGACGCGCTCTTCTCTGCGGTCTACGATGTTGCGCCGCTTTCTGGACGCATCGAAGTGGCCGTCGTCGACGAACTCGAAGTCGATGGCCAGGAAACCACTTCCCACGAGGAAGGCCAGTTCCGGCTCCCGGCGCAGGACGGCCTTTCGGATGGCCGGCTCGGCGTCACGAAGCCGGGCTGGCAGCCGCAGCGTCATTACCTCGGTGGCATTCCTGGCCAGCACGATCTCCATCTCTCTGGGCTCCGCGACATCCCGGTACACGTCGTCGAGGAGCGACGCGTAGGCGACCTTAGTGCCTAGAACCGACGCCGTGGCGTCATGGCGGCCCAAGACGTCGACCAGGGGGAGCCCCAGGCCGCAGGGGCAGTGGCCGCTCCTGAGGCGAACGACGTCGCCCAGCGGGTACCTGACCAGCGGCAGGCCTCTCTGGTGCAGGGTGGTGACGACCAGATCGGCCTCGTTTCCCCGGTCCTCGGCATCGGCCAGCTCAAGGAAGTGGCGGTCGGCGAGCAGGTGAATACCGGTGTGCCGGCCACACTCGATGCCGAGGGCCGAGGTCTCCGAAGCGCCGTAGTAGGCGAAGACCTGGACCGCGAGCCCGCCCTCGAGCCTGGAGCGCGTGGCCGCCGCCAGTGGCTCGCCGGCGTAGACGACCTTAGACAGCGCGCCGGGCGCGGCCCTGGCCATCCCGGTCGTAAGCGCGTCCAGGTACCGCTCGACGATCGACGGGATGGTGATTATCACCGTCGGGTCCAGGGCAATCAGGCCGTCCACGGTAGCCTCGAGGTCTGGGGACACGCTGTAAGCGTAAGCCTCGGCGACGCCAAGCTGCTCCAGCGCGCCGGTGAAGGAGGCCATCAGCGTCAGCGGGCCCGTATCGACGCAGGCCACGCGGTCTCGAGGGCCGATGCCGCATATGGCGAACAGGCGCGCTAGTAGCTCGGTCTCGGAGCGCTCGTCCTCCGCCGTGACGATGCGCCGCTTGGGCTTGCCGGTCGTGCCCGACGATGCCTCCATGTCGACGATGTCTTCGGAGCCCTCGATGCTCTCGTCGGCCAGGGCGTGGAGCATCGAGGGCTGCATCAACGGCAGGTGCCGAAGGGCCTTGGCCGGGTCTCCCGACCGGAGGTCGTGCTCGCTGAGGCCGGCTTCGGCGAAGTGGTCGCGGTAGGTCCGAAAATTCGAACAGGCGCGCAGCAGCGCCACACGGAGTGCTTCCGAAGTCCCGGGGACGACGTCGTCCAGGGGTGTGATGGCCGCCTGGCTGCGGGCGGCCGACGGCGGTCTGTTCACGTCGCCCAGGTGCACGCCCGCCGGGCTGATGTTGTTTGAGGGGCTCAGGCGATGAATCCGTTCAACTCCGCGGGGGTGTGGCGTCTCTTGCTGATGTAGACGAGGGAATCGTCCGTGGAGACCGACATGGCCTGGAAGCCGACGACCAGAGCACCCTGGCGGATCACTCCCACCAGGTTGACGTCGTGATCGAGCAGCCGCTTGGCGGCCTCGGTGTAGGACACGGGCGTCTCCGGCAAGGCGTCCAGCTTCGTGCTGACCACCGTCTCTTCGATCTCGGTGACGTTGCTCGTGATCGTCTCGGTCAGCAGGTTCACGCCCGGGTCCTGAGCCTCCTGCACCAGCAGGTTGTTGGCAACGCGAGTCGTGTAGACGAGAGAGACATGCCCGGAAACGTTGAAGAGCACGGCGTGCTTGGGATCCTGACACTCGGCGACGATGGACATTCCGGCGTTCATGTGCTCCATGACGAATGATATCGAAGCGACAAGGCTATCGGTGCGCGGGTCGTCCGCGCTGGTGCTGAGGACGATGGCCTGGCGCGCGTCGGCTATGTTGGCCCGGGCGAAGGTCTCTTGCTCCAGCGGCGAGCCGCGGATGAAGGAGACGTTGTTGATGGAGAAGGGGAGCTCCTCAATCTGATCCGTGACGATGATGATCTCCCGGTGCTCGTGCTCCTCGTCTCTGGTGAACTCCTCGATGATCTGCCTGATGCGTGACTCGTTGGGGAAGTTGACGATCAGGAGGTGGTCACTGGCCCTAGAACTGCCCATGCCTCTGCGCTCCTTCTGTCTGAGCTCTACGATTCGGTCGACCATCACGCCGATGGCCGTGGTGAAGGCCACAAGGCCGACGATGATAATGAACACGACGGTGCCGATGCGGGCGCCCAGGCTCTGGGCCGAGAGGTCGCCGTAGCCTATCGTCGTAATCGAGATGACGCTGTACCAGAGACTGTCCCAGATGGAGATGTCCTGGACGCCCCGGTCGAACAGATAGAAGGTCACCGAATTGCCGATGAGGCTGAGTATCAGCACGACGACCAGCAGAGCGATGCCAAGGTCCCGCCGCCGCCGTATTTGGTACAGGAATCGTGACAGGGAGTAGAGCATCAGCGTGGCGCTCGTTTATCCTGAAGGGTCGAGGCCGACGAAGGTCAGGTGGTGGTTGCCCAGGTGTCCGACGATGTCCGGGGTTTCCAGCCTGATCAGGGGCTGCGTAATGTTCCGCAGGGCCGTCACCACTAGCTTTCCGTTTCGGGAGGTCTCGAAAAGGTACTGGTCATTATAGACCACCCATCGGCGCATATCGATGGAGTGGGCCATGAAGCCGAGGTCGTCGATCGCATACACGTCGAGCTGCCTGATGTGGATCAGCCTGGGCGAGCCACGAAATGTCACGCATAGCTCGACGGCCGGCGGCATCTGTGTCTCGTCGATACGGTCGGTCAGAAGGACCAGGATGCGAGGCGCGAGCTTGCCCAGGTGCGAGACGGTGGCCCGGGTGGCGCCGGTTGGGAAGACATGGGCCGGGATACCCAGGTGTCCCAGGACCGTGCTGATCTCGGCGGCGAAGTAGCGACGGTGCGGCTCCGCGACGATGGCGGCGGGGCCCCGGCCCGCGTCGGGGAGTGCGTCGCGAAGCGCGTCTTGGAAGACGCCGTACCTGGAGGCTGTCTCGTCCAGGCCCTCCGCGATGGCCACCATCGACGGGTCCTGGCCTCGGAGCGGCCCGGCGATCCACTGCACGCGCGAATGGTCGGCGACCACACTGCCCAGGCGCTGCCTGCGATACAGCGCAAGGGGGGTGATTGGCAGGCCGCGGAAGTCCTCCAGGGAGGCGATCCGGGCGTTGGGCGGGAGTCTGTCGCGGTAGAAGGACGTATTCATCGCGGCACCTACGACGCGGTCCAACAGCTTGACCAGGTTGTCGGGTGTGTTGAAGATCATCTACGGAGACCTGTGAGCGGTAGTCGGGAGCGGTCGGCGATCACGGATTGTCGGGGAGGCCGATGACTACCAGACCGGCGTCATGGGCGGTGCCGTGGCACTCGTCGTAGCGAGCGAGGAGGTGATCACGGGCGTCGAGTATGCGCTCGGCGGCGGCCGGGTGCGCGGTCGTGAAGGCTTCGCCCAGCGCCGAGTCCAGGTCCCAGCTCCGGGACACCTCGCATGGCAGACCGGCGTGGCCGCACGCGGCACGGTATTCGGACGCGGTCTTTTCGAATGCGTCGTCGTTTCGGAAGACGGCGGCCGTCACCATGAAGCCGGTGGAGATGTACAGCCCCAACTCGTTATCGAAGACCTGCACCAGGTCAATGTAGGGTATCCAGCCCTCCATGGCGAACAGCAGGTTGTAGACGAGGTCCTGGGACACGGGGTGGTAGTAGAAGTCCTCCTCGTGGACGGCCATCTTGACTCGGACGGGCGGCTTGTCGTCGTAGCCAAGCAGCCGGTCGGCCTCGGCGGCCTTAAGGAACAGGAACGGGATATTGCCGTTGGTGTCGTCCACCAGCACTGGCTCGCCGTCGACGCGGTAGAGCAGGGCGGTGTGCTGCCAGTAGCGCATCTGGCGTCTGGCGAACCTGAAATCGAAGGTGGTCAACAGCTCCCGCAACCGCTCCTCTGGCACCGGGTCGGGGATGTCCGGGCCCGCGAGGACGTACTCGGACTCGAGGCCAAGGTGGTCGGTCAGGAACTTCAGGGCCTGGACCTTCTCCGAGCATATGCCGCCGGCACCCTCGACGATGCTGCGCACGGTCTCGTCGCCCCACTTGTAGGCCAGCCTGCGGCCGGTGAAGCGGGAGTAGCTCTCGAAATCGCTCTCCCAGATTCTTTTGGCCAGCGCCTCCAGCACACGGAGGTTGGCGTCGGGCGTCTCTAAGGCGAGCAGTGTCTCCGCCTCGGACTCGCCATAGGCGCTGCTGACGGTGTCTGCGATGAAGGCCGTGTAGAGGTCGGCGTGGCGGTCCCAGCGGCGCCTGGCGAACCCGGTCCAGTTGCGGTCGTAGCCGACGCTGGTGCGGTCGATGGCCAGGTCAAGCAGGGCCACGTCCTTGCCGTCGGCCCGGACCCGGGACGGCCGCAGCGGGTGGTTGAGGGATACGGCACGCGGCCCCTGGACGAAGTCGATGCCGGGGAGGAAGTCCTTGAGGCGGCCCTGATCATCGCTGACGTACACCAGGTCCTGGATGGAGGCCAGCATTTCGGCCGAGGCGTCGGTGATGCGGCCGCCCCGAGCGAGCTGCTCGGCATCCGGCCGCTTGAGGTACCTGTCAAGCAGGTCGCGCAGCGGCAGGACGGCGTCTTCGGAATCAATCCGCATGGCCGACCTTCTGCCGGTGACGGTGTCGGTGATCTGGAGGACGGTGTTCGGGGTATCTGTCATCGTGGGAGCCTTGCACCTCGCAGCGGGTCACACGATGCGATTATAGCTTGAGCGAGCATGGCGCGGTTGTCCGGCGAAATGGGGTCTGATATGCTCGGCCGACGTCGACGTAGCCGGACGCGAGAAGGAGAATGCTTCATGGCCGAGCCGAAGATCACGAGGCTGGAGCTCGTCGTGTTCGAGCATGAGGTCCGGGACATGGGGACCGACTACAACGGCTTCAACCAGGTATACGAGGCCGGCAGCGTTCACAAGGAGCGCCCGTCGATCTTCCGGGTCCACACGGACGCGGGCATCACAGGGGAGTACCTGGCGGGCCCGGTGGGCCGCGCCGCGCCGCATCTGGACATGGTGGCGGAATACCTCATCGGCAAGAACCCCTTTGAGCGGGAGAGGGTCTACAATGACCTCAAGCGCGGCCTGAGGCACACCGACCGGACGGCCATCGGCATGGTGGACGTGGCGCTGTGGGACTTCGCCGGGAAGGCGTTGGGCGTGCCGATCTACAAGCTGCTGGGCGGCTACAGGACCGCTCTCCCGGCCTACGCCAGCACCTACCACGGCGACGAGAACGGCGGCCTAGGCACACCGGAGGCCTTCGCCGACTTCGCCGACCAGTGCCGCTCTCTGGGCTATCCGGCATTCAAGATCCACGGCTGGGGCAACGCCCCCATCGCTCGCGAGGTGGCCAACGTGCGCGAGGTAGGAGGGCGGGTGGGTGGTGACATGGATCTGATGATCGACCCGGCCTGCGAGTACGAGACTTGGGCCGACGCGGTCAAGATCGGCCGCGCCTGCGACGAACAGGGCTTCTTCTGGCTGGAGGACCCGTACATGGACGGTGGCGTGTCGATGTTCGCGCACCGCAAGCTGCGGCAGACCATCAAGACGCCGATCCTCCAGACCGAGCACATCTTCGGGCTGGAGTCACACGTCGACTTCATAGTTAACGAGGGCACCGACTTCGTGCGCGCCGGCGTCTACGAGGACGGTGGCATAACCGGCGCGATGAAGGTCGCCCACGCGGCCGAGGGCTTCGGCCTGGACGTCGAGTTCCACGGCGGGGGCCTGCCCCACCGCCACTGCATCGCCTCGGTGCGCAACACCAACTATTACGAGCTGGGACTGCTCAATCCCAGGGTGAAGAAGACCAAGCCGCCGATCTACCCGCCGGAGTTCACCGACGAGCTGGAAAACGTGGACGAGAACGGCTGTGTTCCCGTGCCTCAGGGCCCCGGGCTGGGCGTCGAGACCGACTGGGACTACGTCGAGGCCCACAAAGTCCAGACCATCTTGAGAGAGTAGGGCAGTACCCCAGGGATGACTCCCAAGCGACCGACAGAGGTCAAGTTACCGCACCCGGACATATTCCAGCGGGCGCTGGAGTAGATACGCGTCAGCTCGATGGAAGAGCGGACCAGGGTGATCGCTGGTACTGAGGTACGGTACTGGCCCTGTACTCCATGGCCCGAAGGGATGGACCCCGGGATCTACGATAGGGAAGGCAACATCTACGTCTCTCATCGCGTAGTCGAGCGCGACTCCGACTAGGCAGATCTGACAGCGTTTCACGAGCAGACCGAGATTGACATCAAGGCCGCAGGTCGAAACCATGCATACGCACATCGTCGGGGGCTCGTCATGAATCCTTCCGTCGCACTCGCCAGTAGTGAGCGACGGTGGCGGTTGCGCCCCTCGATACGTCCCGACGCCGCGTCGGGACAACTCGGGGTAAACGGGCTGGTCCTAGTCCCATACCCGGTACCCCATACCCCGCACCCTCATCCCTCGCTCCAGAAGGCCACGCCGAGGAGGCCGGGACCGGTGTGTGTTCCCATGACGGGGGAGAACTCGCTGACGTAGAGCTCGGCGCATGCGAGCTCCGCGTTTATGGTGCGCTGGAGCTCGGCAGCTAGGCCCGCGGCGTCGGCATGGACGATCGCGGCGTGAACCGGGGCGTCCCCGGCCCGCCGTCGCACCTCGTCCACCAGCCGGCGTTGAGCCCGCGCAGCGCTCCTGGGGCGTGCCAGGCTTTTGACCTCGCCTCGGTGCATCTCGAAGACGGGCTTGATGCCGAGCAGCGAGCTGCTGGCGTAGGCGATGCGTGGAATACGGCCGCTCTTCCAGACGTAGAAGAGGGAGTCCAGGTATGCAACCAGGAACACTCGTGGGATGACCGCGGCGATGGCGGTGACGGCGCCGTCGAGGTCGGCCCCGGCGTCCACGGCGCGGCATGCCGCCGTGGCGACGAGACCCGAGCCGCCCGCCGCGCTCTCGGTGTCCACCACCTCGATTCGCGTGTCCGGGCGCTCCTCCCGGACTTCATCCGCTGCCAGGGTTGCGGAGTCGAAGGTGGAGCTGAACCGTGGCGAGACGGTCAGGCACAGGATCGACTCGGCCTCGCCGGCCGCGGAGCGGAAGGCTTCCGCAAAGGCGCCGGGAGGCGGCGCCGCCGTGGTCGATAGCTCGTCGGATTGGCGCTGCAAGCGGTAGAATTCCGTCGCCGTCAGATCGTGTCCGTCCGCGTATGTGGTGCCGCCGACAGTGAGCTGCATTGGCACGCCGTACGACGGCCGGCTCCCGGTCGCGGGCAGAGAGGCGCTGCTGTCGGCCACGACGGCCACGCGGTGTTTCGTAGTCATTCTGGAGCGGAGTCTACCATCATGCTCCGGTGTGAGGCCCGCTTAAAGAGGCTGTCAGTCGCGTGGTTCGGAGCGGATAGGGACCGGTATGCGGTGGGTGGAACGGCGGCTGATGGCGCAGCCGGTCGCGGCGGCAGAAGGGTCTACGAAGCGGCCGACCCGTTGCCGTTCATCGATCTGATGGGGCTCGCGATCACATTGAATGCCTCGCAAAAGGCATCCCACTCGAGGACCATCGACCTCAGCCGGTAGAGACCTGCGGGTGTGACCAGTAGTAGCGGCGGCTCTGGTGGTTGGGCGAGTCCATCCACATGCTCTCGACATAGCTGTCGCGTTCCATCCTGTGCAGCGCGGGGTAGAGCGTTCCTTCCTTGAGGAGGAAGTACCCGTTACTCCGGCTGTCCATCTCCTTGACAAGCTGATAGCCGTACTTGACGTATTCCGCCAACATGGAGAGGATGAGGGTCTTGGTAGTGCCTTTGAGGAGATCTCGACGGTACGGCTCAAGGCCGGCCGCTGTGGTAGCCATTCACGCCTCCGTCCAATGCCGTCCCCGCCGACGCGGGACCTTGCCCGTGGAGCCCGAGGCGCGAGGCGGAGCGGGCCACATTGAACGGCCTATTCGGCAGGTGCTAGAATGGCCCCACATTCGGAGGGGCACGGTATTGAGCACCAAAGTCGACAGACTCCCTGGAATGCGCGACGTGAGCGGGGACTCGTACGCCCGCTTGCGAAACATCGCCGATGCCCTGACCGTCTTGTTACGGGACCACGGGTACGGTCCGCTGGACACGCCGCTGCTCGAGGACACGGAGCTGTTCGTCCGGAAGTCCGGCGGCGAGCTCACGAGCAGGCTGTACACCTTCGTCGATCCCGGCGGGAACCGAGTCAGCCTGCGTCCCGAGTTCACGTCGTCGGTGATCCGCCACTTCGTACAGGAGGGCGGCATGTTGGACGGGCCGGTGCGCTGGCAGTACCATGGCCCTGTTTTCAGGTACGAGCACGGGGCCAACGGCGGGCATCGCCAGTCAACTCAGGTTGGCGCCGAGCTGATCGGCGCTTCGGGCGCCGACGCCGACGCGGAGGTGCTGTCGTTGGCCTGGGAAGGCCTTGCAACGATAGGCCTCGACGGCCATCGGATGCGCGTCGGCCATGTCGGTGTGCTGATGGACGTCGTGCGAAGCTATGGCCTGTCAGAGTCGACCTCGCTGTTCATCATTCGCAACGTGCCGGACCTGAAGTGCGGCGCCGTGGATGCCGCCGGCCTGGTGCAGAGGGCGCAGGACGTCGGGCTACTCGGAGCGCGGCCGGGCATGACGGTCGCCGACGACCTGTCCTCGGATGGCCAGCGATCGGCGAGAGAGTACATACAGGTGGTGCTGGCCGGCACGGCGTCGAGTCCGATGGGACGGCGCAGCCCGGAGCAGATCGTCGACCGGCTCATGCGTAAGGTCGCTCAGGCCGATTCGACCGAGAGCTTCCAGGATGCAGCCTCCCTGATGGCGGAGCTGGTGAAAGACGAGGGCAGCCCGGAAACCGTCCTGGATGCCGTCCGCCGCACAGCGGCAGGGCGCATGGGCGTGGGGTCGGCGCTGGCGGACCTTGAGCGGCTATGCGATGGTCTGGTCCAGCGGGGGATCGACGAGTCAAGACTGGTGCTGGACCTAGGGCTCGTACGGGAGATCGCCTACTACACCGGCGTCATATTCGAGATCGGCGGGCCGTCCCAGCCGTCGCTGTGCGGCGGCGGCCGGTACGATGGCCTGATCAGGGCCATGGGTGGAGACAACACTCCGGCCCTTGGCTTCGCATACACGGTCGAGAACCTGGTCGAGGCCACGGCCTAGGCGGACGGTTCGCATTACACCCGGAGACTTAGAGGACCCAAGTGTTACACCTTGCCGTGCCGAGTAACGAGCCCATACACGAGCCGGCGCTCCTCTTCTTGAGGGCATGCGGTATGGGAGTCTCGCGGACCAACCTTCGCCGATATGTCGCCGAGATACCGTCGCTACCTGGCGTAACGATCCACTTCCAGCGCGGCGCGGACATCGTGTCCAAAGTGGAAGAGGGCAGCGCCGACCTGGGAATCGTTGGCGAGGACCGATTCCTGGAGTCGCGGCGGGAAGGCGGGCGCACGGCCATGATCATCGACCACCTCGGCTTCGGCTACTCGCAGATGGTGATCGGCGTGCCAGACTCGTGGGTGGACGTGACGTCGCTTGCGGACCTGGCCGACCTGTCAATGGAGTTCCGGGACGACGGCAGAGGCCTGAGGGTCGCCACCAAGTACCCGAGACTGGTGGAGGGCTTCCTGCTGCGCGGTGGCGTGAGCTACTTCTCGCTGGTGCCTTCCAGCGGCACCCTCGAGGCGGCTCCCGCCATGGGATACGCCGACATCATCGCCGACATCACGTCGACCGGCCTGACGATGAGGGAGAACCGTCTCAAGACGATCGACGGCGGCGCCATCATGTCGTCGGAGGCGTGCCTGATAGCCAACCGGCCCGCCGTCGCCGGAGACAGGGAAAAGCTGCGGACCGCCCAGGACATGGTAGAGCGAATCGAGTCGCACATTCGGGCGCAGGAGTTCTACACGGTGACCGCGAACATGCGCGGCGAGGCGGCAGAGGACGTGGCCGCGTCCGTACTGGACCACGACGATATCTCAGGGCTGCGCGGGCCGACACTGGCCAAGGTGTACACCGACGACGGCGGTGCGTGGTACGCCGTCACCGTTGTAGTGGAAAAGGACAGACTGATGGATGCCGTCAAGCGCTTTCGCGAGATCGGCGGCAGCAGCGTCACGGTGTCGCAGCCCAACTATGTGTTCGGCTCGCAGTGCGAGGCCGCCCAGAGACTGACCGAGGGCGACTGAAAGGGTCCGATTGCCCAACCCGCCGACCCACATGGACCTCGCCCAGGAGGCGGCGGCCCGTCTGGGGCACCCTACGCTGGACGCTTATATGGGCCACTTCCTCCTGGGATCGACGTCTCCCGATGCACGAAGCCTGGCGCGGAGGGGACGCGAGGAGTACCACTTTACCCCCCTCAGCTTCGAGTCCGTGGGAGCGGGCGTGGCCGGCCTCTTCAACGCACACCCCAGGCTGCGGTCGGCGCCCGACGGCGGCGATCCGACGCGCGCGTTCGTTGCGGGCTACGTGAGCCATCTGGTCCTCGACGAGGTGTGGATCGTCGAGATGTTCAGGGCCTGCTTCGGGAACCCGGAGATCTTCGAGGACGAGGCCCGCGGGCTGGTGTTCGACCGCGCGATGCAGCTCGAGCTGGACCGGCTCGCCGAGCCGGCAATGGCGTCGGCGCTGCCGCTGGTCGCGGAAGCCACTAAGGCCGTCGGCATGGGATTCATCCCGTCCGAGACGCTGGAGGAGTGGCGCGGCTTCGTGACGGAGCTGATCGGCAAGAGCTTTAGCTGGGACCGGCTCAGGTTCATGGCGGGCCGGATCGCCGGCGGTGATGAGACACATCCGGCGCAACGCCTCGCCGATGAGTTTCTAGAAGGGATCCCCGGCAGTCTGGACGGTCTGTTCGATTACGTAAGCCGGGACGATCTCGGACGCTTCAGGTCGCGGGCCGTCGACTCGGTGACCTCAGCCATAGGAGACTACCTGTCATGAGAATGGTGAGCGGCCTGGCTGCCGCCAGAAAAGTGCTCATGGAGGACCGCGGGCTGGACCTGAGCAGTGTGCCGGCCGAGGTCATGGAGAGGACGGCGGCGGCACTGGGCAGAGCCATGTCGCCAGCCGAGGCGGTCGATGAGATATTGAGACGGGTACGCGAAGGTGGTGACGAGGCCCTTCGCGGCCTGGCACGGAGCCTCGACGGCGTCGAGACCGAGACCTTCGAGGTCCCGAAGTCGGAGATAGCCTCAGCCTACGCCGAGGTGTCCGACGAGCTCGTGCGCGCCCTCGAAGTGGCCGTCAGGCGGTGTACGAGGTTTCACCAGGCCAGCCGTCCGGAGGGCTGGATAGACTTCTCAGAGGGCTACGGAGAGATGGTGGTGCCGGTGGCCAGCGTTGGCGCCTACGTGCCGCGCGGGCTGGCGTCGACCGTGCTCATGACCGCCATACCGGCGCGCGTCGCGGGCGTCGAGGACGTGATAATCTGCACGCCGCCCGCCTCCGGCGGCGTGCCCGATCCGGCGCTGCTGGTGGCGGCCGACCTGGCCGGGGTCAACCGGGTTTTTCATATTGGCGGGGCCCAGGCCATCGCCGCCCTGGCCTACGGCACGGAGTCGGTGCCGAAGGTGGAGATGGTGTGCGGCCCGGGCAGCGTTTTCGTTACGCTGGCGAAGAAGGCCCTGTTTGGCGAGATCGGCATAGAAGGGCTTTACGGCCCGACCGAGACCGCCGTGATCACCGACGACACCGCCAACGCCACACTATGTGCCGCTGATTTACTAGCTCAGGCCGAGCACGACGTGATGGCGACGCCGGTGCTGATAACCACCTCGAAGCAGTTGGCGGACTCCGTGCGGCGCGAGCTCTCGGTCAGGGTCGAGATGCTGGAGCGAGCGGAGACCGCCAGGGCTTCCCTGGAGCGCCGAGGGGTCATCGCGATCGTCGAAGACATCGACGAGGCGCTGGACCTGGCCAACGAGCTTGCCCCTGAGCATCTCAGCCTGATGGTGCGGCAGCCCTGGCGCCACGTCGGGCGTGTCCGAAACGCGGGGGCTCTGTTCCTCGGGGAGTTCTCCCACGAGGTCCTGGGCGACTACGTGGCCGGGCCCAGCCACGTGATGCCCACCGCGGGCACGGCCAGATTCAACTCCGGCATCAGCGTCCGGTCATTCCTCAAAGTAATGCCGGTCGTCGGGCTGGACGACGAGACGGCGGCGTCGATCTCCCGCGCGGCCGCCGTGATCGCCCGTGCCGAGGGGCTGACGGGGCACGTCGAGGCGGCAGAGATACGGGACGAGCTGACCCCCAGTTAGTCGCAAGAGGAGGTAGCAATGACGAGCATCGCGAAGCTGATTCGGCCGCACCTGGCCAACATCAAGAGCTACGAGCCAGTCGACCCTCCGGAGCTACTGGCCCAGCGGGCCGGCATCCCCGAAGACCAGATCATAAAGCTGAACGGCAACGAGAATCCGTTCGGGGGCTCGGCCAAAGCCTCGGAGGCGCTGGCGACGATGCCGCTGCACGTCTATCCCGACCCGTTGCAGAGGCGAGTGCGGCAGGCGCTGTCCGACTATACCGGGCTTGACGTCGACCGAATCGTTGTAGGCGCCGGCAGCGACGAGCTGATCGACTTGCTGTTCCGGCTGATGATCGCTCCGGGCGACTCGATCATCGACTTCGAGCCGACGTTCGGGATGTACGGCTTCGGTGCCAGGATCGCCGACGCGGAGACGAAGCTGGTCCAACGCGACGAGCTGTTCGAGATCGACGTCACCGACGCCAGGGAGGCCGTGGACTCGACGACGAAGATCATCTTCGTGAGTTCACCCAACAACCCGACCGGGAACCTGGTGTCTGAAGAGCAGGTGAGGTCGCTGCTGGAGCTGGGACCGCTGGTGGTAGTCGACGAGGCCTATTTCGAGTTCTGTGACGAGACCGTAGTGAACATGATCGCGCAGCATGAAAACCTGGTGGTGTTGCGGACGATGAGCAAGTGGGCCGGCCTGGCGGGCCTGCGGGTGGGCTACGCGCTGGCGAGCCCGGATCTCGTCGACCACATCATGGACATCAAGTCGCCATACAACGTAAGCACCGCCGCTGAGACGGCGCTGCTCGCGTCACTCAAGGACGCGGACGGGCTGCTGGATCGGGTCAATGAGAATGTCGCCGAGCGCGATCGCCTGTTCGGGCTGCTGGAGGCCATACCCAGGGTGAAGCCGTGGCCCTCGGGCGGCAACTTCATCCTTTGCGAGTTCGAGCCGGGACTCAAAGACGAGGTCTACCAAGGCCTAGCGAACCGCGGTATCTTCGTGCGAGAGTTCAGCTCGGACCGTCTTCGGAACATGTTCAGGATGTCCGTGGGGACGCCGGAGCAGTCAGACGCCGTGGTCGCCGCCCTGGAGGATCTGGTCTGATCCTGGGCCCAACGACCTGAACGCGAGGAGGCCGAGTTGACCGCCAGAAAGGCGAAGCTGGACCGCGAGACCGGCGAGACGCAGATATCGGTGGAGCTCGACCTTGACGGCACCGGGTCGTACGAGATCGAGACGGGCAACGGCATGTTCGATCACCTGCTGGCCCAGCTCTCTCGGCATGGGCTCATCGACCTGAAGCTGTCCGCCCGCGGCGACGTCGAGGTCGGGTGGCATCACCTGGTCGAGGACACGGCCATCGTGCTCGGCAAGGCGCTGCAGGATGCCGTCGGCGACGGCAGCGGTATCGCTCGGATGGCCAGCTACCACGTACCACTGGACGAGGCGCTGGCGCTGGTCGTGGTGGACTTCGGCGGCCGGGGCTATGCCGTCATAGACGCGGACATCGGCGACAGCGATCTCGGGGACCTGCCGGCGCAACTCGTCCGTCACTTCCTGGAGACACTGGCGCGCGAGGGACGGTTCAACTTGCACGTCCGGCTGCTGGCCGGCGACAGCGACCACCATAAGGCCGAGGCGGTCTTCAAGGCGCTGGCCCGGGCGATGCGGGCCGCACTGACTCCCGACGAGCGGCTGTCCGGGCAGGTGCCGAGCACCAAGGGCACCATCGGGTAGGGAAGTTTCGCCGCCGGGCGCCCGCGGACTGGTCTGGGGTCGGCCTAGATGATCTACGACGGTCATGCCTACTGCATCATGGACCTGAACGGCGACGGCGGGTTCGAAGATCCCTCGCAGTTCAGGCGTCACCTCCAGGTCGCCATGGCCCGCAGGCTCTCCCGGCCTACCCGATTCCGCGGCGTTTGGCGCAAGTCCGACGGCGCCGCCAACGACAGCTCGACGCTGGCGGATCCCGATCTGAGCTGGAGCCCCGACGCCGCCGGCGATGTGGGCTTCACGCCGGGCGCCCGCGGCACCGTGGAGTGGTCGTCGGGTGGTGTCGACTACGTGAAACAGAGGTGATGCCTACGTCGTCGGCCGGCATGGCGTACCCGCCCGAGAACCTCATCGCCGAGATGGACTACGTCGACGTCGACAGGGCGCTGATCCACCGGCAGCTCTATATGGGCGTCTCGCACGACTACATCGCCGGCTGCGTGGCGCGCTACGCGGACCGGATTCAGGGCCTGGTGCACGTGGAGGAGTGGTGGATTCGCTCCGACCCTGACAGGGCTCTTGAGAAACTGGAGCGGGCTATCAAGGAGCAGGGACTGTCTGGGCTGCAGTTCCTGCCCTTTCGTCTGGCCATCTACGGGCAGGATCCGAACTGGGACCACCGCGAGCTGCGGGCGTTCTGGGACTACTTCGCCGGGCTGCGCGTGCCGCTTTTCATCGGCTTCGGGGCCAGCAGAGGCCTGGACGAGTTCAAGCGGGAGGCCGCCAGGCTGAGGCGGTGGATGGAGCGCTACTCTTACTCCACCCGGGTCAGCTCGTAGCGGTACTCCTCGATGACCGGGTTGGCCAGCAGGCGCTCGCACATGCTCTCGACGTGGGAAGCGGCGTCGGCCTCATTGTCCTCGTCGAGGCTGACCTCCATGTACTTCCCGGCCCTTACCGATGCCACTGAGCCGTAGCCCATGTCCCGGAGGCCGCTGCGTATCGTCTGCCCCTGGGGGTCGTTGATGGTGGACTTGAGGGTTATGAATACCCTGGCCAGGAACATCGCGATCTAGAAACCTCCCGGCTCGGGGGCGTCCTGGGAGTTCATGTGGCCGCGAATGAAGTCCTCGATGCGCTCAGCGTCGAAGACTTCGAACTGGTCTATGTAGTTCCAGGCGACCAGGGCGATCCTGGTGTCCATGTCCGGGTACGGCGACAGGATGGTCTTGGCAAACCGGCTGGCGATCTCGTCTAGCTGTGCGACGAGCTCCTCACACCCCTCCGGACAGTTGTAGTGGATTCCAACCCCCGCGTGCTCCAGGTTATGCAGCAGGATCTCGTCGGGCAGGGCGTCCGCGTAGACGCCCCATTGGGCCGGTGACTCGGAGTCGAACCGGTGCCATCCCGAAGTCGCCGGCATGGAGCTGTAGGGCGGATGAGGCTCACCCTCGGCGATGTGGGGGGTGACGAGGCTGATGTAGCCCTCCGGGTCTGGGACGAAGGTGCCGGGTCCGCCACTGCCTATGCTGATCACGTTGGTGAGCCCGCTAGCGAACAGCGAGAGTATGAAGACGAATGCGAGGGACCCGACGGCCGTCAGGCCCGCTGCCTTGTAAAATCGCCTCCGTCGGCTCCTGCGCTGCCGTCTTGCCGCCCGGGCCTGGGTCGGGGTTAGACGGTCTCGTCGCCTGCGGATGTTGGTTGCCATGTCGCCTCTTGCGTTTGCGGTCTTTGTACCATTCTGCTAAACGAGGCCCTCGCCGGTCAACCGCCGGTGGGCCTCTAGGTAGCGCTGGCGGGTCTTCTCGACGATGTCGTCGGGCAGGGCAGGGGCCGGCGGCTCGTGGTCCCAGTCCTGGGCGTCGAGCCAGTCCCGGACGAACTGCTTGTCGAAGTTGGGCTGGGACTTGCCCGGTGAGTAGCCGGCAGCGTCCCAGAAGCGGCTGGAATCGGGCGTCAGCAGCTCGTCGATGAGGGACAGCTCGCCGTCGATGTAGCCGAACTCCATCTTCGTGTCCGCGATGATGATGCCTTTGTCCAGGGCGATCTCGTGGGCCAGATTGTACACGTCGATGGTCGTCTGCTTGAGGCGCTCGGCCATCTCCTCGCCTGCCAGCTCGGCGACCTGCTCCATCGTGATGTTCTCGTCGTGGCCGACCTCGGCCTTCGTGGTGGGCGTGAACAGTGGCTCGGGGAATCTGTCGCCCTCCTTAAGTCCGGCGGGCATCGTCATGCCGCTCACGGTGCCCTGGCGCCTGTACTCGGACCACGCCGACCCGGTGATGTACCCGCGGACGACGCATTCGACGTCGATGCGCTGGGCCTTGCGGACGACCATGGCCTGCCGGGCGATGTTCGGCGGAACGTCTAGGTCCGGCCGCTCGGACGCCACGGCCACGAAGTGGTGGGGCAAGACGCTTTCAGTCTGGCGGAACCAGAACCTGGACATCTGGCAAAGCACGGCGCCTTTGTCGGGGATGGTGGTGGGTAGGACGACGTCGAATGCGGAGATCCGGTCGGTCACCACCATGAGAAACAGCTTGTCGTCTAGGTCGTGCGTGTCGCGCACCTTGCCCCGGTAGACCAGGTTCGGCAGTCCGGACTCGCGTATCGTCGTCATGGCGTCAACTCCTCATGCGATTGTCTCAGGTTGATCGGCGATCGTTGTGAACGATGGGACACCCGGCCGTAGCGTCTATGCGAGCCCTACGCGCTCGAATATCTCGTCCACATGGCGGACGTAGTAGCCGTAATCGAAGACCTCGTCGAGCTTCGCCGACGACAGGCGGCCGTCGATCGACGGGTCGCTGCGTACGAGATCGCGGAAGTCCTTGCCTTCGTCGACGCTCCGCATCGCCAGACGGTGCGAGATCCCGTAGGCCTCCTCGCGGGCGAGTCCTGTATCGACGAGCTCCAGCATTATGCGCTGGGAGAAGAGCACGCCACGGTTGGAGTCCATGTTCCGGAGCATGCGTTTCGGGTAGACCCGCATGTCGCCGACTATCCCGACCATCAGGCTCAGGATGTAGTCGAGGGCCAGGGTGGCGTCGGGCAGGATCACCCGCTCCGCGGACGAGTGGCTGATGTCGCGCTCGCCCCAGAGAGCGACGTTCTCGAGCGCGGTGACGCCGTGTCCGCGGATAAGGCGGGCGAGTCCGCATACCCTCTCGGACAGCTCCGGGTTCCGCTTGTGTGGCATGGACGACGAGCCTGCCTCGCCTTCTGGGAAGGGCTCCGATACCTCGGCGATCTCCGTGCGCTGGAGGCCCCGTATCTCGGTAGCGAACTTCTCCAGCGAAGCCGCGATCAATGCCAGAGTGAGAATGAAGTCGGCGTGGCGGTCCCTCTGCAGCACCTGGTTTGAAGCCGGGGCGGCCTTCAGGCCAAGCCGCTGGCAGACACGGGCCTCGACCGAGGGCGGCACCGTCGCGTGGGTGCCGACGGGTCCGGACAGCTTGCCGAAGGCGATGCCCTCTCGCGCTCTGGCGAGCCGTTCCGCGTGGCGCCGCATCTCGTCGAACCACACAGCCAGCTTGAGCCCGAAGGTGATGGGCTCGGCGTGGACACCGTGGGTGCGGCCGATCATCAGCGTGTCTTTGTGCTCTCTGGCACGCCGGCGCAGGGCACCTATCAGGTTGTCGATCTCCTCCGCGAGCAGGTCCGCGGAGTCGGTGAGCTGCAGGCTGGTCGTGGTGTCCCACACGTCGCTTGTGGTGAGCCCGAGGTGTAGCCAGCGGCTCTCCGGGCCCAAGGTCTCGTTCACCGCCCTCAGGAAGGCCGGCATGTCGTGCCGAGTGCGCGCGACCTCCTCGTTGACGCGATCGACGTCGAAGGTGGCCTTTCGCAGCGCAACCAGGTCTTCCCGCGGGATGACGCCTTCCTCGGCCCAGGCCTCGCAGGCGGCCAACTCGATGAGCAGCCACTTGCCGTATTTGCTCTCGTCGGACCAGACGCGTTTCATTCGCGGCCTGGAGTAACGTTCGATCATCTCGGTTTCCCCGCCTCTCAGCAATGGTCCGCGGCTCATCTTCGGTCCTGGTAGGGGCGGGTTTCAAACCCGCCCCTACGGGATAACACACAACCCGCCGCCATTTCTACCGGTTCTTCAATCCCTCGCGGTAGTCGTCGTATGCCTTGCGGATGCTCTCGTGCTTGTTGCCCAGGATCTGGGCGGCCAGGAAGGCGGCGTTCCGCGCGCCCCAGGAGCCTATGGCGACACAGGCCACGGGTATGCCCGGTGGCATCTGTGCGATGGCGTACAGCGAATCTACGCCGTTGAGATCGCTGCTGGCCAGCGGCACACCGATGATAGGCAGGGTGGTCCACGACGCCAGCACGCCGGGCAGCCCGGCCGAGCCTCCGGCGGCCGCGATGATCACTTCGATCCCGCGGTCGCGGGCCGTCTGGGCGTAGTCACGCACCTTGTCGGGCGTCCGGTGGGCCGACGCCACTACTATCTCGTGCTCGACGCCCATCTGGTCGAGCACCTCCGCTGTCTCACCTAACACGTCTTCGTCCGACTTGCTTCCCATCACGACGCCTACGAGTGGCATTCGCCAAATCCTCCTCGGTGTTGTGTTGCCGTCACGCCTCGACCACGGCCAGAGGAACCAGCATCTCGCTGAGGGACAGCCCGGAGTGGTGCGAGACCATCCGTTTTTCCTCCTGTGTCGTGGCGAAAGGATAACTCAGTATGTCGGCTCCTGCGGAGAGGGCTATATGGCTGCCAAGCCGACTTCGGGTGACCGTCGACAGCTTTCCCGGCCCATAGAGCTCGAGTCCCTCCGCCTCGTCGATGCCGATGAGGTAGAAGAGGTCTCCGAACCGCTCTTTGAACAGTCGCTCGAACCTGCCCTCGTCGCCCGGCCGTACCCGGAAGTTGGCCACGCGCTTGTCGCCCCACGGCTCGCCGGCCACGCACTCCAGAAGCTGGCCGTCGGGCTCGATGCGTTGAGAAAACTGCTCGTCGGCGTCGAGGAGGCCGTGGTCTGCCGTCAGGACCACAACGGCTCTATCCGGCAGGCCTTCGACCAGCCGGGCGACCTCGCGGTCGACCTGAAGAGCGGCGGACAGGGTCTTCTCATGTGACGCGCCGTACTCATGGGCCGTTGAGTCGACGATGGGCGTGTATAGATAGGTGAAGGTAGGCCGCTTGGCGTTCAGCACCCGCTGCACCGCGGTGTTCACGGCGCGGGCCAGCGTGTCGTAGCCGCGTTGCGGCGTGCCGCCGGCGACGTACGTCGAGTACTCGCTGTTGACGAGATCCTTGGGCAGCAGGGACAGCGAGTCGCGGCAAAAGCCGCCGACAGTAGACGGCACCGGGTAGACCTGCTGCGGTGAGAGTCCGAGCTTCGACAGGTTCTTCCCGTCGGACCTGCGCACGAAGTGGATGATCGTTGCAACGCAGTCGCCCTCCGGGACGTAGGCGGCCCACCCGATGACTCCGTGGCCGCTGGGCCATCGGCCAGTGGCCAGGCTGGTGAACGCCACCGGGGTCGAGGTAGGAAATACGGACTGAAGCTGCATCTTCACGTGGCCGGGGATGAAGGCGTCGTGCCCAAGGGAGCGCACCGCGTCCATGCCCAGACCGTCGACGGCGACCAGCACCAGGTGTTCGGCGCCGTTGATCAGGCCTGCTATGCGGCGCGCGCTATCGCCCAGAGGCACGCCGTCGAAGCCCATGACCGAGGCGATGGCGTTGGCCAGATCGACCAGGCCGGGGCGGTCGGCCGACGGCCGGAGCAGGTCTCCGGACTCGAAGGCGGCCATTAGTCGCTCGATGTCACTCATGTCGGGTCGGCGGGAGATGGGGTGCGGCCAATGTCATGCGTGTTCGGCGATGTCGAGGCGGTGGAAGGAGTGCTGGAAGTCGATGCGATAGACATTGTGGTAAGCCCTCTGCCGGGCTTCTTCGAGCGATCCACCTGTTGCCGACACACTCAACACGCGGCCACCGTCGGTCAGGTAGGCGCTCCTGGCGTCGCCGGAAGCGGTCCCCGCGTGGAACACTGCGATATCGGGATCGATGGAGTCGAGGCCGCTTATCGGAAAGCCGGTCTCGTAGCTGTCCGGATAGCCACCAGACGTGAGCACGACGCCGACGCAGCTGCGTGAGTCCCACTCGAGGTCGTATCCGTCCAGACGCCCCTCGGCGGACCTGAGCATCACCTCCAGGAGGTCGGTCTTCAATCTGGGCAGCATCACCTGGGCTTCCGGGTCTCCGAGCCTGCAGTTGAACTCGATTACCTTGGGCCCATCGGCCGTCATCATCAGGCCCGCGTAGAGGGCTCCGCGGTAAGGCGCCCCGGCCTCTGCCAGTGCCCGGACGACCGGTTCGACGATGGTGGTGCGGACTTCGTGCTCGACCTTGTCGTTCCAGAGGGAGCCGACTGGCGGACTGAAGGCGCCCATGCCGCCTGTGTTGGCGCCGGTGTTGCCGTCGCCCGCGGGCTTGTAGTCGCAGGCGGCCTCGAGGGTCGTGACGTGCTCGCCGTCGACGAAGCCGATCGCGCTTATCTCCGGGCCCTCCAGGAGCTCCTCGACCAGGACGCGCTCGCCCGCCGCCCCGAATTTCTTGGTCACCATCTGCTGGTGAAGGGCGTCCACCGCATCGTCTGTAGTTTGACATACGATGACGCCCTTGCCTGCGGCCAGTCCGTCGGCCTTGATCACGATGGGCGCGGCAGTCAGCTTGACGTACTCGTGGGCTTCTCCGTAGCTGTCGAAGACTTCCGCGTGGCCTGTTGGTACACCGCGGCTGAGCATGAGCTCTTTAGCGAAGCTCTTGCTCGACTCTATTAGCGCGGCCGCCTTCGTCGGGCCGAAGACGGGCAGGCCGGCTTCCATGAACCTGTCCGCAACTCCGGCGGCCAGTGGGGCCTCGGGGCCGATCACCGTGAGATCGACCTTCTCGCGCTCGGCGAGGCCGAGCAGGCCCTCGAGGTCCTCGGCACCGACGGCAACATTACGAGCTATCCGGGCTGTACCGGCGTTGCCGGGCGCCACCAGCAGCTCGCCGACCCGAGAGCTCTGGACGAGCTTCCAGGCGATGGCGTGCTCGCGCCCGCCGTTTCCGACGACCAGGACTTTCATTGGCCAGAGCCTCTCCAGCTTACGCTCGGGCAGCCGCAAAGCAATTGGTCAGAAAGTTCTTCTGGAGCAACCATTATTCTTCATCATCTTTAGCAGGTTCATCATATTGAATCATCTCGTTTAATTCTTCGGGAGTTTCAGGAAAGCGACCTAGCGCCTCATCCTCTGCTGGAGCTTCTTCTGTAGGTGGTGCTGCAGGAGCCGTTGGAGCCGCTGCCGCTTGTTGTTCAATTTGTCTATTAAGCTGCACAGCAGTTTGTTCCCCTTGAAGTTGTGTCGACGTATGTGGTGGCCGATCTCGGCGCGATGCCTGGTCTCCCGTCGATACGCCCCGCTGGGGCGTATCTACACCACCGCGCACCGTGCGTCAGGCTCACTCCCACTCGATGGTGCCGGGCGGCTTGGAGGTGATGTCGTACACCACGCGGTTGACCGAAGGCACTTCGTTGGAGATACGGCTGGAAATGCGGGCGAGCACGTCGTGGGGCAGGCGTGCCCAGTCGGCGGTCATCGCCTCGTCGCTGGTGACGGCTCGTATGGCGACCACATGACCGTAGGTGCGGTAGTCGCCGGTCACGCCGGTGGATCGCGTGTCGGTCAGTACCGCGAAGCTCTGCCAGAGCTCGTTGTAGAGGTCGTTTGCCTTGATCTCGCTCATGACTATCCAGTCGGCGGCCCGGAGCAGCTCCAACTTCTCCCTGGTCACCTCACCCATGACTCTGATGGCGAGACCAGGTCCAGGGAAAGGCTGCCGGCGGACGATATCCTCCGCCACGCCGAGTTCGAGCCCCACCTGGCGGACTTCGTCCTTGAACAGGTAGCGCAGCGGCTCCACCAGTTCCAGGCTCATGTCTCGTGGCAGGCCGCCGACGTTGTGGTGCGTCTTGATCTTGGCGGCGGCCTGGCTCTCGGATGTCATGCTCTCGATGACGTCGGGGTAGGTCGTACCCTGCACCAGGAAGTCGACGGGGCCGAGCTTCTCCGCCTCTGCCTCGAAGACCCGGATGAACTGCTCGCCGATGACGCGCCGCTTCTCCTCGGGGTCGAAGACCTCGCTGAGGGCGTCCAGGAACCGGTCAGAGGCGTCGACGTGGACCAGGTCGATCTCCGAGCTGTGCCGGAAGGCCTCGACGATCTGCTCAGGCTCCTCGTGGCGCATCAACCCGTTGTCAACGAAGATGCAGGCGAGTTGGTCGCCGATGGCCCTGTGCACGAGGCTGGCGGCCACGGCGGAATCGACGCCGCCGGAGAGGGCGCAGATGACCCTGCCCGAGCCAACCTGCTCGCGGACCTGCGACACTGCCTCGGCGATGAAGTTCTCCGGCGTCCACAGACTGCCGCAGTCACAGATGCCGTGGACGAAGTTGCGCAGGATAGCTATCCCGTCGGGCGTGTGGGCTACCTCGGGATGGAACTGGATACCCAGCAGGCCGCACCCGTTGCCTATGGCCGCGATCGGGGAGTTCTCCGTGTGCGCCAGCGAGCTGAACCCCGGAGGAGGCTCGACTATCCTGTCGCCGTGGCTCATCCACACCGGAATCGAAGATGGAAGGCTGTCGAACAGGGGCTCCTCAGCGGCCGTCCGCTCGATCACGGCGTGGCCGTACTCCCGTTTCGTGCCAGGGGCGACCTTTCCCCCGAGCTGGTGCACCATCGCCTGCATCCCGTAGCAGATGCCCAGCACGGGAAGACCGCTGTCGTAGACCCAGTTGGAGGGCAGCGGGGCGCCGGGCTCGTAGACGCTGGCCGGGCCGCCGGACAGGATGACGCCCTTGGGGTTGAGATGCGACACTGACTCCCAGCTCGCGTCGTGGGGGACCATCTCGCAGTAGACCTTGCTCTCGCGGACACGGCGGACGATGAGCCTGCTGTACTGGGAGCCGAAGTCGACTACCAGTATGGTCTCGCGGTAAGTGCTCGGTGGGGAGGACGGTGGGGTTTCGCGTTCGGCTGCGGCCAGGTGTGGAGGAGGGCCGGGGCGAGTGTCGGCGGCCACTGTTGTACCCTCCGGGCGGGGCGTTTTGGGTCATCGCTTTAGGTGCCCAAAGACTAGCACTTGGGCACCCAAGGGTCAACCCGAGACGGCGCCGTTTCAGGGTGCCCAAGTGCCGCGGGAAACGCGTCGCGGACCGGGCGCTTGGGCGTGCCTTGCATGCTATAATCTCGACTGTTTCGCTCGAAGGACGTAGCTGACGCGAGCCTGTGTTGGCGGTAGCCGGCAAAAGGGGAGGGTAATTCGCCAAATCGAGGACCGGTTCGACCGTGCGCCTGCCATGCCTTCGGGTAACGGTTCTTCCAGCCGAGCCCTCGACAGGGCTGTGGAGGAGGCGGCCGGTGTTCTCGGAAACGGCGGGGTAGTCGTCGCGCCCACCGACACACTGTACGGGATCATGGCGTCGGCGCACGACGCCGAGGCCGTCGCAAGGGTGTTCAGGATCAAAGGGCGGAGCGCGGACACGCCGCTACCCTTGCTTCTGGCGGACGTCGCCGACCTAGAGCGATATGCTGCACATCTATCCGATGTCGGCAGGGCTCTGGCGGCCGCGTTCTTCCCGGGTCCGCTGACACTCGTAGTGCCCGGCACGGGTAATCTGCCGGCCGTCGTCACCGCCAGGCGAGATACTGTGGCGGTGCGAGTGCCTGACCACTATGTGCCCAGAGAGCTGTCGCGCAGGCTGGGCCACGCGATCACGGGCACCAGCGCTAACCGCACAGGGATGCCCCCGGCGTCGAGCGCCGCAGAGGTGCGCGAGCAACTGAGCGCCCGCATAGACTACGTGGTGGATGGCGGCCGGGCACCGGGAGGAGTGGAATCCACGGTGCTGGACGTGTCGGGGGAGCGGCCGCGGCTGATACGCGCTGGGGCGGTTACGAAGGCCGCCATCGAAGAAGCCTGCGGCGTCGCCGTGGCGGAGTCCGGGGAGTGATCGCTTCGGGAGCCGATTGCTCGGCGTCCCTCGATACACCTCGACGCCGCGTCGGGGCACTTGGGATGAACGGGACGGGGGGTCTGTTCCAGGGGAGAGAGGACGGCATCGAGTCGTGAGTGCCCCAGCCATAATCGACGCTCTGTCGGAGCGGGTCGAGGCCTCCATGCAGGCGCTGATCAGCGCCCGCGAGATGCCGCTGTACCGCATGATGGGCTACCACATCGGCTGGGAAGACCGGCAGGGGAACCCCATGTCCAACGAGCCCCCGATGCGCCACCGGGGCGTGGCGTGCTTGACGGCGTGCAGCGCGGCGGGCGGCGACGTTGAGGCCGCCGTGCCGGCCGCGACCGCGGTGGAGCTGATAGAGAGCTTCTGTCAGGTCCACGACGACGTCCAGGCCGGCAACCCCCAGCGCGACGGCCGCGACTCGGTGTGGTGGGTGTGGGGCCCGGCCCAGGCAATCAACGCAGGCGACGGCCTGTACACCTTGGCGCGTACGGCTATCCTCCAGCTACGGGAACGGGGTGTGGAGCCCGCCGTGGCCTTCAGTTCGCTCCAGGTACTGGACTCGGCCAGCCTAGAGGTGTTCGAGGGCCGGTTCGAGGACCTGGAGGCGCAGGAGCGGATCAACCTGAGCGCCGACGCCTGGCTCGGCATGGCCGGCCGGAAGACGGGGGCCCTTTTCGGTTGCGCCATGAAGCTGGGCGCTCTGGCCGCCTCGGCCGACGATTCGGTCACGGATGGCATGGCGACGTGTGGCCGCAGCTTGGGCATCGCCTTCCAGGCCCGCGATGAGATGCGCCAGGTCTGGGGCGGGCCCGGTGGCCAGGACGCGGCGGCGGCGGACGTGCTGAACAAGAAGAAGCTGATTCCCATAGTACACGCCTTCGAAGAAGCTAACCTACACACGAAACGAAGGCTAGGTGATATCTATTTCAAGCGCGTGCTGGGGCAAGAGGACGTCCCGGCAATCCTCGCGATCCTCGACGAGTTGGGAGCCCGGGACTACTGCGAATCGCTGATCCAGCGCCACCGCACGGAGGCCCTCGATGCCGCGTCCGTCCTGCCCGCGGAGGGCGCCGCGACGGTCGGTGTGTTTATAGACACGGTATTGAAGGGCTAGGGCAACGCCGCCGGGAGCTGCCGTATCGGGGCCTTCTCTCGCGAGAGAGAAGGACCGGGATGAGAGCGTTGGCTTTGGACCTGATAGGTGACGAGCAGCGCAAACTAACTGACATGACGAGCTCGGAAAAAAAATCGGTCTGGGACATCGAAGTGGCCGGCAAGACGGTGCTGGTGCGCGTTGACTACAACGTGCCGTTTCGGCCGGGGACAACCGAGATATCCGACGACTCGCGCATTGAGGCGTCTCTGCCCACGCTGCGCTATCTGCTGGAACGGCGTTGCAGGGTGGTGGTGTGCTCACACCTGGGCCGGCCCAGGGGCCAATCGGTCGAGGAGATGCGGCTCAGACCCGTTGCGCGGCGGCTTGAGGCGATGCTTGCGCAGCACGTGGGGCACACGTCCGACTGCGTTGGGCCTGAAGTGGGGCGCGCCGTCGAGGCCCTGGAGCCCGGGGACGTCCTGCTGCTGGAGAACCTGCGCTTCCATGCCCAGGAGGAGAAGAATGACGCCGGCTTCGCCCAGAGCCTGGCGTCGCTGGCGGATGTGTTTGTCAACGACGCCTTCGGGGCCGCCCACCGGGCCCACGCGTCGACCGTAGGCGTCGCCGAGCACCTGCCCGCCGTCGCGGGGCTACTGATGGCCCGCGAGCTGGAGATGCTGGGCAAGGCGCTGGGGTCTCCGAAGCAGCCCTTCGTGGCCGTGTTCGGGGGCGCCAAGGTGTCGGACAAGATAGTCATCGCTCAGCGCCTTGCCCTCAAAGTGGACTCGACCATCGTCGGCGGGGGAATGGCCGCCACGTTCCTGAAGGCGCGAGGGCTCGACGTGGGCGAGTCGCCGGTGGAAGATGAGTGGGTGCCCGCCGCGGCGGAGCTCATGGAGGCGTTCGGCATCTTGCTGCCCGAGGACGTCGTGGTCGCAGCCGATTTTTCGGAATCGGCCGCCCATCGGGTTGTGGATGTGGCCGAGATACCAGCCGGCTGGCGTATCATGGACATCGGCCCCGACACCTCGGCGGCGTTCGGGACGGCGCTGGCGTCCGCGGCCACCGTGGTCTGGAACGGCACCATGGGCGTCGCCGAGTGGCCGACCTTCGCGAACGGCACTGCGCGGGTGGCCAACGCCATCGCGGGCTTGACGGACGCTACGACGGTGATCGGCGGCGGCTCGACGGCGGAGGCGGTCATGGCGTTGGGCCTCGCCGACCGGATCACACACGTCTCCACCGGGGGCGGCGCTTCAATGGAGTTCTTGGAGGGCAGGGAACTGGCCGGAGTGGCCGCGTTGCAGGACCGTACGTCCCGGCCGGGCTCAACCGCGAGAAAGGTGTGAGACTTGATCGACCTTGTGTACATAGGCGATATCTGCCAGGCGACGCCCAGCAAGATCGTAATGCTGGTGGTCGACGGACTGGGCGGCATGCCGCATCCGGAGTCTGGCAAATCAGAGCTGGAGACCGCGTCGCTGCCGAACCTGGACGCTCTTGCGCGACGTAGCGCGTGCGGCCTAACGACTCCGGTGGCACCGGGCGTAACGCCGGGCAGCGGTCCGGGACACATGGCGCTGTTGGGCTACGACCCTGTCAAGTACCTGATGGGACGTGGTGTCCTGGAGGCGGTGGGTATCGGCGTCGACGTCCGCGCCGGCGACGTGGCCGCCAGGGGCAACCTGTGCACCGTAGACGGGGACGGGCTGCTGGTTGACCGTCGCGCCGGCCGAATACTGACCGCGGAGAGCGCACCGCTGGTCCGGAAGCTAGACGCGATCGAGGTAACCGGCGCAGAGGTGTCGGCGTACCCGGTGCGCGATCACCGATTCGTGCTCATGCTCCGAGGCGGCGGACTGGAAACCGATGTGTCAGAGACTGATCCTCAG
>CAZENU010000016.1:0-45240 GCA_964513735.1 uncultured Dehalococcoidia bacterium
CGTTTCGTCTCTGATGAGCACCTATGAGGCCGAGCTGGCGGAGAGCCAGGGAATGGCACTGAGCTGGTACGACGTGCTCGTGCAGCTCGGCGTCGCGGCGGGCGGCCGGCTGCGGATGCAGGCGTTGGCGGACAGCGTCGTGCTGAGCCGCAGCGGCCGGACGCGGCTGGTGGACCGTGTATGGAGCGCGAGGGACTCGTCAGGCGCGACCACTCGCCGGAGGACCAGCGGGGTTACTATGCCACGATCACCGCTGACGGCGTCGAGGCGCTACGTCGCGCCCGGGTGGTCCATCATCACGGTATCCAGGAGCACTTCGCGCGCCACCTGGACGACGGGGAGTTACAGGCGTTGCGCAGGCTGCTGGAAAAGATCCGCAGCGGCGGCGACACGTCGCTCGACTAAGACACGGCGATCTTCGGGGCACGATCCTTGGGCAAAGGCCGAGTGGATTAGCTGTTTACCCGTTCGTGGTGAGCCCTTCGACGTCGATCAGGGCAGGCCTGTCGAACCACCGCCTCGCCCCGTTTGGCCTACGCCGACTCGCTTGAGCGCGGCCTGCCGCTGAGCTAGGCGTTCTCGACCAGATCCCTGAGGCTGCTTACGTTGGCATCCAGCCAGCGATAGAGCACGATCAGGTCTGTGCCGATGGCGAAGTGGCGTACGCCCCTCTCCAGGAACGGCTTCGCGTCCTCCGGCGCGTTGATCTCGGCCCGCGGCTGGACGCCCATTGCCAGGGCCGTCTCGAAGACCAGGTCGCGTATCTTCTGTATCTCGGGGTCTTGGGCAGCGCCGGGCCTGCCAATGCTCATCGAGTAGTCGTTGGCTCCGAAGACGATCATGTCTATGCCGCCCACCGACAGGATCTCCTCCAGGTTCTCGACCGCTTCCCGCTTCTCTATCATCAGGGCGACGACGCTGTCCTCCAGGGCCTGCACGTAGGCGGGCCCGCCGGTCTCGAGGCCGAAGCCCGCGAAACGCCGGTCCGCGGCGCCGTGGCGGCCGCCGTTCTGGGGAGTCTCCGCCCGAACGGCCTGGACGCATTCCCGCGCCTCCTCGACGGTGCGCGTGTCCGAGAACAGTATATTCTGGAGGCCTGAGCCCAGGGCCCGGCCTGCGGTGTAGGTCTTGTTTTCCTGGTCGACCTTGATCATGCCGGACATGCCGGTCAGCTCCAGTGCGCGGCCGAAGTTGTCCAGCGAGTGCAGATCGTAGGGCATGTACTCGGCGACGAACTCGACGTAGTCGACGCCGCCGGCGCGGCCGATGATCTCCACGACGTCCGGTGACGTGCTGGCCACGTGGTGCGCTATGCTGGGCTTGCCTTCGTTCAGAAGCTGTCTGAGCTTGTTCGGTCTCATGTTACGCGGAGCCCCTCCAGTCAGGGAACATATCACACGGACATGGGTGATTCAATTCGTGATGCGGTCCGGAAACGAGTGTAACGGTGGCCACCGCAGGGCGTCCGGAGATTCTGTGGCGTAGTACGCCTGGCAGTCCAGCAAGATTGCGAGCGGCCCCGACTCCCACATACGGCCACTCATCCTGGAGGGCTGCCTCGACAGCTCGGACAGGTCGCTGCGGGCTTTCAATCGCACCCTGGCAAAAGGTGACCTCCATCGAATCGAGACGACATGCAACGCCCTGATCGCAAAGATAGGGAAGGCTTATGCGTGAAGGACGCCAAAGCGGCCTACGGCCTGTGCAGAGAGGGGTGATCTGTCCGATGCCGGACCAGGCGCTGGAGGCGTTGGTGAAGACATCGGCGCGGTACCGCATGCCGGTGGTGCAGCTTTCGAACGGGGAGCAGTTCGTGGAGGCGGGGATGGGGTCGCCCCGCAGCGTGATCGAACAGGTGATGAATCCGTCGCTGGCGCGGATGGGGCTGGAGAGTCGAGCGGCGCTGCGACGAGCGATCGTGAATTTCCAGAATCTCCCCGAGGGTGGTGTAGTGCAATTGCCGGGACGGCCCATCGAGGGGCTTCCCGATGAGACAGCCTCGGCGATCTATGAGATGCAGCCGTCGGGGGCTTTCGTGCTGATCGCAGGGAGCGCGGAGGGCGAGCTCTTCACCAACGGCGATGCGGAGAAGGTACCGAACACGGAGTCATAAGGCGGCCCTTCGGGCCTGTTCTCTTATGGCCCAACATGCCCGATCGGTCGTGACTTTGGGTCCCAGGTGCCGTCCGAGGTTGGACAGCCAGCGCGTGGTAATATGGACACATGGTGAAATATTTCACGGACCGCTCCTCAGACCACCCGCGACTCGCTTCGCTGGCGATAGCCACCGCCACGGTTGTCGTGATAGCTCTAACCGCCTGTGGCGACGGCAACGGCGGACCCGCTACCAGCGCTTCGGGGCAGCCTTCGCTGGAGAGCAGCCAAGCGTACCTGGACCGGGGCGTGACCCAGATCGAGCTCGGCGAGTTGCAGGCCGCCGTCGGCGATTTCGACGCGGCGATCAAGCTGAACCCCGACAACGCCAATCTGTACCTGCATAGAGGCAGGACCCTGGCCGACCTTCTGGACCTGGGCAAGGCTATAGAGGACTTTTCCGAGGCCATTCGGTTAGACCCGTTGAACGGACAAGCCTACATGTTGCGGGCCGCGACGTATATGCGGTTCGGCCACGTTAGCCTGGCGGCCAACGACTACGGCAAGGCGATCGAGCTCGATTCGCAGAACGCAGCCGCGTTCCTGGGGCGAGCCGACGCCTACCAACGGCTCGGCCAGTTCGAGGAAGGCGACCCGCGTGGGGCGGAATGCCGCCCCGGCCCCGTCTGCCAGAAGGCCGTGGATGACTACAGTCGCGCGCTGTCCCTCAATCCCGCGAATGCCCAGGCCTACTACGACCGTGGGACCGTGAACTTCAAAATGCTGCGTTTCCAGACCGCCATCAGGGACTTCAAGGAAGCGATCGAGTTGGACCCGAGCTTCACCGAGGCCTACTTTGGGCGGGGTAACGCGTACCGGAACCTGGGCAGAGACACCACTTTCGGCGCATACAGGTCCTCGGAGAACAGGCCTGAGCTGGCGATCCAGGACTACGACGAGGCGATACGCCTCGATCCGACCAACGTGCTGCTCTACACGGCTCGAGGAGACACCTACGCGGAGCTCGCCCAGCACGAGCGGGCCATCCAGGACTATGACGAGGCGATTCGGCTCGACCCGGACAACGCCGCAGCCTACAACACCAGAAGCGAGGTGCTCCGGGAGCTCGGCCGAACCGCACAGGCGATGCGTGACATCGAGCGGGCGCTCCAGCTCGACAAAGAGAGCTCCGAGGCTTACACCAGCCGCGGCGAGGCTTTCGCCTCGCTGGGACAGCTCGACAAGGCAATCGAGGACTTCGACCGGGCCATAAAGTTGGACAACCAGAACGCGGTCGCCTACAACGGACGCGGCCTGGCAAACGCGGCGCTGGGCGACTTCAAAAAGGCGGTCCAGGACTTTGTCCTGGCGCTGAGGTTCGATCCTAATTACGCTGAGGCGCACGTCAACCGCGGCTTTGTCCTGTACAGGCAGGGCGAGTACGCCAGGGCGCTGCGCGACTTCGTGAACGCCTCCGAGCTTCAGCCTCCCGACACAGTAGACTCTCGGACCGAGGAGATCAGGCGCAGCCCGCAGGACGCCGGCCTGTACAACTTGAGGGGCGTCGCGTACCACGAAGAGGGGCGTCCACGACAGGCCCTCAACGACTTCGACGAGGCCATCCGGCTCGACCCGACGGTTGCGGACTTCTTCAGCAACCGGGGCGCGGCGTACACGACCATCAAGGAGTACCAGAAAGCCATCGACGACCTTAGCACGGCCATCGGCCTGGACCCGCAGTCGGCAAACGCCTATCAGCGTAGAGGCGCGGCCTACGTCGCGTTGGGTCAGGACTACGAACACGACGAGGATTCGACGGCGGCCATCGTCAGCTACCGGCGCGCCGTCGCCGACCTAGAGACGGCCGCGGAGTTGTATCCGAGCAACGCCACCGTCTACTCGACCTGGGCACAGGCGCTCAACTACCGAGGCGACGTCTACAGGCAGACCGGCGACCTGGTGCGCGCGCTCCAAGACCTGACATCGGCCGTGCGTCTCGACCCGCAGCTCGTCGACGCCTACGTCGCGAGGGCCCTGACCAACATGGCTCTCGGCAGGGACGGTGACGCCCTCACAGACCTGCAGAAGGCCACTGAACTGGGGTTCAACCTTTACCTGCTGATGGCCATGCTGGACGAGGTCCAGAGAGAGCGGTAGCCGGAAGAGACCCGCCCTCCGTTCGCCCTGAGCCATTCGACCAGGCTCAGGACGAGCTTGTCGAATGGCCCTGGACACAAGGAAGAGGTGGTTCGACAAGCTCACCACGAACGGAAACCTTGGCGTCAGTGGGCTCGCCGCGAACGGAAATCCGTCCCAAACGCCAGCCTATCACCGACCCGTATTCGCCCCATGCCCGAGTGGCATCGTGTCGTGTGGCCTCCTTATGGGCGGCCGCGGTTGCCGGGGGCGTGCAGGTTCAGGTCGAAGGGGCCCGGGGCGCTGTCGCCGCCGATCCGAAACGAGTACAACGCCGCATTGTTGAGGTGGAACCTCAGCCTCACCGGGGTCCCGGCCACCGAGGCCAGATCGGGATCGTCATTCCAAGTCACGACGTGGCGGACGTCGTCGCCGGTGAAGGGGTCGCAGTCGGCCGCGGTGTACCCCGAAACTACACGCATGCCGGCGTCAAGCAACTCGACGCGCAGCCGGCCGTAGGGCGTGTCCAGCACCGACCTGGCGCCCCAGGGCTTCTCGGGAGCGCGGGCGTTGACGATCAGCCGATCGCCCTCCAGCAGGAAGCGCCGCGGAGTCAGCGTGCCCTCGGGCTCGTAACCCTCCATCGACACGAAGCCGTCGAGTCGCATCCTGGCGAGGCCGACGGCATAGGGGTGCCTCGGCCGAAGCTCGGATGGGTCGGGTTCTCGGACTTGTCGGGCTCGTCCTTGCCCGAATAGTAGAACAGTATCTGATCGTTCCACACCATCGGCTTGGACAGGCCGATCGTGCCGGAGTCCCAGGCTCCCGGCAAGCCCGACCTGAGGACCGACCAGTGGGGCGCGACGCGGGTCCAGTCGTATCCGTCGCGGCTGATCACCAGCTCGGTCTCGTGCTGGGCGTGCTCGGTCCTGTACACCGAGTCCCACAGCTCGTCGGGCACGTCTTCGATGTGGTGGGTGAGGCAGGTGTCCAGCACGCCGACGTAGAGATCCTCGGTGTAGAGCATGGCCGCCATGACGCCGATGTGCCCTCCTGGGTCCCACCTGAGCGGATCGTGCTCGTGGGCCTCGATGATCTCTCGTGGACTGCCCAAATGCTCGAAGTCGGGGCTGGTGGACGCGACCAGCGCGAGCTCGGACCGCACCTCGCGACCGTCGACGTCGGCGCGGCGACTGCCGGACTTGCGGTGGTGGATGACGTACTCCTGTAGCCTGGGGTCCCAGCCGAACAGCACGCCGTGGGGGAGGTGCGGCGGATCGACGTAGGTCGGAGGCGCCGCGTTCATCCGCCACCGGATGCCGTCCGGCGAGTATCCGACGGCTAGAGCCCATCGGCCGTCGATCTCGTCCATGTATGACATTTTGTAGCGCCGACCGGGATCGGGATCGTCGTAGTCCTTGATCAGGTTGGGCCGCCTCACCTCACCTTTGGCCCCAGCGCCGACGTCGGGCGGGATGATGTTGTTTCGCGTCGAGCCCTCGAAGTCGACCATGCCGAGGTCCGGTTTTTTCCAGCTCAGGCCGTCGGAGGAGACAGCGTAGCAGGCCTTGTACGCGCCCTCGGGATGGACGTAGCCGGGCACGTCCTCGAAAGAGTAGGCGCCGCTAGTATCTGGCACCTCGCCACCGGCCGCCTTCACCATGAGCCTGGCGGTCCGGTACCACATCTTGAAGACCTTTTCGGACTCGTCGTAGAGCACGGTGCCGCCGAACAGGTAGACGCCCACCCTGCCCTCCCAGGGCCGGTCGACCTCGAGGACCGGGTTGCCGTCGTACCGCACCGGCCGGTGGAACTGCCGCTCGACGCCGTCCCGCCGCTCTACCACTTGGTCATCGAGGAAGAGCTGCCTGGTCGAGCTGATCTTCAGCGGCGCGGTCATGCCTGCCCACCGAGCGTCGCGGTCAGGACCCACATGGGCGATGCGCCGACATCTATGGTCTCCAGCGTTGTGAGCTGGCCCGTAGCGGGGTCGATGCGAAACGAGGTCAGCCGCCCGGTGTCCAGACCCGCGGCGTAGAAGTACTTGCCCTCGGGGTCGAGGCCTATGGCCCGCGGCACGGGGTCGGCGGCGACCCGCTGCACGGGCGCCAGCCGGCCGCTGTCCGGGTCGACCGAGAAGACGGCGATGCTGTTGTGGTCACGGTTGGGAGCGTACAGGAACCTCCCCGACGGGGTGATCTGGATCTGCGAGCAGGTGCTCTCGCCGTCGTAGTCGTCGGGCAGCGTCGAGACGGTCTGGAACGGCGCGAGTGTCCCTGTCCTGGGATCGAGGTCGTAAGCGGTCACGCTGGAACCCTGCTCGTTGGAAAAGTAGACGACGTCCCGGGACGGATGGAAGCAGTAGTGGCGCGGGCCCGCGCCTTCGCCGGGAGTCACGGTAGGCGGCGAGTTGGGTGCCAGGCGCCCAGTAGTCGCGTCGAACCGGAACAGGTATATCAGGTTAGTGCCGACCTCCCCCGCGATGTGCGGGAGCAGGACGAAGCGATTGGAAGGGTCGGTCTGGATGCAGTGGGCACCCCTGGAGGTCGCGCGCCACTCGACCGGTGCGCCATCGACGGCCCCGTGGCCGTCAATGGCGTGGACGGCGGCTACTCCGGCGCCGTAGTAGGCGGATAGCAGGTAGCGGCCGGTGCGGTCGGTGGCCATGTAACAGGGATCGGACTCGAGGTCGACGGTCCCCGTGGCGGAGAGTCCGCCGGTGGCAGGATCGATCCGGAAGCTGGAGATCTGGTTAGAGGCGCGACGTCCGACGTATAGCGAGCTCTTCCCCGGATCGATGGCGAGCGGAGCAGGGTTCCCGGACACCGCGACGTCGCCGCGGTGGTCCAGGCGCCCGGTATCGCGGTCGGGCTCAAAGATGGCGATCCTGTCCTCGTCCATGACGGTGACGTACATATAGGTCTTCATCGGTGTTTCCTTCGTACCCTGCGACTGAGATGACCGAGGCAAAGTCTCGCTATGCCTATCTCTTAGTAGTAGTCGTGGCCGACGGTGGTGGCGATAGACGCGTCGGCCGGGTAGCCACAGCTCCAGCCCTTGGTCAGCATGCCGAATATACGGCTGCGCGGCGGCCGGTCGGTGAGGCCCAGGCCCGGCAGTGGCTGGGCCTCCATATAGGCTGGGATCTCTTGGCCCGCGAGCCGGAGCATGGTGGCCGTGACGTCGCACCGCTAGGCCAGCTGTTCGGACACCGAGCCCTCGCCGGGGTCGGCGCCCTGCCGCGCCAGCGCGACCGCGGTAGCCCGCCCGATGCCTCGCCTGCGACCGATGCGCTTGACGGTCGCCACCTTGCCGTCGAGCTCGCCGAATCGTCCTCTCGGGCCTTGATGGCAGGCAATCAGGCTCGGAGACAGGTGGGAGTGTAATCGGGCGCAAATACAGTGTCAACGAGCACCTGAGCCGTTGATGGAACGCGTACGAGGGGATAGAATCATCGCGGTCCACGACCGCGTAAGTCAGGAGCGTGTTACCAATGAAGGCCATGATCGAACCGGCGCGCCACAAGCAACTATTCCTGGACAACGGCGCAATCGAGAGCATGTCCGGGGTAAAGCGAGTGTTGCATCAGCCTACCAAACACGGGCCTGTGCTGACCGCCGACCGCTCTCAAGGTGAGACCTCGGTGCAGAGCCGCAGCGTGCCCCAGTGGAACCCGGGGAAAGGGCTCTGGGAGTGGTGGTACTGGGCTTTCCACGAACCATCGAAGGGACAGCACCGCAGCTCGGAGACACGGCTAAACCACTATGCCGTCTCCAACGACGGCGTCAACTGGGAGACGCCGTCGTTGGGCCTGTACGAGTGGAACGGGTCGAAGGACAACAACGTCGCGTGGGACCCGGAAGGCCGCACGCTGTACCACATCGTGAGGGACGAGCGCGACGAGAACCTCTCGCGGCGCTACAAGGCGCTATTCGACACCAGGGACCGGTGGCTAGGAGTCTCTCCCAACGGCCTCGACTGGACGATGCTGGAGGAGCCTACCATTCCGAGCGACGACGAGTCGCACTTCCTGTACGACCCGTACACCGAGCAGTTCGTCGCGATGGTGAAGCACAGCACCGAGTGGGGACGTTCGGTGTGGCTGTCGACGAGTAAGGACTTCCACAGCTTCTCGGAAGCAGAGCTCGTCTTCCACACGGACGCCATAGACCGGGAGAACTGCCAGGAGCGGGTGCGAAAGGTGATCGACGATCCGGACTACCTGTCGCCGCCGCTGGTGGACGATTTTCAGCATATGGCCCAGGCCTACCACATGGCGGTGATGCCCTACGAGGGGCTATACGTCGGCTTCCCGCTCATCCTGAACCCAGCATCGCTTATACCGCCGCCGTGGGGCAACTACAGCGCCCTCAACCAGATCGAGCTGACGGTTTCCAGAGACCTGCGGAACTGGGAGCGGGTGGCCGACCGGGAGGTGTTCATCGGCGTGGAGCCCTGGGACAGCGTAAACTACGCCACCTCCCAGGTGGGAATGTGCGGGCAGCCCCACGTACACGAGGACCGGGAGATCTGGGTCTACCACCTCGCGGTCCGATTCAGGGGGCCAAAGGAGATATACCCAGAGGAGTACCACCCCTACTTCGACGACGGGGGCGCCATCTATCTCGCCAAGCTGCGGCTGGACGGCTTCGTGTCTCTGGACAGCGGCGAGCACGGCACGATGGTCTCGCAGCCGTTCGCCCCGGGCGGCGGCGAGCTGCGGGTCAACGTCGACGCGCCGCGGGGCGACGTTCGGGCCGAGCTGGTGGACGCCGAGACGATGGAACCGCTGCCGGGCCTGAGCGTGTCGGACTGCGACACCCTGGGTGGCGACCACCTGAGCGGCCGGCTGACGTGGGGCGACGCGGCACTGCCGGCACAGGACCGGCCGGTGCGGGTGCGGTTCCACCTGCGGAACGCCAGCCTGTATGCGTTCTGGGTGACGTCGAATTAGGACCGTGGTGGTCGATGGCGCCTTGGTGACCACTATCGGATTACGTGGCCGCGTCCAGGGGTCGGCCACACGCAATGTCTTTCTGAGCCGGAGGCGAAGAATCTGGGGCAGGGTCGTGTCCTCTCACTGCTGTGATGGTGCCCCGTTGGTGGTGGGGACCGCCCCAACCACCCCAGATCCTTCGTGCGGCTCGGGGTGACAACCCATATCCATCATGGAAAAGGAGTCGTAGATGAGCGAATCGCAGTGGTACAAGGGCAACATACACACGCACACGACCGAGTCGGACGGCGACGAGGAACCGTACCGTGTCGTGAGCTGGTACCGGAAGCACGGCTACGACTTCCTGGTGCTCAGCGACCACAATCACCTGACGCTGCTGGACTACGGCTCCGGCAGGCGCCGCTTTCGAAAGCCCCTCATGGTGCCCGGCGAGGAGGTCAGCGTCCGGCTCGACGGGGGCGCGATACCGGTGCATATCAACGGCATCGGGATCTCGCGGCTGGTTGAGCCCATCGACGCCGGCGACGTGGTATCCACGCTGCAGGCGAACGTCGACGCGATCGTCCAGGCGGGCGGGATAGCCTCGATCAACCACCCCAATTTCCAGTGGGCCTTCGACCATGAGGCGATAAGCCGGGTCACGGGAGCCAGCCTGTTGGAGGTGTTCAACGGACACCCCGGGGTGAATCTCTACGGAGCGCCGGGCAGACCGGCGTACGACGAGATCTGGGACCGGGTGCTGAGCGCGGGCCGCGTGATCTTCGGAGTGGCCACCGATGACTCCCACAGCTACCATGACTTCGTCCCCTGGCTATCCAATCCGGGCCGCGGCTGGGTCATGGTCCGCGCGGAAGAGCTGACGCAAGAAGCCATCGTGGACGGCCTCGCGGCTGGGAACTTTTACGCCTCGACCGGGGTGACGCTCACACGGCTAGAGTCGTCGGGTGAGGGCATCGAGCTGGAGATCGAGCCGGAGCGCGATTTAGTGTACACGACCCGATTCACCGGCAAGGACGGAAAGCTGCTGGCGGAGACCACCGGTCTCACGGCAGAGTATCGCACCGCCGGAGGCGAGACCTATGTTCGCGCCACCGTGATCAATTCGTCGGGCCCCCGGGCATGGACGCAGCCGGTCTTTCCAGGCTGAACCCTCTCAGCCGCGTATCGCATTCTCCCTCAGCGGCGACATCGGTCGCGGGCAATGCGTCCTGGAGGTGGACTTCGGAGCAGATGGCCGCTGACATCCAGCAGTGGCTCGACGACCCGGCAAGCAACTACGGTTGGATACTGGCCGGCAACGAAAGCGCCAACCAGACGACGAAGAGGTTCGCCACTCGCGAGAACAGCGACGAAGGCCACCGGCCGCTGCTGACCGTCGAGTACACCGGCGGCGAGGCCCCAGCGGCGCCAGCCGCTCCTACCTGCGGTAACAGCGGAGCGTCGGGCTTGGACGGCTACAGCTCGGACGACTAGGCCACGCCGCTCGACTGCCCGACCTCGTTCGCCAGCCACCCCAGGAACCGCTCGACGCCGTGTATACCCGGCAGCGTGTAGTCCGCGACGCGCAGCACCGCGTCGGGGGTGTCGTCATGGAGGACCGCGACGGCGGCGCCTTGGAGCTTTCCAGCTTCCCTGAGTTCACGCACCGCCGTCATCCCGGTAGCGTCAGTGGTGTCGTCGCCGAGGAACAGTACCGCGTCCAGGGCCCGCTCCCTCGAGAGCTTGCGGACGGCGTGGCCCTTGTCCAGGCCGAGCGGGGCCACCAGCTCCAGCACCATCTTGCCCCAGAACGACTCGACCCGGTCGGCGCCCGGCGCATCGCCGAGGGCCGCGTCCAGCCGTCTCGCAACGTCCTCTGGATCATGTGTCCGCCGATAGTGGATGGACGCGGCCAGAGACTTGTCCTGCCAGGCTATCAGAGGGTCGTCCACCCGCGATTTGAGGTGCGCCAGCACCCGGGCGACGGCGCCGCGATAGCTCGCAACCCCCGGCTCCACGCGCAGTCCATCGCCATCGAGGTACTCGGCGCCGTGGTTGCCGACGAACGTGGCGTCCGGAAGATCGACCTTTTCAAGGAGGTCTGATAGCTGCCGGCCAGAGATCACGCACACCATCTCCACGATGCCGGTGATCCGGCCCAGCGCGTCGAGGGCGACGGGAGATATGACCGCCGCCTCGGGAGTCGAGACTATGGGCGAGACGGTGCCGTCGAAGTCCACCATCAGGCCGGCCCGGCCCGCGCGGACAACCGGTCCTATGTCCTCCAGGTGGTCGAGGAGGCCGGGCAGCTCCATCACGTTACCTCCGGCCGGCGGTAGGCCATCCAGGCCGCGGCGCGGTCTCGACCCTGTACTGCAAGAGTCGTGCGAACCGGCCGGAAAACCGGCGCGCAGGCAGTTGACACGAACTTGTGTTCTGTTCTATATTGTTCTAAACGAAGTATGGGAACTCTCATGCCACTCACGCTGGTCCCAGAGAAGGAAGGCGGCGACGATCTTCAACTCTCTATGCCCGGGATGCCGGCGTCGATGGGCGCCGGCATCCCGGTCGACTTTGGCCGGCTTGGGCCCGGCCAGACCGTCTATTACAACGGGAGCCTTCCAGGCGGTCCTTGCCGCGGCGCGCACGGAGTGGTCCGGCGAACGCTCCGCAGACACGCTGTAGTCGATCTAGGCAACCTCGGCGTCTGGTACATCCCGTATTACTTCCTCAGCGCACCCAGCAAGGTGGCCTGACCGCCGCCAACACGTTAGCAGATCGCGGGGTACCAGCGCAGTTCGCAACCCGCACAAGCCCTCCAGGAAAGGGGAACCCTTAATGAACCAAAACGGTCGCGGCATTCGGGTCAAGGTCGTCGGTGTGGGCGGAGGGGGCGGCAACGCGGTCCAGAGGATGGCCAAGTCTAACCTGGACGGCCTAGAGTTCGTGGCCATCAATACCGACCAGCAGGCTCTGGACCGGATGAAGGGCGTCTCTACGCTGGTCATCGGGCCCGCCGCAACCGCCGGCATGGGGTCGGGCGGCGACCCCGACGTCGGGCGCCGAGCGGTGCGAGAGAGTCAGGAGCAGGTTGCCGACCTACTCGAAGGCGCAGATATGGTGTTCGTCGCCGCCGGGATGGGCGGCGGCACCGGCACCGGTGCCGCGCCCATGGTCGCGGACATGGCCCGACGACAGGGCGCCCTCACAGTCGGCGTAGTGACGCGGCCATTCTCGTTCGAGGGAGCGAGGCGAAAGGAGGTCGCGGACCGGGGGCTATTCCAGCTCAGACAGAGGGTTGACACGATGATCACCGTGGACAACGACCGGCTGCTCTCGTCGCTGGACGGCAAACTGTCGCTGGAGAAGGCGTTCGGCGCCGCTGACGAGGTCCTCCGCCAAGGCGTCCAAGGCATCTCCGAGATACTCGTGGTGCCCGGCCTCGTCAACGTGGACTTCGCAGACGTCAAGGCAATAATGCTAACCGGCGGCGCATCGTTCATGGCGATGGGCGAGGGCAAGGGCAAGTCGGCGGCGGATGACGCTGTACGGGCCGCGGTGGGTAACCCGCTCTTCGACGCGCCTCTGCGCGGCTCCAAGGGCATCTTGTTCAACGTTCGCGGCGGCAAGGACCTCACCATCGGCCAGGTGCACCAGGTCGCCGGAATCATTCGCGAGGCGACCCAGTCGGACACTCAAATCATCTTCGGCGTGGTGCAGGACAGAAAGTTCAGGAAGAAGGTCCGGATCACGCTCGTCGCCACGGGTATCCGGTCGGCCGAGGACGCCGGGGTCCGGACCCTCGAGGCGGAGCCCCCGCGTCCGGTGCCGAAGCCCACGACCAACGGCCACCGGCGCGCCGGCACCCTGTTGCCTGCCCAGAAACTGCTCTAGAGTAGTTTCACCGCAGAGCGCGCAGAGGTAAGGTTCTTTTGTTGTTGAATTCGCTGCAACCGCTGCCGGCTCTACGGCCGTGTTGAGCGACGCTAGTGCCTGCGCCAGCAGCGGTCAGCCGAAGAATCCGTCGTCGACGTGGCGCTCGATCGTCTCGGCGATCAGCTCCGGCCGCTGCAACGGAGCGTCGTGGATGGTGTCTTCGAGCCACACCGTCGTGCTGACCGACAGCAACTCGGCCGCTCTCGCGATGCCCTGCTCTTTCATGATCCGGCGCTCCTCCGGAATCGAAGCGCCGGTCATCCGTGTCGGCATTAGCAGCACCGGGACCGAGATCTCTGAATACAGCTCCGAGGGCCTATGGTCCCACAAGGCGTCGATGACCTGCATGTGATTGGCCCGGGCGAACCTCGGCCGTAACGTGCCGTCGGGCTGCACCGCGAAGATCGCCTTCGTCGACTCGGCAATCTCGGGCGTCACGGGGAACCCGAGCCAGGACTCCGCCCGACCGAGCAGAGTTTCCAACGTCATCCCATCCAGTTGCGGCGGGGCGAGCTGCTCTCTCGCTCGCTCGCGGGTCATTCCAGGCACAGCCGAGAGCTCGATGATCCCGCCGTCGATCGCGCAGACTCCACCCACCTTCCCGGGAAAGCGGTGGGCGTAGGAGACGGCCACGTCGCCACCCCAGGAGTGGCCGACCAGGATGGGCCGGTGGAGGCCCAGCGCGCCGACGAACCTCCGCAGGTCACCGGCCATCGTCGCGAAGTCGTAGCCGGCGTCGGGCTTGCCGCTCTCCCCGTGGCCGCGCTGGTCAACGGCGACCACTCTGAACGAGCGGGCCAGCAGAGGCGCCACCAGGTCCCAGATACGGCACGTAGACGCGAGGCCGTGGACCAGAACGAGCGGTCGACCTTCGCCTCCCCAGTCGCGGTAGTGGAGCGCAAGCTCGTCGACGTGGACGTCCAGTGGTTCACGCTTCATTCAACATCTCGTACACGAAGAAGAACACGCCCAACTCGACTTCCCCATCGATGGGGAAGAGGCAAAGCCACGGCGCGGCATACGGTAGGGGTACTGGCCAACCCGTCGGCCCTGGTCGAGGAGGTCGATGAGAGGGCGGACTAGCTGTCGCCTCGCTGCTGCCGCAGAAACTCTTCCATCTCCTCGACCATGGCCGACGGGCTGGGAATGGCCGCGGAGGGGTCCACCGTGGCGTCGTACCGCTGCTCGAGTTGGGTGACGTAGGAGGTGATCTCCGACCGCAGACCTATCGCCTGAGCCAGCTCGCTGTCGAACGCGTCACCGGCGCCGCGCTGCGCCGCGACGTATTTGACAGCACCGGTAGCGGCCTCAGCCGCGTCGGGCCAGCCGGCGAACGCGACGATCATCGTCGGCAGCTTGTAATCGGTCTCTTCAAGGAACAGTAGTCCGTCCATCCGCGTCCTCATCCTCCCAGTATCCGAGTTTATCACCGCGCAGTTGCCCACGCCAGCGTCCTTCGTTTGTTGACTACGGGAGGTACCTCTCGACATGGCTCAGGACAAGCCTCTCGAACCATCGCAGACTTCCGCAAAGTCCCTGAGACCGAATGACCCTCCTACCGCCGCCCGCCCTGACGGCGATATACTGTTTGCCGCTGGTAAGACCGAGTGCGGAGCAAGGGGCCAGAGCAAAATGCCGTCGACTGAGAGGTCCGCCGTCCTCGTTGGACCACGCCGGATCGAGATGCAAGAGTTCCCCGTCCCGGAGGCCGGCAAGGACGACGGCGTGCTCGAGATAGAGGTGACCGGGGTCTGCGGGAGCGACGTATTCCACTACAACAGTGACAACGCGCCGGTGATCCTCGGGCACGAGATCGTGGGACGCATCTCGGACATCGGGCTCGACGCGCAAGAGGCCTGGGGCGTCGGGGCCGGAGACCGGGTGGTGGTGGAGACGACCTTCGGGTGCGGCAAGTGCGAGCGGTGCCGGCTGGGCAGATACCGGGTCTGTACGGTGTCTCGGGGATACGGCGGTGCCTTGAAAGCCAACCAGCCACCGTACCTGTGGGGCGGCTACGGCCAGTACGTCTACCTGCCACCGACGGCCAGGGTCCACAGAATATCGGAAGAGTTGCCCGGCGAGGTCGCGGTCCTCGTGTGCGCTGTCCTGGGCAACGGCGTGCGGTGGCTGCGTACGGTGGGCGGTGTGACGATAGGCGACACCGCGGTGATCGTCGGGCCGGGCCCCCAGGGTCTGGCCGCCACGGTGGCGGCCAGAGAGTCGGGCGCCAGGCACATCGTCGTGGTCGGCCTCGCCGGCGACGAGGCCCGGCTGGCCATGGCCCGGAGACTGGGCGCAACCCATGTCGTCGCGGCAGACCGCGACGACCCGCGGGAGCTCGTCACGGACCTGACAAACGGGGCGATGGCCAACGTGGTGATCGACGTGACGAACACCGCCGCGTCGCCTCCGCTGGCGCTGGACCTCGTGGGATCGGCGGGCACGCTGGTGCTGGGGGGCGGCGCAGGTCAGAAGCCCAGCTCGCTTATGACGGACAAGATCACCGCGGAGGAGATCACGATTCGCGGCGTCAACACCCACGACAGTCCGGCAGTGAAGCAGTCGTTGAGCATCGCTGAGAGCGGCCGGTACCCGCTGGAGGAGATTGTGTCTCACCGCTTTTCGGTGGACGAGGCCGAGTGGGCCATCCAGACGGTGGCCGGCGAGGCGCCCGCCGACGGGCTGATCAAGGTCGTGATGTACCCGAACAGCTAGGAGACGGCACGATGACCACCACGAGCCTAAAGCAGAACATCACCAGGTACGAGAACGTCAAGCGGAAGGGCGCCGCCTACATCCTGAAGCACGCCAACTCGGACGGCTCGTTCGGACCTGTGGAAGACGGATTCTTCTTCTACCGCCTGCCATGGACCTTCCTAGTCTCGGGGGAGACACAGGCTGCCCTCGGCATCTGTCGGTGGGTCCGCGAGAACATGCTGACCGGCGACGGCGACTTCGACCGCGGGTTTCGAAAGCTGACGGACGCCTATGCCTACCGCAATGCCACCTTCATCTACGGGGCGCACATGGCGCGGCAGTACGACCTGAGCATGGGCTGTATGCCTTTCCTGCTGTCGCTCCAGGACCCGGTGTCGGGCGGGTTTGCCAACGACGTGACCGCCGACGGCCCCGGCGACACAATGGACGTGCCGTACACGGTCGGCTCCGGGCTGGCGTGTATCGCCACCGGCAACATGGATGCGGCCCAGAAGGTGTACGGCTACCTGGTCAGCCTGTGGGAGCAGCAAGACGAGCTTCCCGACCGGCTTTACTACAACATGTCTAGGCGCACCCAGAAAGTGGTCCGCGAGTTTGCTCCGGAGGACCGTCGCTGGTACGTGGTCGTCGCCCAGGAGCCGGTGCTGCAGCGGTGGACGGTCGGCGGCATAGCTTCGGCCTTCCTCAGCCGCCTCTACATGTCCGACCCCAACCCGGAGTACATCTCGCTCGCCCGCCGGTACATGCGGTTCTCCATGGAGAGCACTGACGGCCAGTTCGAGTTCGCTCCCGCGTGCAAGTCGGGCTGGGGCTCGTCGCTGCTCTACCAGGTGACCGGCGACCCTCAGTACCGCGACTGGACCGTGCGCATGGGCAACTGGTTCGCGGACACACAGTCCGGCGACGGAAGCTGGTCCGGTACGTTCCCGGGCGATGGCAGGGTCTCGAGCCAGATTCACCTAACCGCCGAGTTCGTGGCCCACGTGGACAACATCATCGCCGGGCTTTCGTCCCGAGCGTAACGACGGCGCTTCAGCCCCGCCTTGGCCTCACAGCACGCCCGGAGCGCCCGGAACGGGTGCTTGACGGCTCCCTCAGCCCGCTACGCCCCGGCTGGACCACGAAATCCAACGGGGGTCCGATGACATACCCCGGAAAGAGGCGGTTTCCCCCAATCCGGCCTAGAGGGAGACACCCTATCAAGAGTGCGCTCGACCTAATACGATACGATAGCAAGTAGGGACCGTGGGCTCTCCCCAGTTCGGCCGCCGGCCGAGTACGGATGCTCCGGCCCCCGAGGCGGTCAGCGCGTCGCTGCCCAGGTACATCGCTCCCGCGGCCGGCCAGCGGAGCTAGCCTGCCGCCCGGTCAGCTACCATCAGTAGGGCCGCGATGGTCTTGGCGTCCTGGATTTCACCGCGGCTGATCAGGTTGTGCGCCTCGGCGAACGATACGCGGACGATTTCGATGTTTTCGTCGGGGTCCGGCTCCAGCGAGCTCGGGACAAGGTCCCGGGCGACGAACGCGTGCATCCGCTCGGTGCAGTATCCGGGACTCATCCAAAAGGCGCCCAGGCTTTCAATCGATTCCGCCCGGTAGCCGGTCTCCTCCTGGAGCTCCCGCTGAGCACACTCCTCCGGCGATTCGGCGTCCTCGACGACGCCTGCCGGTGCCTCGACGAGCGTCTCGCCGACCGGATACCTGAACTGGCGCACCAGCACGAGGTTGCCTTCCCGGTCGATGGCGACCACGACCACCGAGGGCTCGTGCTCAACGACCTCTCGACGGGCGGCCCCGCCGCCGGGCAGCGAGACGGTGTCCACCCTGACGCTGGCGACGACGCCCTCGAAGACGGTCTCGCCGGAGAGCAAGCGCTCGCGCATAGGGTCCACGCTACCGATTGCGGGCAGGCCGGTCCAGGATGCCGAATCGTTGTGTCACTGTGCGGTAGAAGTCGGACGGCGGTCCGGCGCGCAGGAAGCGGGCCTCGTACGGGCTGCGTTGCACCACCACCCGGTCACCGCGGCTGAGGCTCGCGTCGGTGAAGGAGTCGACGCTGAGGCCGGCGTCGTCATCGGCGTGGACCGTCAGCTCGACGACCGAGTCCTCGGGCACGATCAGTCCGGCCTGTAGCCCCATGTGTGTGGCAACGGGCTGGATCAGTATCTCGCGCGCCTCGGGGTACAGCGTCGGCCCGCCCGCCGCCAGCGCGTAGCCGGTGCTACCGGTCGCGGTGGATACGATCACCCCATCGGCGCGATAGGTCGTCAGCGGCGTCCCGCTGACGCGCACGTCAATGTCCAGCAGCCGCGGCACGGCGCCTCGGCTCACGACCACGTCGTTGAGCGCGTGCACCTGAATGTTCGGCTCGCCGGAGTCGCCTATGACCGACGCCTGCAGCATCATCCTGACCTCGACGCGGTGGGCACCTTCAAGGTAGGCGGGAATCCTGTCTGCGGCTTCGGCGACGGAGAGCTCGGTCATGAACCCCACTCGGCCGAGGTTGATCCCCAGTATAGGTATCGAGTGCGGCGCCGCCATTCTGACGGCCCTCAAGATGGTGCCGTCGCCGCCTGCTGTGATAATGGCCTCGGTGCGGGAGAGCAGGTCGTCACCGACGTCGATGGGCTCAGCGGTGGAGAGCCAGCTCCGACCTGTCAGGCCCAGCGAGTCCCGAAACGAATCGACCAGCTTTCTGGCCTCGGGGACCATCGCGTTGTAAACCAGTCCGACGAGTCGCTGTTGGCCCATGTCGTCAGGAGACCGTCACCAGTACCTCGGCCGCTGTCCTCGCCAGCTCGAGCAGCGGCGTCGGGTATAAGCCGAAAAATAGCACGCCGGCTGTGGTGACGAGGATCGCGAGACGAAGCGCCAGGCCCGAGGTCAGGCGCTCCTCGGTCGGCGCCGGCGACAGGTACATTACCCTAATAACGCGCAGGTAGTAGTAGGCCGAAACGACGCTGTTGACGACACCGAACACGGCCAGCCAGGCGAGGTCATGATTGACCGCGGCGCCGAACAAGTAGATCTTGACCATGAAGCCCACTGTGGGCGGCACCCCGGTCAGAGAGACCATCGCGAACGCGAGCGCGCCGGCCAGATACGGCGCTCGCTTGCTCATCCCGGCATAGTCGTCGATCCGATCGCTCTTGATCCGGTCCGAGATAGCGATGACGGCGGCGAAGGCGGCCATGTTCATCACCGCATAACCGCCCAGGTAGAAAAGTATGCCTGACGGGCCGAGGGCGCCCTGGTCTTCCGGAGCGCGGGCAGCGGCAGCCGCGAGCCCGACCATCAGATAGCCCGCGTGTGCGATGGTGCTGTAGGCGAGCATGCGCTTGATATTGCTCTGCGCGATCGCAACGAAGTTGCCGACGGTCATGGTCAGTGCCGCGAGCACGGCGAAGATCGTGCTCCACTCGACGCTGACGATGTCCATTGGGAAGGCCACGTAGAAGACGCGCAGCACGACGGCGAAGCCGGCCGCCTTGCTGGCCACCGACAGGAACGCGGTGATGGGCGTCGGAGAGCCTTCGTAGACATCGGGCGCCCACATCTGGAACGGGACCGCAGTTATCTTAAAGCCGAAGCCGGCGACCATCAGCACTATTCCCAGGAGCAGCGCATAGCTTCCAAACGGCTGGCCTTCATCGAGGCCGATCTGCCCGATTCTGGCGGCGATGTCGTCGAGCATAGTGCTTCCGGTGAAGCCATACACGAGCACCATGCCGTACAGCAGCACAGCCGAGCTGATGCCACTCAGTATGAGAAACTTCAAGCCGGCCTCGGAGGAGCGGCTGTCGCGGTTGAAGGCCGCCAGGGCCGCCACCGGCAGGGCCGTCAGCTCAAGGGATATATAGAGCGTAATCAGCTCGACAGACGAGGCCAGGAGCATCATGCCCGTGACCGAGAACAGGACGAGCGCATAGAATTCGATCCGGAAACGCTCAAACCTCCGAGCGTAGTCGGCGGACACCAGGATGACGACGGCGGCGACGCCCAGGAAGAGGAACTTGAAGAAAAGGGCAAACCGATCGACGGCGAAGGTGTCGGCGAGTATGCCGGTGTTGTCGGCGGCGCCGGACGCGCTCAGGTCGAACCACAGCGAGATGCTGAGGGCCAACGGCACGGCCAGTCCGAAGACGGCCAGCACCAGTAGCACCCCCTTGCGTGCGACCACGAGGTCCAGCAACAGCAGGAGCGCCGCAAGGCCTGCGAGGCTCAGCTCCGGGGACAGCAGATAGAGGTCGTGGGTGCTCATCTTATGTTAGCGAGGGTCAGCCCGCCCTCTGCCTGAATGAACTGGGTGATGGGCTCGATACCCTTCGCAAAAACATCGCTGACCACCGATGGATAGACGCCGACGCCGATCACCGTGACGACGAGCACGGCCACCGGGAGCATCTCCAGGGCAGTTGCGTCGGTAATGCTCTCGAAGCGCTCCCTGGCCGGTCCGAAGAGGGTCCGCTGGACCGCCCACAGTATGTAAGCGGCGGTAATCACGATGCCAAACGCAGCGAGGGCGGTGGCCCATCCCCATACCTCAAAGGTGCCCAGGAATACCAGTATCTCCGACACGAAGCCACTAGTCCCCGGCAGGCCAAGAGACGCAAGGCCAGCCAGAAGGAACACGGACGCGAGGACGGGCATCCGGGCGGCCAGGCCGCCGAGGTCGGGGATATAGCGGGTGTGGGCCTTCTCGTAGACCAGGCCGACCAGCAGGAAAAGCAGGGCCGTGATCGTGCCGTGGGTGAACATCTGCATGGAAGCGCCGGTCAGACCCGTCGACGAGACGGCGCCCGCTACCCCTGCGACCGACGATATGCCGATCAGCACGTATCCCATGTGGCTGATACTGCTGAAGGCGATCAGCCGCTTGAGGTCGGTCTGCCTCAGCGTGACGATGGCGCCGTAGAGGACATTGACCACCCCGAGTGAGGCCAATACCCAGGCGGCGTCGACGATCACCTCCGGGAACATGTGCCCGGACACACGGATCATCCCGTATCCGCCCATCTTCAGCAGCACGCCGGCCAGCATGACGCTTACGGCCGTGGGCGCGTCGGTGTGGGCGTCGGGCAGCCAGGTGTGGAATGGCCATACGGGCAGCTTCACGGCGAAGGCCACGAATAGCAGCGTGAAGATGGCCCAGGCCGGCATGATCAGATCGTTGTCCCTGATAGCCCTGGGCAGCTCGGTCATGTCGAAGGTACCAGTGGAGAAGAAGAGCGCCAGGATGCCGACCAGCATGAAGGCGCTGCCGAGGAATGTGAATATCAGGAACTTCATAGCCGAGTACTCTTTGCGGCCGGTGCCCCAGATGGCGATCAGGAAGTACATCGGTATCAGCTCGATCTCCCAGAACAGGAAGAAGAGCAGGAAGTCGAGAGCCGTGAAGACCCCCATAACGGCGGTCTGGAGCACCAGGAGCCAGATGAAGTACTCCCGTATGCGGTGCGTCACCCTCCAGGAAGCGAACACCGCGGTCATACCTATGAGCCCGGTGAGCAGCACCAGCGGAGCGCTGAGGCCGTCGACACCGAGGAAATACTGGACCTGCGACTCGCCGGTGCCGGTCAGGTCGGCGAAGGGAATCCAGGAGTCCGTCCTGTCGATAAGCTGGGTGCCGCCGCGCTCCAGGTCGTACAGGACGAAGACGATGATGCTCAACACCAAGTCCACAAGCACCGTGGCACCGGCGACAAATCGCACGTGTGCATCCGCCCTCGTGAAAAAGAGGATGATTAGCGCACCCGCAAGGGGCGCGAACACCAACGCCGTCAGCCAGCCCGAAAGCTCCAAGTTAGACCTTATTTAAATAGGATGTAGACCCCAAAGATGCCCAGCACGCCCACCGAGATCGCGAAGCCATAGCCCTGTAGCTGGCCGGCCTGGAGCTGGGCCACGAACCCACCGACATTTCGGCCCACCCGGTCAACGAGACGGACGAAGCCATCGACGATGGTCTTGTCCGTCCAGTCCAGGAACCCGGCAATTCCGTCGTAGAATACGGAGCCCACCAGGTACCGCTCGTAGGCCTCGTCGAAGTAGTACTTCCGTGTCAGCAGCACGTGGGCCGATCGCAGCGCCTCCGCCATTCGCTCGGCCGATATTCGACGCGATCCGTACATCAGGTAGGCGAGCGCTATGCCGGTTACCGCGACGCCCGTAGAGAGGATGGCCACGGGCCAGTCGAAACTCTCGGCATCGAGGTGGACGGGGCCGTCGCTCAGGAAGTCGCTCAGCCAGTGGGCCGGGACCACGCCAAGATCGAAGGGAGAGTTCGCGAAGCCCGCCAGCACCGCCATCACAGCCAGGACCACCAGCGGCCATACCATCGCGCGGGGCGATTCGGCCATGTGCACCTCGCCCCTTGGAGGCGGCTCCGGGTCCGCCTTCGCGCCGCCGCGGAACTCACCTGCGAAGGTCATGAACACGGCACGGAAGATATACAAGGCCGTCATGAACGCGGCGGCGATTCCAAGCCAGAACACGAGCTGGGCAACGCCGTCCCCACCCAAGGCGTGGGCCATGATCTCGTCCTTGCTCCAGAACCCCGCCAGCGGGAAAATCCCCGCTAGACTTAGACCCGCGATCAGGAACGTCAGGTATGTCCAAGGCATGACTTTGCGGAGGCCGCCCATATAGCGCATGTCGAAGGTGCCGCTGGCGTGGTTGACGCTTCCGGCACCGAGGAACAGCAGCGCCTTGAAGAAGGCGTGGGTGAACAGGTGAAATATGGCCGCTCCATATGCCCCGACTCCGAGCGCCAGCATCATGAAGCCGAGCTGGCTCATGGTTGAGTAAGCCAACACCCGCTTGATGTCGTATGCGACCAGTCCCATGGACGCGGCGAAGAGTGCCGTGCCGCCGCCGATCAGGGCGACGGTGTCCATCGCGACGCCGGACAGCTCGAACACGGGGAAGAAGCGGGCTACCAGGAACACGCCTGCGGCGACCATCGTCGCGGCGTGGATCAGCGCGCTGACGGGCGTGGGCCCTTCCATCGCGTCGGGCAGCCAGGTGTGCAGCGGGAACTGGGCCGACTTGCCGACGGCGCCGGCGAATATCCCGATGGCTATCCATCCGGCAGCCGTTGTAGTCAGCACGCCGCCGACTGCGACAGCTTTGTAGATGTCGCCGATCTCGAGCGGGTTGAGTCCGGCGTCAGCGAAGCTGTCGCCATTGGAGACCAGGTACAGGATGGCCAGCAGGAATCCGAAGTCGCCCAGCCTAGTGACGATGAACGCCTTCTTGGCGGCCGCCGCCGCGGCGGGACGCTTGAACCAGAAGCCGATGAGCAGGTAGGAACACATGCCGACCAGCTCCCAGAATACGTAGAGCTGAACGATGTTGCTGGCCAGCACGAGGCCCACCATCGACGCGCTGAACAGGGACATGAATGCGAAGTAGCGGGCATACCCGTCGTCGCCTTTCATGTACCCGGTGGAGTAGACCTGGACCATCAGGCTGACGCCGGTGACCACCACCAGCATCACCGCGGTCAGGGGATCGAGCAGGATACCGATGTTGATCTGGAGGTCGGCGACCTTCAGCCAGGCGTGGGGCGCGAAAGCTACGGTCCCCTCCTGTTCGATCACGCTGGCGAGCGCCCACACGGACAGGCCGAGCACGACGGCAAGCGAGGCTATCGTTAGATGTGAAGCGACCTTGGAGTCTCGCCCAACGAACGGGCGCACGACCAGAACGATGACCACGAACGAGGCCAGCGGCAGCAGGAATATCAGCCAGACGGCGGTCTCGTTGATCATCTACAGCTTTCTCAGGATCTCGTCGGCGACGTGCTCGCGTCCCCTGGGCACCAGAATGCGAAAGGGCACACGCTCTCCCCAGGAGAGGATGTCGCCCTCGGGGAGGATCTTGGTTGGCAGTCCTTCGCCCTCCAAGGCATCCTTCCACATCTCGGCGATCATCAGATTAGGGGCTTTACGATAGTCGACCCACATGGGCCCGAACCTCTTGTTGGCTTGTTGGCGCGACGGCACAGCCGGCCGTCAGTACCTCATTTGGGTGGCATCGGTGACGAAGACAGTCTCCCTGTTCCGATATATGGCGATGACTATCGCGACGCCTAGGGCGATCTCAGCCGCAGCAACCGTGATGATAAAGACCGCGAACACCTGGCCGGTGAGCAGTAGCGGCACCACGCCGTCGTCGCTGACCAGCCGGGCCGGGACCACGTATCGGGACATCGCGACGACCGTGATGTTGACGGCGTTGAACATCAGCTCTAGGCTCATCAGCACGGTGATGGCGTTGCGCTTGGACAAGGCACCGTAAAGGCCGATGGCGAAGATGATTGCGCCGACGATCAGGAAGTTTTCCAGGCTCATGCGCTCACCGCTCTCGCACCAGAACGAGCGAGCCTATGACGGAGGCCAGCAGCAGCACCGATGCGATCTCGAAGGCGAGGAAGTAGTCGCGCAGCAGTAGCTCCGCCACCTTGGATATGGTGTTTGCATAGGTCTCCTCGACCTCGGCTTTGACCTCCGCGACCTCCTGTGCGTCGAGGGTCTCGCCGGTGATCCTCACCAGCTCGCCGGCGCCGGAGCCTCCGATGGCGTCGTCGATCAGGTTCCATTTTGTATTGACTGCGACGAATGAGGTGGCAAGCAGGAACAACACCGCGACTATGCCCGCGGGCAGCCTGAGCCTGTTGTACGGGTTGCCGCGCTTGACGTCCTTGGTCATCAGGATGGCGAACAAGATCAGCACGGATATGGCGCCGACGTAGATTAGGATCTGGACGACCGCGAGGAACTCGGCGCGCAGCAACACGAACATGGCGGCGACGCCAAGGAAGCAAACGACCAGGAACATTGCAGCGCGAAAGAGGTCTCTGAGCTGCACCACCGCTATGGCGGCGATGATGGTCGAAGCGGCGATGACCCAGAAGGCGACGTCCGTCGCGAAATGAGACTCGACGCCCCCGCCAAGGGTCATCGTCTAGCCCACCTTTCGGCCTGCTCTTCGGTCGTGGCACGCTCGTGGCGTCCGACGTCGTGCCATCCGAGCTCTCCGTCCATCTCGGGGTCGTATCCCCGCGCCTCAAGCTGCGGCCGGAACCACGTGCTGGGCCGCTTGGGGGCTCGGCGGAGTCTGTCGATGTCGAACACGAGCTCCTGGCGCTGGTAGTTGCCTTCTTCAAAGCCGCTGCCCATGTGGAGGGCAGCGTAAGGACACGCCTCGACGCACAGGCCGCAGAACATGCACCGGCCGATGTCTATGTCGAAGACCTCGAGGCCGTATTTCTCCCCTTCTTGCATTGCGTCGCCGCTGCGGGTGGTGACTATCTTGATGATGCCCAGCGGGCAATACTTGGCGCAGCTAGCACAGCCAGTGCATCGTTGCTCGTAATAGCTGAACTCCTGACCCCGGAACCGTGGGTGGCGCGGTTCGCGGTCTTCTACAACCGTGAGACCCAGCAACGACTTGACGGCTTCCCTGGGGTTCTTGAAAGTATAGCTGACCACGTTGGTGCCAGACATCTTCGCCAGGCCCAGCAGGCCGATACGCCTGTCAGGGTACTGATGGAGAGTGAAGAACCGACTGGGCAACACCAGGTTCTTGAGCGTCACGGCCAGGCCCTTGGCCAATCCGGTCCCGTACATGCTAGTCGGCCTCCGCGGCCATGTTGGCCAGGGGCGACGGGATCGGCGTCTCCGGTCGGAGTCGTCGCTGTCCAAGAACGTTGACCGTGATCACGATGGCGACGACGGCGATCACCCAGTTGATGGCCGCCACGGCCCACAGGTCGCCGCGGGTGATCGCGCCGGTATCGGAGTCCTGGAGCACCACGAGCTCAATGGCCACCACGAACATGTTGAGCAGGGCGAGTGGCAGAAGCGCTTTCCAGGCGAAGCCCATGATCTGGTCGACTCTCAGCCGCGGCCATGTCGCCCTGACCCATAGCATCAAGAACACGAGGGCGAACGCCTTTGCGAGGAACCACAACTGCCCCGGGATAGGATCGAAACCGCTGGTGCCACCGAGGAACAGCACGGTGGCCACGGCAGCGGTCGCCAGCGGGGCCATGAACTCGGCGAGCTGAAGGATACCGAACTTCATGCCCGCGTACTCGGTAATGTAGCCGCCGCCAAGCTCGGACTCGGCCTCGATCATATCGAAGGGCGCACGGCTCATCTCGGCCGCCGCCGCGGTCATGAAGACGAAGAACCCGAGGGGTTGGACCAGGAAGTAAGGCACGCTCTGGGCCTCCACGATGCCGAGCAGCGACATGGAGCCTGCCAGGACGACCACGCCGGTCACCGCCAGGGCCATAGGCACTTCATAGCTGATCAGCATGGCCACCGCGCGTATTGCGCCGAACATCGCGTACTTGTTTCGAGACGCCCACCCCGCCATGAAGATGGCCAGTGTGCTGACTCCGGTCACGCCGAGGATGAAGAGCACGCCGACGTTCAGGCGGCCGAGGAAGCTGTCCGCTCCGAAGGGGATGACGGCGAAGACGAGGAACATCGGGACAAGCAGCAGTATCGGCGCCATGGTAAACGCAGGCTTGTCCGCAGTGTCGGGGATTATGTCTTCTTTGGCAAGCAGCTTCACCACGTCGGCCATCGGCTGGAGAAGCCCGAAGGGGCCCCACCTGTTGGGACCCTGCCTGGACTGAAACCGCCCGAGGGCCCGGCGCTCGAACCAAGTGTAGAGAGCGGTGGACATCACCACCGCATTGATCACGATCATCGCCAGCGTCATCCCAGCGATTGGATACGCCAACCGGTCGAGAGGGTCGGGCAGGTTGTCTTTGAAGAAATCCAGAACGCTCAAAAAGTCCAGCATTATCCCTGATCTACCTGTCTACTTCGCCCATGTTGACGTCGATGCTGCCGAAGATGATGACCAGATCGGCCATCTTCCAGCCGACCAGAACGTCCCTAAGCACGGTCAGGTTCATATACGACGGCGAGCGTATCTTGCATCGGTAAGGCGCGATCCCCCCCTCGCTAACGAGATAGAAGCCCAGCTCCCCGCGGGACGCCTCTACGGCAGCGTAGGCGTCGCCGGCGGGAGGCCGTATGAAGTACGGGACGTCGGTACGGACCGGCCCTTCGGGTATCTGGTCCCGGCACTGCTCGAGGATGCGCAGGCTCTGACGCATCTCCTGAATTCGCACCATGTAGCGATCGAAGCAGTCGCCACGCGAGCCGATGGGAACCTCAAAAGCGACCCGGTCATAGACCTCGTAGGGATCGGCTTTGCGCAGGTCCCAATGAACGCTGCTGCCCCTCAGATTCGGTCCGGTCACCGAGCAGTCGATGGCGAACTCCGGCGATAGCACACCGACATCGCGGGTGCGGGCCAGCACGATCTCGTTGTCGCTGATCAGCCCTTCCAGGTCGTCGATATAGCCGGGCATCTCGTTCAGGAAGACGTCGAGGGCCGGCCAGAAGTCCTCGGGGGCGTCCTGGAAGACGCCGCCCGGGCGCATATACGATACGGTCACCCTGGCGCCGCAGAGCATCTCGAAAAGGTCCAGGATGCGCTCGCGGTCGCGGAAGCAGTACATTAGCAGCGTGACGAAGGTGCCAAGCTCCTGCAGGAAGAAGCCGGTGGAGACCAGGTGGCTGGCGATCCTCTGCAGCTCGGCGCCGATGACACGAAGGTACATCCCGCGCTCGGGCACTTCCAGGCCTGCCAGCTTCTCCACAGCCCGGACGTAGGCCTGGTTGTTGGTCATGCTGGAGGTGTAGTCGAGGCGGTCGGTAAGCGTGATGATCTGGACGTAGCTCCGCTCCTCGGCCAGCTTCTCCGTGCCACGGTGGAGGTATCCGAAGACCGGCTCAACGTCGACGACCGTCTCGCCGTCGAAGGTCACCCTCAGCCGGAACACGCCGTGGGTTGACGGGTGCTGAGGGCCTACGTTGATGGTTATCGGCTTGGTATCGATGGCCATGGCGGCTATCTCAAGAAGTCTTTCCGAAGCGGGTGCCCTGGGAAGTCCTCCCAGAGCAGAATCCTCTTCATGCTGGGATGGCCGTCGAACCGCACGCCCATCAGGTCCCAGATCTCACGTTCCTGCAAGTCGGCACCCTGCCACACATCCACGACCGAGGGTACCGTCGGCTCTTCACGGTCATAGCAGCGCGTCTTCACCACTGCCCTCTGGTTGCGCCTCATCGACAGGAGGTGGTAGACGATCTCGAAGTACTCGACATAGTCGACGGCCGTGATCGACACGAGGAACGCGAAGTCGAGCTTCGGATCGTCCTTGAGAAGACGGGCGACCTCATCCATCGACTCAGGGTGCACCCAGACATCTCGCTCATCGTGCTCGACAATCGCCTCTGAAAGGGCGCTGTGGACGTGCGCCGCAAGCCGGGCGGCACCGATCTGAGTGGTCATCACTCGCCGGCGATGGTGCCGTTGAGGGAGTAGCGCTTGATCTTCTCGTGTATCTGCATGATGCCGTACAGCAGCGCGTCCGGCCGCGGGGGGCACCCCGGGACGTACACGTCGACGGGGATTATGTGATTGACGCCGGGTACGACGCTGTACGACTCGTAGTACGGCCCGCCGCTGGTGGCGCAGACACCCATGGAAATGACCCACCTGGGCTCTGCCATCTGCTCGAAAACGCGCTGAATGGCCGGCGCCATCTTCCACGTGACGGTGCCCGCGACGATCATCAGGTCCGCCTGCCTCGGTGAAGCGCGGAAGACCTCTCCGCCGAACCTTGCCAGGTCGAACCGGGGCATGGCACTGGCCATCATCTCGAAGGCGCAGCAGGCAAGGCCGAAAGAGAGCGGCCAAAGCGCACCCTTCCGGCTCCAGTTCACCATGGCGTCAATGGAGCTAATCGCGATGTTGCGCTGGAGATCGTCGGGTACCTCGACCAGGGGCTCCGCGAGCGCCTCGACGTGAGTGGCCTTGAGGTCGTTGACGACCGCGCCTTCCTCACGGTCCAGGTCCAAAGTGGTCGCGTGAAGGGGAATCTGGACTTCTCCGATCGGCCGGCCGGTCACTCCTAGATCCACTCCAGAGCCCCCTTTCGCCAGGCGTAGAGCCAGCCCACCAGCAAGATGGCGATGAACACGGCCATCTCGACGATGGTGAATATGCCGAACTCCAAGGACATGGTCCCGAAACTGGCCGCCCACGGGAACAAGAAGACGACCTCAACGTCGAAGATCACGAAGATGAGGGCGAACGTGTAGAACCTGAAGTTGAACTGGTTCCACGTTCCCGACAGGGTCTCAAACCCGCATTCATAGATGCTCTGTTTGATCGGGTTGGGCTTTTTCGGACGCACCCTGATCACGGAAAAAGCCCAGGAGGTGAGGAGCATGCCGGTTGGAACGGACACCGCTAGAGCGGCGAAAATCGCAATGAGCCCATACTGGCGGAAGTACTCGTCAAGCATGACGCGGCCAGCACCCGACGCTCATGGCTGAGACTATAGCATAGGGCCAAAACCTATACAAGTGTAGAATTTCACAATCACTAGAGCAGGCCCGTCGGCATCCTGTATAATGTGGGCACATCAGTGGCTACCTGGCGGGAGAGAGCATGGCAGGACAGATCGGTATTCGGGAGCTCAAAGAGCGGACCAGCGCCATCGTCAAGCGCATTCGAGAGAGAAACGAGGCGGTCATCATCACGTACAGGGGGCGCGCCGTGGCCCGGATCGTGCCGTACGAGGACGCCCAGACCCTGCGGGCCGAGGGCCGCAGGGTCTGGAGGGCGATGGACGAGCTGGCCAAAGAGATCGGGGCGCAACCGCCACCCGACATGGAGGCGACCGACGAGCTTGCCGGCCAGAGGCGGGTGTTCTAGGTGTTCGTGGTCGACACCAGCGTCTGGGTGAGCCGGCTCATCGATTCCGACAGTCACCACGAGTCCAGCCGGCGCTGGCTCGAGCAACAGACCGGAGCAGGAAAGTCCCTGGCGATGCCCGCCATTGCGCCGGCCGAGATCGCGGCCGCTCTTGCACAGCGGATCGGCCGGCCGGACCTCGCGTCGAGGGCGGTATCTCTGGTAATCCGCCTCCCGAATACACGACTGGTCCCGGTGGATGAGGAGCTGGCCGCGCTGGCTGCATCAATGGCGGCCGACTTGCGTATAGGTGGCTCAGACGCGTTGTACGTCGCCCTGGCCAAGAGACTCAGCGTGCCTCTGGTCACGTGGGACCGACTGCAGAGGACCCGCGGCGGAGTGGCCATCGCCGCCTACACTCCGACATCGGTCCCGGCCCAGGGCCAAGAGGCCGTGGCGGCCAGCGACGAAACCCTGCCGGCGATACTCGTTAGCTATCGTGGCGCCATCGAGGCGGCGCTACGAACAGCCCTCGATGGCGCCGGCCCCGTCCATGACGTGCTGAGGTACGCGATGGGATGGGCGGACGCTGAGGGGAACCCGGTCTCGGCACAGAGAGGTAAGGCCGTGCGGCCTTCGCTGTGTCTTTTCGCCTGCGATGCGGTCGGTGGAAGCGTTGAACAGGCACTCCCGGCCGCGGTGTCGCTGGAGCTCATCCACAGCTTCTCGCTGATCCACGACGACGTCCAGGACCGCGACGAGACCAGGCACCACCGCCCGACGGTCTGGAGCGTTTGGGGCGAGGCCAAAGCGCTGGACGCCGGCAACACCATCCGAGTGGTGGCCGACCTGGCGTTGCAGAAGCTAACGGCCGCCGGCGTACCCGTCGCCACCGCCTTCGAGGCTGCGTCCATCTTGAACTCGGCGTCCCTGGAGCTGGTCCAGGGCCAGTATCTCGACGTGTCGTTCGAGGAACGTGTCGACGTCGGGCTGCATGAGTACCTCCAAATGGTCTCAATGAAGACCGGCGCGCTCATCCACGCGTCGCTCACCCTGGGGGCGATGCTGGGCGCCTGCGAGCCACACACCGTACTCGCGTTCACACAGTTCGGGAAGTCGCTGGGAGCGGCCTTTCAGATCAGCGACGACGTGCTGGGAATATGGGGTGACGAGGCGTCCACGGGCAAGCCGGTTGGCTCGGATATCAGAAGAAAGAAGAAGAGCCTGCCTGTGGTGTTCGCGATGTCGAGGTCTCGGGCGGCGGCACGAGAGCGGTTGCTGGCTGTCTACGAACACGAGACCGTCTCCGACGCGGACGTGGCCGCGGTGCTGGAGATCATGGATGACCTGGGGTCCAGGGAGTACGCCCAGAGCCTCGCCGAGGAGCGCCGTGACGAGGCCTTAGATGCCCTCGCCGGAGCCGAGATATCACCCGAGGGCAGGAGGCATGCCGAGGAGATAGGGGGATTTCTGGTGAACAGAAGCTTCTAACTCACCGTGAACGGCGTTCGTCTTTACGGGTGACCATGTTTCGTGTCATCCTGTCGCCGTCGAGGAACGATCTCAGCAGACAGGTCGTCGGTGATATTTCGGTTGAAAACTCGCCGATTTATATGTAACATTCGATAGCTGTACACGTAGGGACGACTTGTCCTGTGAAGGAGAAAGACCTCTATGAAGGTAGTCGAAGCCCCCTTCAAGGCCAGCGTCACGACACTGTTGGTCAACTCCACAACCGCGCCCGAGTTCGTGGACATCACCGACCGTGTGAAGACGTTTCTCGAGGCGACGGGGATGAAACACGGGTCGGTCAATGTGTTCTCTCGGCACACGACCGCGGCGATAACGATTCAGGAGAACGAGCCGCTGCTCCTGAACGACATGGCCAGCCTGCTGGAGCGGCTCGCTCCTCGCGGCATCCGTTACGGCCACAATGACTTCAGCATCCGAACGGTCCACATGCATGAGGAGGAGTGCCCCAATGGCCACTCCCACTGCCAGCACCTCACCCTAGGCAGCAGCGAGACTATCCCCGTGGTGGACAGTATTCTCGCTCTGGGCCGGTGGCAGCGGATATTCATGGTCGAGCTCGACGACGGCAAGCTCGGCCCGCGCGAAGTCCTCCTGCAGTCTCTCGGCGTCTAGCGTCGCTACTTGCCGAAGCAGCCGCTCTCTATCGGACTCACGAGGGGGGGGCGGGACAGTACCAGCCCGCTTCTACGCGCTTAGCTAGTCGACGAACGTTCGCTCGACCTTACCGGTTGGGAACACGCCCATGACCCGGGCCGGAGAGCCAGACCGGTTGACAAACCCGTGCTTGACGCCCGCCGCGGCGAGAACCGTCTCACCCTCCTTCACCGTCACGACGTCGTCACCGATCACAGCCTCCAGCTCTCCGTCGACGATGATCATCGCCTCTTCCGTGGGGTGGGTGTGAGTGGGCGCTCTGGAGCCCGGCGTGATGGTCAGGTCCGCGACCGTAAGCGACTCGGCTCCCAGCTCCCCGCTGACGATCTCCCACCTCTCGACACCGGGGGCGATCTCGCTCATCTCGATATTCGACTTCTTCAGTACCGGCATTTCATCTCCTTTCTCAGGCGGCTATTATAGCCCGCGACAGGCCGGTCTGCCCGACGCACCCGAGGACACCCGACCGCAATGAAAGTCATTCTGGACACCGACCCTGGTACCGACGACGCCCTCGCCATCATGATGGCGCTCAGTTCGCCCAACCTTCAGGTCGAGTGCATCACCACGGTCGGCGGCAACGCGACAGTGCGGGACACGACGCGGAACACGCTGATGGTGCTGGCGCACTTGGGGGTGCCCGTTCAGAGCGAGGTCGGCGGACGCGGGCTGCCGGTGTCTCAGGGCGCGAGCCGTCCGCTGAGGGGCCGCTACCACTACGGCTACTACTTCCACGGCCCGGGCGGGCTGGGAGCTAGGCTTCCCTCGCCGACGGCCACGCCATATCCAGCCGGGGCGTCCGAGTTCATCGCAGTGCGAGCGGCCTCGAGCCGAGCCCGGATCACCCTGATCGCCCTTGGGCCGCTGACCAACATCGCCCGCACACTACGGACCGATCCCGGGCTCGCCGGCCGGCTCAGGGAGGTCGTCGTCATGGGCGGCGCCGTCGAGGTCCCCGGCAACGCTACGCAGCACGCCGAGTTCAACACCTACAACGACCCGCTGGCGGCCGAGGTAGTCTTCGATTCGGGCGTGCCCGTGACGCTGGTCCCGCTGGACGTCTGCGTCGAGACGTCACTGACCCGTGCAGACCTGCCGTGGATCACCGGCGGCTCGCAGGCGGCGCAGCTAGGACGGAGGCTGGTGTACACATGGTTCGGGGGCTCGCCCGACCGCGAGCGCTACGAGCTGTGCGACCCGCTGGCGATCGTCGCGGCGCTGCAGCCCAGCCTCCTCCGCTACCGGCAGGCGTCGGTCGCCGTCGAGACCGACGACCCCGAGCGTCTCGGCAAGACTACCGCGACCTACGGCGACGGCAACGTCAAGGTCGCCCTGGAGGTCGACGTCGAAGGCGCCAAGGGGCTGATCGTGGATCTCCTAAGAGGCGACGCGTGACATCGGGCCCAGTCAGGCCTGCGGCTGAAGCAACCGGCCCGGCGGCTTCCGACGTTGCGCGCGCATCTCGTGGAATCTGCTACAAGGGCTTTCTGTGCGACATTGCGTTTTAATTGTTGACTTTCGCGAACGCGGCCCTCTACAATTGTTCTTGACCATTTCACTCAACAAAGGCTCCAAAGGAGGGCAGCGACTTGTCCACACCGCAGGTAATCTCGCGCACCTCGACCGATCTCAAAAGCGACTACAAATACGGCTTTGTCACCGAGATCAACTCGGAGATCGCGCCGAAGGGCCTGAGTGAAGACGTCGTCCGCATGATCTCGGACAAGAAGGGCGAGCCCGAGTTCCTGCTGAAGTGGCGGCTCAAGGCTTACGAGCACTGGCTGAAGCAGGCCGACGGAGAGCCGCGATGGGCGAAGGTCGAGTTCGATCCCGTCGACTACCAGGATATTCGTTACTACGCCGCTCCGGTGTCCAAGGGCGACGGGCCCAAGAGCCTGGACGAGGTTGACCCCGAGCTCGTAGAGACTTTCAACAAGCTGGGTATCCCCATTGAGGAGCAGAAGAAGCTGACCGGCGTCGCGGTGGACGCCATCTTCGACAGCGTCTCGGTAGCAACGACGTATAAGAAGACGCTGAAGGACGCTGGGGTGATCTTCTGCTCGGTGAGCGAGGCGGTCAAAGACCACCCAGAGCTGGTGGAGAAGTACCTCGGGTCGGTGGTGCCCTACAGCGACAACTTCTACGCGACGCTCAACTCGGCGGTGTTCAGCGACGGCTCCTTCGTCTACGTCCCACCGGGAGTGCGCTGCCCCATGGAGCTGATGACCTACTTCCGCATCAACGCCGAGGAGACAGGCCAGTTCGAGAGGACGCTGATCATCGCTGACAAGGGCTCGTACGTCAGCTACCTAGAGGGCTGCACGGCGCCGATGCGCAAGACCCACCAGCTTCACGCCGCGGTGGTCGAGCTGGTGGCGCTTGACGACGCCGAGATCAAGTACTCGACGCTGCAGAACTGGTACCCGGGCGACAAAGATGGCAACGGTGGCGTCTACAACTTCGTGACCAAACGCGGCAAGGCCCTGGGACGGAACTCCAAGATCTCGTGGACGCAGGTGGAGACCGGCTCCGCCATCACCTGGAAGTACCCGAGCGTGATACTCCAAGGCGACAACTCTGTGGGCGAGTTCTACTCGGTGGCGCTGGTCAACAACCACCAGCAGGCCGATACCGGGACCAAGATGACCCACATCGGCAAGAACAGCAAGAGCACCATCGTTGCCAAGGGCATCTCGGCCGGCGAGGCCAACAACACCTACCGCGGGCTCGTCCAGATACTGCCGTCGGCCAATAACGCGACCAACTTCACGCAGTGCGACTCGCTGCTCGTCGGTGACAAGTGCGGGGCCCACACGGTGCCCTACATCGAGGTGCGCAACCCCACGGCCCGGATGGAGCACGAAGCGTCGACATCCAAGGTGAGCGACGACCAGCTCTTCTACTGCATGCAGCGCGGCATCAGTGAGGAAGAGGCGCACTACATGATCATCAACGGCTTCTGCCGCGGCATCTTCCAGGAGCTGCCCTTCGAGTTCGCCATGGAGGCGCAGCAGCTCCTCAGGGTGAGCCTCGAAGGCGCGGTAGGATAATGGAGATTTGTCGGTGATGGACGTGAGAGCGTAGGGGCGGGTTTGAAACCCGCCCCTACCAGTCCGCCAGTAACAAATAGTGTCGTGATAGCGGACTCGGTGTAGGCGGCCCACTATCCGCCGCTGCCGGCTCGGCAACGGATTGCCCAGGAGGCCAGGAAACTCGATGCTAGAGATACGAAACCTGCACGTCTCGATCAAGAACGAAGAGATCCTCAAGGGCGTGAGCCTCACCGTCAACGTAGGCGAGGTCCACGCCATCATGGGTCCCAACGGCAGCGGCAAGAGCACCCTGGCCAACGTGATCGTGGGAAGGCCTGAGTACCAGGTCACCAAGGGCACGATCCACTACGACGGCCGCAACCTTCTGGACATGAAACCGGACGAGCGGGCCCGAGAGGGCGTCTTCCTGGCCTTCCAGTACCCGGTGGAATTGCCGGGCGTCCGCAACCGCCAGTTCTTGAAGGCGGCGCTGGACTCCATTCACGAGCACCTGGCTCAGGACGCGCTCTCGGCAAGGGAGTTCGACCGGCTCTACAAGGAAAAGGTCGCCGAGGTCGGCATCGACCCGGAGCTGGTCAAGCGTTCGGTCAACGAGGGCTTCTCGGGCGGCGAGAAGAAGCGCAACGAGATGCTGCAACTTGCCATCCTCGACCCGAGGCTGGCAGTCTTGGACGAGACCGACTCCGGCCTGGACATAGACGCACTCAAGGCGGTAGCCGACGGAGTCAACCGCCGGCGCAGTCCCGACAACGCGATGATCCTGGTCACCCACTACCAGCGCATCCTCACCTACGTGGTCCCGGACGTGGTCCACGTGCTCATCGACGGCGCCATCGTGACGTCGGGCGGCCGGGAGCTGGCATTGGAGCTGGAGGAGAGGGGCTACTACTGGGTGAAGGAGCAGGGGCTGGGGGCTGGGGTCTAGGGGCCGGGGTAAGGGGTTACAGATACGATGGCGGGATACGAGCAGTACGTGGCCGACTTCGAGACTCTGAAAGAAACAGCGTCGGCGAACGGCTCTACGTGGCTGCGCGACGTCCGCAAAGACGGGCTGGCCGCTTTCAAGCGGCTGGGCTTTCCGACGAAGCGGCGTGGCAACGAAAGATGGAAGTACACGAACGTGGCGCCGATCGCACGGGCGACCTTCGCGTACCCGTTCGACGCCGACGCGGAGGCGGTCACCAAGGCGGCCCTCAAGGAGCAGATGCCGTGGAGCGACGACTGGGGCAGGCTCGTCTTCGTGGACGGCCGCTTTTCGGAGTCGCTTTCGACCCCGCGTGACGTCGCGGGCGGGCTGCGGTTGAAAAGTCTCAGCGCGGCTCTCCACTCAGACGGCGACCTGATACGGGAGCATCTCGGCAAGTTGGTGCCCAGCGCGGAAGACGGCTTCACCGCCGTCAACACCGCGTTCCTGGGCGACGGAGCACTCGTGCACTTGCCCCTAGACGCGGCGAACGACGCGGTTGTGCACCTCATCTGGGTGACCACGGAACGCGTGGAGCCCATCGCGACCTACCCCCGGGCCCTCATCGTCGCCGGGCGGCACAGCCGGTTGCGGCTGGTCGAGAGCTACGTCGGGACCAGCGGCAACTTCACCGATGCCGTCGTCGAGATGGTTATCGCCGAGGGCGCGGAGATCGAGCACTACCGGTACCTGGCCGAAGACGACGCTGCTTTCCACATCGGGACTACCAGAGTGCTGGTGGGCCGTGACGCGACGTTCAACTCGACGTCCTTCGCCAAGGGCGCCAAGATAGCCCGTAACGACCTCAAGGTGCTACTGGACGAAGAGGGCGGCTCCTGCTTCCTCAACGGCCTGTACATGACGTCCGGCCGCCAGCACATCGACAACCACATCGACATCGACCACGCAAGACCGCACACCAGCAGCGACCAGTACTTCAAAGGAGTGGTCGACGGCCAGTCCAGGGCGGTATTCAGTGGCCGCGTGCTGGTCCGGAAAGATGCCCAGAAGACCTACGCAAAGCAATCCGACAAGAACCTCCTTTTGTCGCGGGGCGCCAGGATCAACACGAAGCCTAGCCTGGAGATCTACGCTGACGACGTCCAGTGCTTCCACGGCGCGACGGCCGGGGCTGTGGCCGACGACGCTCTGTTCTACATGCGAAGCCGCGGCATCGACGAGGAGACCGCCACCACCCTGCTGGTCTACGGGTTTGCCCGCGAGATCATCGAACGGGTCCGCCTCGAGCCGCTCAGAGACCACCTCGACCGGCTGTTCTCGGGCACTATGGCCGAGGGCCGCAGCGCGGCGGCGTCACCCCAGGGTTTTACGCCAGAACGCGACCCGGCTTGAGGAAGTCTGCGATAGCAATCGACACATCCGCTTCGCGCCCGCGGCGTGGCCGTCGGCGAGATCCGAGAATAGCTGTACGGAAGGGTCGCCAGTTTCAACGATCCTGAAGGTAACGAGATCGGCCTAGAGCAGCCTCCCCGACAGTGACATCGGCCGGTAGCAGACAGGACCAAGCGGTAAGGAAACAGAATGTCCGAGATTGAAGAGCTGTACCAGGAAATCATGATGGAGCACAACCGGCAGCCCCGGAACTTCCGGGAGCCGAAAGGGGCCAATCGCCGCGCCGAGGGCTTCAACCCGTTCTGCGGCGACACAGTCACGCTCTACCTGCGGATCGAGGGCGCCACCGTCACGGACGTGGGCTTCCAGGGATCGGGCTGCGCGATATCCAAGGCGTCTGCCTCAATGCTAACCGAGAGCATCATGGGCAAGAGCACGTCGGAGGCCGATGGGATATTCGAGGCCTTTCGGCACATGCTGACCGATGACCCCGACGACCGCGATTCGGAGATCCTCGGCGATCTGGAGGTGCTATCCGGCGTCTCCCAGTTCCCGACTCGAATCAAGTGCGCGACCCTGGCGTGGCACGCTCTGCACTCTGCGCTGGAGGGAAGCGAGGAGACCGTGAAGACCGAGTAGGACCGGCCCCAAGGGCGGTCGAGGGACGGCTCATGCACATCCCAATGCAGGTCGACTATGGAGTCCGTGCGCTGGTGGACCTTGCGGCCCACGGTGGCGGTGGGTCGGTCACGGCATCGGACATCGCCAATCGGCAGGGGATCCCGGAGCCGTATCTGGCGCAGGTGCTGCACAGCCTCCAGAAGCGCGGCATAACCAGGAGCCAGCGCGGGCCGCAGGGAGGGCACTCTCTGGCGATGGACCCCGCCGAGATCACCATGGGCACCGTCATGCGGTATCTGGGAGGCTCCCAGCCGCTCGTCGGATGCCTAGACGACTCGGGAAGGTGCGATCAGTCCCCCGCATGCGGCCAACGTTCTGTCTGGAGGGAGGTCGAGCGGGCGGTCCAGAGCGTCCTCGACGCCACGAGCATCGCCGATCTGGCCGAGCACACGACGGCGCAAGTGGTCCAGCCTGTTGTTGCCAGGAGTAGATGACTTGACCTTCCGCAGGGTAGCTGCCGTTTCCGAAATCAGGCCGGGGGCTGCCAGGGTCTTTGACGTGGGCGACCGCGAGATCGCGGCCTGCAACGTGAACGGCGAGTTGTACGCCATCGACAACGTGTGCAGCCACGACGAAGGATCTCTGGACCAGGGCGAGGTCATCGGCTGCGAGATCGAATGTCCCGAAGCACAGGGCCCGCTTCGACATCAGAAACGGCAAGGTCACCGCACTGCCGGCGTTTCTGCCGTTGGACGTGTTCCCGGTCAGGGTCGTGGGCAGCGAGGTGGAGGTTGATGTCTGAATGACGCACTCTGTGATAATGCAGCACTCTTTACTCGAGTCGGGGACACGTCGGGTGGATGGGGACAGACCATGCTAGACGTCATGCGAGTACGCCGGGACTTCCCGATCCTGGACCGCCAGGTACACGGCAAGCCGCTCGTATACCTGGACAATGCCGCAACCTCGCAGAAGCCCGGCAGCGTCATCGACGCGTTGGTGGACTACTACGAGAGCTACAACTCCAATGTCCATCGGGGGGTCCACTCCCTGAGCATGGAGGCCACCGACCGCTACGAGGAGGCTCGGGTGAAGGTGGCGCGGTTCATCGGCGCAGACTCCCCCGAGTGCGTGATCTGGACCCGCAACACCACCGAGTCGATCAACCTCGTCGCCAACACATGGGCCCGCCAGAACATAGGCCCGGGCGACGAGATCGTGATCACCCAGATGGAGCACCACAGCAACCTGGTGCCGTGGCAGATGATCGCGGCCCAGAAGGGTGCCACTCTGCGCTTCCTGCCACTCGCCTCGGACCATACCCTGGACATGGAACGGGCGGGCTCCATCATCAACGGACGCACCAAGCTCGTGTCTGTCGTACACGCGTCCAACTCGCTGGGGACCATCAACCCGGTCCACGACCTCCGCGATCTGGCCAGGAACGTAGGCGCGGCCTTTATGGTGGACGGCGCCCAGAGTGTGCCCCACATGCCGGTCGACGTGAACGACATCGACTGCGACTTTCTTGCGTTCTCCGGCCACAAGATGTTGGGGCCGACCGGCATCGGTGTGCTGTACGTAAAGTCGGCCATTCTGGAGAACATGGAGCCGTTCCTGACCGGCGGCGAGATGGTGTTAACGGTCACCAACGAAGAGGCGACCTGGAACGATCTGCCGATGAAATTCGAGGCGGGCACTCCCAACATCGCCGGCGCCATCGGGCTCGGGGCGGCCGTCGACTACCTGCAAGAGACGGGAATGGACCAGGTCAGAGAGCACGAGGAGCAGATCATACAGTACACTCTGGACGCCTTCCAGGAGCTGGAGGAGCTTGACCTGTTCGGCCCGAAAGACGCCACCAAGAAGTGTGGCATCATGTCGTTCCACTCCTCGGAGGTGCACGCGCACGACCTGGGCACCTTCCTTGATCTCGAAGGCATCGCCATCAGGACCGGCCACCACTGCACCATGCCGCTGATGCAGGAGTTGGAGGTCGCGGCCACGGCCAGGGCAAGCTTCTACCTCTACAACACCGAGGCCGAGGTGGGCGTACTGGTTGACGCCCTGAAGGGGGCATTGCGATACTTTGGGCATGGCACTGGATGAGCTCGACGATCTCTACGACGACTCCATTCTCGACCACTGCCGCCATCCTCGTAACTCCGCCCGACTAGACTCCCCCGACGCGACTGGACGGGCGGTCAACCCGTTCTGCGGCGACGAGGTAGACCTCCAGATCAAGATGGGCGGCGACCGGATCACCGGCGTCGGCGTCCAGGGGCTCGGCTGCTCCATCAACCAGGCGGCCGCGTCGATGCTGTCCGAGACCATCGCGGACAGGTCGGTAGCGGAGGCCGAGTCCATCGCCGCGCTGTTCCGCGGTATGATGCAGGGGACGGCCGTGTCGGACGCCGATGCCGAGCGAATCGGGGACCTGACGTCTTTGCAGGGCGTGCTGGCGTTTCCGGTCCGCATCAAATGCGCGCTGCTGTCGTGGACGGCTCTGGATGATGCGTTAGAGATTCTGGGCGACGGCTAGTCTCGCTCTGAAAGGAAGGACGTTAGGATGTCCTTAGACCGGCTCAGGACGAACGGACACCAACTTCCTAAGGACGAGCCGGTCGAGCAACGATACCGTGGGGGGACCCACATGCCATGCTGACTGACTGCCACACTCACCTCGAATCGTTTACCGAACGCGAGGTCGGCGAGGTCATAGGGCGGGCCCGGGATGCCGGCGTCGGGCTGGTGATCACAGCCGGGACGACGGTGAAGTCGTCGCAACGGGCGGTCGAGCTGACCGGTCTGTTTCCGGACCTGTTCGCCGGGGTCGGCGTCCACCCGATGGATCTGACTGGCCCGATCGCCGACGAAGTCTACGCCCGACTACGTAGCCTTGCCACGTCCACCGACAAGGTGGTCGTGATGAGTGAGATCGGGCTGGACTTCATGGAGGGCATGCCCGTCCCTTCGGACCAGTACCAGGCGTTCCGGGCGCAGATCCGGCTCGCCCGCGAGCTGCGGCTGCCCATCGTGTTCCACAGCCGGGAGGCCCACGACGCGACGCTCAGAGTGCTCCGCGAGGAGCGGGCGTACGAGGTGGGCGGCGCCATGCACTACTTCCAGGCGGACCGCGACACGGCCTCGCGGGCCATCGACCTGGGCTTCCACATCTCGCTGGCGAGGCCGCTGCTGAGACTGCCTGAACTGCAGGAGGTGGCCGCGTCGCTGCCGCTGGACAGCATCGTGCTGGAAACCGACTCGGCGCCGCAGCCCTTCAAGGCAAAGCGCGGCAACTGGACGGAGCCGCGCCACACTCGGGACGTGGCCTCAAAGCTGGCCGAGCTCCAGGACTTGACCGTGGACGAGGTGGCAACAGCCACCACCTCCAACCTGCTCGGCATGCTGGGCGAACGCCGCGGCGTCGTAGAGCGGCACTTGGGCCTCGCCACGGCCACGCACGACTAGTACCTAGCAAGGCGCTGTGATCAGTCGGCCAGGAGCTCTTCTCGGAGTCGCCGGCCGACGGTCTGGACCTCTTCATCGGTCGGATTGAACGGGTTGAACACGATCCCCTCGCCCGGATCCAGCTTCTTGGCGTAGATCGGCGGGTCGCCGGTCAACAGGGCCTTGACGATCTCGGCGGCGGAGCGCCCGGTCCACGACGCGTCGAACCGGACGACGGCCTCGGGGATTATGGAGACAAGACCGTCGTGTTCGACCGCTGCGGTGACCCCAGGGACCTCGTCTAGGTGGTCGATCAGGCTCTCGCAGCGGCGTCGGTAGGTGGCCATCTCCTTGTCCTCGTCTCCCTGCAGGAAGACCTCCAGGGATGCAAGCAGCCCCATGATCTCTTCCTTGGACACCTTGCCCGGGCGCCCGATGGCCGCATGAGGCGCGGCGTTGAGTCGCGCTGCCTCGATCAGGTCCGCCTTGCCCAGCAGTATCCCGGTGCCCTGCGGCCCACGGATTCCCTTGCCGCCGCTGTAGCAGACCAGGTCGGCGCCTGCGGCGACGAACTTGAACAGGTTTTCCCGTGGCGGCAGCATCGACGCTGCGTCGACGATTACCGGCACCCCGTTCCGGTGCGCGATGTCCAACACCGCCTCCAAGCCCAGGCCCCGGCCTCCGTTGCCAGGCGACACAATGTGGGCCACGGCGGCCGTCTTCTCCCCAATGGCCGCCTCCATCTGCCATTCCTCGGTGCTTCCACCAAAGCCAACGTCCACGATGGTGCCGCCGGCGGCGCGGTAGCACTGGTCGTAGCTCATGCGATGGGCGCGCTGCATTACGATCTCGTTGCTCATGCCATCGGTGTCTGGCAGGCTATTGATTCTGGCCGGGTCGGTCCCCGCGATCACGGCCGCGGCTTGCAGCAGCAGGGCTCCCGCGGCACCGCTGGTCACCACCGCCGCCTCGGCGCCAAGCATCTTGGCGATGGCCTCGCCGGCCTTGACGTTTAGCTGGTGCAGGTCGACCAGAGCCCCTGACACGTCCTCCATGACCTGTCGCGCCTCGGGACGCAGTATCGTGCCGCCGTACCGGGTGGTCGTGCCGACCATGTGGATGATGGGCGTGACGCCGATCGTTTCGTACAGCCTCGCGGCACGCTCGTGCTCTGCGGTCGTCATCGGGTCCCTCCTGTCTGCGGTCTAATCTGTTCGCATCGCGAGCGAGTGTAGGCTCCGCCCTAAGATGTGTCAACGGCTGCATTGGAATTGCCGGCTTCTGCTCATCGACCCGGCAGTATCGCCGTGGTAGAATCTCGCGCGAAACTCAGTCGAAGGAAGTCCCAGAAGGAGGACTCGTATGGTCAAGGTCGGAGTTGGTGTGGTCGGCTGCGGCGGCAACGGCACGCGACACGCGGAGGTTCACGCCTCGATGGACGCATCGAACCTTATCGCGGTGTGCGACGTGGATCCGGCGGCCGCGGAGCGGGTCGCCAAAAAACACGGAGTAAAGGCGTTCACGAGCCTGGAGGAGATGCTCAAGGAACCGGGAATCGAGGCCGTCGACGTCGTCACTTCGGGCTCCCACCGTGACCCGGTCGTCATGGCCGCCGAGGCCGGCCGGCATGTCATGGTCGAGGTGCCGTTCGCGGTCAGCCTGCCCGAGTGCGACGACATGATAGAGGCCGCCGAGAAGGCGGGCGTCAACCTGATGTACGCCCAGACACACCGCTTCACGCCGTTCAACCTCAAGACGAAGGAGCTGATCGACAGCGGGGAGATCGGCGATCTGATATGGGTCTCGCACACACGCACCGGCGCCGGCACGCCCGACGCGAGCAGGTGGCACCGGTGGAAGGAACAGGGGGGCGGCGTCCTGACCTACGAGGGGCCTCACTACCTGGACCAGTTCAGATGGCTGGCGAGCAGCGACTACGAGACCGCCAACAGCATCAGCATGGGCCGCTACGCCTCCGGCGGGGACGGCGAAGACAACTGCATCGTGGGCCTCACGTTTAAGAGCGGGGCCTCGGCGATGCTGATGGAGGGCAAGTCTGAGAAGGGCGGCGGGTACGAGGAATGGCGGATGGTAGGCACCATCGGGTCCATCGAGTACATCAACGGAGAGCTGAGACTGGGCAAGGGCGATTGGGAGAGCGTCGACTACGAGTACAAGAACGACGAGCCCATCGAGGGGTTCGAGAGGGTAGCCACCGCCGGGACCTACTTGACCTGGACGACGGAGTTTTCGGAGTTCCTAGACAGCATCACCGAGAAGCGCCAGCCCTCGTGCACGGGCGACGACGGCAGGGCGGCCCTGGAGGCCGCGCTGGCGTTGCGCGAGTCGGATGAGACGGGGCAGCCGGTCCGAATTCGGTCGAGCATGGCCTAGCAGACCGCGGTCCCGCTAAGACCGCCTAACATGACCGCAGAGAGCGCACAGGTCGCCGAGAAACCAAGTTCGTAATTCCCTGCCTCTGCGTTTTCGGCGTGCTCTGCGGTGAGTTCTGTTAGAGGCTCTAAGAACCACGTCGCAGCGCCAGACCCCGGGGGCACTCCGGTGTGACGAGCCTGTGCGACCACTACCTGGCCGTCGACGAAGACGCGAGGGACCTCATCGGTGTCCCGATTGGGTCCCTTGAACGTCGCGAGGTCGCTTGCCTCCTCGGGGTCGAACGACCGGGTCCGCCGCCAGACCTTCGGCGATACTCCCGCTGTCCGAGGCCGAGCGTCTCGAACTCGAATCGCCGGGTGCTACACTAGCCGAAGACTCTCTGAAGCACCGCTGGTCCTCCATGGCCGAAACTGGAACCTGCTCCGAAGAAAGCTGCGCACCGCCCTCACCGTGATGGGGATCATGGTCGGCACGCTGGCGCTGACCGTCATGGGCTCCATGTCGGAGAAGATCAACCTGCTGGTCGACGGGGCGGCGGTGGTGCTGGCCGACGAGCCCACCAGCGAGGTCGACACCGAGACCGCGGGTAACATCATCGGCTGATGGCCGGCCTCAACGAGAACCTGGGGCAGACCTTCCTCATCGTCACCCACGACCCCCTAGTCTCCGACCGAACCCGGCGGACAATCCGCCACAAAGACGGCCGCATCGAAAGCGATACGCGCTAGGAGGACCGGCTGGGGCGGCCGGCATGGGTTAGCTTCGGCGGACGACCATGACGCCGTCGCGGACCGGCAGCAGCACGTTCTTGACCCTCGGGTCCCCCTGCACTCGGCGGTTGAAGTCGGCGATGGCGCAATCGGTGTCATCGGCGGGATCGAGCACGCGGCCGCCCCAGAGCACGTTGTCAATGGCAATCAGGCCCGCGGGCGATAGAAGCTCCAAGGCCCGCTCGTAGTAGGCGCTGTTGTTCTCTTTGTCGGCGTCGATGAACACGAAGTCAAACGGCCCCGTCAACGACCGGATGGTATCCAGCGCTGGGCCCAGGCGCAACTCGATCTTATGGCCGTGGGGGCTTTTCGCGAAGAACTCTCGGGCCACCTCGGCGGACTTCGGGTTCTGGTCGCAGGTTACCAGGGTGCCGTCTTCTGGCAGTACCTCGGCCATCATCAGGGCGCTGAAGCCGGTGAACGTGCCGATCTCCAGCACCCACCGCGCGCCGGACGCGCCGACCAGGGTCTGCAGCAGCCCCGCGACCACGGGACCGCTGATCATGCCCGCGCTGCCCATCCTCTCCCGCGTCACCTCGAGCAGGTCCGTCATGTATGAAGGCAGTGGCGTCGTGTGCTCGGTCGCGTACCGGTCGATCTCGGGGGACGTCAGGGAGATGGTGTCCATATCTACCTCAGTTGGGCTCGCTATCTTGACGCGGTGAGATCATCGGCGGGGCGTCGAGCGCGCTGTTGCCGGGAGTCTAGCACGGGCGGAAAGGCGCCTGGCCCGTTCTCTTGCGGCACACCTATGGCTGGCTTATTATGGAAGCGAGGATCGGGAGAGCCAAGCGCTTCCCGGCCTCTTGTGGAACGCAGTCGCGGGAGCGG
>CAZENU010000017.1:0-1747 GCA_964513735.1 uncultured Dehalococcoidia bacterium
ATCCTGACGGCGATCTCCTCCTCGTAGGCGGGGACGATCTCCAGGGTGTCACCGCGGATGCGAAACTTACCCCGTGACATGTCGAAGTCGTTGCGCTCGTACTGCATGTCGATGAGCTGGCGAACGAGGCGGTCGCGCCCCCGGCTCTCACCGCACCGCACGCGGGCGACGAAGCTCTGGTACTCCTCGGGCGAGCCGAGACCGAAGATACACGACACTGACGCCACGATGAGCACGTCACGGCGGGTTAGCAAGGCCCGCGTCGCCGAGTGCCTCAGCTTGTCTAGGTGTTCGTTTACGTCGGAGTCCTTCTCGATGTAGGTGTCGGTCCGAGGCAGGTAGGCTTCAGGCTGGTAGTAGTCGTAGTAGCTGACGAAGTACTCGACGGCGTTGGTGGGGAAGAACTCCTTGAACTCCGTCGCGAGCTGGGCCGCCAGCGTCTTGTTGTGGGCAATCACCAGCGTGGGGCGCTGGACCCGCTCCACGACGCCGGCCATGGTGAAGGTTTTGCCGCTGCCGGTGACGCCCATGAGCGCCTGATGGCGTACGCCGTTCTCGACGGCCTGCGCCAGCCGGTCGATGGCCTGGGGCTGATCGCCCGTGGCCTCGAACTCTGAGACTATCTTGAACTCGGCCATGGTGCCTTCTCTAGCAGGGTGCTAAACACCCTGCTAGACCATCCACTTTGCCCCCTTACCTGGCCAGGAAGAAGGAAGAAATTATATCTGAGGGACACCCTCAGACTCCCGGCAAAGAGGCTGCGCCCCTCTGCATTCTCTTTTTTCAGCAGCCCGCTAGAGCCAGTAGCCTTCGATCGGAACGAGCCGCTGCTGTACCGGATCAACGCTAGGCAAAAAGACCTCTAACGTCACCGCTCCGATCGCCGCCGGTCCATCCGGGTCCGCAAAGACGCCGTGAATCTCATCCGTTTCGCCATTCAACTCGACCATTACGCGGCCAGCGCCCGCTCTTACAGCCTCCCGTCGGCCAGACGCAGTCTCACCAGCCTATGCCGGACGATGCAGAGCCTCTCCAACACGGGGGACGGGATAGCCGTGAAGGTTGCGCCGGTGTCGACCAGGGCGTCCACCACCTCGGTCTCGTCTCTCGAGGCGGCGTGCAGCGTTATCGGATGCGCGAAGGTGCTCATGTAGCGCTCGTTCGAGGTGTCAAATAGCCGGGCGGCCCATCACCCATGTTAACCCATCCAGGCTAGAAGGACGCCATCCGGCCACATGTCGTGGCCAGCGCTCAGGCGTCCAACGGCCTGCGGCGGAGCCACCAGTAAACGGCCGGCGTGACGACCAGGAAGACGGCCACCGCGAGCCCGGCGACCTGAATCGTGGACAGACTGCCGCCGCGCTCGGGCAGGGAGAACGGCAAAGACGATGCGAAGATCACGTATACCGCGCCCGAGTCTTCCCTCTCGAAGCCGTCCGCCAGACCCGCGCCTATGATCAGGTCTTCGCGGCCGTCGTCGTCCAGGTCGCCCAGGGCAAGGCCACCGCCCGTCGCGTCCCTGCTATTTATGCCGTTGTATGTGACATCGGCGTCGGTCAGGTTGAAGGTGTCGTTGCCCCGAGGGCCAAAAAAAATTGCCACCTGCCCCGAGTCTTGAGACAGGCCTTCGGCCCACTGCGCACCTATGATCACGTCGTCGACGCCGTCGTTATCGAGATCGCCGACCTCGATGTCGCCTCCCGAGCGGTCACCGCTAACGGCCCCCTCGAAGATGATGTCGGCCTCG